>NZ_CP108487.1:0-619929 GCF_036226525.1 Kribbella sp. NBC_01245
TTCTTGTTGGAGCGAGTGCGGGACGCGAAAGCGGCCGGACGTTCCAAACTCCCTGAAGGTCTTAGAGCCGAATCACACGCTCTGTGTGAGGTTCGGTCGCTGAGTCACGCAAGGGGTGCTGGATCGGAAAGCCCGATTTGACCGGGTCTGGATGAAACAGTAATGTTCTGCGGGTTGCCCCGGAGCTGAACACGAGAGTGTTGGGCGCGGTGTGCGTCTGATTTTTGAGAACTCAACAGCGTGCCGAAAGTCAATGCCGAATTATCCCGTCCATGGGATTCGGTTGGACGACTTCGTCGTTTGATCGTTTCTTGTGAATGGAAATTCCTTTGTAATTATTGAAATAAGTCAGTTTGATTGTTTCTGATTCATCGGATCGCTTTAAGTTAGATTGTTTGCTCACTGGGGCTCTTTGGGGTTCTGGTTTTGCATATTGATTTCAACGGAGAGTTTGATCCTGGCTCAGGACGAACGCTGGCGGCGTGCTTAACACATGCAAGTCGAGCGGTAAGGCCCTTCGGGGTACACGAGCGGCGAACGGGTGAGTAACACGTGAGCAACCTACCCTCAACTTTGGGATAAGCCTCGGAAACGGGGTCTAATACCGAATAATAGCCCTGCTCTCATGTGTGGGGTTTGAAAGTTCTGGCGGTTGGGGATGGGCTCGCGGACTATCAGCTTGTTGGTGGGGTAATGGCCTACCAAGGCGTCGACGGTTAGCCGGCCTGAGAGGGCGACCGGCCACACTGGGACTGAGACACGGCCCAGACTCCTACGGGAGGCAGCAGTGGGGAATATTGCGCAATGGGCGAAAGCCTGACGCAGCAACGCCGCGTGAGGGATGACGGCCTTCGGGTTGTAAACCTCTTTCAGCAGGGACGAAGCGAGAGTGACGGTACCTGCAGAAGAAGGACCGGCCAACTACGTGCCAGCAGCCGCGGTAATACGTAGGGTCCGAGCGTTGTCCGGAATTATTGGGCGTAAAGGGCTCGTAGGCGGTATGTCGCGTCGGGAGTGAAAACTCGGAGCTTAACTCCGAGCCTGCTTCCGATACGGGCAGACTAGAGGTAGGCAGGGGAGAGCGGAACTCCTGGTGTAGCGGTGGAATGCGCAGATATCAGGAAGAACACCGGTGGCGAAGGCGGCTCTCTGGGCCTTACCTGACGCTGAGGAGCGAAAGCGTGGGTAGCGAACAGGATTAGATACCCTGGTAGTCCACGCCGTAAACGTTGGGCGCTAGGTGTGGGGGACATTCCACGTCCTCCGTGCCGCAGCTAACGCATTAAGCGCCCCGCCTGGGGAGTACGGCCGCAAGGCTAAAACTCAAAGGAATTGACGGGGGCCCGCACAAGCGGCGGAGCATGCGGATTAATTCGATGCAACGCGAAGAACCTTACCTGGGTTTGACATATGCCGGAAAGCCATGGAGACATGGCCCCTTTTAGTCGGTTTACAGGTGGTGCATGGCTGTCGTCAGCTCGTGTCGTGAGATGTTGGGTTAAGTCCCGCAACGAGCGCAACCCTCGTCCTATGTTGCCAGCACGTTATGGTGGGGACTCATAGGAGACTGCCGGGGTCAACTCGGAGGAAGGTGGGGATGACGTCAAGTCATCATGCCCCTTATGTCCAGGGCTTCACGCATGCTACAATGGCCGGTACAAAGGGCTGCGAAACCGCAAGGTGGAGCGAATCCCAAAAAGCCGGTCTCAGTTCGGATTGGGGTCTGCAACTCGACCCCATGAAGTCGGAGTCGCTAGTAATCGCAGATCAGCAACGCTGCGGTGAATACGTTCCCGGGCCTTGTACACACCGCCCGTCACGTCATGAAAGTCGGCAACACCCGAAGCCGGTGGCCTAACCCTTGTGGAGGGAGCCGTCGAAGGTGGGGCTGGCGATTAGGACGAAGTCGTAACAAGGTAGCCGTACCGGAAGGTGCGGCTGGATCACCTCCTTTCTAAGGAGCAAGAGACAGTGTCCACGGAAGTGGCGCTGTCCATTCGATGTTTCCTGGACGAACGTTCCAGGGCGTCGATGCTTCGGAATGTGGAACATTGACCATTAGGCACCGAGCGATACCGAGAACGCTAGTACTGCGATCATCCACTTGTGGGTGGGAGCGTGGAACGTGGACGAGGTGGAGTGAGGTGCCGAGGCGCGCTGTTGGGTCCTGAAAAATCAGGCCGGCTAGACCCGTGAGGGTCGAGGCCGAACCGGTTTTTCTGGGTCACTGAACTACACCTGGCCGTTGGGTTGGGTGTGGTGGTGTGGCTGGGGCCAGTCGTCACCAGACTGCCGAGACTAGGGTTGTCTGTCGGGTGTTTTTCCTCGACGGGATCTGTGTTCTCTGCAAGTGGTGGTAGCAACTGGTTTTCCTGTCTGTTTTTTGAGAACTGCATAGTGGACGCGAGCATCTTTGTTTTTGTTGTCTTTAGTTTTTTGTTGTGTGTTGATGACAAGCTACTAAGGGCAATCGGTGGATGTCTTGGCACCAAGAGCCGATGAAGGACGTTGGAGCCTGCGATAAGCCCCGGGGAGTTGGCAACCAAGCTGTGATCCGGGGGTGTCCGAATGGGGAAACCCAGCTGGCATTCTAAAGCCAGTTACCAGTGCCTGAACACATAGGGTGTCTGGAGGGAACGCGGGGAAGTGAAACATCTCAGTACCCGCAGGAAGAGAAAACAATAGTGATTCCGTGAGTAGTGGCGAGCGAAAGCGGAAGAGGCTAAACCATGTGCGTGTGATAGCCGGCGAGCGTTGCGTATGTGGGGTTGTGGGAGCATTCAGGATTCTATTGCCGTAGGTCCGGAGAGTCAGAAATTGTTGTTGAAGTCGAAGTTTTCTGGAAAGTCGTGCCGTAGAGGGTAATAGCCCCGTAGACGTAAGACGACAACTCTCGAGTGTTTTCCCGAGTAGCACGGGACCCCTGAAATCTTGTGTGAATCTGGCGGGACCACCCGCTAAGCCTAAATACTTCTTGGTGACCGATAGCGGAATAGTACCGTGAGGGAAAGATGAAAAGTACCCCAGGCGGGGAGTGAAATAGTACCTGAAACCGATTGCCTACAATCCGTCGGAGCGATCCTTTTGGGGGTTGTGACGGCGTGCCTTTTGAAGAATGAGCCTGCGAGTTAGTGGTATGTGGCGAGGTTAACCCGTGTGGGGTAGCCGTAGCGAAAGCGAGTCTGAATAGGGCGCTGTAGTCGCATGCTCTAGACCCGAAGCGGAGTGATCTATCCATGGGCAGGTTGAAGCGCGGGTAAGACCGCGTGGAGGACCGAACCCACCAGGGTTGAAAACCTGGGGGATGACCTGTGGATAGGGGTGAAAGGCCAATCAAACTCCGTGATAGCTGGTTCTCCCCGAAATGCATATAGGTGCAGCGTCGCGTGTTTCTTACCGGAGGTAGAGCACTGGATGGTCTAGGGGGCTTACCGGCTTACCGAAATCAGCCAAACTCCGAATGCCGGTAAGTGAGAGCGCGGCAGTGAGACTGCGGGGGATAAGCTCCGTAGTCGAGAGGGAAACAGCCCAGATCACCAGCTAAGGCCCCTAAGCGCTTGCTAAGTGGAAAAGGATGTGGAGTTGCCCAGACAACCAGGAGGTTGGCTTAGAAGCAGCCACCCTTGAAAGAGTGCGTAATAGCTCACTGGTCAAGTGATTCCGCGCCGACAATGTAGCGGGGCTCAAGCAAGCCGCCGAAGCTGTGGCATTCATGCAAGTACCCGGCTCAACCTTCGGGTTGGGTCCAGGTGTGTGGATGGGTAGGGGAGCGTCGTGTAGCGAGTGAAGCAGCAGAGTGATCTAGTTGTGGACGCTACACGAGTGAGAATGCAGGCATGAGTAGCGAATGACGGGTGAGAAACCCGTCCGCCGAATGATCAAGGGTTCCAGGGTCAAGCTAATCTGCCCTGGGTAAGTCGGGACCTAAGGCGAGGCCGACAGGCGTAGTCGATGGACAACGGGTTGATATTCCCGTACCGGCATTAACACGACCCGACCGAACCCGGTGATGCTAAGGATGTGAAGCCACAAGACCTTCGGGTTGAGTGGGGGATCTTCTGACCCGAGCTGGTATTAGGTGCACTAAGGAGTGACGCAGGAGGGTAGTCCAACCGCGGCGATGGTAGGCGCAAGCTGATCCGCGGGCAAGGTGGTAGGGCGAGACATAGGCAAATCCGTGTCTCATTGAGCCTGAGAGCCGAGGCGGACCCGTTTAGGGGAAGTGGATGATCCCATGCTGCCGAGAAAAACTTCGTAGTGAGTGTTAGAGCCGCCCGTACCCCAAACCGACACAGGTGATCAGGTAGAGAATACCAAGGCGATCGAGTGAACCATGGTTAAGGAACTCGGCAAAATGCCCCCGTAACTTCGGGAGAAGGGGGGCCTGATGCGTGACACCACTTGCTGGTGGAAGCGTTGATGGCCGCAGAGACCAGGCCCAAGCGACTGTTTACTAAAAACACAGGTCCGTGCGAAGAAGTAATTCGATGTATACGGACTGACGCCTGCCCGGTGCTGGAACGTTAAGGGGACGAGTTAGCTGGTTTCGGCCGGCGAAGCTTTGAACTTAAGCGCCAGTAAACGGCGGTGGTAACTATAACCATCCTAAGGTAGCGAAATTCCTTGTCGGGTAAGTTCCGACCTGCACGAATGGCGTAACGACTTGGGCGCTGTCTCAACCGTGGACTCGGCGAAATTGCATTACGAGTAAAGATGCTCGTTACGCGCAGCAGGACGGAAAGACCCCGGGACCTTTACTACAACTTGGTATTGGTGGTCGGTACAACTTGTGTAGGATAGGTGGGAGACTGTGAAGCATTCACGCCAGTGAGTGTGGAGTCATCGTTGAAATACCACTCTGGTTGTTCTGGCTGTCTAACCTCGGTCCGTTATCCGGATCAGGGACAGTGCCTGGTGGGTAGTTTGACTGGGGCGGTCGCCTCCTAAAAGGTAACGGAGGCGCTCAAAGGTTCCCTCAGCCTGGTTGGCAATCAGGTGTCGAGTGCAAGTGCACAAGGGAGCTTGACTGTGAGACAGACATGTCGAGCAGGGACGAAAGTCGGAACTAGTGATCCGGCGGTGGCAAGTGGAAGCGCCGTCGCTCAACGGATAAAAGGTACCCCGGGGATAACAGGCTGATCTTCCCCAAGAGTCCATATCGACGGGATGGTTTGGCACCTCGATGTCGGCTCGTCGCATCCTGGGGCTGGAGTAGGTCCCAAGGGTTGGGCTGTTCGCCCATTAAAGCGGCACGCGAGCTGGGTTTAGAACGTCGTGAGACAGTTCGGTCCCTATCCGCTGCGCGCGCAGGAGACTTGAGAAGGGCTGCCCCTAGTACGAGAGGACCGGGGTGGACGAACCTCTGGTGTGCCAGTTGTTCCGCCAGGAGCACGGCTGGTTGGCTACGTTCGGAAGTGATAACCGCTGAAAGCATCTAAGCGGGAAGCACGCTTCAAGATGAGGTCTCCCACCGGGTTAACCGGGTAAGGCCCCCAGCAGACCACTGGGTTGATAGGCCAGAAGTGGAAGCACGGCAACGTGTGCAGCTGACTGGTACTAATAGGCCGAGGGCTTGTCTCAACACGCAACAAAGAACTCGAGACAAGCACAACAAACACAAAGACCCGACACACAGTGTGTGTGTCTGCGTAACAATGCGTCCACTATGCAGCTTTCAGAACACAGCCAGACCCAGCAACACGTGGGTGGCTTGTAGTTCTACAAGAGTTACGGTGACCATAGCGTCGGGGAAACACCCAGTCTCCATTCCGAACCTGGAAGTTAAGCCCGCCAGCGCCGATGGTACTGCGACCGGGAGGTCGTGGGAGAGTAGGACGTCGCCGGACATTCACACTGTTAAGGGCCACCCGGCAACGGGTGGCCCTTAACATTTCCCCCACCAAACACCTCCGCCCGCGACCGCCGATGCGGCGTCGATCTTGCGGCCGAGGGCGTGGCGCCATAGGCCGAAGGGCAGCACCTGAGGCGGTACTGCTAAGGGCTAGGAGATCTCCGGCATGATGCCGACTAGGGCGGCCGCGGCGCAGATGTGGACCGGGGAGAGCTCGGCTGGGCTTACCGGCGCCTGGAGCAACGTCCCGCGCTCGAACGGGACCAGGTCGATGTCGACGCCGTCCGCGCCGGTGACCATGCCGCGCACATACGTGAGCCACCCGATCATCGGGATACCCCGACGGAAGATCCCAGCCTCGGCAGCCAGGTCCGTGTCGGCGATACTCGCCCACTCGGGCTCCCAGATGCTAACCACCGCGCGCAACACCTGAGCAAACCGCTCGGAGTCGGCCAGCGCGCTCTCGTCACTCCAGTGCAGGGTCAGCTGATCAGTCGCCGGCCCCTCGGCTCCAGCGGCCAGGTCGAACAGCCACGGCAGCTCGCCGCCACTCTGCAGATGCAGCCGCGTCACCCCGGTAGCGCTGGTGACACCCGCAACGAGCTCCTCGATCGGCCCGCTCGTTTCTACCGTCAGGGCGTCGACGCCGAAGCGGTCGTCCTGAGTCCACGACGAAGCCTCCGGGAAGGCGACGGCGACCGCGGTGAGGGTCGCGGCGACACGGCCCGCGACATCCGGAACGGGGGAGTCCTCGCGGCCGGTCCATTGGGCCCGTAGTAGCCAAGAAGCCATTTCACGCCCTCCGTTCCGGCTGGAGCCTGGTCGGCGACGGCCGGTCGCCACACCTTCGCCGAACCGCGTCCCGTCGTAATGACGACTGTCGCGGAGCACTAATGGTGGGCCTCACCGACACAGTGTGAACGCATCACGGGTCAAACGCCCAATTGGTCAACTGTCAACATTCTGTTAGCCAAGTGGTGAGATTATCGTCCAGCGTTCCACCGCACGACTGGACCACATCATGGGCCGGGCAGCAAGACCCAGAGCTGACGGCGGGGGAAACGAGAGGATAACGCTCAGGTGAGCACCGGCTCCTCGATCTCCAGCACGGGCGTCGGCCCGCGGTAGGACTCGAGCCATTCGCGCAGCAACTCGACGCGGTCGCGATTGTCGTCGTTGCCCTTCACGATCGGCGCCTGGTTGTACGCCATCGTGTCGGAACTCCGCCGCAGCTTGACGTACAGGCGGGACGAGGACAGCGCGTAGCGTTCCATGTCGTCCTGGAGTGCGCCGATGACGGTGATGTTCCGGTCCCGGCCGATTTGCTCGAACAGGGCGACGGCCTCGCGGCGGTGCTGGCTGCCGAGGTTGCGCCCGAGTTCGTCGAGGATGAGCAGCAACGGCCGGTCGCTACCACCCGCGAGCGCGGCGGCGCACACCAGCTTCACGGCCTTCTCGTCCATCTGCGCGGTGTTGCCCTTGACGTTGAACGCGGAGAACGGGCCGCCCTCGGAACGCCGCCACTTCGGCGTGACGGTCCATCGCCACGGCTTGTCCGGTTCGGCGGGCGGATCCGGCTCCGGGAATTCCAGCTTCGCGCCGTAGCCGCCGTACGCCTGGTCGAGCCGGTCGAACTCCGCTGAGACCAGCCGGAGCCGGGCCTTGATGCCGTCGGCCAGTGAGGCCCGGTGTGCCCGCGCGGTGTTCTCGGCCTCGTCCAGACCCTCGCGAGCCCGGGCAAGCGCGGCATGGCGTTCCGCCCGCTGACTGCTGATCTGGCCCTGCTGAATGCTGTCGAACGTCTCGTGCTGCGCGAGATGGCTGTTGAGCGCCCGCAATAGCGCCGGCACCAGACCGACTCGCACGCTCAGCGTCCCGCTAGTCCAGCCTTCGGCGCCGTTGAGGATCTCCGCCAGCTCCGACGGGATCTCCCCAGACTGCGAGCGCGAATTCGGGAAGCAGCGTCGTACGACGTCGTCTAGCTGCGCACTGGTGTAGTGGTTCCAGTCAGCAGTCGTACGCCGCTGTGCGTCGTCAGCCAGTTCCAGCAGGAACACGTGCGCAGCCTCGGCAGAGTCGCCCCAAACACCAGAACGGCCCTCGAGATCCAGGTCAGTCTGCTCCGACAACAAGTCGAGACGGCGCCTACGAAGGTCGTCGAGGATGCGTTCGTGGTCCTTGCGCGTGGCCTCGAGGTTCTTCAGCCGTTCGTCGCGTACTAGCTGTTGGCCGGCAGCGGCCTCTGCGGATTCCTTGGCGGCCTGGAGCTTCGGTGCCAGGTCTGCCCGGTCCTGCTCGTAGCGGTCGTTCGACTCGCGCAGCGCCAGGATCTGCTCCTGTACGTCGGCCGCGGACGCCAACGCTTGTGCAGCCGCCGTACGACGTGAGGCCTGCTCCACACGGGCGCGTGCCTTCTCAAGCGCGTCATACGCGGCAGCGCGGGCCTCGTCGGCCAAAGCCAGTCGACGTCGCGCGGCCTCGATCCGGGCCGTACGACCGGTAAACGGCTCCTCGAACTGCCCGACGGCTACAACGCCAGCCGGTTCGTCGATGAGGTCCTTGGCCGCACGAGACTCCAGAGCCGCGAAGAAGGCGTCGAGCTTGAACCGCTTGTCAGCACTCGCAGGCCCGCCCTTGCCGAACTTGCCCGGCCGATTCGCCAGTACGAGCAACCACCCGGCATACCCGGCATCCGCGAGAGCCTCGGCCGCAAGGGCGCTGTCCTCAAAACCAACCACCAGAGCTTCGCGATAAGGCGCGAGCCGCGGCTCCCACTCAGCGCGGTCGGAGGACTTCAGCTCCGTGATGTCGGTCAGACCGGCGCACTCAATACCTGCGGCCTGAAGGATCTGCTGTTGCGGGGCCGCGACGGTTTGACCGCTCTCGGCCTCCTTGAGCTCAGCCGTCGCCGCATCAACCGCCGCCCGGGCAGCGTGCTCCCGGCCGATCTGCTCCTCCAGTGCGGCCCGGGCCTCTTCCTGTTCGGCGGCAGCCACGGCGAGGTCGCGACCGTCGGCAGCGCGGCCGGTGTCGTTGAGCTTGCGTTGTTCCTGGCCGAGCCGCTCGAGGGATTCACGGACGGAACGCTGAGCCAGGTCCAGTTCACGGTCTCGCGCGTCGAGCTGGTCGCGCTCCTGCCGGGTGAGCTGGACGTCGCGCAGCAGGTTCTCCTCGCTGCCGAAGGCCTCCAGCTCCTGGTCGACGGCCTCGCGCTTCGCCTCCTGCTCGGCCACCCGCAGGTCGAGGTCGCCGAGTTCGTGGATGATCTCGGCATTGCGCGCGTCACCGTCGACGAGGTGCCGCGCACATCGGGCCGACCAGGCATCCCGCGCGTCGGCGAGCGCCGTACGGGCGGTGACTCGCTGCTGGATGCCGGCCTCGACGGCGGCCATCTCCTGCTCCCACCGCTGCAGATCCGCGGCGGCCTGTTTGGTGGCTTCGCGCTGGGTGTGCTCGGCGGAGCGATGGGTCTGCTCCTGCTCCAGCTCGTGGTCGAGGCCGGTCAGGGTGGCGATCGCGTTGAAGATACGGGCCGGGCCGAGTTCGTTGAGCGGCTCGGCCAGCAGGTTTGCCGTCGGGCTGGACCGGACTGACGTCGACAGGAACGACACACAACGGACTTGGCCGCCATAGAGAACAGTGGACAGCTTGTTCGCGTGGAAGTCGGTGCGGCCGTTGGAGTGCGGCAAGGCGGCCCAGAGGGCGTCAGCGCCTGCAGCCCGCTCAGCCTCGGTGGCGCCGTACGGAACGTGTAGGCCGTTCTTCCAGCGCAGGTCGATGTATGAGGCCTTGCGGTTGATACGGATCCATACGGTGATCGCTGCGGCCTCTATCTCCTCCAGGACGGTCAGGTCCGGGTCGGAGAACACACCGACGATGTAGCCGCGGTCGACGTTGGACCAGCTTCCCTCCTGGCCGGCGGCTTCTGCCGTGAACAAGAGTTCGGCAGCGCCCGGAGCGCCACTGGTCAGCCGCCACTGGTCGTCGGCGTGCAGCAGGCTCAGTGCGGCGATCCAGGAGGATTTGCCGGCACCGTTCGAGTCGACAGGCCCTTGCCCGGCAACGGTGACCAGACCCTGGCCGACCATCGGGATCGGGTGCGTGGACAGCCGGGACAGGTCGACGACCTGCACACCGAGCAGCACCTTCGAACCCAGGATGTCGAACGGGCCGTCCTCACCTGGGCTGCTGGTGGTCGAACTCATGAAACCCCCGTGAGGTCTTGTTCAGTATCAGTAGCAGACCCAGTGCGGGCCCGAATAGCAGCGGCGATCGGACTGGCCGGAGCCGCTGCAAGGATCAGCTGATCTTGCAGACGCCTACGCGCCGCAGGAGTAAGTCGTTGAAGCTGTGGCCCTGGCACGTAGCTCGGACCGCCTGAGCGATCGCCAGCGAGTTGAACCAGTCCAGCCGCTCGGAGCCGCTGCAAGGCTAGACGGCGGTCCTCGCTGCTGATCTTGGCTGTACGCAGCTCATCCACCGTTGTTGGGCGGGCCGACTTCCAGCTGTCCCCGGTGAGTATGCCTTCACTACGCGGGATTGCCACCGAGTGGACCAGCACTAGCACCAGTACGGCACGGTCCACGGCAGACAATGGCTGCCAGCCCTGAGCGGTCAGAGTCTCCGCTACATCGTCCAAGTAGCCGGAGGTCCAGTGCGTGCCGGCGACGTTCACGAGCGTTCGGCCGATCAGCTTCAGCATCTTCTGGACCTGCCGGCGCAGGGTGACGTCACGCAATCCGGCGAGTTGAACCTCAGCAACCGGCTGGGCCGCGTACTGGACGGCACTGAAGGCTGCAAGCACCTCATCCCGACTACGGTCACTCAAGTCCGTCAGTAGTGGATCGAACAATCCGTGCTCACTCATCAGCCGCCCCCAAAAGCGGATCCTCAGGCGCAGGCTCAGGTGCCTGTGGAACCAGTACGGCCGCAGGAGGCTCCGGTAGAACCCGGCAAACCTCACGCAGCCCGACGAGCTGGGCAGGCCCCCACCCGATCACCCGCGGCCCGAGTCGCACCTCGCCGGCCTTCTCGTTCCACAGCAGCCAGCCGGTTCCGTTCAGCCTCCGCAGACTTCCCACGATCAGCGTGAGGTCACTCGACTGTTCCGCCCGCCCGCGCAGTCCGGCGTACACCGCCTTGATCTGCGTCAACGTGGCCGTAGTACCCGGCCATGCCGGCTCACTGCGCTCCCGCCAACAACAAGTCACACAGATCGCCAGAACGCGCGCTGTCTCGTTCGGCTGCTCTACGGCAACCGGGGGAGTCCCCAGCTCCTCAAGTACGGCATGACCGGCACCACTGGGCATGGCCGGCACTAGCCAGACACTCGACGCATCCGGCTCGGCGGC
Organism: Kribbella sp. NBC_01245; assembly: GCF_036226525.1. NCBI lineage: Bacteria > Bacillati > Actinomycetota > Actinomycetes > Propionibacteriales > Kribbellaceae > Kribbella > Kribbella sp. NBC_01245. Next base: position 11,203 of record NZ_CP108487.1, read on the forward strand.
CCGCAGCATCCCCGCGACCGGTGGCGTCGCGGGGTCGACCTGAAGTACGCCGGCCGATTGCGCCTTCGCCCACCACAGGGCGTCGTACGACGGACTCACGACGCCCTCCGCCGGAACGAGCCTTCGGTGACCCAAGGTGTGCCCGCGGCCGGGTCGATCCGCATCCCGTCGGACCAGACCAACTCGTACTCGAGTTCATCGTGCAGATGGGCGGCCGTCAGTTCGGCCAGCACCCGGCGAGCGGTGATCCAGTCGCCCGCGGCGTCGACCACCTCGGTCACGCTGACCTCGTCCCGCCCGGCCAGCACCCGCTCGGCCTCGGCACGCAAGCCCTCCCGGTCGACCGCGGCCGACGACTCCGGCGCCTCGGTGTCATCACCCGAGGAACGCGGTGGCGCCAGTCGTGCGGTACCGGTCCGACGACCCGATTCGACCGCCTCCAGCAGGGTCTCGGGCGCGAAATCGGGCGCGGCCGCGTCGAAGAGCAGCCCGTCGAGCACACTCGCGAGCACGTCGGTATCACTGCCACGGGTGAACGTCAGCCAGGTCTCGATCGGCAACAACCCGAGCGCGCGCGTCGTACCGGCTCGCTCGACCAACCGGCCGGCCGCGGTCTGGACGGCATCGGCGTACGCCGCGAGCGACATCCGCAGCGCGGTGCACACCCGGTGCAACTCCGGCCAGCGCTCGAGCACGATGCGGTGCACCTTCTCGGCCTGTTCGATCAGGGTCTCGTTACCCCAGGCGAGCTGCGCGTTCTCCCGCAACTGCGCGGCAGTGCTGGTCGCGACCAGGATGGCGAGCTCGTTGCCGAGCAGGCGGAAGACCTTGGTCAGCCGCTGGATCGAGGCCTGCCCCTGGTCGGCGGTGGCCTTCGGGTCGCTGACGCTGTGGTGCTCGAGCGTGAGCAGCTGGTGCAACTCGGCCTGGCCGCCCTGGACCGACATCCGGCGCAGGAACATCAGCATCACGTACGGCGCGAAGGCGGCCCGGTGGCGCAGCTCGTTCGGACGGTCGACCAATTTGGTGATCGCGCCGTACTGCCGCAGCACGTCGAACCGCCGGACGACCACGTCATGCTCGTACGACCGGCAGGCCGCGGTCGCCTGCTCCACGGTCAGACCGTCGCTGCCGGCCTCGGCGAACGCGTCCAGGATCGCCTGGTCGACGTCCAGCAGGTCCGGGTCGATGATCATCGCGCCGGCCTCGCGGGCGAGCACGGCGAATACCTGGCGATAGACGCGCAGGACGGCGGCTTCGGCCTCGGCGTCGAGCAGCGTCTGTTCCATGGTCTCCCTCGTTGACAGGGGAACGACTTTATCCACCCCAGTACCGACCAGGCCGCCCGCCCCGCCCCAGTTGGCGGCCCGTGGGATCTGCCTCGCCGTCGGCGACCTCTGGCGCACGCACGGCTGAGGTGTTAGCGGGGTAGGAGGGTGGTGGGGTCGTCGGAGGGTGGGGCGGTGAGGGTCCAGTCGTTGAACTCTTCGGTGAAGTGGTACCAGAGGGCGTCGGGGCCGAGGCGTAGTTGGTGGCGGCCGGAGGTTAGGCGGTTGGCTTCGACGTCGACCGGCTCCGGCAACAACGTGCGCGCCTCGGCGAGGAGCTCGGGCGGGGCGTCGTACGACGTGGTGGTGGCGGTTAGGCCGGGGGCGCCTGCGTGTTGCCAGGCGATGGCCCAGGTGGTGAGGGTGCGGGCGCTGATGCCGGCGCGGTGTGCGAGGTCGGCCAGTTCGGGTGTGCCGAGGAGGGCCGCGGCTCGGCGGGCGAGGTCTTCGTCGCGGGTGAGCGCTATGCCGCCGTCGCCGTCGCCCGAGGCCAGCTCCCAGGCGCGTCGTACGGCGTCGGTGGCGAGGGCGGTCAGCTCGGCGGTGGTGATGCCGGAAGGTGGTTCGAGGATTTGCAGGGCCGACGGGATGCCCGGGTGGGACGGAGGTCGCGGTGGTGCCGGGATCTCCGAGGAAGCGAGACGCGCGTAGGCCTGTTTCGCGATGACCCCGCGCGGCTTTTGGATGATCGCTCGAGCCGCAGGGCGCCGGCGGCGGGAACGCAGGGCGGCGAGGAATTCGGATCGCTCGCGCCCTCGTAAGAGCAGCAGGGCGAACGGGTCCTCGTCGAGGGCGTCCGCGATGAGGTAGCAGACGGCTGCCGAGTGCTTGCACGGTACGGCGAAGTCCGGGCAGTTGCACGACGTCCGCACCTCGCCCGACTCCGGCAACAGGTCGAGCCCTGCGGCCTGGACGTCGTCGACGAGATCCGGCGGTAGTTCGCCATCGAGCAACGCGGCGACCCTGCCGACCTGTGCGGCGACGACGTCGAGCACGGCAGACCACTCGGCATCGGTGAAGACCGGGATCTTCACCGACACGTCGTACGGCGTTGGGCGGCTGCCCTGAACGCGGGCGGTCACCGCGCCGGGCTGGACTTGGTGTTCGAGGACGCTGCCGCGACGAGCATACGAACGGCCGCGGCCGAGGCGGTTCGGATCGAGCTGCGCCTGGTGCTGCAGCGCCTCCACCCACGCCTTACCCCACCAGGTCAGACCGAACGGCCGCCTGGCGCCCGCCCCTTTGGCCGCTGGCAAGCCCGCACCGCCATCACCCGACTTAGCCCACTGCTGCCAAGGCGGCCGCGACTCCCGTTTCGGCGTCTCATCCGGAGACGACCGGCGGAACCCAAGGGAGCCCGAGTCATCAGGCGGCGTGGTGGTCATGTCTTGCCCACCTTGGATGGGTTGTGCACGCTCTGCGCCCCGAGCTTCACCGGTTCGTTGCTCAAGGCAACCAAGTCGGCGAGATCGGAGTCGGAGAGCTCGCTCAACCAGCCTTCGCCCGACCCGACCACCGCGTCGGCCAGCTCGCGTTTGGCCGCGATGACGGCCGAGATCCGATCCTCGAGCGTGTCCTCAGTGACGAGGCGATGCACCTGGACCGGTTTGTCCTGGCCGATCCGATAGGCCCGATCGGTAGCCTGGTCCTCGACGGCCGGATTCCACCAGCGGTCGTAATGCACCACATGTGTCGCCTTGGTCAGCGTCAGCCCGACACCGCCCGCCTTCAACGACAACAGGAAAACCGGCGCCGCGCCCGCCTGGAACTCCTCGACCATCTGCTCCCGCCGCCGCACCCCGACCCCGCCATGCAGGAACAGAGTCGGCACACCCCGCGAGGCCAGATGCTGCTCGATCAGCCGGCACATTTCGACGTACTGGCTGAAGATCAGCACCGACTCGCCCTCGGACAGGATCACGTCGAGCAGCTCGTCCAACGCGGCGAGTTTGCCCGAACGACGTGGCAGCGGCCCGGGCTCGTGCAGGAATTGCGCCGGGTGGTTGCACACCTGTTTGAGCTGGGTCAGCAGGCTCAGCACCAGACCACGCCGTTCGATGCCTTCGCTCTGTTCGATCTTGGCGAGCGTCTCGGCCGCGACGGCCTGGTAAAGCGTGGCCTGTTCGGCGGTGAGCGGCACGATCACGTCGCGCTCGGTCTTCCGCGGCAGCTCCGGCGCGATACCCGGGTCCGACTTCTTGCGGCGGAGCAGGAACGGCCGGGTGACGCGGCCGAGCCAGGCGGTCGCGTCCTCGTCGCGATAGCGCTCGACCGGTACGGCGACGTCGTGGCGGAAGCGATCCAGCGTGCCGAGCAGACCGGGCGCGGTCCAGTCGAGGATGGACCAGAGCTCGGACAGCCGGTTCTCCACCGGCGTCCCGGTCAGGGCGAGCCGGGTGCGCGCGGGCAGCGTGCGCAACGTTCGCGCCGTACGGGAGAGCGGGTTCTTCGCGTGCTGGGCCTCGTCGGCTACGGCCAGGTTCCACTCGATGGTGCCGAGGGCCGCGTGATCCTGACGCACCACGCCGTACGTCGTGAGGACCACCTCGTCCGGAGCGAGATCCTCGAGCGTCCGCGCGGTGCCGTGGTATCGCCGGGTGGGCGTGTCCGGCGCGAACCGGGCGAACTCGCGCTCCCAGTTGCCCAGCAGCGTCGACGGGCACACCACCAGCGTCGGGCCGTTGCCGAGGTGCAGGTGCAACGCGATCACCTGGATCGTCTTGCCGAGACCCATATCGTCCGCGAGGCAACCGCCGAACCCGAGATCCGCCAGCTGCGCCATCCACTCGACACCACGACGTTGGTAATCGCGCAACGTCGCCTGCAGCGCGGGCGGCTGGACAAAGGTCGGCCGTTCGCTTGAAAGCCGGTCGGCCAGTGTGGCCAAGGCGCCGTCGACCTCGAACGGCACACGCTCGCCGTCGACCTCGAGCTCACCCGTCAACGCCGCGCCGAGCGCCTCGGCCCCGGTGAGCCGGCGGGTCGGTCCGCGGCGCAGCTTCGCCACCAGCTCCGGGTCGATCCGCACCCAGCGCCCGCGCATCCGGACCATCGGCCGCTTCGCCTCGGCCAGCGCGCTGACCTCGTCCTCGGTCAACTCCTCGCCGTCCAGCGTCGGCCGCCACTTGAAGCTGAGCAACTCGGTCATGCTGAAGTCCGGCCCGGTCACCGCGCCCGGTGTCGGGGTGGCGCCGGCCTTGACCGCGAGCTTGCCGCTGAACAACTCGGCCGGCCAGCGCACCTCTATACCAACGCCATCCAGCGCGGCCGTGTCCTCGAACAGCCCGTCCAGCGCGTCATCGTGGATCGGCACAGCAACAGGCGCCGCATCGCGCAGGGCGTGGTCCAACGGCGGCCAAACCCGGGCGCCGCGTCGCAACGCCAGCAGCAGATCGGTCTCGGCCTGCTGGCCAAGTGCGGAGAGAACAGCCGCCGGAGCCGACCAGACGTCCGCGACATCCACTAGCAGGCTGGGATCGACCCCACTCCGCAGCTGCAGTACGGCCTTGAATTCCTCAGCCTCAGCAGGAGGTGGCTCGATGCGGAGGACGAGACGGGCGCCGGCTTGTTCCGAGCGGGCGCTATCGGCGAGCCAGTCAGCCGGGCCTGACAAGGCGGTCGGCGTGGTGCTGGCGAAGGCGGTCGTCCCGCCCGTGACGGTCTCGGCGGCCGCGGGCGTGCGCACCAACGTGTCGGCGATCGCGTCCCAGAAGGCGCGCACGAGGATCTCCGGATCGTGCAGCCGCAACGGCCGGCTGTCCGGGATCGGCAAGGCATACGCAGTCGCCGGCATGCCGTCAACCAAGCCCTTTAGCCAGCCCTGGTCGGCCGGATCGAGCGGCGCCACCCGCCAAGTCGCGAACCCCTCGGCGCTTTGATCCGGTACGACGCGGCCGCGGGCGATGAGCCCGAGCCCGGCGAGCGCCGCCGCGGACCAGGCGCGCACGCTGGCGGAGGCGTCCGCGGCGGGCGAACCCGTGAGCAACGCGAGCGCCTCGCTCATCGGCAGCAGTCGCGCCGGGACCGTCGTACGCCTGATCTGTGCTCCTCGTGGCAGCACCAATTCCACCGCGCTCTCGGCACTCCGGCTCGCGGGAGTGGCGTCGTACAAGGCCAACTGGCCCTGGTGCGGTGGATCGGCTGGGAGGAAGACGGCTTCGGACATCGTGTGGCAGACCTTACGGCGCCGCACCGACAATACGGTGGTCGACTCAGCTAGTTGAAAATGACAATCATCTGCTAATGTCAGGATGAACCCTTCCCCTGAACCCCCTGGATGATCCGTGCGCCGCCGCCTGCCCTTTGCCATTGCCTCTGTGTTAGCGCTATCCCTCTCCCTGACCGGCTGTTTTTCCGGTGAAGGAACGACGACCGGTGCGGCTGGTGAGGGCCGGATCAAGCTCGCGATGCTGCAGCCGCCGCGGTCCGGTCTCTCGCCTTTCAGCGATGACGCGTTCAAGCTCTCGCGCTGGTCCACCGCCGAGACCCTGGTCAATCTCGACGCGAACGGCGACGCCCAGCCCGGGCTCGCGACCGCGTGGAAGCGCACTTCGGGCCAGAGCTGGGAGTTCGCCATCCGCGGGGGAGTGACGTTCCACGACGGCACCGAACTCACTGCGAAGGCGGTCGTCAACACCCTCACGCGCGCCACTAAGGCCTCGCCCAAACCACGCATCCTGGACGGCGTCGAACTGACCGTGAAGGCCCAGGGCGACAAGGTGCTCGTCACTACTGCTGACCCGGATCCGCTGGTTCCGCAGCGCTTGTCGTCGCCGCAGCTGGCCATACTCGCCGAGAGCGCGTACGGCGCTAACGCCAAGGTCAATCCCGTCGGCACCGGCAGTGGGCCCTACAAGCTCGTGAAGGTGAACGGGACGACTACGGCCGCCCTCGACCGCTACGACGGCTACTGGGGGAAGAAGGCGGCAGCGGCCGGTATCGACGTCTCCTTCGTCCCGGACGGCACAGCGCGCGCCGCAGCCATCCGTAGCGGCAGTGCCCACATCGCCGAGGCAGTACCGGTCTCGCAGGCAGCTCTGCTCGACGCGAATACGATCACCGAAGTCCCGATGCCGCGCACCAACACCCTTTACCTGAACGCGAAATCCGGTCCGTTCAAGAACGCCGGTCTGCGGGCGGCGGCCCGCACTGCGATCAACGCCGAGGAGATCGTCAAGGGCGTGTACGAGGGCCGGGCCGACGTCGCCAAGGGACTCCTCGGACCCGCGCTGCCCTGGGCCGCCGAGAACCGCAAGGAGCTGACAGGTCGTACGCCGGCCGCGAATCCGGCGGGCACGACGATCACCCTCGCCACCTTCTCCGACCGGGCCGAACTGCCCGAGGTCGCGTCGGTCTTGCAGCAGCAGCTCCAGAAGGCCGGGTTCAAGGTGAACCAGGTCGTCCGGGAGTACGCGCATATCGAGGAGGACGCGCTCGCCGGCAAGTTCGACGCGTTCATCCTGTCCCGGGCGACCGTGCTCGACTCGGGCGACCCGGTGGCGTACCTGCAGTCTGACTTCAGCTGTGCGGGCACTTTCAACATCGCCCAGCTCTGCGACCCGAACGTCGACCGAGCCATCCGTACGGCGAGTGCCACCGAGCCGGGCGATCCGCGCCGCGCCGCGATCATGGCCGCCGAGGCCGCCGTACTGCGGACCGACGCTGCGATCCCGATGCTGCACGAGCGGGTCATCCAGTGTGACGCGACCTCCGTGATCGACTCGGCCAAGGACCCGCGCGAGCGGATCCTGATCACGGCCGACACCAAGCTCAAGTGAGGGCCGGCGCGCTGCTGTCCCGCGTCGGCGCGCTGGTGGTGGTCCTCGGCGTGATCGGCTTGCTGCCCTGGTTGTCGGGGCGTGATCCGGCGCTGTCGATCCTGCGCGCCCGCTCGGCCGAGCAGGAACCGACCGCGGAAGCGCTGGACGCCATCCGCCGGGAGCTCGGCCTGGGCGCGGGCCCGGTGTCGGCGCTCGGCGACTGGCTCGGCGGGGTGGTTCGGGGCGACTTGGGCCGTTCGTGGGTCAACGGCTCCGAGGTGTTGCCGTCTGTGCTCTCGGGTCTCAGCGTTTCGCTGACTTTGATGGGTGCGGCGCTGGTGGTCGCGCTCCTGCTCACGGTCGCACTCTGTACGCCGACGCTTGTGCGGGGTGCGAGGGGCACGCTGCGCGGCAACGCGAGCACGGGCGGCCCGGCGGCGGCGCTCGCGGCATTGCCGGAATTTCTCCTGGCGACGTTGTTTTTACTGGCGCTATCCGTGTGGCTCGGCTGGTTCCCGCCGTACGGCTGGCAGGGTCCGCAACACCTGGTCCTTCCTGCGCTGGCGTTGGGGATTCCGGCAGGCGGCATCCTTGGGCGGCTAGTGGATGACGCGTTGCCGGCCGTCTTCGAGGAGCGCTGGGTCGGCCTATGGCGATCCTCAGGCTGTACGCCGGGCGTGATCGCGCGAGCCGCGTTGCGCCGGGCAATGCCGCCAGTGCTGCCGCAGTTCGGCATGGTCGCGGTTGGCCTCACTGGCGGCGCTGTCGCGGTGGAGACGGTGTTCGCAGTTCCCGGCATCGGCCGTACGGCGTTGGGCTCTGCCGAGTCGCAGGACTTGCCGCTACTCCAGGGATCAGTGCTCGTTCTGGTACTTCTCGGCCTCACGGCAGGCGTACTCGTCGGCGGCGCGCGTCGTCGCATGCTCGGGCCCGGCCTCCGTGACGCCGCACTGTCGCTACCAGCGCGCACAACCGGCACAGTCGGAATAGCGAATCGCGTAGTGCCAGTGGTCAGCGCTGTCGTCCTTGCCGTCGTAATCGGTTGGGGCCTGCTACTCGAACCACTGCAGCTCGACACCGTCGCCCGCCTCGCGTCGCCGAGCTGGGGCCATCCGCTCGGCACCGACTCGCTCGGCCGCGACGTACTCGCGCGTGTGGGGCATGGCGCTGTGCCGACGTTGGGAGCGGCCGTGCTGGTTTGCGTTTGCTCGTACGTCGTTGCGATGGTCATCGGTTTCGCGCCGAGCCTTGCTGCCGGAGTCGCCGAGACCGCGAACGCCGTACCGCCAGTGATCGCGGGCATTCTCGTCGCGGCGGCGATCGGGCCCGGGACCGTGGGCGCGTCAATCGCGGTCGCCGCCGTCTCCTGGCCGCCGCTTGCCTCGCATGCTGCCGCCTTGGTTCAAGAGGCTCGCGCCGCGATGCACCTCAGCGCCCAGCGGGCCATTGGTTCGTCGCCGTTCTGGATCCTGACTCGGCACGTGCTCCCGGCGATCGCGGGCCCGGTCGCGCGGCATGCGGTGTTGCGGCTGCCCGGTATTGCTCTGGCGCTCGCGGCCTTGGGGTTCCTCGGGCTTGGCGCCCAACCGCCTGCTCCGGAGTGGGGGTTGATGCTGGCCGAGTCGCTTCCGTACGTCGAGCGCGCGCCATGGGCCGCGTTGGCGCCGGCGGCGCTGCTGCTACTCCTTGCGGCACTCGCTGTCTCTCTATCCACTCTGCCCGTCCGGCGCGTCTCGATTGGGGTGTCACGCGATGTCTGAGGTTTTGCTTCAGGTGCGCGATCTCCGCATCAGCGTGTCCGGCCTTGACGTCGTACGCGGGCTGTCGCTGGAGGTGGCTGCGGGGGAGATGCTTGCGGTCGTAGGCGAATCGGGCGCTGGGAAGTCGGTGACCGCGCGGGCCGTGCTCGGGCTGTTGCCCGCCGGGATGCGCGTCACCGGCAGCGTGCGCCTCGACGGTACGGAACTGGTTGGTGCTCCGCAGAGCGCTTATCGGGGGTTGCGTGGTCGCCGGATGGCGTTCATCCCGCAGGACGCGTTGTCCGTATTGAGTCCGGTCCACACCATCGGTGATCAACTCGCGCTCGCCATTCGCTCGGTCCAAAGTTTGAGCCGCAAGACTGCTCGGGAGGTCGCGGTGGCGGCGCTCGACCGCGTCGGCATCCCGGACGCTGCTCGGCGTGCCCGGGCGTACCCGCACGAGTTTTCTGGCGGAATGCGTCAGCGCGCGGTCATCGCGATGGCGACCGTCAACGACCCGGCGCTGGTCATCGCGGACGAGCCGACCACCGCGCTCGACCCGACGGTCCAGGCCCGGATCCTTGGCCTGCTGGACGAATTGCGCGCGCAATCCGGTACGGCGGTCATGCTCGTAACGCACGACCTCGCCGTTGCGGCCGCGCACGCCGATCGGATCCTGGTGATGTACGCCGGACGACATGTCCAGTCCGGACCGGTCGGCCAGGTGCTGGCAGACCCGCGTGCGCCGTACACCGCGGGCCTCATCGCCTCCCTGCCACCCTCTCGCTCGACCGATAGGCGGCTGCCGGCGATCGGGGGCACGCCCGCGACTCCCGGTTCGTTGCCGCCAGGATGTGCCTTCGCGCCGCGCTGCCCGGCCGCGACCGACGACTGCGTGGTCGAAACCCCCGCACCTCGTGAGATCGCGCCGGGCCATCTCGTCTCGTGCCATCGGATCGACGAGCTGCCACGACGTACGACGGACTTGTTCGAGGGGATCGCCGGATGATCGCGCCACTGCTCGACGTACGGGACCTCACTGTCAGGTATCCGTCACGCGGCCGACGGACATCATCCGTCCTCGCGGTGGACGGAGTTTCGTTCAGCGTACAGGCGGGCGAAACCCTTGCGCTGGTTGGCGAATCGGGCTCGGGCAAATCCAGCACCGCCGCGGCCATCCTGATGTTGCGCCGGCCCGAAGGCGGGTCGGTTCGGTTCGAGGGCCGCGAACTCACCGACCTCGACGAGCGGGACCTGCGCGCCGTACGGCCAGGGCTGCAACCCGTCTTCCAGGATCCGTACGGTTCGCTCAGCCCACGGCGGACGGCGTACGACTCGGTGGCGGAACCGCTTCGCGTGCAAGGCCGGTGGGATCCGGTGACCGGGCCGGCCCGAGTGACCGAACTCCTCGATCTCGTCCAGCTCGATCGTGGCGTTGCCGAGCGGATGCCGCACGAGTTGTCCGGTGGGCAGTGCCAACGGGTCGGCATCGCGCGCGCCCTCGCCAGTGAGCCGCGGCTGCTGGTGCTCGACGAACCGGTGTCCGCGCTCGACCCGTCCGTGCGGGCAGGCGTGATCAACCTGCTGACCGACTTGCAGGACGAGCTCGGGCTGGCGCAGTTGCTGATTTGCCACGATCTGGCGTTGGTACGGCACGTCGCGCACCGGGTCGCCGTACTGCAGCACGGCCGGATCGTCGAGCAGGGATCGGCTCGCCAGGTGTGCGATGAGCCGAGTCATTCGCATACGCGCGAGCTGCTCGCATCCGTGGTTGACATCAACCTTTGTTGAGGTTGTTGGCTTGGCGCATCAACTCACGATCAGAGGGATGTGAACGATATGCGCGCGGCTGTGGTGACGAAGTTCGGTGGACCCGAGGTGATCGAGACCCAGGATCGGCCCGAGCCGGTGGCGGGACCGGGTGAGCTGGTCATCGAGGTGGTGGCGGCGGACGTGATCTTCGTGGAGACGCAGATCCGGGCTGGTCTGCATGGCGAATTCTTCAACGTCGAGCCGCCGTACGTGCCGGGTAGTTCGGTCGGCGGCACTGTGCTCTCGGTCGGCGAGGGCGTCGACGAAGGGTGGATCGGTAAGCCGGTGATCGGGCGGCACGAAGGGTTCGGGGCGCACGCCGAGCGCGCCGTGCTGCCGGCGGCGGGTGTGACCGAGGTGCCGGAAGGGCTTTGGATGACCGAGGCGGTGGCGGGGTTCGGGGACGGGTGGACGGCGATGGTCGCGTTCGGCAATTCGGGTATCAAGCCCAGCGACTCGGTGTTGATCACGGCCGCGGCGGGCGGCATGGGCGTACTGCTGATTCAGCTGGCCAAGGCGGCCGGTGCGACCGTGATCGCGGCCGCTCGTGGTCGGACCAAGCTCGACCTGGTCAAGGAGCAGGGTGCGGATTTCGCGATCGACTACTCCGAGCCGGGCTGGCAGAAGAAGGTGCTGGACGCCACTGGCGGCAAGGGCGTCGAGGTCGCGTTCGAGGGCGCCGGTGGGGAGATCGGCGCGCAGGCGTTCGAGGCGGTCGCGACCGGCGGCTGGATCTCGGCGCATGGCGCACCGAGTGGTGGTTTCGCCGAGATCGACCCGGCCGAGGCGGCGCGCCGGGGGATCACGGTGAACGGTATCGCCGAGCTGCACGCCACGATCGGTAAGACCGACGAACTGGCAGCGCATGTTCTGAACGCCATCGCGGCCGGCCGGTTGAAGCCGGTGATCGATCGGACCTTCGGGCTGGACGAGGTACGTGCGGCGCATGAGGCGATCGAGGCGCGTTCCTTGCTGGGCAAGGCTTTGATCGTGCCTTGATCAGCTCGCCGGCGCCGCGGTGATGATCATGTTGCGGCCGGAGCGTTTGGCGGTCAGCAACGCGTTGTCGGCGGCGACGATCAGTTGATCGGTCGTCGTCGCCACCTCGGGATACACCGCGATCCCGATCGACGCGGGCACGCCGTTGATCACCTCACCGCCGTCGGCGACCGGCACCACCAGCGCGGCGAGCGCCAGCCGGACGCGCTCGGCGATCTCCATCAGCTCGACGCCATCCGTATTCGGCAGCAGCACGGCCAGCTCGTCACCACCGATCCGGGCCACCAGATCGCCCTCGCGAACCTCCGAGCGCAGGCAGTCCGCGACGGCTCGCAACGTCCGGTCGCCGACGGGATGCCCGAACTCGTCGTTGATCCGTTTGAAGTGATCCAGGTCGAGCAGCAACAGCCCGACGGTATTGCGCAGCAGATCGGCCCGGGCCAACTCGGCCGGTAACGCCACGGCCCAATGCGCCGGGGTGGCGAGGCCCGTCTTCACGTCGACCCCGGCCGCCTGTCTGAACTGTGGCAGCAGCAGATCCCGATGCAGCGCGAGCACCGTGACCATCACCACCGGCACGACCCACGGGTACGACGATTGGACCGCCGCGACCGCCACCCCGAGGCCGAGCCCGGCCAGTACGACGACTTGGTTCGACATGTCGCCCGCGGCGGCCCGGTACGTCGTACCGCTGGAGAGCACGATCGCGTGCACGATCAGGGCGAAGTTGACCGCCCACCACAACGCGACGGCGCCGAGCACGACGAGCAGCGAGCTCCACCCGGTCGGCAGGCGTGGCACCTCGGTCAGTCCGCCCAGGCGCAGCACCGCGAACGCGGCGGCACTCGCGAGCACGAACGTCGCGGCGGAGAAGACCTTGCGGAAGATGACCCCATGGCTGAAGCCGCGGATCGACACATAGGTATAAGCCAGGACCGCGAGCGCGATGGCCAGGGACAGCGGTAGGAGTAGTAGGCCGGCGAAGACCCAGAGACTCTTCAGATCGGTATAAGCCGTGCTCTCTTTGCGATGCCGGACGCGCTCGATTCCGCTGGCGAACTCCAGGTGCAGCACACTCGCGATCGCGAGCATCGCGAACGCCGGCCAGTCGATCTGCCAGTGCGGATGCGGGCGCAACCAGGTGACGTACGTCGTCAGGGCCGCGACGCCGAGCGCGAGCAGGTCCACGGCGAGCACGTAGAACAGCGCGCGCCGCGGCAATGACCAGATCGCCCAGTCGCCGATCGCCATCCGCCCGCCCCTCACTTGAACAAGTGACTGCATGCTAACGGGCAGTGGGGACACAATTCGGAAACTGTCGGTGGGGCCGGATAGCGTTCGTAGTGCCAGGGGCGGCTCTTGGGTGCGCTTCCTTCTCCTTCCAAGGCAAGTAGCGTGCCCGCTCTCCGCCCCTGGCACTCGTTTTCCGTTCGTGGTGCGTCCGTGAGGAGGTGGGGATGCAGGTCGACTTGGCGGTGCTGTTGTTGCGCCGGAACTGGGTGGTCGCGGTGGATTTGCTCACGCCCTCGGTCCGACGCCCACGGATTTCCTGGCGCCGTCGACGGTTCCGGGACGCGCAGGACGGGATGCTCGCGCTGGAGGCCGAGTTGATCCAGCGCGGCCTGCTGCCGTCGGCGCGATTCCATCAGTACGGCGCGGGTCTGCCGCCGGAAACCCTTGCCCAGTTGGGGAAACAGCTGCTCGCGATGATCGACGCCGAGCTCGGAGGGGCGGCGGATCATGTGCCGTTGTTCCGTGGTTTCCCCGACACGATTCCGGACGACACCGAGCAGCTGTACGTCGATCGCGTGTTCGCCCGGCTGATGCAAGAGCCCGAGCAGCCATGCGTGCTGTGCGGCGAGGAGCGCACGGTCTTCCCGGTGTCGCCGTGCGCCCATCTCGTCTGTGCGAACTGCTGGGATGGTGCCGACTACAGCGCCTGCCCGCTCTGCCATCGCCGGATCGATCCCGACGATCCGTTTTTGCAGCTTCCTGCAACCGAACCGACGCGCCCGAGCCGTACGGCGAAACCGGTCGAGCGGTTGCGTCTGCTCACGCTCAGCACCTCGTCACACGAGCTCGCGGCGTCGTCGGCGACGGCGCTGGCCCAGCGGCAGACCCCGTTGTCCGCGCGCGATCGTGCGGACCTCGTGGTGCTGATCGATGCGCTGCCTGACGCGGATTGGGTGCCGGCCTCGATCCCGGTGCGGGAGACGCGCGCGATCGTGCTCGCCCGGCTCATGTCCGAGCAGTTGCTGGACGATCATCTCGAGACCGCGACCGATGTCCTTCGATTGTTGTACGTGTTGATGGGCGCGGATCCGGGTCTGCAGGTCCCGCCCGCGCGACGCCGTTCGCTTCCACGCGCCACTCGCCGGATGCTGTTGGCCGCGCTGGACCGGATGCCGCCGCTGCTCGTCACCGAGGACGTGCTGCGTCATCGCGAGGCGTGGAAACGGATGGCCGAAGCGCTGCACCCGTTCGAGTTCGGCGGCCGGTATCCGGTGGCCGCGCTGGCGTTCGCGGTGTTGCGGCAGACTCGGCTCGATGCTGGTACGGCGTTGGGGCGTGCCGTGCTGAGCGAGGCCGTGCGGTTCGGGGAGTTCCGGGTGGAGGGCGGGCGGGTCCGGCTCAGCACCTTCGCGACCCGGGTCGAGGCCGCCTTCGCCGCGAGCCGTCCGGTCCAGGCGCTCGCCGTGCTGCGCGAGCGTCCGGGGGAGTTGGCCCGCCGGGTCGTTCACCTGGCGCGCACGCTGCCGCCGGATAGTCGTGGCGCCTTGGTCGAGGCGTTGACGGTCGCCGTCTCGGACGCGTCACCCGCGGTCCTCCTCGCCGTACTCGGCCAGCTTCGTACTGCGCCGGAGGGCATCCGCCTGTTCTTCCCGCGCGGTGGTTCGGCCCGGGCCTGGGCCGAGCCGGATTACCGCGAGCCGCTGCCGGGGGAGTTGGCTCTTGCGCTCGCCGACGTACTGACCACCGAGTTGCTCCGCCGCGCCTCGGCTCTACCGCGGCTGGACCGGGTGTTCCTCGACGAGGCCCTGGCGGATTTGGCCGCGCCCGGGTCGGAGCGCGGCGCCTCTTCGAGCCTGGTGCGGATGACGCGTGGCAGTGCGCAAACCGTGCCGAAGGATGACCTGCTGCGGTTGTTCCTGCACTGGGTCGAGCCCGGGGGGACGCGCGTCGATCTCGATCTGTCGGTCGCGGTGTTCGACGAGCAGTGGGACTTCCTCGGTCTTTGCGATTACACGAATCTCCGGTTCGAGGACGAGGCCGCCGTGCATTCGGGCGATCTGACCTCGGCGCCGGTGCCGCTCGGTGCGTCGGAGTTCGTCGATTTGGATCTCGAGCTGCTTCGTTCGATCGGCGCGCGGCATGTGATGCCCGTTGTCTTCAGCTACAACAGCGTTCCGTTCGACAAGCTGGTGACGGGATTCGCCGGCGTGATGCGACGGCCGAACGGGCTGTTCGACCCGGGCGCCGTCGAGCAGCGGTTCGAGCTGAGCGGGCCGGCGAAGATCCTGCTGCCGTTCGCCGTCGACCTCTGGTCCCGCCGCCTCAGGTGGTACGACCTGAACCTCAGCGCCGCCGGCTTCACCCACCAGATCGCGGGCTACGCCGGCCAACTCGCCCGCCTCGGCGACGCAATGGAAGAGGTCTACGCAAGTGGTCACCGCGTCAGCTTGTGGGAGCTCTGCTGCTGGCACGCTGCTGCGCGGACGAATGACGTCGTCGTGCGGTGTACCGACGAGTCCGTCGTTCGCTACACCCGCGCTGTTGGTGAGGACCTGGCCGCTTTCGCGCAACGCATCATCACGCGCCGCGAACCCGACCGCCACCTAACTCCCGGCACCGACGCCGCCAAAACCGCAGGTTTGGTGGCGGTAGTAGTCGGCGACGTCGAACCCCCTCCATCCGCCAGCGTCTACGCCCTCTACCCCCGCTCCCTAGACGCCAACCACGTCACCCTCATCGACCCCGCCCACCTACTAGCGCAGCTCACCCCAGACGCCCGCGCCCGCGTAACCAGCTAGCCGCCCCCTAGGCGACATCGGCCACCTGCGACCGTCCGCCCGCATCCCATCTCTTGCGTTGATTCGTCTGCATCCGCTCGCCCCTCCCCGCGGCGGATCAGACGTACGGCAACGTAGGCGGGCGGATTCGGACGAATCAACGCTAATCGCCTGCCAGGTATGGAGTTCGGGCCGGGTCTTTTGGTGGGCACCCGTCCCCATGAAGTCTTGCGAATTGTCAGGTGGACCCGGCCCGCGTCAAGGGCTCCATCGGCTACCGCCGACGCTAACGCGCCCTTGACGCGGCCCGGGTCCAACCAAAGGCAGCGGGCTATCAGGGGGACGGGTGAGGTCTGCCCGTTTGCTCCGCGCCTTCCCATTCACAGATGGCGAGTGGTGCCATTCCCGATACCCGGGTGGTGCCGTTCCCGGCTGGCGTGTGCAGTCCGCGGATGGCGGGGTGGTGCCGTTCCCGGCTGGTGGACGTGCAGTCCTCGGATGGCCGGGTACTGCCGCTCTCGACTGGCGAGTTGTCGCGGAATGCTCTCGCCTGGCCAGGCGCTAGCTTGCCACCGTCCGGTCGGGTTACCACCTCGGATTCCGGGGTGGTAACCCACCTCGCGGATGGCCGGCCACTCCCAGCACCCAACACTCCCGCGCCGACGCGACCGGTTATCGCCCCATTCCGAGGGTCGACCTGCGGAACGGGGGGTGGACTCGCCAAATTTGCCAGGTCGACTCCCCATTCCGCAGGTCGACCCTCGGAATTGGAGGCGCACATCCGCACTTGGACGGGCGCTTCTCCCAACTCGGAGCAGCGCCTCCCGATTCGGCGCCGCGTCGCCCGTTGTCGCGGAGCGCGTACCGATTTGGGCGTGGCGTCGCGCGTTGTCGCGGAGCGCGTACCGATTTGGGCGTGGCGTCGCGCGTTGTCGCGGAGCGCGTACCGATTTGGGCGTGGCGTCGCGCGTTGTCGCGGAGCGCGTCCCGATTTGGGCGTGGCGTCGCGCGTTGTCGCGGAGCGCGTCCCGATTTGGGCGTGGCGTCGCGCGTTGTCGCGGAGCACCTACCGATTTGGGCGTGGCGTCGCGCGTTGTCGCGGAGCACCTACCGATTTGGGCGCGGCGTCGCCCGTTGTCGCGGAGCGTCTCCCGATTTGAAGGGTTAACCGCCGGGGTGATGGGTTCACCCCCGCGATCGGAGGGGTTAACCCGGGATCTTGGGGTTAACGTCGGAGATTCTGGGTTCCGGGCCGGTTATGTGGCACCGGAACCCAGGAGATCAGGGGATAACGCACGATTTGCGACGCCAAACCTCCCGCGAAGGCTGGCGCGGTCATCTTCCTGAGCGGACTGGACGTTTCTCGGCCGAAAACGTCCAGTCCGCTCGGGAAGAAGCGCCTGCGGCATTCGAGGCGGGTCGAGTTGTCAGAATGCGGCCGGGCGTCGTCTTTGTGAGTCGGTTGGACGGTTCCGTGGCCGAAAAACGTCAGGTCCGCTCGCAAAGATGGCTCGCTACAGGGCCGGTTAGCGGGTGGTGAGGCGGATTACGGGGTATTGGCGGGCGGACTTGCTTTGGTACTTCGCGATGCGGGGTTGCGCGCGGCGATGCGTGCCCAAGCCTGCTCGCGGTCGGGGCCGTGAAGGCGGTGTGGTGTGACGGGCACGACGGCGCGGCCGGGGAGCTCGATCGACACCCGCTCCGGGTGTGCCAGCAGGTTGGCGTGCCAGTCCGGGTGTTGGCTGCTGCCGCCTGATGCGACGAGTAGCCAGGAGTTCTCGCCGTCGGGGAGCCACGCGACCGGCGTCTCCCGTGGCTGCGCGCTTTGGCGGCCCACCGTGTGCAGGACCAGGACGTCCATGCCCATGAACTCGCCGCGGCCGGCTCGGACTTTGCGGTTCATCCGGGCGTTCATCTTCTGCTGCATCCACCGTGAGAACGCCCCGGGTGTACCGGGTTTGCATGCCTGCTTGTTCTGCGTCACACCTCTCCTCCAGCCAATCGAATGCCAGTCGAATGCCGTCGAATGCCCTAGGCCCCCTGCTGGATCCGCACCATGTTTCCCGAGGGGTCGCGGAAGGCGGAGTCGATCGGTCCCCATGGCCGTTTGATGGGCTCCTGCAGTACCTCGGCGCCGGATGCCGCCACCCGCTCGAAGGTCGTGTCGAGATCGTCGGTGCTGAAGACGATCATCGGCAGGGCGCCCTTGCTGAGCAGCTCTTGCAAGGCGTCGCCGTCCTCCTGGGAACGTCCGGTGTGCGGTTGCGAGAGCACGTATTCGAGGCCGGGCTGAGTCGGTCCGCCGAGGGTGATCCAGCGGTTCACGCCGGACCCGACGTCCTTGAGTACTTTCAGACCGAGCGCGTCGCGGTAGAAGCCGAGCGACTCGTCCAGATCGTTGACGGTGATGCAGCACTGCAGCGCGATGGTCATGGCGGTAACGCTATGGAGCGGCGGCTCGGCTCGCTTCTCGATTCCTGATCAGTCTGGTGAGCTGTGTGAGGTCGGGCGAAAACTGTCCGTGGGGGGCCGTAGAGTCTGACGAGCGACGGCACACCAGCTTGGAGGATCAAGTGAGCAGGTTTTTCACCAAGGCGGCTGCGGCCGCCATCGTGATGGCGAGCGCGCTGGTGGCCGCCGCCTGTTCGGCGGGTTCAGGTACGTCGCCGAGCGCGTCGCCTGGGGCCGGCGGCCGAGCGCTGGCCGTTGGTCTGGTCGCGGAGCCCGCGAGTCTGGACTTCACCACCACGGATGGCGCGGCCATACCGCAGGCGCTGCTCGGCAACGTCTACAACGGCCTGGTCAAACAGGACGACAGCGGCAAGATCGTGCCGGACCTGGCCAAGTCGTGGACCGTCTCGCCCGATCGTAAGACGTACACGTTCACCCTGGTGGACAACGCGAAGTTCACGAACGGCGCGCCCTTCACCGCGGCCGACGCCGTCTTCAGCATCAACCGGGTCAAGTCGTCGTGGACCACCTCGCTGAAGGCCGCGATGGACGTCGTGCAGGAGGCGACCGAGGTCTCGCCGACCCAGCTCAAGGTGGTGCTCGGTGCCCCGAGCAACGACTGGCTGTTCCGGATGACGACCCGGATCGGCGCGATGTTCAGCCAGACCGGCGTGGACAAACTCGCGACGGACCCGGTCGGCACCGGGCCGTACCGGTTGGGCACGTGGCAGCGCGGTGACTCGATCACCCTGCGCCGCAACGACGACTACTGGGGCACCAAGCCGTTCTTCGACCAGGTCACCCTGAAGTATTTCAAGGATCCGACCGCGCTGAACAACGCGCTCCTGACCGGCACGATCAACATCATCAGTACGGTCCAGGCGCCGGAGTCGCTCGGCCAGTTCACCAGCAACGCGAAATTCCAGGTGATCGAGGGTACGACGAACGGCGAGGTGGTGTTGTCGTTCAACAACTCCAAACCCGCCTTCAAGGACAAACGGTTCCGCCAGGCCATTCGGCACGCGATCGACCACAAAGCCCTGCTGGAGACCTGTTTCGCCGGCCGCGGCAAGCTCATCGGCAGTATGGTGCCGCCGACCGATCCCTGGTTCGAGGATCTCAGCGCCGCGACCCCGTTCGACCGCGCCAAGGCGAAGTCGTTGCTGCAGGCAAGTGGTTCGGCCGGTGCCTCGCTGCGATTGCGGCTGCCGACCCTGCCGTATGCGACGTCCTGCGGCCAGGTGGTGAAGAGCCAGCTCGAGCAGATCGGCCTGAAGGTCAAGATCGACCAGTTGGAGTTCCCGGCGGCCTGGCTGACGACCGTCTTCAAGAACGCCGACTACGACCTGTCGATTATCTCGCACGTGGAGCCGCGTGACCTCGGAGCCGTCTTCGGCAACCCGGCCTACTACACCCGTTATGGCACGCCGCAGTTGAAGGCGTTGCTCGCGGAGGCCGATGCAGGTGACGAGCAGACGCAGCTGGCAAAGATGAAGGAGGCCGCGCGTCTGCTGTCCGACGAGGCCGCCGCGGACTGGCTGTTCCTGCTGCCGAGCCTGATCGTGGCCGACAAGAACATCACCGGCATCCCGGCGAACGCGATCACCGAGCAGTTCGACCTGTCCCGCCTGGCGCGCTCATGACCAAGGCCCCCGCCCGGGCGCTGCGGTCGGCCAAGAAGGACAAGAAGGACAAGAAGGACAAGAAGGACCAGTCATGCTGCTGAGGTTGATCGGCCGTTTCGCGGTGCTGGCCGCGAGTCTGGTCGTCAGTTCGGTGCTGGTGTTCGCGTTCATGGCGGTGCTGCCCGGCGACCCCGCCCGGGTGGCACTCGGCGTGAACGCGTCACCCGAGGCGATCGCACAACTCAGGCAGCAGTTCGGGCTCGACCGGCCGCTCACCACGCAGTACGTCGACTGGGCGAGCGGGCTGGTGCGCGGCGACTTCGGTACGTCGTACGTGAGTAAGGTGGCGATCGGCCCGCAGGTGGCAGACCGCCTGCAAGTGACGGCGTGGCTGGTGGTCACGGCGATGGTGATCGCGCTCGTGCTCGCGGTCCCGGCCGGCACGGTGATGGCTGCCCGGCATCGCAAGTTGTCCGGGTTGTTCCTCTCGGCGCTTTCGCAGGTCGGTGTCGCGGTGCCGGCGTTCCTCGCGGGCATTCTGCTGATCGTCGTGTTCGCGGTTCGGCTCGGCTGGTTGCCCGCCAACGGGTGGACGCCGCCCGTCGTCGACCCGGTGATGTTCGCCAAACAGTTGGCCTTGCCGGCGTTGTCCCTTGGCCTCGTGCAAGGCGCGGTCCTGACGAGGTATGTGCGTAGTGCCGTGCTCGACGTACTGCGCGAGGACTATCTACGGACGGCGCGGGCCAAGGGGTTGAGGCCGTTCAAGGCGCTCTGGCGGCATGGGCTGCGTAATGCGGCCGTGCCCGTTGTGACCGTGTTGGGTCTGCAACTCACGACTCTGCTGATCGGGGCCGTCGTGGTTGAGCGGGTCTTCGTCATCCCGGGCCTTGGTTCGTTGTTGCTCGACGGGGTGTCCAATCGGGATCTGCTGCTGGTGCAAGGCGTGGTGATGTTGCTCGTGATGGCGGTCCTCGTTGTGAACTTCCTGGTCGACCTGCTCTACCTGGCGATCGACCCGCGCCTTCGCGGAGGCGCGCGATGACGGAGTGGCTTGGGCTGAGGGGAAGCGCGACGACTCGCCGCCGGCTGAACCCAGGACTGGTTGTCGGAGCCGTGGTGGTCGGCCTCATCGTCGTACTGGCCGTGTTGTCGTTCGCCTGGACGCCGTACGACCCGACCCTAGTGGATCCGGCCGTGCGTTTGGCGAAACCGTCGGCCGCGCACTGGTTCGGCACGGACAAGTTCGGCCGGGATGTGCTCAGTCAGATCATGGTCGGCGCCCGCACCACCTTGTACGTCGGGATCGTGTCCGTCGGAGTCGCCGCGTTCATCGGCGTACCACTCGGCATCCTCGCCGCGATGAGCCGGCCGTGGCGCAGCGAGTTGATCATGCGTTCCAACGACCTCTTGCTGGCCTTTCCGGCACTGCTGCTGGCCATCATGTTCGGCGCGGTCTTCGGCGCGAGTACGTGGACGGCGATGGTCGCGATCGGCATCGCCACCGTGCCCAGTTTCGCCCGCGTGATCCGCAGCGGCGCCCTGCAAGTGATGCGCACGGAGTACGTACTCGCGGCAAGGGCCGCCGGCCGCAAACCGTTCGCCATCGCAATCCGGCACGTCCTGCCGAACGTGACCAGCCTGATCACCGTGCAGGCCTCGGTCGCGTTCGCCATTGCCGTACTGGCCGAGGCCGCGCTGTCCTTCCTCGGTTATGGCACGCCGCCGCCGACACCTTCATGGGGCCGCATGCTGCAGGAGAGCCAGGAGCTGCTGTTCGGCGCACCAAGGCTCGCGGTCTTCCCAGGAGTCGCGATCGCCTTGGCCGTGCTCGGGTTCAACCTGCTCGGCGACGGGTTGCGTGACCGGTTCGACCCGAAGCTGGAGGACCGCCGATGACCGACGTACCGACGATGACCGACGTACCGACGGTGAGTGACGTGCTGACGGTGAGCGGGTTGACGGTCTCGGTGCGGGACAAGGCGCTCGTGCAGGACGTCGCGCTGACGGTCGGCCGTGGCGAGCGCGTCGGCCTGATCGGCGAGTCCGGCTCGGGTAAATCCCTCACCGCGTTGAGCATGCTCGGTCTGCTGCCCGAGGACGTCGTCGCGACCGGATCCGTCCGCCTCGACGGCATCGGGCATGACCTGATCGCCGCGGGGGAGCGCCGCCTGTCGAAGGTGCGCGGACGGCAGATCGCGATGGTCTTCCAGGAGCCGATGACCGCGCTCAACCCCACGATGCGGGTCGGCGATCAGGTGGCCGAGGCGATGCTGATCCACCGGACCAAACGGGGTCGCCGTGCCGCCCGGGCCGCCGCCAAAGCGCTGCTCGAGCGGGTGCAACTGGGCGGGACGATGAAGACGTACCCGCATCAGCTTTCCGGGGGCCAACGGCAACGGGTCGTGCTAGCCATCGCCCTGGCGAACGACCCGGCCCTGCTGGTCTGCGACGAACCGACCACCGCCCTCGACGTGACCGTGCAAGCGATGGTGCTCGACCTGATCGTGCAAGGCGTGACCGCTCGGGAGTCCGCCCTGCTCTTCATCACGCACGACCTGGCGGTGGTCGCGACCGTCTGCCAGCGAGTCCTCGTGATGTACGGCGGCCGCGTGGTCGAGTCGGGCCCGGTCGACGAGGTGTTCACCAAGCCACGCCATCGGTACACCCAAGGCTTGCTGGCGGCGTCCGACCTCGACTCGGCGGACCACCTGCTGACGACGATCCCGGGCAATGTCCCCGCGGCCGGGACGCTCCCGAGCGGCTGCGTCTTCCGGAACCGCTGCGCCTTCGCAACCTCTCAGTGTGAGGAGCTGCCCGAGTGGACCGGGTCGCAGGAGCGTGGGTTCGCCTGCTTCCACCCGGCCGGGAGTGAGGTTGCCGATGTCTGAGCCGTTGATCAAGCTGTCGAACGTCGTCCGCTCCTACAAGCGCCCACGGACGTCACTCTTCAAGCCGGCCCCAGTGGTGAAAGCGGTGCGCGGCGTCAGCCTGGAGATCAAGGCAGGCGAGCGGTTCGGCATCGTCGGCGAATCCGGCTGCGGCAAATCCACCCTGCTACGCCTGCTCGCCGGGCTCGACCGGCCGGACTCGGGCCAGATCGTTGTCGACGGCACCGAGATTTCCCGCCTGCCTGAGCGACGCCTCGGCTTCCTCCGCGAAGACCTGCAGATGGTCTTCCAGGATCCGATGAGCTCGCTCGATCCACGCATGCGCGTCCGCGACATCATCGCCGAACCACTCGTCGTCCAAGGCCACAAAGCCTCCGGCGAACGCGTCCGCGAGCTACTCGAAGCCGTCGGCCTGTCGCCCGATGCCGGTGGTCGTTATCCCCACCAGTTCTCTGGCGGCCAGCGGCAGCGCATCTCGATCGCCCGCGCCCTCGCGCCGCGCCCGCGCATCCTCGTCGCGGACGAGCCGGTCAGCGCGCTCGACGTTTCGGTCCGGGCCCAAGTGCTGAACCTCATCACCGAACTGGTCGATTCCCTCGACCTCACCCTGATCTTCGTCTCGCACGACCTGTCCGTCGTCCGCCACGTGTGCGACCGGGTGGCGGTGATGCACGCGGGCGAGGTGGTCGAGACCGGCACCACCGGCGAGGTCTACACCGCCCCACGCCATCAGTACACGCGACGCCTGGTCTCGGCCATCCCAACCCTGCAACGCGCCCTCGCCGGAGCAACCACAGCCGACCTGATCCAGCGGGAGAAACGATGATCTCCTTCGAGCCTCCGTATCCACCCGGCCTGCCGATCGGCGACTCCTGGGTCCACCTACCAACGACTGCGCCCGTGGTCTTCCCGTACGACGGCCAGGTGGTCGCCGCGGTGCCGCTCGCCGACGCGCCGTTGGCCGAGCGGGCGATCGACGAGGCCGTTGCCGTGCGCAACGAAGTGGCGGGACTGCCGTCCCACGTCCGCCGGGCCGCGCTGCAATCCGTCTACGAGTCGGTGCGGTCGGAGCGGGCTGCGTTCGAGGAGCTGCTGGTCCTGGAGACCGGCAAGCCTCTGATCGACTGCCGGGTGGAGGTCGATCGGACCCTGCTGACGCTGCAGACCTCGGCGGAGGAGGTGGCGCGCCTCCACGGTGAGACCGTGCCGCTGGATCTGCTGCCGAGTGGTGACGGGCTGATCGGGTTCTGGGTGCGGAAGCCGATCGGCGTGGTGGTCGGGATCGCCGGGTTCAACTACCCGCTGCTGCTCGCCACGCACAAGGTCGCGCCGGCTCTGGCCGCGGGCTGTCCGGTGATCGTGAAACCCGCTCCGCAAACGCCGCTCGCAACGTTGTGGCTGGTCCATCTTTTCCGCGAGGCGCTGGCTGATGCGGGCGGGCCGCGGGCGGCGGTTCAACTCGTCACGGGTGGGGTGGATGTCGGCTCGACGTTGACCAAGAGCCGTCGCATTGGTGCGGTCTCGTTCACGGGATCGGCCGCGGTCGGTCACCAGATCGCTCGTGATGCGGCGCCGACGAAGGTGTTGTTGGAGCTCGGGTCCAACTCGGCCCTGGTCGTCGCGGCCGACGCCGATCTCGACGCGGCGGCTTCCGCGGTGATCCGCGGCGGGTACTACGCATCAGGTCAGGCCTGCATCAGCGTCCAACGGCTGATCGTGGTGGAGGAGGTTCGTGAGGCCTTCCTGGCAAAGCTTTTGCCGCTGCTCGAGCAGGTGGCGGTGGGCGATCCGAGGGACGAGCGCACGCGTGTCTCCGCATTGATCGACGCCCGCGCGACCGAACGAGTCCGCGAGGTGGTCGCCCGCGCGGTGGCCGCTGGCGCGACCGTCGCGGATGACCCGGCCGCCGAGCTTGTTGCTGACGGCATCGTGCGGCCGACGGTGTTGCTCGATACCCCGGCGGACCAGCCCGCCTGGGACGAGGAGATCTTCGCGCCGATCGTCCAGCTCCGCTCGGCTCCCGATATCACCAAAGCCTTCGAGATGGTGAACGACTCGCGCTACGGCCTGCAGGCGAGCGTCTTCACGTCCTCCCTCGAGACGGCCTTCGCCGCGATCGACCAACTCGAGGTCGGGGGAGTGGTCGTGAACGAAGTGCCCGGATTCCGCTCCGACGTGATGCCCTACGGCGGCGTGAAGGACTCGGGCGCCGGCCGGGAAGGCCCGCGCTTCGCGATCGAGGAGCTCACCGTCACCCGCATGGCCGTCATTCGCCCAAACCCCGGGAGGTCCCGATGAGTCTGGACTATGGCCGGTTGTTCCGCCTCGACGGCAAGACCGCGCTGGTGGTCGGGGCCGGCAGCGGAATCGGCCGCGAAGCCGCGTTGGCGCTCGCAGCCCACGGCGCCACGGTCATCTGTGCCGACCGCGACCTCCCCGCTGCTGCCGACACCGCGTCGGCTGCGGATGGCCTCACGTCGTACGGGCTGGATGTGTTGGACACCGAGGCGGTCGAGCGCGCCGTACGGGACCTCCCCGACGTCGACGTGCTCGTCTTCACCGCGGCGACAAACGTGCGCAAACGGATGGTCGACTACACCGCCGGCGAGTTCGACCGGGTCGTCGCGCTGAACCTGCGCGCCTCGTTCGAGCTGATCCGGCTCTTCGGCGCCTCGATGGCCGAGCGCGGTGGCGGCAGCATCATCGGTTTCAGCTCCATCCGCGGTACGACGGTCGAGGCCGGGCAGTCGGTGTACGCCGCGACCAAGGCCGGCTTGGTCCAGCTGTTGCGTACGGCGGCCGCCGAGTTCGGCCCCAACGGCGTACGCGCAAACGCCATCGCACCAGGCGTCGTCGAAACCCCGCTCACCGCCCAGATCAAAGCCGACCCCGCCTGGTACGACGCCTACGCGCGCAAAGGCGCCCTCGGCAGATGGGCCACACCCGATGAACTCGCGGGCGCCGTCGTCTACCTCGCCTCGGACGCCTCCACCTTCGTCACGGGCAGTGTCCTAGCGGTCGACGGAGGGTGGACAGCCGTCGATGGACGGTTCGACCCACCTAATTAGAGCCTCGGTTAATGTCGAGACATGACTGAGCTCGCCGATCTGACTGCCGTCGACCTGGTGGCCGGCTACCGCGACAAGTCGATCTCACCGATCGAGGTGCTCGACTCGGTGCTCAAACGGGTCGACGCCCTGGAGCCCGCGTTGTGCGCGACGTACGCGCTCGATCCCGAAGGCGCACGTGCCGCGGCCACGCTCTCGCAACAGCGCTGGCAGGACGGCAAACCGGCCGGACCGCTCGACGGCGTACCCGTGACGGTCAAGGAGAACATCGCCACCACCGGCACGCCCGTCCCGCAGGGCACCGCGGCCACTCCGTTGCTCCCGGCAACCACTGATGCGCCCGCCGCCGCCCTCCTGCGGGCGAGTGGTGCGGTCATCTTCAGCAAGACGACCATGCCGGAGTACGGGATGCTCTCGTCCGGCGTCTCGACCTTCCACGAGCTCACGCGCAACCCGTGGGACCTCAGCCGTACGCCGGGTGGCTCGAGCGCGGGTGCCGGTGCTGCCGCCGCGGCGGGATACGGGCCGCTGCACCTCGGCACGGATATCGGCGGCTCGATCCGCCTACCGGCCGGGTGGTGTGGCGTGATCGGCCTCAAACCGACACACGGCCGCGTCCCGGTCGGCGTGCCGTACCCGGGTCGCGCGATCGGCCCGATCACCCGTACGGCGGCCGACGCCGGGTTGCTGCTCTCGGTCATTTCCGGGTACGACCGCCGCGACCACACGTCGTACCCCTCATCAGGCGAGACCTTCCCCGGCCCACTCGACCTGGCAGGCCTGCGGATCGGGCTACTACTCGATGCCGGTCTGGGCCTACCCGTCGAACCAGAGGTCGCCACGGCCGTCCGTACGGCGGCTTCGCTCCTGGAGAAGGCCGGCGCCATCGTCACCGAGATCGCGCCGATCATCGGCCGCGAGATGCTCGACGGGCTCGACCGGTTCTGGCGCATCCGCAGCGCGTCCGACCTCCAGGCCCTACCACCCGAACGCCGCGCCTTGGTCCTGCCCGAGATCCGCGCCTGGGCCGACTCGGCCGCGGGCCTGACCGGGCAGGACGTGTTCCACGGGTTCAGCCAGATGGGGGAGATGGCGCTCGCGGTCGACCGGGCCTTCGCGTCGTACGACTTCCTGGTCTCGCCGGTCGCCCCGATCACGGCCTTCCCGGCAGAACTGGCCTATCCAACCGACGACCCGCTCAAGCCGTTCGAGCACATCGCCTTCACCGTGCCGTACAACATGTCGGGCCACCCGGCCGTATCGGTCAACTGCGGCTACTCCGGCGAGGGCCTGCCTATCGGCCTACAGATCGCCGGGCCGCGTTTTGCCGACATGCGCGTCCTGGGGCTAGCTGCAGCCCTTGAGCGGCTAGTGGTTCGCCGCCCGTGGCCTCAGTACTTGCCGTAGACAGAGACGAGTGTGCCGATAGGGGTCTCGTCGAAGATCTCATGGATGTCTGGACGCCAGACGCGGACACAGCTGTGACTGGCCGGGTACGTGTGGACTAGGTAGTTGTTGCGCGAGCCGTGCAGAGCGATGCCCGGACGGTGCTTGAGGAAGTAGATCGAGTCGTACATGTACGCGTCGGGGTAGAGGCTGCTCTCGTGCTTGCCGGCCCACTTGCGCCAGACCTTGCCGGTGCCGTTGGGGGTGTCGTAGCCGGGTGCACCGGACGAAACCCACACGATCCGCTTGTAGGTCTTACCGGTGATCTGGAACAGCACCTGGCACGTCTTGTTGACGTAGATGCCGGGGGCGCGCGTAGGGATCGGGCGGGCGCTGGTGCCGAGAATCGAGTCGATGTCGTCCTGGGTGAGCGGGCCGCGGGTGATCGGCAGACCGACCGTCTCGCGCCACGCGCACAGGGCCTGGCGGGCGCGCTTGGTGATCTTGCCGTCGACGGTGCCGACGGGGTAGCCGAAGGACTCCAGCTTTCGCTCCACCTGCAACGCCTTCGACGCCGGCTTCGGCTTGTCGCCGGGACCGGGTTTATTCGTGGGCTTGCTCGTGGGCTTGGTCGTCGGGGTCGTGCTTGGCGTCGGAGTCGCGCTGGGCGTTGGGGTGACCGGTGTGGCCGTGGCCGTCGTGCTCAGGTCGCCGCTGCGGGTTGGCTCAGGGGTTGGCGTGGCGCTGGGCGTCGTACTGGTTGTCCTGCTAGGTGACGTCGGCGTGGAGCCGGCGGGCGGGGAGGCCTCGACATCGGAACATCCGGTCAGCACCAGGACCGTGGCGAACAAGAGCACAACCCCCGCGTGACCGCGTCGTCTCGACACCGATACCCCTCTCCGTAGGCGTACAGCCTCCCAGAGTCACGGTCCACAGACGCGCAACGCCGCAGCGTTTTCTTGCACTTGCTTCTCAATCGCCGAACCCTGCTCGTGACGCGATCTGGCTATGCTCGCGAGGTAAGGCTATTCGCGACCGATCGAGGCGACTCTGATGACCGAGCCCGAAGTTCTCCGGCTCCCCGCTGTCCGGCTACCCGCCGAATCCGACCTGGCACCGCTGGCGCTGGCCAGCCTCCGCATCACCGAGCTCAAACGGCTCGCGGAATGGGGCCAGGGCCGTGCTGTTATTGCCCAAGGCGAGCTCAATCCCGCCGACGTGGAGATCGGAGCCAAGGAGCTCGAGGTCAGCCAGGCCGAGCTCCTGGTCGGCTGGGCCGTGGCCCTCGATACCGAACTCCTCACCCTGCAAGGCGATAAGGCCGTCGCCGGACCGGCGCTGGCCGCGCTCGACCAGGGCTCCGACCAGGACAAGCTCGACGTCTGGGCCGATCTGGTCGACTGGGACATCGAGACGGCGTTCCCGGCGGACGAGCCGTCCGAGGCGCTGCCGCTACTGCTGATGATGCTGCACCTCGAGCCGGTCGTCTCGTTCGACGACCTCGTCGGTACGGCGATGGAGCTCGACGAATCGGGCGGCGAGGACGCCGCCGAAAGCGTTTCGTACCTGATCAGCCGTCTCCTCGACCTCGGCGCCATCGTGACCGACGGCGAGCTGTTCCAGTCGACGCCGCTCGGGCAGTTCGGCCTGAGCTGCTGGTTCGGCAGTGTCGGTATCGACGCGCCCGTCATCACCGATCTCGCGGACGCGGGCCCGGTCCAGGTGATGGAAATGGCTCAGGTCATCGAGGACGACGCCGAGCGTGAGGAGTTCGTCCACGAGTGGATCGCGGCCGTCGGCCCGGCGACCGCCGCCGACGAACTCGTCACCCTCGCCGCCACCGGGACGCCGGACGACCGTTCGAGCGCTTTCGCGATGCTGCAACGCGTAGGCGCGCCCGCCGAGGACGCCGTACGCGCCAAACTCGACGACCCGTCCGTCCGCCCGCACGCCATCAACTGGCTCGTCGAGGCAGGTCTGTCCGCTCCCGAGCTGACGCCCGCCGAATCCAGCTGGCTCTTCGCCGACATGCTCGTCGCCGTACTCGGCCCCGACGACGAATCCCAACGCGAAGCCGCCGCCGAACTCGGTTTCGAAGACCCACGCAGCCTCGACCACATCGCCGGCCTAGCCGACACCACCCACCCCGCGGCCGCCGACGTCCTCCAAGCCCTGGCCACCCACCACCCCGACCCCGCCGTCGTCAAAGCCGCCCGCAAAGCCACTATGCAATCCCGCTCGCTCTAAACGCCAACGCCCGTACGACGCGGAGTCTTGCGTCGTACGGGCGGTCGGGTATTACCAGGCGTAGTCCTCGGGGGCCGGCTTGTGGCCCGGGAAGATCTCGTCGAGGCGGGCGAGTGCCTTGTCGTCGAGGTGGAGGTCCAGGGCGCGGATGCCGGCTTCGAGCTGCTCCAGCGTGCGCGGGCCGACGATCGGGGCCGTGACGGCCGGCTGGGCCAGCAACCAGGCGAGGGCGACGTCGCCGGGCTCGTGCCCGAGCTCCGCCGCGAAGTCCTCGTAGGCCTCGATCTGCGGACGGAGGGCGTCGACCGCTTCCTTGGAACGACCCTCAAGACGCCGTACGCCCTCGTAGTCCTTGCGGATGATGCCGCCGAGCAGACCACCGTTGAGCGGGGACCACGGGATGATGCCGAGGCCGTACGACTGGGCTGCGGGAATCACCTCTAGCTCGATCTCGCGCTTGAGCAGGTTGTAGATCGACTGCTCGCTCACGAGGCCGGTGTAGTTGCGCCGGGCTGCGACTTCCTGAGCCTGGGCGATGTGCCAGCCGGCGAAGTTGCTGCTACCGGCGTACAGGATCTTGCCCTGCTGTACGGCGACCTCCATCGCCTGCCAGATCTCGTCCCAGGGAGTAGCCCGGTCGACGTGGTGGAACTGGTAGAGGTCGATGTAGTCCGTCTGAAGTCGTTTGAGGCTCGCGTCCAACGCACGGCGGATGTTGAGCGCGGAGAGCTTGGCGTCGTTCGGACGGTCCGTCATGTCGCCGTAGACCTTGGTGGCGAGCACTGTCTTCTCACGCCGCTCGCCGCCCTGCGCGAACCACCGGCCGATGATCTCCTCAGTAGCGCCCTTGCCCTTGTCACGGCCGTACACGTTCGCAGTGTCGAAGAAGTTGATGCCGTTGTCGTGCGCGGCGTCCATGATCGTGAACGAGTCCTGCTCAGGCGTGACAGGCCCGAAGTTCATGGTGCCGAGGCACAAGCGGCTTACGGTGAGGCCGGTCCGGCCGAGATGCGTGTAATCCATACAGTCCAACCTCCGTCACAGCGGCTGAGATGTCCAACAGGAGAATCATCTAGGTTTGAGCCGCCCCGGCGTGTCTGGAGACTTCATTTGTTGGAAGGATGAAGTCCATGTCACGTCCGTCGTCGTATTCGCCCGAGATCCGTGAGCGCGCTGTTCGGATGGTTGTTGAGTCCAAGGCCGACTATGGCTCGGAGTTCGAGGCGATCAAGTCGGTCGCGTTGAAGCTGGGGATCGGGGCGCCGGAGACGCTGCGCAAGTGGGTCCGTCGTGCCGAGATCGATGCTGGGCAGCGTCCTGGTGTCACCACCTCGGAGTCGGACCAGCTGAAGGCACTGAAGCGGGAGAACGCCGAGCTGCGGCGGGCGAACGAGATCCTGAAATCTGCAGCGACTTTCTTCGCGGCGGAGCTCGACCGCCCACAGAAGTGATCGTGGCGTTCATCAACGATCACAAAGACCGGTTCGGGGTCGAGCCGATCTGCCGCGTGCTCACCGAGCATGGCTGCAAGATCGCCCCATCCACCTACTACGACAACCGGAATCGTCAACCCAGTAAGAAGAAACTCCGCGATGCCGAGTTGATCGCGGTGATCGAGAAGGTCCGCGCCGAGGTCCGGTTCGTGCGGTTGTTCGGAGCCGACAAACTCTGGCTGCATCTGCGTGGCCTGGGCCACGACGTGGCTCGCTGCACGGTGGAACGATTGATGACCCAGATGGGCATCAGTGGCGTGATCCGCGGCAAGAAGCCACGGACCACCATCGCTGACGAGTCCGCTCACCGGCCGCCCGATCTGGTCGATCGCCGGTTCGTCGCCTCAGCCCCGAACCGGTTGTGGGTCGCCGACTTCACCTACGTCGCGACCAGGACCGGCACGGTCTACGTCGCGCACATCGTGGACGTATTCTCCCGCCGGATCATCGGCTGGAAAGCAGCCACCACGATGACCACACCGCTGGTCCTGGACGCCCTCGAGATGGCGATGTGGACCCGCCGAACCGAAGGCACCACCGACCTGACCGGACTGGTCCACCACAACGACGCCGGCACCCAATACACCTCGATCACCTTCACCAAAGCCCTGCTCAACGCCGGAATCGACGCCTCGGTCGGATCGGTCGGCGACGCCTACGACAACGCCCTGGCCGAGACCCACATGGGCCTCTACAAGTCCGAACTGATCCACTCCTACGGCCCCTGGCAAGGCCTCCACGACGTCGAAGCAGCCACCTTGAACTGGGTCCACTGGTTCAACACCGCCCGCCCTCACGGATCGATCCAAGACCTCACACCGACCCAAGCCGAGCACACTCACTACACTCACCGAACCCGTCTCGCCGAGGCCGGTTAACACCTAACGAAGCCTCCGGACACGCTGGGGCGGCTCAGTTCGATCACACCAGGTTCTGAATGCTGGGTATTGTGCGCCCATGGAGCTGAGGCATCTCGAACACTTCGTCGCCGTTGCCGAGCAACGGCACTTCACGCGTGCCGCGGAGGTCATGTCGATCTCCCAATCCGGCCTGTCCGCCTCGATCCGCGCCCTCGAACGCGAGCTCCACGCATCACTCTTCGTCCGCAACACCCGCAGCGTCGAACTAACCGAAGCCGGCCGGGCGCTGTTGGTTGAAGGCCGCCGTACGCTCGCCAGCGCCGCCGCCGCCCGCGAGGCGGTTGCCGCCGTCCAAGGCCTCCTCCGCGGCTCGCTCTCGGTAGGCCTCGAGCAATGCCTCGGCGTGGTGAACGTCCCCGCCATCCTCGCCCAGTTCCGCGCGGCTCACCCCGGCGTCGAGATCTCCGTACGCCAAGGCGGCTCCACGCCCATGCTCGAAGAACTAGCCTCCGGCCGCCTAGACGTCGCCTTCGTCGCAACCGGCGGCGAACCCGTCCCCGACGTAACCCTCCGCCCCCTAACCTCTGAATCCATGGTCCTCGTCTGCCCACCCGACCACCGCCTAGCCGGCACCGGCCCCATCGCCCTCGAGAAACTGGCAGGCGAATCCTTCATCGGTTTCGACCCGAGCTGGGGTGCGCGAACGATCACCGATAGGGCATTCCACGCCGCCGGAATCGAATACCCCGTATCGCTTGAAGTCAACGACGTCCACACCCTGCTGGCCCTGGTAAGCCACGGCCTAGGCGTCGCCCTGGTCCCCGAACGCATAGCCGCCAAAAAAGGCTTCACCCACACCACAGTCCCCTTAGAACCGAACCAAGCCTCAGAGTGGCAAGTCTCCGTCGCCACCTCCCGCGAACCCACCATGAGCCTCGCCGCCACCACCCTCGTAGCCATGCTCAACCCCCAACTCCCCACCACCCTCACCTGCTAATCGCGCGGCTCAGAGGGGCGTGCAGTTCAGGGACCGCGCAGGCACCTCATTCCTGTAAGGATGTAGTGGCAGACAAGCCGAGGTGCTAGGGGGACTATGCGGTACTGGTGGGTTAACCAGGGTGACAGCTATAAGGAAGAAGCGGTGGCGCAAATCCTTTGGGCCCCTATTCTCAACAAGCGGGGCGGGCGGCAGTCTCACTGGGAGACGATGCTCGAGGTTCGACCCGAAGATGTGATCTTCCACTTCGCGGACAACCACATGCGAGCGGTCAGTCTTGTAGACACCCGGGCGGTTCCAAGCGGCAGGCCGCCAGACCTATCGGCACGCTGGACCAATGACGGCCGTCTTATTCGATCGGCGTATCGCATGCTGGAGACTCCGATCCCGCTTTCCGATTTTGCCGAGGACGATCGTAAGGCCAGGCCCGGCGGGCCATTCGATAAGAATGGGAACGTGAAGCAAGGCTATCTATATTATGTCGAGCCGGATCTCGGTGGCCGATTTGAATCGATGCTGGTTGGCCGCCAATTCCGTGACTCGGCGGATGCCTCGCCGGTACGTCTGACTCGAGCGGTGAAGCTACCGGCCGAACACTCGGCGCGTCATCTATTGCGCAAGTATTTAGGCGTAAGCCTTAAGGCGCCGGGCGGAATTTCGTGCGTCATTCGCTCAGTCGGAGAGTCGGCGGTGATGGCAACGATTAGTGGCTTAGCTCTTGATGTTGATGTCGAGATTGCGGTTGTTCAGGGTGCCCTCGACCAACTGGCTCAATCTGGGCAGGTGTCAATTGGTGGACAGGCGTTTGGCGACGGTTCGCCGCTCGTCGCAGCAGTCCTGCTGACGCTGCCGGGAGCTTTGGTTGAGGGCGTGCCGCCGGCTATTAGGATCTCGGCCGTCGCTCCGAGCGGCCGTAGCGCCGGGGATTCATCCTTTGATGGTGACCTTTCTCGTATTCGTTCTGTGTACACCCGTGGTGAGCAGCGGTCGCTCCGGCGCCGAATGTTCGGCGCGCCGTCATCCGCTCGTTGTGCGATCTGCGGCGAGAAATTCCCGGTTGGGCTACTTGTCGCGGCCCATATCAAGCGCCGCGCCGCATGTACGGACCTGGAGCGTCGAGCTCTTGACCGGATCGCGATGCCAGCCTGTGTTTTCGGCTGCGATGCATTATTTGAACTAGGATACCTGGCCGTCGCAGACGACGGAATTATCGTTCGTACTCAGGCAAGCTTCGTAACCGGAATTCTCTCGGATCGATTGAATGATCTTAGCGGCAAAGTCTGCATCGCATATTCGACGGCATCGGCGCCGTTCTTTGAATGGCATCTGGAGAACGTCCTAATTCCGGCAGTTGATTGAACCCCTTGGCAGGAAGACGATCGAGAGGATCTACGGCTGATGCCGACGGAGTTTGAGGCGAAGGTATTGGACGTTGATGTCGATGCTGTCGGCAAGGCGATCTCGGGGGCCGGCGGAGAACTGGTGGGGGAGGTGGGGATGCGGCGGTATGTGTATGACGTGGTGGTGGGGGATTTGTCGCGGTGGATTCGGCTTCGGGATAGCGGTCGCGAGGTGACGTTGGCGGTCAAGGAGATCGCGCATGACGGGATCGACGGGACTACGGAGACCGAGGTTGTGGTGGGGGACTTCGAGACGACGCATGCGTTGTTGGGGCGGATGGGGTTCGAGGCGAAGTCGTACCAGGAGACGCGGCGGACGAGTTATGCGTTGGCGGGGGCCAGGCTGGAGGTTGATCGGTGGCCGCGTATTCCGGCGTACCTCGAGATTGAGGGGGACTCGCGGGAACACGTGGTTCAGGTGGCCGGGTTGCTCGGGATCGACGAGTCGCGGTTGACCGGGGAGAACACGATCAAGGTGTACGCGCGGTATGGCATCGACCTGGAGGCGATCGCTGACCTTCGCTTCTGACGCCTGGCCGCCGAAAAGCGCGTAGGCGTCCACACGCCGGGAGGCGGGGTTGCAGGAAGCTGCAACCTTGAGGGGCGGGGTCGTGCGTATGGTTAGACGTTGGTGTTGGTGATGGTCTGGGTTGGGAGTTGGGTTTGAGCGGGCAGCAGCCTTATAACGCTTATCGGCCGCCGGCGGCTGGGACTGGGCGGAAGGGCGGTAGTGGGCGGAAGATCGGGCTCATCATCATCAGCCTAGTGTTGTTGACGTTTGGTGGGTGTACGGCTGGGTTGGTGTACCTGGGGAACAAGGTCGGCAACGATGCGTATGAGCCGTCGAAGCCGTCGGTGGTGGCGACGTTGAAGATCTCCGGGACTAGTAAGAAGGTCACGTTGAAGATCAATGGTGGGCCGCCTGGGTTCTCTAGTGGCGTGTCGGTTGTGCCGCCGTACCAGACCACGACTTCGGTTGCGCCGAATGCCAATGTGAATATGAGTGCGTTGAACGGTGGCAGTGAGAAGGGCACCATTACGTGCTCGATCATCGTCAACAAGAAGGTTGTGGCCACCAAGACCGCCAAGGGGCCGGCTGAGATGGCGAGCTGCAGTTACACCTACACGCCTGCTAAGTGACGCAAAGAGTCCACGCCTGCTAAGTGACGTAGGAGTCGAAGCGGGTGGCGATGTCTGGGGTTACTGGGGTGAGGATGTAGCCGGTTTCCGCGTCGCCCATTGCGCGTACGGCGGTGGGTTGGGCGGAGGCGTAGTGGGCGATGTAGGCGCAGACGATCGCGTCGATGGAGTCCTCGATCCGGGCGAGCTCGACCTTGCGCGTGGCGGACGAGGCTGCCGTACGGATGCGGTCCCAGTCCGCGCAGCCTGAGACGTCCAATGAAGGGAGACCCTCTAGGAGGTCGAGCAGGCGGAGGAGCTCGCTACGGCAGTACGACGCGTCACGCCCGGGTTTGTCCTTGTATTGCAGGATTTTCGGCAAACCGAAGAGCGCCACTATCGCCGGATGCGGATAGACCTCGACGGCCTGGCGCTCGACCCGCGTTCGATCGAGTCCACGCGAAGCCCGAGCTCAAGCGCGAGCCGGTAGGCCCGACCCCCACCGGCGAAATGCGGCAGGGCGAGGCTGGACGAGTGGCAGCCGGCGTTGTACTTGCCGAAGTACTTCGTCACCAGGCTTTCGCACGGCCGATTGCCCGACGCGTTCCGTACGACCAGAGGCGCGTCCATCGCGACGAGGCAAGGCCCGACCGTCCACGGGCGCAACCAGTCGAGGATCTCCTCGTCGGTACGCCGTTCCGTCGCCGCCAGCAGCCGGCCCGCCGAGTCGACGACGGCCAGCCCGGTGATCCCCTTCAGCCCCCAGGCGAGGTCAACTCCGACGAAGTGCACCGGCCAATGCTATGACTCAGCTTGCGTGATGCACGTCACGAGCGGTAATTCGGTCGACGGGTGTCACAAAATGGTGGGGTCCGGCGTCTTGTGGGCGACAGGGAAGAGACAGGAGCCGAGAAATGGGAAGTACGTTGAGCGGGGACGGGCGCCCGGTCCCGGCTACCGAGGCGTTTGTTGCTCATCGCAACCTTCTGTTCACGGTCGCGTACGAGATGCTCGGTTCGGCCGCCGACGCGGAGGACGTTCTGCAGGAGACCTGGCTGAAGTGGGCGGGGGTCGATCTCGACACGGTGAGGGATCAGCGGGCGTACCTCGTCCGGATCACCACTCGCCAGGCGCTCAATCGGCTGCGTACGCTCGGACGGCGCAAGGAGTCGTACGTCGGAACGTGGCTGCCCGAGCCGCTGTTGACCTCGCCCGACGTGGCGGACGATGTCGAGTTGGCAGACAGTATTTCGATGGCGATGCTGCTGGTGTTGGAGACGCTCGCGCCGACGGAGCGGGCGGTGTTCGTGCTGCGCGAGGTGTTCGATCTTGGGTACGACGAGATCGCGGAAGCCGTCGAGAAGACCCCGGCCGCCGTACGTCAGATCGCGCACCGAGCGCGGGCGCATGTCGCCGATCGCCGGCCGCGCGGAGTCGTTTCGCCGGCCGAGACCCGGGGTGCGCTTGAGGCGTTCCAACGGGCGGTCGATACGGGTGATCTGCAGAGTCTGCTCGACATCCTCGCGCCGGACGTCGTCTCCCTGAGCGACGGCGGCGGAGTCAAGCAGGCCGTGCTGCGGCCGATCGTTGGGGCCGACAAGGTGGCTCGCCTGCTGATCGCCGGCCTGGGCAAGGTCGGTGCCAGGGCGTCGCTCGAACCGGTACAGATCAACGGCTGCCCGGCCATGATCATGCGGCTCGACGGGGAGCTGGACGGCATCCTGGCGGTGCGAGTCGCGGGCGGCTTGATCACCGGCCT
Organism: Kribbella sp. NBC_01245; assembly: GCF_036226525.1. Taxonomy (NCBI): domain Bacteria; kingdom Bacillati; phylum Actinomycetota; class Actinomycetes; order Propionibacteriales; family Kribbellaceae; genus Kribbella; species Kribbella sp. NBC_01245. The sequence continues at coordinate 48,143 of NZ_CP108487.1, forward strand.
CTACTACGTCCGCAACCCCGAAAAGCTCTCACATGTGGAGCGCGAGACTGCCGTGAGCCGCTAAGGGTGGCGAGCGAACGGGCTATCGAACACGTGGCGTCCATGGTGCAAAGCGGCCGGGCGGTCGACGGGGACGTCCGGGTGACGCTCAACTTTCATCCCGATCGGCACAACGCCAACGGCCGGCTGATCCTGGATGCGCTCGCGGTTGAAGGCGTCTACGTGTCGCAGTTCGTGACGGGGACGAGTAACGGCGGGCTGACGGCGTACAGAGGTGGAGATCGCTGGCGTTGGGAGAGCCGGATCTTTGGTGGGGCCTACGACAACGCAAAGCCGGAGGACCGTCCGGTCTACGGCGCGTTGAACTTCCGTCGCAAGGTAGTCGGGGCGGCCCCACGGTTCGGCTCGGCACACCTCCGGCTCACGGCCGAGGTGGCACCACGGCTTCCGGTTGAGCGTGGAGAAGCTAAAGCGCCACCCGGACTATCGCGGCCAGGAGTACGTCGACCTGGGCGTCGCGATCGCGGTCGTCGGCTGGCTGGATCCGCTCGTCATCGGCACCGCCGTACGGTCCGGCAAGTATGAAGCGCAAGACCTGAAGAAGGTCTGGCACTACCTCGCGCGGTTCAGCTGATTTTCCAGAGGATTACGTCGTGGCAGTGTTTGGCTTTGTCGTTGCCGCGGAACGCGACCTCGTACGAACGGCCGCCGGCCTGTACGGCGATTTCCGAGGTGGACGCCCATTTGCCGAACACCGACTTGTCCGAGATGAACGAGACGCTCTGCACCTTCGAATACGGGATCGACGTCAACGCCATCCGCTTCCCGGCGAACGAGTTGTCCTGGATGATCACGCGCCGGTCGGTCAGGCCGATGAACCCGGTGCCGGTGCCGATCGCGTCGTACACCGCGATCACGGTCTCACCCTGCAGCAGGCCGGAGACGACCTTGTCGAACTGGTCCTTCTTGTCATAAACGGGCTGATTCACAGAGTTCCTCTCGGGAATGGGTGAAACGCTCGCGGGCTACGATCGGTTCACATGTGGATACCACCGTTGCCGCGCGCACTTCAGTGGGATCACAACGCCTACTACCACCGATGGTTGCTCGACCAGATTCCGCGCCACGGCGGCCGGATGCTCGACGTCGGCTGCGGCCACGGCGTCCTGGCGCGCCACCTTAGCGAGCGCGCGGACCACGTCGACGCCATCGACGCATCGCCCGACATGATCGACCAGGCGAAGAACCTCAGCCCGTCCCAGGCCAACATCCGCTGGATCCTCGGCGACGTACTGCAAGCCGATCTTCACCCCGACGGGTACGACGTCGTCACGGCCGTTTCGAGCCTGCACCACCTCCCGTTGCGAGAGGGGTTGCAGCGCCTCGCTGGGCTGGTCCGGCCGAACGGCGTACTCGTGGTGATCGGTCATTCCCAGGGCGCGACGCCTGCCGACCGGGCGCTCGAGGTGGTGAACCTGGCCGGGAATGCGGCCATGGGGGCATACCTGGCGGTGCGCGGAAGGGCCGGGAAGCCGCACGACGACGGCATGCCGATCAAGGAACCGTCCGACACCCTCGCGGAGATCCAGCAGGAGGCGGCCGCCCAGATGCCCGGCGTGCGGATTCGGCGTCGGTTGTACTGGCGATATTCGTTGCTCTGGCGGCGTCCCGGCGGGACATACTGACGAGATGACCAGCACCGACGGGGAGCACTTCGGCTCGTTCAAGACCGCGGATATCGACCGGCAGGACGCGGCCCGGCTCGCGTTCGTACTCGACGCCATCGCGGCCAAACCGGCCGTCCAGACCCTCAAGGCGTGGGCCCTCGCGGCGCTGGCGCCGAAGCCCGGCGAGTTCGCGCTCGACGTCGGATCCGGTACGGGCGAGGACACCGTCGCCTTGTACGCAATCACCGGTCGCGCGGTCGGCGTCGAGCCGAGCCCGGGCCTACGCGCCGAGGCCGCTCAACGCGCTGGTCAAGGCGAGGTCGAGTACGTCGAGGGCGACGCGACGGACTTGCCGTACGACGACGCGACGTTCGACGTGATCCGGTGCGAACGCGTCTTGCAGCATGTCGGCGAGCCGGCCCGCGCCGTCGCGGAGATGGCCCGCGTACTCAAACCCGGCGGCCGGATCGCGTTGATCGACACCGACTGGCAGACGGCGATCATGCACCCGGCCGATCCCGACGTGATCGGCCGGATCAGCGCCCACCTCATGAGCCAATCTGCGAATCCGTTCGCCGGCCGCCAACTGCGCGGGCTGCTCGTCGACGCCGGTCTGACGATCGAGGGCGAGACGGCTGCCACCTGGATCGAGCCACAGGAAGGCGCGAACGAGGGGTTTCTCCAGGCGATGATCCCGACGTCGGTCGCGGCCGGAGCGATCACCGCCGAGGAGGCCGAGGCGTTCCAGACCGCGATGACCGAGGCGGCCGCGCGCGGGGCGTTCCACTTCTCACTCACCATGTACGGCGTGACCGGGACCAAGCCGTCCAGATGACCGCGGCCGTCCACCACATCGAGCTCTGGGTCCCGGATTTGGCCGAGGCCGTCGCGTCCTGGGGCTGGCTCCTCGGCGAACTCGGCTGGACCGACTTCCAGGATTGGCCAGCCGGTCATTCGTGGCGAGCCTCCGACGGCACCTACCTGGTGGTCGAGCAGAGTCCCGCGATGACCGGCGCCAACCACGACCGGACCAGGCCCGGCCTCAACCACCTCGCCTTGAATGCGGCGTCTCGCGCTCAGGTCGACGCGATCGTGGAGAAGGCCGGGGCCAACGGCTGGACCTTGATGTTCGCCGACAAGCATCCGCATGCGGGCGGTCCCGATCACTACGCGGCCTTCCTGCACAACCACGCGGGTTACGAGGCGGAGATCGTCAGTCCTTAGGTGCCAGCTTGTGGACCACGACGCCGGACTTGAACGTCGTACTGCCGAGGTGCTTGAAGTGCGTGATGTCGAGCCCGTCGAGCAGACGGCTGCCGCTGCCGGCGATGACCGGGAAGAACCAGAAATGGAACTCGTCCACCAGCTTCGCGTCCAGGAGCGCCTTCGAGAACGAGCCGGTGCCGTACTTCAGCAGGTTCAGCCCGTCCTGCGCCTTCAGCTCACGGACGGCCTCGACGGCGTCGCCGGGAAGGACGGTCGAGTTCCACTCGAGGTCTTTCAGCGTGGTCGTGGCGACGTGCTTGGGCATCGCGTTGATGCGATCGGTGAAGGGGTCGCCACTGCGGGACATCCAGGCCGGGGCAAAGCCCTCGTAGGTCTCGCGGCCGAGGACCAGGGCGTCAGCGCCGAAGAGCAGCTCGCCGGCGTAGTTGGCGTACTCGTCGTCGAAGTAATCCAGACTCCAGTTCTGCGGGTCGTCGATGGTGCCGTCGAGGGTGACGTACGTGGACTCGATGAGCTTCCTCATGATGATCTCCAGATCTCGGTTTGAACTTCAGGGTGTGTACGGATTGTTGTTGCGTGCTGCTCGTAGTGCGTAAGCCCACCAGGAGAGTTGGTCCAGGGTGGTCTTGACCGCGGCCTCGTAGTCCGCGGAGGGGCGGGGCCAGCTGCCATCGGCGGCGAACCGGTCCCAGTAGCTCGGCAAACCGACGTGGCTGCCGATTGTTACGGCGTGCAGTTCGGTGAAGACGAGCCGCAGCTGGGCGACGGCTTGCTGCCCGCCGGACTCTCTGCCGTACGACACGAACGTGACGGGTTTTGCGTGCCACTCCTGGTAGTACCAGTCGATGGCGGTCTTGAGTGGTGCCGGGAAACTCCCGTTGTACTCGGGGGTGACCACGACGAAGGCATCTGCCGCGGCGAGTCGTGGGGCTAGAGCCGCGACTGGTTTTGGCAGTGGGTCGCCGAGGTCGGTGAGTTCGGCCGGGAGGCGGGTATCGGCGAGGTCGATCAGGTCGATCTCGAGATCACGCCGGCGCTTCGCCCGATCGGTGAACCAGTCGGCCACGGTCGGTCCGAACCGCCCGGTGCGGGTGCTGCCGACGATGATCGCCAACCGCAGTTTGTCTGTCTCGGTCATCTCGGTGCCTCCTTCCCGGTTCGTTGGGACAACCATGCCGCCCCCGACTGACGGTTTCCTTACAACCCACCTACGGCCGTTCACTCAGACCCGAAAGCCCACCGATGGCGACGGCGGGTGGTCGCCATATGGGCCTGCGGTCGGGCCCGGACGCGGACGCGGCCATAACTCCGGTTTTCGCCGGGTTGAAGCGCTTCACCCGCGAGTTGCGGCTGCGTGGCGGCCCATTAACCCATCGAGTCGTGGCCTTTTGCGGTTGGCAAGGCCTTTCCCGCACCACAATCCACGCCTCGACGCCCGCCGACGGCTGCGCACGCATCTTCCCGAGCGGACTGGACGTTTTCCGGGCCGGAAAACGTCCAGTCCGCTCGGGAGGCGGCCGAATTCGGGGTCAAGCAGGCCGCCCGGGCAGTGGCTGGCCACGCCGACGGTGGGTTACCACCCCGGAATGGCGGTTTCGAGGGGTCGTTGCAACACCGGGTTGGTTTCTAGGTGGTGAGTAGATCACGTAGGCGTTCGGCTGGGGTGTCCCAGTCGAGCGTTTTGCGTGGTCGCCCGTTGAGTTCTTGGGCGACGTGTTCGAGGTCTTCGGGTCCGTGGATGCTCAGGTCGGTGCCCTTGGGGAAGTACTGGCGCAGTAGTCCGTTGGTGTTTTCGTTGGTGCCGCGCTGCCAGGGGGAGTGCGGGTCGCAGAAGTAGACGGCCATGTCGGTGGCGATGGAGAACTGTTTGTGTTTGGCCATTTCGCAGCCCTGGTCCCAGGTCAGCGAGCCGCGCAGATGGCCGGGCAGGGTTTTCATCGTCGCGATGAGACCGTCGCGGACCTGTTCGGCGTCGTGGCCGCCGGGCAGGTGGACCAGCATCGTGTAGCGGGTGGTGCGTTCGACCAGGGTGGCGATCGCGGACCGGTTGTTCTCGCCCATGATCAGGTCGCCTTCCCAGTGGCCGGGAACCGCGCGATCGTCGGCCTCGGCGGGCCGCTCGGAGATCATGATCATCTCCTCGACGAACCGGTGCTGGCGCTGGCCGGGCTGGCGTTGTGGTTTGCGGCGGGTCCGTCCGGTGCGCAGCGCGGTCTGGACTTCGCGTTTGAGGCCGCCGCGGGCCTGGAAGTAGAGCGCCTTGTAGATCGTCTCGTGGCTCACGCGCATGCTCTCGTCGTCGGGGAAGTCCTTGACGAGCCTGTTCGAAATCTGCTCCGGCGACAACTTCCGCTCCAGACCCAGCTCGACCTGCTCACGCAACGCGGGATCGGTGACCAGCTTTGAGGTCTTGGGCCGGGCCCTGGCGGCCGCAGCGTCGCGGTGGGCCTGGTGGGGCAGGTAGGTTCCTTCAACACTGTGGGCGCGGATCTCACGAGAGACTGTGGACTTGTCCTTGCCGATGCCGGCCGCGATCGCGGTCAAGGTGAGTTTGTTGACCCGCCCATCGGCGATCGCCAGCCGCTGGTCCAGGCACAGGTAACGGTCGCTGATCACCGCGTCAGCTGATGGGGTCATGGAAGTGGAGTATCGGGTTGTGGTGCCGTAGTCCACGACCCGCCCATCGGGATAGACCCGCGTGTTGCCCACCCTGCGGACCCCGTGATGCCAGTCCCGCGCAGTACCCGGATGCACGCCCACCTCCTTGGCTGCGCGCGTGATGGACCAGCCCGCCTCCAGCAACTCCTCGAGGCGGACCCTGGCCTGGGTCTTGCGTTTCACGGCCCGCACCGCGGGAACCAGCCCGGCCACGACAAGGATCCGCCGGGCAGTGTCATGCCTCAACCCGCAGGCCGAACCCGCGCCAGTGATGTTCCCCGATTCCTTGAACACCGCGATGACCTGCTCCCGCAACGCATCAGTGATCACCGTGCGCGGACGCGAACCACGGCCACGAGCCCGCAAGATCTCATAGCCACGACCACGCCCGATCCCCAACGACTCACACGCAGCCGCTACCCCGACCCCCGAATCCACCAGCCGCAACAAGGCAGCACCGTGACGCTCGTTGTCCTCCACAAACGACATAACCATCACAACTCCTCAAATCGAGGTGTTGCAACAACCACGTGAACCCGCCAATCCGAGGTGGGAACCCACGCCCGCAATGGCTAGCCCCTCGCAAGCCCAGACCCATGCGGCACGCGAAGACCTATGCGCAATCGCAGACGTCGGCGAAACGGGATGGCCTGGAACCCGGTCAGACCTCACTCGTCCCCCTGAATAGCCCGCTGTCCTTGGTCGGTTCGGGTCGGGTCAAGGGCGCGTCAGCGTCGGCGCTAGCCGATGAAGCCCTTGACGCGGCCCGGACCGGCCTGACAATTCGGAAGAACTCAGGGGGACGGGTGTAACCGAAAACCCGGCCAAAAGTCATACCTGGCAGGCGTTTAGCGTTGATTCGTCCGAATCCGCCCGCCCACGCCAGCGACCAATCGACCCGCCGTACGAAGGGGCGAGCGGATGCAGACGAATCAACGCAGGGGGCGGGCCGCTCAACGCGGGTGTGGGCCGGCCCGCGCGATCTGGGGACGCCCGACGGAACCTGGGACGCTCGACGGAACCCGGGCGCGCTGGCGGGACGGGTTTCGGCGAATGCAGGCGGGAGTTGTCGATCTGGGGAGGGGCGTTCGTGTAGTGGGTAACCGGACGAGATGGAGGCGGAGATGGCGCGGGTTTGTGTGGTTGAGAGTGTGTCGTTGGATGGTGTGATGCAGGGGCTGGGTGGGCCGGATGAGGACACTCGGGGCGGGTTCACGCGGGGTGGGTGGGGGCAGGCCTATTCGGATGACGTCGCGCTGGAAGAGGCCGGTAAGGGGATGGGGGATACGACCGCGATGCTGTTCGGGCGGTTGACGTATCTGAAGATGGCCGCGTTCTGGCCGCATCAGACTGACGGGAACCCGTTTACCGCGCTGCTCGACAAGACGCCGAAGTACGTCGTCTCGAAGACCCTGGCCGAGCCATTGGAGTGGCAGAACACATTCCGTCTCGACGGCCTCACCGAGGTGGCTCGGCTGAGGGCGGAACTGGAGGGCAATATCGTCGTGCTCGGCAGTGGTGAGCTGGTGCGCGCCCTCGCCGCGGAACGACTGGTCGACCAGTACTCGCTTTCCATCCATCCAATCGTGCTCGGCGGCGGTACCCGGCTGTTCCCGGACCAGGGTGTGTTCGACGAGTTCCGCCTGGTCAGGTCGGTGCCTACGTCAACGGGCGTCATCATCGCCACCTACGAACGCCGGTCCGAGACAGAACGTCGGTCCGAGACAGACAGTTCCGAGTAGCGAATCGGCCGCGAGACAGGAGCTGGGTGGACCTTGCGGGGTTAGGGTGCGGGCATGCGGTTTGGCGTGCTCGGGCCGGTGGCCGTGTGGACCGATGACGGTCGCCCGGTCGCTATTCCCGGGGTGAAGGTCCGGGCGTTGCTGGCCGATCTCCTCGTCCACGAAGGCAAGCCGGTCTCGGCTGACCGATTGGTCGAGGACATCTGGGGTGACGACCAGCCGGCCAATCCCATCGGGACTCTGCAGGTCAAGGCTTCCCAACTCCGCCGGGCGCTCGAAGACGCGGAGCCAGGCGGCCGCGAGTTGATCGTCTCCGGTCCCGCGGGCTACTCGATCAGGGCGGAGACCGACGCCGGCCAATTCCAGACGCTCCTGGATCAGGGTCGCCCGGCCGAGGCTGAGGCTCTTTGGCGCGGTCCGGCGTACGCCGATTTCGCCGACGAGGAGTTCGCCCGGGCCGCGATCACCCGGCTGACCGAGCAACGGCTCACCGCGCACGAGGAGCAAGCCGAAACAAGGCTCAACCAAGGCGACCATCACCGCCTCGCGGACGAATTAGCGAGCCTCGTCGCGGCCAATCCGCTGCGCGAGCGCTTGCGGGCGATTCACCTCAAGGCGTTGTACCGCGCGGGCCGCCAAGCCGAGGCGCTCGCCGGGTACGACCAGTTGCGCGAGCTCCTCGCCGACGAACTCGGGCTGGACCCGAGCCCCGCCCTGGCCGAACTCCACCAGGCCCTACTCACCCAAGACCCGGTCCTGGTTCAAGACAGGGGGCAAGACGCCCCAACCAGGCGGCGTACGAGCAATTTGCCGGCGCAGCGGTCCGAGTTGATCGGGCGGGATGACGCCGTCGCCGACATCCGGGCCCAACTCGCAAAGCACCGCCTGGTTACGTTGACCGGACCCGGGGGAGTCGGCAAGACCCGATTGGCATTAGCGATCGCGACAGCCGACGAGCAGACCTTCCCGGACGGCGTACGTTGGATCGAGCTCGCCGCCGTCGAAGCCCCCGACGCCCTAGACGCCACGGCCTCGCTGATCGAGGTGATCCTGACCGCACTCGGCGTCCGCGAGACAGCTGGTACGGCGAACGAGCGTCTCGCCGCCGCGGTCCAGTCGCGCGAACTCCTACTGGTCCTGGACAACTGCGAGCACCTCATCGACCAAGTCGCCGAGATCGCCGACTCGTTGCTCCAGGCAACATCCACGATCAAGCTACTGGCGACCAGCCGGGAACCCCTCGCCTTGCCCGACGAAGTCGTCTGGAACGTCCCACCCCTCGACCTCCCCACCGCCGACGACCTCGCCAGCCTGAACGAATCCGGCGCAGTCCAACTATTCACCGCCCGAGCAAAAGCCGCAGACCGCTCCTTCGCCCTCAACGACACCTCAGCCGCAGCCGTGTCGACAGTCTGCCGCCGCCTAGACGGCATCCCCTTCGCACTCGAACTAGCCGCTAACCGAGTACGCGCCCTCGGCGTGCAGGGCCTAGTCGACCGCCTCGACGACCGCTTCCGCCTACTAGCCACCGGCCATCGCGGCGCAGCTCCCCGCCAGCAAACCCTGCTCGCGATGATCGACTGGAGCTGGGAGTTACTCACCGACGTCGAACGCGCCACCCTCCGCCGCCTCGCACTACACGTCGACGGCTGTACGACGCACGCGGCCGAGGCCATCGGCGGCGACGCGGACGTACTCGGCCGGCTCGTGGACAGGTCGTTGGTAGTCCCAGTCCACCAGCCGAACGGCCCGCGCTTCCACCTGCTCGAGTCGATCGCGGCGTACGGCGTCGAGCGTTTGCATGAAGCAGGCGAGTACGACGAAATCCGCGCGGCCCACCATCGGTATTACCTCGAGCAGGCCGAACGCAACGCCGAAGAGCTGTACGGCGCCGGCCAGCATCGCGCGCTGACGTGGTTCGACGCCGAGGCGGGCAATCTCCGTAGCGCGCTCGACGGCGCCGTGGCCGACGGCGATGCCGACCAGGCGCTACGACTGGTCGACGCCCTCGCCTGGTACTGGTTCCTCCGCGGCCGCATAACCACCGCGCGACAGTCCATCGCGGCGGCCCTCGCAACCAACGGCGCATCCATAAAGGCGAGAGCGCGAGCCTGGGAAGCCGGATTCGCTGTAATACAAGGCGAAGACGCCACGGCCGACCTGTCCGACCTCACTGGCAAGGAGCGAGCCCGCGCCGAGTGGTTCCTGGCCTACACAAGGACGGACCTGGGCGACGTGGACGGCGCCGACGAGCTGCTCGCCAGCGCACTACGCACCTTCCAGGACACCGGCGACCGCTGGGGCGAAGCCGCCGTACTCGCATCCCGCGCCAAACTCGCGCACGTCCGCGGCGACCTGGCCGCCATCGAACGCGACGGCCAACGCAGCCTCGACCTCTTCACCGAGGTGGGCGACCTCTGGGGCCGGCTCCAAGCCACCGAATGGCTGGGCGCCCGCGCCGAACTCGTCGGTGAACACGACGCCGCGGCCAAGCTCTACACCGAGGGCCTGCAAATGGCCGAGGAGCTGGGCCTCTGGCCGGAGGTGGCCGGCCGGCTCGGATTCCTCGGCTGGAACGACCTACAGCGAGGTGACTACGAGAAGGCTGAGCAGTACGGCGAACAGGCCTTGCGCCTCGCGGCCGAACACGGTCAGCTGGCCGACCAGGTACTCGCCCGGATCGTGCTGGCCTTCGCAGCCCGCCGGCTCGGCGACCTGCCAACGGCCGCGACCCGTTTGCGCAATCTGATCGAAGGCGCGCCGGACAACGCGCTCTACCTGGGCATCGTCCAGATCGAACTCGGCTATGTCCTTGACCTGCAAGGCGATCTGGCCCAGGCGGCGGCCTGTCGCGAGATCGCCTACCAGCACGCCGTGGACGCCGAATCCCCACGCGGCCAGGCTTTTGTGCTCGAGGGCCTGGCCAATACGGCATCCCTTGCCGGACACAACGAAGTCGCCGCCGAGTTGCTCGGGGCAACCAACGTCGCGCGCCAGGACCTGGAAATCCCACGCTCGTTGCCGGAACAGGCGGATTTCGACCAGACGACCGAACGGGTGCGAGCGGCTCTTGGTGACAGCGAATTCGAAGCGCGATTTGTTGCCGGAAGCAAGCACAAACTGGTGGATGCTTGGCAGCTGACTCGAGGCATAGGGTGGAACGCATGAGCAGAGTGCTGATCACCAACGACGACGGAATCGCCGCGCCCGGGCTGCGGCATCTCGCGCTCGCGGCGGTCGAGGCCGGCCATGAGGTGGTCGTTGCCGCACCCGCCACGGAGGCCAGCGGTATGGGCACGGCCCTGACCGCGTATACCGACAGCGACCGGGTGGTGGTCGAACGGCAGCAGCTCGACGGCCTGGCCGACCTCCCGTCGTACGGCGTGGCGGCCTCACCGAGCTACATCGTGATCATGGCGATGGCCGGCGCTTTCGGGGAGGTGCCGGACGTCGTGTTCTCCGGGATCAACCGAGGCGCGAATGCCGGTCGCGCCGTGCTGCACTCGGGCACGGTCGGAGCGGCCTTCGCGGCGGCGACGTACCGGGTGCCCGCGCTGGCGGTCTCGCTCGACGTGCTTTCGCCACTCGATCCGGCCAGTGGTGGCAATCGGCTGACGGTGCTGGATAGCATGGCCGACGCATCGCACAACTGGGCCTCCGCCGCGGCGTACATCCGCGACGTACTGCCCGGTCTGCGCGACGGTTGGGTGCTCAACCTGAACGTGCCCGATCTGCCGGCGGACAAGATCCTCGGCCTGAAGAAGGCGACGCTGGCCGAATTCGGTCAGGTGCAGATGGCGATCGCCGAGACCGGGAGCGACTTCGTCCGGGTGGCGCTCGAGGAGCATGGCGGTCAGCATGCGAGCGGCAGCGATCTGGCGTGGCTGCGCGACGGCTACGCCACCTACACCGCCGTCCGTGCCGTCGGCGTCGACGAGGGATTCAACCTGCCCTGAGGACACGTCGGTCGCGCTGCCGTACCACTTGCTGGACGGTAGCCTCGAAAGGCCTCCCATCTGTGTCCGGTCTCCGACTGGGTGTGACATATTTCAGGCAAGCAGGTGTGACGCACGTGAGTGAGGGGTAAGTAGTGACGGATGAGGCAGGTGGGAAGCATGGCCCACCGCCACCGGAAGCCCTCGAGGCACGTCTTCGCGGACTTGCCGACGCTGTCGAAGAGCTGGCGGTGCACGCCCGGCGAGTCGGCCAAGTCGAGCATCAACGGGCACTGATCGCGCTGCAATCGGTGCCGGGCGCAGCCCCGGACGCACGCTCTGTCGTAGAGAACGCTGTCCGGGAAGCGATCGACAACCACGCACCCGCGGCCATGAGCCGGGCCGGGCAACTCGCGCCGGGATTGGCCTCACTCAGTACGGCGAGCGAGGCCTGGCTGTCCAGGGAGTACGTCGGCCAAGGTGTCGCCGCGCATGCGCGAGTCGGTGAGCTGTCAGTCGATTCCGTCGACGTGCCGGTCATCGCGCCCTTGCTCGGCACGACGGGTTGGCAGGTCCGTTCGGATCGGGGTCAGACCGCGCACCGGCTATTGCAGAGCACAGCCTTGCGCCTGGTCGCGAGCGCCGAGCCGTTCCGCCTGCGCATCGACGCGTTCGATCCGCGATTGACCGGTGCGATGGGTCTGCTCGGGCACCTCACCACGAAGTACCCGCAGTTGGTGCCACGTGCCGGTCATACCGAGGAGCAGCTGCAGACCACGCTGTCGGGACTCGTCGACGTGTCGTCGATGCGGGCCAGCCGGATGGCGCAGCTCGGTCATCGCAGTTTCGAGGAGCTCTTGCGCGACACGGGCCGCGTGACCGATCCGTACCGGCTGCTGGTGCTTTTCGACTACCCGGCCGGCGTCGATTCGCGAGCCCAGCGGGACTTGATCCGGTTGGCCGAGACCGCGGCCGATCGCGGTATCTGCTTCCTGGTCCATCACGACCCGGCGGCGAAGATCGAGCACGACGTCGAACCCGCCGCCTTCCTGAAGATGCTCGCGCCGGTCACGATCTCGGGGGAGCGCGTCGAGCTGTCGCATCTGCCCGGTATCGGCGCCCGCCTGGACAAGCCGTTCGAGGCGCACGTCGCGGCGGGCCTCTGCGATGTCGTCGCCGAACTCGCCGATCGCGCGGTGCTGCCGACGATCGAGTTCGCCGGCACCTTGCCCGATCGGGCCGACTGGTGGCAGCCGGTCCGCGACGAGCTGAGCTCCGTCATCGGGTACGACGACCGCACGCCGGCCGAGGTCCGCCTGCGCAGCGGCAACCCGGCCTTGCCGCATGTACTCGTCGGTGGTGCCGTCGGCCAGGGCAAGTCGAACCTGCTGCTCGTCCTGATCCACGGCCTGGCCGCGCGCTATGCGCCGGGTGATCTCGAGATGTACCTGCTCGACTTCAAGCACGGTGTCGAGTTCTCCGCGTTGGGCCCGGCCCTGGGGCGTCCGCATTGGCTTCCGCATGTCCGGGTTCTCGGTGTGCACAGCGACCGGCCGTTCGGTCTGGCCGTGCTGCGTCACCTCTCGGATGAGCTCGCGCGGCGAAGCGAGGTCTTCAAGGCGCAGGGGCTGGCCGATATCTCCGAGCTGCCGGCCGGGCCGGATCGTCCGCCGCGCATCCTCGTCGTACTGGACGAGTTCCAGGTGCTGCTCGAGGATGACGACGAGTTGGCCGACGAGGCCGCGAAACTGCTCGAGCGTCTGGTCCGATTGGGTCGCGCGTACGGCGTACACGTGGTGCTGGCGACGCAGACGATCGAAGGCGTCAAGCGGCTCGCGACCCGGCGGGACTCGATCTTCGGGCAGGTGCCGTACCGAATCGCCTTGAAAACAACGCCTACCGACTCTCAGGCGATCCTGCGCACGGGTAATACCGCTGCCGCCGAGCTGCAGTTCCGCGGTGAGGCCGTGCTCAACGCGAACTTCGGCTCACCCGACGACAACCAGCACATTCTGGTGAGCTTCGCCGACCGGGATCTGCTCGACAAACTGCGGCACGAGCTCTGGAGCAAGGCCGAGGGCGGACGGCCGCCGCGGGTGTTCAACCTGGCCGAGGCGGCGCGTCTGGCCGAGACCGTGCTGGCCACTCGTCCGCGCGGTTCGGGTGCCACCGTGCATGCGTGGGCCGGTTTGCCGATCGCGGTCACGGAAGAGCCTGTCACGGTCGAGGTTCGGCCGGAGCCGGGTGCGGGTGTGCTCGTGTTGGGCGATGGTGCGACTGACGCGCTCGGAGCATTGACCGGGTTGGCGATCTCGACGGCCGTGGCGTCGCCGGCGCCGCCCCGGTTCATCGTGATCGATGGGACCGGCGGTGACGAGTCGACCAATGAGGGCAAGGCCGCGTTGGCCCAGACGTTGCAGCGTCTTGGTTGTGCCGTTGAGGTGGTCGATCATCCCGACGCGATTGGCGAGCGCTTGTTCGCGTTGCGCGATGCGATCAAGGACGGCCAGGTTGCTGGTCCGACGTACCTGATCGGGATCGGAATGCACAGCGTGCCGCGGATGACGTTGCATGTGGAAGGCCGTTTTGAGAGTCCGGCTGACGCGTTGCAGCAGATCGTCAAGGACGGGCCGTCGCGCGAGGTCATTACGTTCGCCTGGTGGAACCGCCTGCACGTCTGCACCGAACACCTCGGCTTCAAACGGGCGAACGTGGCGGTCCACCTGTTCCTGCGGCATCCCCAGGACGGCGTGAAGTCGGTGGCCGGGCCGCTCGTGCGCTGGCCGTCGGAACCGCATCGCGCGTTGTTGTGGGACGGGCTGCATCCGGAACCGCCGGTCGTCGTACCGTTCGTGCAGTTGCGGCTGGACGAGGTCGACCGGTTCATCGAGCAGGTGGTGGGATGACCGAGACCTGGGATTCGTACGTCGCGTCCTTGCGGCAGTTGGCCACGGCGCGCGAGGCGGAGCAGCAACGGCAGGCGCGCATCGCGACCAACCGGGCCAACGCGACGTCGTCGGCGAACGCCAACGTCAAGGCGGCCGCCGACAAACGCCAGCAGCTGGAACGGCAAGTGCGCGAGCTGGAGAAGTACGCCGTACAGACGCTGGCCGAAGCGCAGGTGCCGAAAAGCGGGCCTAAGGCAACGATCAAGATGGCGCCGATCGACACCATCGAGACGGCCCGGCGCGCGATCACGTCGTTGACCCAGCAGCTCGGGCAAACGGCGGAGCAGTTGCTCAAGGCCCGTAACCGTCGTCGGGAGGCTCGTGATCTGCGGCGCAACCAGCTCCTGACCGGGGTGTTGCTGCTGGCGGGGTTGATCTTGCTGAAGGTGGTCGGTGGGTCATGGGTGGACGCGCTGGTTGGTGTGGTCGTCGCGTTGATGGCCCTGCTGGTCGTTCGCGGTCTGACCATGTCGTACTTGCGAGGGCTGGTCGTCGCGGCCGGGCTGCTCGTCGTACTGGTGGTGTTGACCGCGATCGGTGGTGGCTGGTGGCTGTCGTTGATCGTGGCGGTCGTTGTGATCGGAGCAGCCGCGCTCTGGTCGGCCAAGGTTGGAACGAGGAAGGGTAACTAGGGGTGTCGTCGGACGTCGAGCAGTTGAAGGAGCACCTCTACCAGGTGTCGTTCGAGGCGAAGCAGGCCGCGGCCGGGATGGGCGGTTTCAAGACCAAATTCGCCCAGCACAGCGCTCAGGTCCAATCGCTCATCCAAGGTACGGCGACCGGCGCCGACCAGGACATCACCCAGATCCTGGAAGCCGCCGGTAAGGCCGTCGAGTACGCCGCCGAGGCCCTTGAGGTCGCCGCCGCGGGCGCGAAGAACTACGCGGACCAGATCTAGTTAGTTCTTTTGTGGCGCAAAGCGGGTATGACGTCGAGGTCGAGTGGTTGAGGAGTAGGCATATCAAGGAGTTGCAAGTGGGGGACCAATGGCCGCAGGCGCGGGTCGACCTCAGGTTGGCGACCGGCGCAAGCGTGACGGTCGAGGCGCTGGCCTCGTTCGACGCGCCGAACGGCCAGGTCGGGGTGGCGCTCGCGGGTGAGGGCGCCTTCTCGTTCGATCCGAATGACCCGGTGTCGGTGGGCGAGTTCGCGCTGTGGCTGGTGCGGCAGATTCCCGAGGCGATCGAGCCGCTGGACCTGGTCATCAGCTCCGCGACCGGTTCCGTCGAGCTGACCATCGAGCTGACCGCCGAGGAAGTCGCCCTGACCCCCGAAGGCTAGCCCTCCGCCAGCCGACTCCGCGCGGCCCAACCGGCCGGCCGAGGTAGCTTTGCCGCGAGTGGTCACCTCTGAACCTTGCGGCGATCGACGCAGCGGTCGACCAAGCCCCGCAACCGTACGGCGCGGCGGTCGACCAAAGTCCCGCAAGGCGTTCGGCGGCAGCCGTGGCGTTGGTTGGCGGTTCGGGTCTGGGTTCGTCCGGACCGCCACGTCCACGCGGCGACTCCGAACAGGCTCAGCCGAGGCGAGAATCAGCCGCCGTGTGGACCTGGACGTCCGCCCTCGGCCACAGGTCGCTGAACCGCCGAGCCCCGCCGGCCGACCCTGCCAAACCTCATCCGACCGTCGCCGGGAGTTGGCACTCGCGGCCCACCACGGAATCACAGCGAGGCCAGAGAAGTCGGTCCTCGGCGGATCGCGGGCGGGTTAGGCTGCTTGGGTGTCGTCGTTGTCGCGGGAAGAGTTACGGGCTGATTGTGGCCAGTGCTTCGGGTTGTGTTGTGTCGCACTGACGTTTTCGGTGTCGGCCGATTTCGCGATCGACAAAGACGCCGGCGAACCGTGCCGCAACCTGACCGACGACTACCGCTGCGGCATCCACACGAAGCTCCGGCCGTCGGGATTCCAGGGCTGCACGGTTTACGACTGCTTCGGCGCCGGGCAGAAGATCTCGCAGCAGACGTACGGCGGTCGCAGCTGGCGGGATGAGCCGGGTACCGCGAAGCAGATGTTCGACCTGCTGCCAGTGATGCGCCAACTGCACGAGCTTCTCTGGTATTTGGCCGAAGCCTTAACCCTGCCTCCAGCCAAGCCCCTCCAGCAGGACCTCGCCGCCGCGCAATCCTCCATCGAAGCGCTCACCCGGTTGAAGCCGGACGAGGTACTCGATCTGGACGTGGCCGCCCATCGCCAGCGGGTGAACGAGCTGCTGCTCAAGACGAGCGAGCTGATGCGCGCGGGCGCTCGCGGGAAGAAGAAGGATCGCCGCGGCGCGGACCTCTTCGGCGCAAAGCTCAAAGGCGCCGACCTCAACAAGGCGAACCTGCGCGGCGCCTACCTCATCGCGGCCGACCTCCGCGACGCCGACCTACGCGGCGCGGACCTCATCGGCGCCGACCTCCGCGACGCGGACCTAGGCGGCGCCGACCTCACCGACGCCTTCTTCCTCACCCAATCCCAGCTAAACGCCGCCAAAGGCAACCCCACCACCAAAATCCCCGCCCCCCTCACCCGCCCCTCCCACTGGCTCTAGCCTCTCCCCGTTCATCGGGCCCTTGTGACCCGGCGTGTCGCCGTTCATCGGTCCCTTCTGACCAATGGCCCGGGCCCTCCGTTCTTTGCATTCATTCGTCGGAATCCGCCCTCTCAGCCACCGCGTTCCGGTACAGGCCGGCGGACGGGCGAGGGCGGATTCCGACGAATGAATGCAAAGGGTCTGGCCGGCGGCCTTGCCAACGCTTCCGTTCGTGGTCAGAAGCGCCCGATGAACGCCGACACGCCGCGTCAGAAGGGACCGATGAACGCCAACACGCCGGGGCGGGAGGGGGCGATGGACGGGAGGGGACTGGGTGTTGGCTTAGAGCAGAGTTGCTGGGAGCAGAAAGGGTGGGGTGGTGGGGGAGGGGGCGGGCAGGGTGGAGGGCATGAGTGATGAGAGCAAGGTGCCGGCGTTTGGTGAGCAGGCGCGGCTGCAGTTGTTGCGGCGGCGGGTTGTGGTGCTGGACGGGCAGTTGACTGATGACAATGGGACGTTGATCGCGACGCAACTACTGACGTTGGCGGCGGAGGATCCGGATACCGATGTGGCGTTGTGGATCCACTCGCTGGGTGGGTCGGTGCCGTCGATGTTGGCGATCCGGGACGTGATGCGGCTGCTGCCGTGCGACGTGGCGACGGTGGCGCTTGGAGTGGCGTGTAGTGCGGGGCAGTTCCTGCTGTCGGCGGGTACAAAGGGCAAGCGGTATGCGCTGCCGCATGCGCGCGTGCTGATGCACCAGGGCTCGTCGGGGATCGGCGGGTCGGCGGTCGAGATCGAGATCCAGGCCAACGACCTTCGGCACATCCGGGACACCGTGCTCCGGTTGATCTCGGATGACACCGGGCAGCCGTTGGAGACCGTGTACGAGGACTCGCTGCACGACCACTGGTACACGGCCGAGGAGGCCCGGGAGTTCGGGTTCGTCGACCACATCGTCACGTCGTTCGACCAGGTCATGCCAACGCACGCGGTAGAAGGAGAGGCAACCCGATGAGCAGCTACACGATCCCGAACGTGATCACCCAGAGCTCGCGCGGTGAGCGGATCATGGACGTCTACTCCCATCTCCTCTCCGAGCGGATCATCTACCTCGGCACCGGCATCGACGCCGGGGTGGCGAACGCGATGATCGCCCAGTTGCTGCACCTGGAGGCGGACAAACCGGAGCAGGACATCAACCTGTACATCAACTGCGAGGGTGGTGACATGACCGCGATGCTGGCGATCTACGACACCATGCGGTTCATCCGGTCCCCGGTGGCGACGGTCTGCGTCGGGCAGGCGATCGCCGCGGGCGCCGTGCTGCTAGCGGGTGGCGCGCCCGGGCGGCGCGCGGTGCTGCCGCATGCGCGGGTCGTGCTCCACCAGCCGGCCGGTCGCGGGCAGGGCACCATCCCGGACCTGATCCTCCAGGCCGACGAGGTGGTTCGGGTCCGCAGCCAGGTCGAGTCGATCCTGGCGGAACACACCGGCCAGACGGTCGAACGCCTTCGCCACGACACCGACCGGGACCACGTCCTCACGCCCGACGCGGCACGCGAGTACGGCATCGTCGACGAGGTCCTCCGGCACCGCGACTTGCACCCCGCCGCCCAATCGTCATACGCCGCCTCCGCCTAACCCACTACCTTCGCCCAACCCGGCGCCTCGCCCAACCCGGCGCCTCGCCCAACCCGGCGCCTCGCCCAACCCGGCGCCTCGCCCAACCCGGCCGCCTCGGCCTGGCGGGCCGGCTTGGCGCGAGCTGTCGGCTGGTCGGGTGGGGTTAGGCGGGGGTGGTGAAGGTGTTTGGGGTGGTGGCGGTGAGTTTGGTGAGGGTGCGCGTGAAGGCTTTGCGTTCCGATGCCGGCAGGTCGGCCAGGACGGACTGCAGCTGAACCGTCAGCTCGTCGTGGAAGCGGGCGACGGCTTTCACGCCCTCCGGGGTCAACGCGACGCGGACGGCACGGCGGTCGGACGGGTCGGAGCGTCGTACGACGTAGGTCCGTTGCTCGGCGCGGTCGACCAGTCCGGTGAGGCTCGAGCGCTCGAGGCCGAGTAGGCGGGAGAGGTCGGCCATGCCCTTCGGCTCGTCGGCCAGCGTGCAGAGGAGTTGCGCCTGCGCGGCAGTGAGGTCGCACGCGCGCCCGACATCGGCGTACACGGTTTGGATCAGGAAGGTCAGCCGCACCAGACCAGCGACCGGACCAAGGTCGTGCGGCATTGGGAACCTCCGGCTTGTGATTGTTCGTGCCACGAAGTACTTTGTTCGTCATACGAATATTACGTGATGCGAACGAGGTGGGCAATGAGCGCGGGCACTGGATACGGACATGACCTGGTCTTCGGCACGTTCCTGACGCCGACGGCGGCGCAACCCGATCGCGTGGTCGGGCTGGCGCAGCTGACCGAACAGGTCGGTCTGGACCTCGTCACAGTGCAGGACCACCCGTACCAGTCGGCGTTTCTCGACACCTGGACGTTGCTGTCGGTCATCGCGGCCAAGACCGAGCACGTGCGCGTCTCGCCCAACGTCGCCAACCTGCCGTTGCGCCCACCCGTCGTACTCGCCAGGAGCGTGGCAAGTCTGGACCTCCTGACCGGTGGACGGGTTGACCTCGGCCTAGGCGCGGGCGGATTCCGGGATGCGATCGCCGCCGTCGGTGGGCCGAGGCTGACGCCGGGCGAGAGTATCGAAGCGCTCGAGGAGGCCATCACCCTGATGCGCGCGGTCTGGTCGAACGAGCGTGGCGGCATCAAGCTGGACGGCAAGCACTACCAGGTCGCGGGCGCGAAGCGTGGGCCCGTGCCGGCGCACAACGTCGAGATCTGGCTTGGTGCGGCCAAGCCCCGGATGCTCCGGTTGACCGGCCGCCTCGCCGACGGGTGGTTGCCGTCGAGCGGCTGGGCCGGGCCGGACGAGTTGACCGCGATGAACGCGATCATCGACGACGCCGCGCTCAAGGCCGGGCGCAAGCCGTCGGATATTCGCCGGCTCTACAACCTGATGGGCCAGTTCGATGCCATGGGCAACGGGTTCCTGCAGGGGCCGGAGGAGTTGTGGATCGAGCAGCTGACCGACCTGAATCGCCATCAGGGCATCAGCACGTTCATCCTGGCCACGGACTCGCCCGAAGACATCCGCCGCTTCGCCGAGGTCGCGGCCGCGGTCAGGGAAGGCCGCCCGCAAAGCCCGCCAGCACAGCCAACCCCCGACGCGCTGGGAGTCATCCCGACCCCCGACGACGGCGTACGGCGGAGCTCGGTCGCGCCTTGGGATGAAAGCGAGCGCCCGACCGGCCCAGCGCCCGATCCCCAGCGGACCTACACCCCGCGCGAGCGCGCGAACGGCCAGCACCTCATCGACGTACACGATCATCTGCGCGCCGAGCTCGACCAGGTTCGCGATCTCGTCGAGCAGGTCGCCGCCGGCACGATCGATATCGGCCGGGCCCGTTCCGAGATCAACACGATGACCATGCGGCAGAACAACTGGACGCTGGGCGTCTATTGCGAGTCATACTGCCGCCTGGTCACGACGCATCACTCGCTCGAGGACGCGGCGATGTTCCCGCGCCTAAAGCAAGCGGATCCACGCCTCGCTCCCGTGGTCGATCGGCTCGAGCTGGAGCACCGCACGATCCACGACGTACTGGAAGGGGTCGACCAGGCCCTGGTGGCGCTCGTCGACGGCTCGGGCGATCTGGACGGTCTGCGCGCGGCGGTCGATCTGCTGTCCGACACGCTGCTCTCGCACCTGTCCTACGAGGAACGCGAGCTGGTCGAACCACTGGCACGCCTTAACGTCATGTGAGCGTAAACCAAATGAATTCATTCCCTAAGTGCGAGAAAAATGGACGGATTTAGCCCGGTCATTCCTAATACATGCCTTGACGGGCCTATGAATGGGCCGCAGGATCCCTTTCATGACGGCCACGAATCCGATGGAATCGGTCCCGCGGGGAATGAAGTTCCGCGTCCTGGCGGCAGACCTGCGCGGGCAGATCATCGAGGGCACCCTCCCGATCGGCGGGCGCCTGCCCACCGAGCAGGAGCTGGCCCAGTTCCACGGCGTGGGCATCAATACCGTTCGCCGGGCCATCGACCTGCTGGTCGAGGAAGGCCTGGTACGGCGGCGGCAGGGTTCGGGCACCTTCGTGACGGCGATCCCGTCGGAGGCCACCCTGCCGCGCAGGTTCGTCGGTGTGCTCGTGCCGTCGACCTCATACTTCTACCCGCGGGTGATCGAGGGCATCGAGCGGGTGCTCACCACCGCCGGTGTCCGGGTCGTCCTGTCCAGTTCGGAGTACGACCCCGAGCTGGAGGCCGAACAACTCCGGCACCTCGTCGACGACGGCGTCGACGGGCTGCTGCTGGTGCCGAACCTTCACCTGGTCGACGACCCGGCGAAGCACCTCGACCACCTGCAGAACCTCCCGGTGCCGTACATCCTGATCGAACGGCAATACCCGAATCCCGCGCCGGACGACACCACGCCGTACGTCTGCACCGACCACCTCGGCGGTAGCTACGCGGCCGTGCGGCATTTCGTCAATCTCGGCCATCAACGGACCGGGCATCTCGGCCGCATCCGCACCGGTACGGCCGACCTGGTGGCGGAGGGTTTCGCCCGCGCGATCCAGGACTTCGGCCTGCCGACCATCGCAGGGGCGGTCGAACGCCTCGAAGAGTGGTCGGGCGACGAGCTCGCGGCGTACGCACGGACCTGCAAGGACAACGGCATCACCGCGGTCTTCTGCCTCGGTGATCGGGACGCCTCCACCTTGATCGTGCACGCACGCCGCCTCGGGCTGAACGTGCCCGGAGATCTCGCGGTGATCGCGTACGACGACGAGGTCGCCGATCTCGGTGAGGTTCCGCTGACGGCCGTCTCGCCACCGAAGAGCGAGGTCGGTGCGCTCGCGGCCGAACTACTGCTGCGCCGGCTCGAGCAAGGGCCGGCCACACCCATTCATCAAGTCAAGCTTCAACCCCGCTTGGTGATCCGGGCTTCCTGCGGCGCGACAAGCGCGACCAGCGCGACAAGCGCGACCAGCGCGACGCATGGCCCGGCTCCCAGCGTCCCCTGAACGGAGAAAACTTGTGAGGAAGCTACTAACCCCGTTGCTTTTGGCGGCGGGGCTGACAGCCCTGGCCGGATGCGGCGGCTCAGCCGAAACGAGCAACGGCCCGGTCACCCTGAAGCTCGGCTATTACGCCGAAGCAGGCGGCCCGGCGGACAAGACGATGAAGGAACTCGCGGCCGAATTCGGCAAGCAGAACCCGGACATCAAGGTCGAGCTGAGCTCAGCCCCGTACGACGACTTCTTCACCCGGCTGCGGACGCAGTTGGCCGGAGGTCAGGCCCCGGATGTCTGGTTGTCGGACGGCGTGATGGTCCAGGAGTACGCCGGGCGCAAGAGCCTGCGCGATCTCAGCGACTTCGCCAAGGAGATCAAGGCGGACGACTACTACGGCATCGAGCTCAACCGTGATGCCGAGGGCAAGCTTTACGGCTTCCCGCAGGGCGCGCAGACGCCGGTGCTCTTCTACAACAGGAAGTTGTTCGCCGAAGCGAAGGTCGCCGCGCCGACCGCGGACTGGACGTACGACGACCTGGCCGCCGCCGCGAAGAAGCTGACCCGCGATACCAATGGCGACGGCAAGCCCGACGTGTACGGGATGCGCCTTTATGCCAAGAGCTTCACCGAGACCTGGTGGCCGGCCATGTTGGCCTTCGACGGTAAGGTCCTTGCTGACGGCAACAAGAAGGCCGCGATCGACAACCCGGGCAGCAAGGCCGCGTTGAACTGGGTGCTGAAGCAGATGTACGACGAGAAGATCGGGCCGGACGTCGTCACCACGGAGGCCCTCGGCGGTGCGCCGAACCTCTTCCCGAGTGGTCAGGTGGCGATGCAGTTCGGGATCTACGCGCGCATCCTTTCGGCCCAGCAGGCCAAGCTCGACTTCGAAGTGGCGCCGTTGCCCAAGGGCCCGGGCGGCGCTCGCGGCAATGTGGCGATCGTCAACTCGTGGGTGGTGAACAAGGCCGCCTCGGACGCGAAGGCCCGGGCCGCGTGGAAGTGGATGACGTACTTCGCCTCCGAAGGCCCGCAGACCAAGTGGACCCAGATCGGCGAGGCCATCCCGATCAACAAGAAGGTTGCCGCCTCCCCGGTATTCCTCAAGCCCGCTTCGGGTCCGGTCAATCGCCAGGTCTTCGTCGACTCGCTCGCGGAAGCGCAGGACCTGGGCGTGAGCCCGGTGTGGACCGAGTACACCAAGGCCGTGTCGAACCAGGTCAACAAGGCGCTCATCCGGGACAAGAGTGTCGATGACGCGCTGCGCGACGCACAGCAGGAGGCGCAGAAGATCATCGACCGATTCCAAGCCGGACAGTGACGACGCTCGCGGCCATCCGGCCGACCGTTGCTCCCCGCAACAAGAAACTCGGCGCGAAGGCGTGGGCCACCTTGTTCGCCTCGCCGTACCTGCTGCATCTGGTGGTGCTGACGGCCTGGCCGGTGCTCGCGCTGGCCTACCTCAGCTTCACCGACTACGACACGATGTCGGCGCCATCCTGGATCGGCTTGGAGAACTTCCGCCGGCTACTCGGGGATGAGGTCTTCCTCAAGTCGTTGCTCAACACCTTCTACTTCGCAGTGCTGTTCGTGCCGGCCCAGACGTTCCTGGCGCTTGGTCTCGCCGTCGCGTTGAACAGGAAGATCCGGTTCATCGCGTTCTTCCGAGGTGCGTACTTCGTGCCGGTGATCTCGTCGTGGGTGGTCATCGCCTACGTCGCGGATGCAGTCTTCAACCCGAAGTTCGGGATGGCGAACACGCTGCTCGGGTGGTTCGGGGTCGAGGGCGAGGTGTGGCTGCAGAGTCCGGTGCTGGTCATCCCGACGCTCGCCGCGGTGGCCGTGTGGAAGGGCGTCGGTTCGATGATGGTGCTCTTCCTGGCCGGCCTGCAGAGCATTCCGAAGGAGTTGTACGAGGCGGCCGAGACCGATGGCGGCAACATCTGGCAGCGATTCCGGCACGTCACCCTGCCAGGTGTTTCCGGTACGACGTTCCTGGTGCTGATCTTGTCGACCATCACCACGTTGCAGGCGTTCGAGCAGGTCTTCGTGATGACGAACGGCGGCCCGAGCGAGGCGAGCGAATTGACCGTGCTCTACATGTACCGGCAGGGCTTCGAGTACTTCCACATGGGCTACGCGGCCGCGATCGCGTGGGTGCTGTTCGCGCTGACGATGGTGCTCACGTTGTTCCAGCTGCGCATGCAGAAGAAGTGGGTGCACTATGCGTGAAAAGGTCTTGTCGTACGGATTGCTGGGCCTCGGTGCCGCGGTCATGCTGGTCCCGTTCCTGGCCTCGCTGGGCAACTCCCTGAAGAGCTTCGCGCAGTACATCGCGGTGCCGCCCTCGTGGATCCCCGATCCGATCCGCTGGGACAACTACTCCCAGGTCTGGGAGCGGGCGCCTTTCGGGATGTACGCCTGGAACAGCCTGCTGATCGCCGTACTCGCGGTGATCGGCAACCTCGTCACCAGCTCGATGGTCGGGCACGCGCTCGCCCGGATGAAGTTGCCCGGGCGCGAGGCGCTGCTCGCGGCAGCGCTGGCGACGTTGATGCTGCCAACGGTGGTGACGATCATCCCGAGCTTCATCCTCTACAAGGAACTCGGGTGGCTCGACACGGTTTTACCGCTGGTCGTGCCGTACTGGCTGGCGACGCCGTTCGGGATCTTCCTGATGCGGCAGACCTTCCTCGCGATTCCGAAGGACTTCGGGGAGGCGGCGATGATCGACGGCGCGAATCCGTGGCAGGTGTTCTGGCGGGTCCACATGCCGCTGGCCAAACCCGCGCTCGCGACCCTCGGCGTCTTCACCTTCATGGGGTCGTGGGGCGCCGTGCTGGAGCCGAAGATCTACCTCACCTCGCCGGAGAACTACACGCTGCCGATCGGCGTGATGAGCCTGCGCGGCCAGTTCGTCGGCAACGACCAACTGGTTACAGCGGCCGCGTTGATGTCGCTCGTGCCGATGCTCGTGCTCTTCGTGTTCGCCCAGCGCTACTTCGTCAGCGGCGCGATGGCAGGCGGGGTCAAAGGTTGACTACTAAGGGGTCTTACGTGATTGACAGTAGTTTCCGGCTGGGCATCGTGGGTGCGGGCGGCGTCGCCGAACTGCACGCCGAGGCCGCGGCCGGTCTGCCCGGCGTCGAGGTGGCCGCGGCGTGCGATGTGCGTACGGCGGCCGCGGAGAGTCTCGGGCAGCGGTTCGGCGCCCGGGCCTTCGCTGATCACCTCGCGATGTTCGCCGCGGGTGGGCTCGACGGGGTGATCGTGACCGCGCCGCATTCGCTGCATGCGCCGATCACCGTGGACGCCGCGGCGCATGGGTTGCACGTCCTGGTCGAGAAGCCGATGGCGACGACCGTGGCGGACTGCCGGTTGATGATCGACGCGTGTGCCCAGGCCGGCGTACGGCTTGGGGTGGGACATGTCGTGCACTTCCTGCCCTCGGTGCGGGAGGCGCGGGACGTGCTGGCCTCGGGTCGGCTCGGGCGGACGCTCATGATCACCGAGCGGCGTACGGCGCATTACGCGCCCGGTTCGCGGCCCGACTGGTTCTTCGACCCGGTCCTGGCCGGTGGCGGCATCGTGATGAACGTCGGCATCCACTCGATCGACAAGGCCCACTGGCTCGGCGCGGCTCCCGCCACCCGGGTGCTCGCGCATACCTGGCAGAAGCCCGGCCTGAACGTGGAGACCGAGGCGTCCGGGCTGTTGCAACTCGGTAACGACGTACGGGTGGCGCTCTCGTTGGTCGGGACGGGATTGCCGTTCCAGGACGAGACCGAGGTGGTTTGCGAGAGCGGCGCGTTGCGGTTGTCCCGTCGCGACGGTCTGCGGATCTACCAGGCGGCGGGGGAGAACCAGGTCCCGCCGGATGAGGGCGATCTCGACGGTGCCTTTCGCAACCAACTCGCGGACTTCGTCGAGGCGTGCTCGCAGGATCGGGAGCCGGCGGTGTCCGGCGACTACGGGCAGGCGGTGGTCGCGACCGCGCTCGCCATTTACGAATCGGCGGCGCTCGGCGAGTTGGTCGCCGTACCGCAAGTTTTGGCTCCAGTAGGGAGGGACTGACCTATGCAGGATTTGGCAGAGTTGTACGACGCGTTGTCGGCGCCGACGCCCGAGGTGATCGAAAGCCTGTCCTGGTTGGACGGCGACCTGATGCTGCTCGGCGTTGGCGGCAAGCTCGGGCCGGAGCTCGCGTTGATGGCGCGACGGGCCCTCGACAAGGCGGGCAAGAACTCGCGCGTTGTCGGCGTGGCGCGAAACCTGGACCCGGCCACGGCGTCTCGTTTGGCCGAGGGTGGGGTCGACCTGGCGAAAGCCGACTTGATGGACGACGCTGCGTTGCGAGCGCTGCCGGACGCTGGGAACGTGGTCTACCTGGCTGGGCGCAAGTTCGGCACGGGCGGCAGCGAGCATCAGACCTGGGCGTTGAACGCGCACTTGCCGGGCCGCGTGGCCGAGCGCTTCCGCGACTCGAAGATCGTTGCCTTCAGCACCGGGAACGTCTACCCGCTGGTGCCCGTGACCTCGGGTGGTGCCGACGAGACAACTCCTGCGGGGCCGGTCGGGGAGTACGCGCAGTCGTGTCTCGGCCGCGAGCGGGTATTCGAGCACTTCTCGCACGTGAATGGCACGCCGATGGCGATCGTGCGGCTGAACTACGCGGTCGAGCTGCGGTACGGCGTACTGCTGGAGCTGGCGCGAACCGTCTCCCGGCGCGAGCCGGTCGACCTGCGGATGGGCAACGTCAACGTGATCTGGCAGGGCGACGTGAACGCGTCCACCCTGCGACTGCTCGAGCTCTGCGCGACGCCGCCGCTCGTGGTGAACCTGGCCGGACCGGAGACGGCCTCGGTGCAGTGGCTGAGCGAGCGCCTCGGCGAGCTGCTCGACGTACCGGTGAGCTTTACCGGCGAACCGGCCGATACCGCGTTGTTGTCGAACGCATCGCTGTCGCACCAGCTCTTCGGCTATCCCAGTGTGCCCTTGCGGCGGCTGCTCGAGTGGACCGCGGACTGGGTGCGGGCCGGCGGCGATACCCATGGCAAGGACACCAACTTCCAAGAACGTGAAGGGAGGTTCTGACATGTTGCCTGAAGCAACTGCCAGGGCGCTGCGCAAAGGTGTGCTGATACCGGCACATCCGCTCGCGTTGGATGCCGAGGGCAACCTCGACGTACGGCGCCAGCGCGCGTTGAGCCGGTACTACCTGGACGCCGGCGCGGGCGGTCTGGCCGTCGGCGTACACACGACCCAATTCGGGATCCGCGACGCGGGCCTGCTCGAACCGGTCCTGCGGCTGGCGATCGAGACGGCCCGCGAGTATGAGCGCCCGATGGTGATGGTGGCAGGGGTTGCGGGGACCACCGCGGACGCCGTTGCCGAGGCGCGGCAGGCGTCGGAGCTTGGGTACGACCTGGCGATGGTGATCCTGCGTGGACTCGACGAGCTGACCGATGACCAGGTGGTCGAGCACATCGCGGCGATCGGCGAGGTGATGCCGGTGTTCGGGTTCTACCTGCAGCCGGCTGTCGGCGGGCGAGTGCTGGGGTTCGACTTCTGGGCGCGGTTGGCCGAGTTGCCGAGCCTCGCGGCGATCAAGATCGCGCCGTTCGACCGGTATCGCACGCTCGACGTCGTTCGCGCGGTGTGCGAGTCGAGCCGCGCCGACGAGATCGCTTTGTACACGGGGAACGACGACAACATCCTGGTCGATCTGGCGACCACCTACCGCTTCCGGGTAGGTGGCCGCGAGGTCCGCAAGCACATCGTGGGCGGGTTGCTCGGGCAGAACGCCGTCTGGACGCACCGGGCGGTGGAGATGTTCGAGCGCGCCCGGTCGGGGGAGGTGTCGGCCGAGTTGCTCACGCTTGCGGCTCAGCTGACTGATGCGAACGCCGCCGTCTTCGATGTGGCCGGCGACTTCGCCGGTTGCGTGGCCGGGATCCATGAGGTGCTCCGGCGCCAAGGCTTGTTGGAGAACCTGCGCTTGCTGGACCCGGACGAGAAGCTCTCGCCCGGACAGTCGGAAGAGCTCGACCGGGTCATCGCGGCCTATCCGCAGTTGATCGATGACGCCTTCGTGGCGAAGAACCTCGACCGCTGGCTCACCCTGGAGGAATCATGCGTCGGCTGACCTCGATCACGCTCGCCTTCGGGCTGCTGGTCGCTTCACTATCTGATGTCTCGTTCCCGTCCGAAGCGTCCGCTGTGAGTACCCCGGCTACGCGGAACCTGGTGACCAATCCCGAGCTGACCACCGACGCCACGTCGTGGACGCTATCTCGCCGGGCTACGTACGACGCGGGCTCGCTGCGCATCGCCGCCACGGACACGACCGCGTGGGAAGGCGCCACCTCGGCGCCGTTCGGCCTCGACGGTCGACGTACCGCCAAGGTGACGGTGTCGGCGCTTGCCAAGCTCGACGGCGTGACGCAAGGCGCCTCGATCGACAACCAGGCCAAGGTCTACATCGCCTTCGTCAACGCGACCGGCGCCCGCACCTGGCAGGGGATCCGCCTGCAGGGGACGCAGGACTGGCGCACGGAGAGCGCGACGTACGACGTACCGCCCGGCACGGTCTCGGCGTACCTGAGTCTGGCGCTGGATCGCGCCGTCGGCACGGTCTGGTTCGACGACCTCAGTGTGACCGCGGCCGCGCCCGTGAACGTCGCGCCGAACCCGGGCTTCGAGACGGTCTCGACCGATCCGAACTGCCCTGCGACCTACTGGTGTACGCCGTACCTGAGTCAGACGTACAAGGTCGACACCGAGGTCTTCAAGTCCGGCGCCCGGTCGATGCGGATCGACGCCGTGCCTGGCAAGAAGGTCGGCGGCTTCATCACGTCACTCGTCGATCAGTCGACTTGGCCGCTGGTGACGATCGGCGCGGACGTGAAACTCGGTGATCTGAAGGCGGCCGACTACACCGATACTCCGGGTGGTCTGCGGCTGTCGTTGAACTTCACGTACGTCAATGAGGCGGGCACGGTCGTCTACACCGGCTCGTCGGTGATGGGCGGCATCATGGTGGGCACGCGTGATTGGTCGCGCGTGAGTGCGACGTTCAGGTTGCCGCCGAAGACCAAGCGCGTGCAGGTTATTCCGGAGGTGCGGAACGCGACGGGCAAGGTCTGGGTCGACAACGTCAGCATCACGCCGGAATCGTCCTGGCTGGTGCCGGACAACCTGACCAAGGGCGCGGCCGCCGGCTCTGAGGTGGTCTACCACACGACGGTCACGAACCGCCGTTCGATTGCCGACAGCATCGATCTCACGTTGGACGAATCGTCGTTGCTCCCGGCAACTGCCAAGGTCGAGCCCGCCGTCACGGGTGTGCTCGAGCCCGGTCAATCGGCGCGGGTCAAGGTCACGGTGGCGCTGCCTGCCGGAATGGCCGTCGGTTCGCTAAGGCAAGTTCGGCTGATCGCGACGCCTTCGGGCGCGCCGGATCTTCGGCAGGTCGCGTGGTTCGATACGACGGTGGCGGTGCCGGGGGAGAGGGCCGCGGAGCCGCAGGTCTACAACACGCCCGCCGAGCTCGACGCACTGCGGAAGCGGGTTGCGGAGCAGGGTTGGGCCAGTGATGCCTTCGCGAAGGTGGTGAAGACCGAGGCTGACGGTTGGCTCGCGCGGCCGCTCGACCAGACCATGTCGCACGGCGCATGGAGTGGCGACTACAAGTGTCCGGGCACCAACACCGCGCTGCAGTTCGACTTCGCGAAGCCGACGGAACACCGTTGCCCGATCGACGGCAAGGTCTACACCGGCGAGCCGTACAACAGCGCCTGGGTGGAGATCTGGCACAACAACGCGGCCTCTGGTGCGTCTGACCTCGCGCTGACTTACCAGTTGCTACCGGATCCCGCCCGCCTGAAGTATGCCGAGAAGGCGCGGGATGTGCTGCTGTATTACGCGGACCAGTTCCTGTCGGTGCCGCGCAACGGTCTCTACGGGCGAGTGCACTACCAGTCGCTGGACGAGGCGGTGTCCGCGATCGGCCTGATCGACGCGTACGACCTGATCCGGGCGACGCTTTCGCCCGCGGAACAGGTCGCCATCGAGCAGAACCTGCTGCGCCCGCTGGCCGAACTGCTGATGGAAATCCCGACCTCGACGTCGAACTTCCAGGCCTGGCATGACGCGGCCGTCTACGGCATCGGTTCGGTACTGAACGAGCCGGCCTATCGGGAGTATGCGTTGAACAATGTGAGCGATGGCGTCGAGTTCCTGCTGGACAACGCCGCGATGAAGGACGGCTGGTGGTGGGAGGGGTCTGCCAGCTATCACGTTTATGCCCTGCAGGCGTTGACGAATCTCGTCATGGCGGCACGCAATCACCCGGACGGGCACGACTACACGCAGGATCCGCGGTTCAAGAAGATGTACACGTCGATGCTGCCGTACATGTACCCGGATCTGACCGTGCCGGCGGCCGGCGATGGTGGCAACTGGGGTCGCCGCTTCGGGCCGAACTTCACGATGTTCGCGGAATGGGCCTACGGCAACTATCACGATCCCGACTACGCGGCGTCGCTCGACTATGCGTACACCAATCTCAAGCAACCGCGAACGGACCGATGGGCTCTGCGGTACGGCGCGGAGCGCATCCCGCCGGGCGCCGGTCTCCGGGTGGCGAGCCGGAACCACGCCTCGCTCGGCGAAGCGACGATGTTCTCGGGTCAACCGGTCAATCTCGCGCCTAACCCGGGCTTCGAGGACGCGTCGTACTGGAACCTGGCGGGCGCAACGTGGGATTCGGCGCGCGTGTTCGAGGGCGAGCGCGCGGCGAAGGTCGTCGGCGACACGTCGCGCTGGCGCGGGTTGCACCAGGACCTCCCACTCGACGGCTCGCGGATCTCGGCCGTAAGGCTGTCCGCGATGGCCGCTGGGTCTCCCGGCCGTCTGTCGCTGACCTTCCTGGATGGCGACGGCAGGTTGGTTGGGACTACCGGTAAGGCCTCGGCCGGCGGCGACTGGGCGTCGTACGACCTGACGGCGGCGGTGCCGGTCCGGGCGCGTTCCGTCCGGATCAGCCTCGGGCTCGATCGTGCGGCTGGAACCGCCTGGTTCGACGACGTCGATCTGTGGGTCAACGATCTCGTGGTCGACGGTGGGTTCGAGGATGGCGGTGAGGGGTGGACGAAGTCCGGTGCCGCGAGGATCGACCCGCTCGGCTATCGCGGTAAGTCGGCCGCTCGGCTGACCACGAGCTCGACTTGGACGAAGGACGTGCCGCTCGATGGTGCCGATGTCTCGAAGCTCGAGTTGAGCGCGAAAGTACGCGCCGTGGCCCTCGGTGGTGCGCGGATGGAGTTGGAATTCGTCAACAAGGATGGCGTTGAGACGGCTGTGGGCAAGCCGTTGAGCGGCAGCTTTGACTGGACCGGGAAGTCGCTCGCGGCCGACGTACCGCGTGACACTGTGAAAGTCCGCGTTGGTTTGGTGGCCGATCGTGCTGCCGGGGTGGCGTGGTTCGACGATGTGGCGCTGAGCTTCAGCCAGGGGGTCGACGCTTTCCAGGCCGATTACCTGCGGCTGGACTACGGGGTCCCCGGCGGTACGCACGGGCATGCGGACAAGCTGCACCTCGACGTCATCGGCGCCGGCGGTCTGCAGTCGACGGACCTCGGTCAGGTGTACGGCGCGAGCAACTCGGACCTGACGAACAACTGGTACCGCGAGACCGTCTCGCACAACACGGTGGTTGTCGACGGCATCAGTCAGGACCGGAGCGCCCGCGGCGAGCTGACGTACTTCGGGACGACGCCCCGGCTGCAGGTCACGGACGCCTCGGCCAAGAGCGCGTACGCCAGCCTGCCCTCGGCCGCGGACGTCTCCCTGCGCCGCGCGCTGCTCATGACCGACTCGTACGCGCTGGACGTCTTCGACGCCACGGGCTCGAAGCCGCACACGTACGACCAGTCGTGGCACGCGGGTGGATCGCTTGCCATCGGCAACGTCTTGATGAAGCCGGCCGAATGCCCGGCGCCGCCGTGCGTACTCAACCCGAACGACAAGGACAACGGCTACCACCGGCTCACCAACGTTGCCCAAGGCACCTCCGCCGACGGCCAATGGACGGCGGCCTGGACCGACGGCCCGTCCGTCCTCCGCCTCACCGGCCTCGAACCGCGCGCCACGGACCTCCTGCACGAGACGGGCCCCGGCACGGCGTCGACCGGTACGGCGATCCCGTTCGTCCTGGCCCGTCGCTCGAACACCGAGTCCACCCGGTACACGACCCTGCTCGAGACGTACCGAACCAGCCACGGCTCGCCGGTGTCGTCCGTACGCCGGTTGAGCGACGGCCACACCCAGGTGGACCTGACCAACGGCACCCGCGACAACCTGCTGTACGACGCGACCGGCTACGCGCTGGTCCGTTCCAAGGGCGGCCTACGTTCGATCGACCTCTTGGCCCGCTCGTCGATCGCCCTGGACGGCAAGACGCTCGTCACTGGTCCGACCGACCTGGAGAAGGCGTCGATCGTCTACAACGGCCCGACCATTCACGTCGACGTACGCCGCTCAACCACCACCCCCGCCCACCTAACCCTGCACGCGCCGGACGCCACCAGGGTCTACCTCAACAACAAGCAGATCCCCTTCACCACCGTCGGCAACGGCAACATCCGGCTCACCGTCTGAGCGCTACACCCGCCGGGCGGATGTGCGGGTCACGTCCGCCCGGCGTCGGGGGTTGGGAGGAAGCCGCGGAGTTGGGGCATGCCTGCCATTTGGGTGATCACCGCGATGTGTTCGTACAGGCCGACTAGCTGGAGGTTCTCGGGGCCAGGCCGGCCGCCCAGGGCCAGAATCGGCACGAAGCCGTAGCACTGCTCGAAGCCGGGCACGCCCTCCTGACGGTTCGCGACCGCCGCGGGATAGGGGTCCCATTCGAAGGCGGAACCACGGAGCTCAGGCTGCTCGATCATGGCGGCGAGATCGACGAACGACCTGTCCGTGGGCACCAGGTCGATCACCCCGTAGCGGAACTTGATGACCATGAACGTGCCGTTCACGTGGAAGACCACGTCACCGAGCGCGGTGGTGAACAGCACGGTCGACTTCTCGGGGAACCCGACCACGCCGTCGAGCATCTGCGCGGCTCGCGCCGGGTCGACGAGGCGGAAGTACCCGTCGCCGACAAAGCCGGCGCCGTGCGTACGCCATAGGTCGACGACCTCGGCGGGCACCTGACCGGCGTACTGCTCGATCGTCGACGGCTCGATCGGCGCGACGGGAAAGAACTGGCGGAACGTCGTCAACGGTTCTCCTCAAAACCTTGCGGCCTCCGGGCCGATGGCGACGATTCTGGCAGGTGAACGGCCGACGCCGGCCGGGCGGCAGCAGGTGGGAGGCAGGAGGCGGAAGGCGGCGTCGACGTACGGCTGGATCTTCCGCGACCACTTCGCGAACGTTCGCGACCACTCGCGGACAAGAAGTTCTCAGGGTGCGCGATTTAGGGGCAGGGTTCGGGGGAGCGGCCGCTGGAGGTCAAGGCGGTCACGTCGGTCAGCGTCGGGATGTCGGTACGAGGACTCAGGGTGCCATCCGCGTGCCGGCGGCGGACGAAGGCCTTACCGCCGGAGGTCGCCGTGATCTGCAGCTCGCCGCCGACCGAGGAGGCGGCGACCTGGTCGGCCTGATCGCCGGTCAGGGTCGGCCATTGCCAACTGCCATCAGTGTGCTGAATCGCGTAATACAACTGACCGCCCGCGGCGATCACCACCATCATCTCCTCGCCGACCACGGTCACAGCCACCGACGTAATGCCATGCATCGTGACGAACAGATTCCGCGAGCTCCAGGTGCCGTTGGGGAACCGCACGCGGTGATAGATCTGCGAGCCCGCGACCTGGATCATGTGGAAGGAGGCGTGATGCTCGGTAGCGGCTACCAGATTCGAGGCATCACCGAGCCGGTTCGGTCCGTCCCAACCGCCGTCCGGGAACTGCATGGCGTGATAGACGACTCCACCCGCCGCGAAAGCCACCTGCAGGCACCCGACCACCACAGCGGTCGTGACCGACGAGACGCCCGCGAGATGGCTGAACACATTCCGGCTTCCCCAGCTGCCGTCCACCGACCGCACCCGGTGATAGATCACGTCACCGGCCATCTCCACTACGTGCAGCATGCCGCTGTACTCGGACGCCGCCACCAGTCGGCTCGGACCGCCGAGCTCGTTCGGGCCGTCCCAGCTGTCGCCGACCTGCTGGATCGCGTGGTGAGCCGAGCCGCCCGCTACCGCGACGAGTTGCAGCTGCGGATCGAGTGAGACGCCCGGCGCGTCCAGCCGGTAGAGCGCGGCCGCACCCGGGGCGAGCTCGACCGAGATCGTCGCCGGACTCGACTGGGTCTCGTACGTCCTGGTCGCCGGATCGAACCGCGAGACGGCGGTGACCGTTGCCGTGTTCACGTGCACGGTGGCCTGCGTGGTCGCGGAGTGCTTGGGGTTCGCCAGCAGCAGCCAGCGGGTGCGTGGCTTTCGATCCTTGCTGCGAAAACGGCTGACAACGATCGGGCTGCCCGACGTCCCCGTCAGGTATACGTCCGGGGTGAACGGGATCGTGCCGGGCGGGCGCGAGCCGTTCGCGTGCGTCACCCAGTCGGACACCAGCGGCTTGAGCTCCGCACCGACGGGAGCAAGCCAGGTGGTGTTCAGTGTCTTGGCGGCTTCGTACAGCGGCGACCGATTGCCCTCGTAGTCGATCAGCGCCGGGCCGTAGCTTGGCGGCGGCTCCGGCGACCAGTAGCAGAAGTACTGGATGCCCTTGCAGCCGTACGCCAGGCTGATGTTGACCTGCCACGCGAGCTCCGCGGCCGTCGGCATCCGATAGTGCCAGTGGATGACCGACAGAATGTAGATCCAGGTCGGAAGTCCAGTACCGAGGCCGGCCGCCCGAAACTCCTGCCACTCGGCGAAGTAGGCGCTGTGGTCGGAGCCGTCGGCATACAACGGATAGCGGTCGTACGACAGCACCTGCGGACGGACGACGCTGATGAACTCTTGGATATAGCCTCGCCAACCCTGCCCGACATCGGGGAGGAGGTTGATGTTCTGCAGCAAGCCCGGCGCCGCCGCACGCAGTGCCGCCGAACCGGTGCCGAGGCGTGGGAAAGCCGGTGCGCTCGGCTCGTCGTCCAGCCGGAAACCAACGAACGACGGGTGCCGGACATATTCCTCGCGTAACTGCAGAGCCCGCTCGGGCCAGTTGACGACCAGCGCCTTCAGCCCGGTCTGATCGGTGTACGACAGCGTGGTGTGGACGTACCCCACGTCGTCCGCGTCACTGGCACCGACGAAGGAAACGGTGAATCCGGCGTCCTTCATCTCCTGGAACCGCGCCAGTGTGTTGAACCTCTGCTGCATCGACGGCGGCCAGAACGCCACGATCGGGAACTCCGGTCCGGAGAGCAGCGGCAAAGGCATGCAGCCAGCCGATGCCGTCCCGAGTGTCTGTGCCGTGTTCGCGGCCTGGGCGGTCGCGGTGGTTCCCGGCAGGAACGGCAGTACGCCGGCCGCGGCGGCTAGTTTTAGCAGTCTGCGGCGGTCGATCGTTGGTCGGCCTGTCGCGATGGAATCGTCGTTCATAGCAACTCCTCATCCGGTGTGACCGCCAGGAGGACCCGGTCTCCTGGCCGCCGAAAGTCCAGCATCACCGCTGCTTCGAAGCCACCAATGCGACTGCGCTCGAACAGTTGACGTATCCAGCTGGGATCAGGCGCTAGAGATTCAATGGTGATCAAATCGGTAGATCTGCACAGAACCTTCACGAGTTGTCCGCCAATTCTGCCCAGGCGGATTCCTACGCTCACCCCATGCCAGTCAGTGAAGCCGGGCGTGGGGGAGGACCGCGATGATCGAGGTACGTGGGCTGACGAAGAGGTACGGCGAGGTGCTGGCCGTCGACGATCTGAGTTTCGACGTCGAGCAGGGCCTGGTGACGGGGTTCCTCGGCCCGAACGGCGCCGGGAAGTCGACCACGATGCGGATGATGCTCGGCCTCGACCGGCCCACGTCCGGGACGGCGCTCGTGAACGGACGGGCGTTCGCGACGTACGCCGAACCGCTGCGCGAGGTTGGCGCGCTGCTGGACGCCGGTTCCGTGCATCCCGGTCGGACCGGACGCAATCACCTTCGCGTCGCCGCGCGGTCGAACGGCATCCCGCTGCGCAGGGTCGAGGAGGTGATTGACCAGGTCGGCCTCGGTGCCGCGGCCCGCCGCCGGATCAAGGGCTACTCGCTGGGAATGCGCCAGCGCCTCGGGATCGCGGCCGCGCTGCTCGCCGATCCGCGCGTGCTGCTGTTCGACGAGCCGATCAACGGGCTGGACCTCGACGGCGTCCGGTGGATTCGCGACCTGCTGCGCCAACTCGCCGACGAGGGGCGCACCGTGCTGGTTTCGAGCCACCTGATGAGCGAGATGCAGCAGACCGCCGACCGGCTGATCGTCATTGGTCGCGGCAGGCTGATCGCCGACGCGACGACGGCGGACATCCTGCGTGGATTGGGCCGCCGCCAAGTGCGAGTCCGTAGCTCGCAGCCGGACTTGCTGTTCAGCCGACTGAAAAAGCACGGACTCGCGGTCGAACGAGTCGAACCGAACGAGCTGGAGGTCGAGGGCAGTACGGCCGAGGACGTGGGCAATCTCGCCCACGCGCTAGGCGTTCCGCTGCACCACCTCTCGGATGTCGAGCAATCCCTCGAGCAGGCGTTCATCGAACTGACCAGCGACAGCGTGGAGTTCCACGGCCACCCTGATGGAGAGGCTGAGGTGGCACAGTGACTGCACGCCTATTCGCACGTACTTGCGCTGCCGAGTGGACCCGGTTGTGGACGGTCAAGGCGACTTGGTGGTTCCTGGCGGCTGCGGCTGTGACGATGGTCGGCCTCGGGACCGTGGCGGGCTTTGAGGCAGGCGGTCAACCTTCGGCGCAAGGCGACTCGGCCTGGGTGGCGTCGCACTTCACCGCCGTACCGGCGCAGTTCGCCTTGCTCGCGCTCGTGCTCACCGCGGTGACGTCCGACTACGCCACCGGTGGGATCGTCCCGGCCTTGCAGTGGACGCCGCGTCGTACTGTCCTCTTCCTCGCCCGAACTGTCGTGGCAGTAGGGGCCGCGACGGGCGCGGGCGTGCTGCTGGCGTTTGCCTCGGCGCTGGCCGGCTATACGGCGGCCCGACCGGTTCTGACGCTGCCCTGGAACGAGGTCGACGTGCTCGCCACTGTCGCGTTCGTCTTCGCGGCCGGCACGCTGCTGGCCGCCGGGTTGGGGTTCGTACTGCGCAACACCGCCGGCTCCCTGGTCGTGGTTTTCCTGCTGATCCTCGTACTTCCGCTGATGCTGCCGCAGTTCGGCTATCGGTGGATGACCGATCTCGCCGACCTGATGCCCGGGACGAACGCGCTGTTCCTGCTGCTCGGCGAGCCGGCCGGGCGGGGGCTGACGAACACGTTCGCGGTGCTCACCATGCTCGGCTGGGCCGGCGGCGCGCTGCTGCTCGGCTGGCTCCGGCTGCTGCGCGACGACGCGAACCGATGACGCCGCCAGGGCCCAGAGCGTGCAGTCGGGGAGATCTGCACAGAACCTTCACGAGTCGTCCCCCAAATCTGGGCGGACCGGCTCCTACGCTCAGATCATGCCAGTCAGTGGAACGGCCCACAGGATCCTCGTCGTCGAGGACGAGCCGGTGATCAACCAGGCGGTCACCGACCGGTTGCGCGGTTCGGGGTACGACGTGGTGCAGGCGTGGGACGGACCGGGCGCGGTCGCGCAGTTCGCCGAGACGGCGCCGGATCTCGTCGTACTGGACGTGATGCTGCCCGGGTTCGACGGCCACGAGGTGTGCCGGCGGATCCAGGCCGAACGGCCGGTGCCGGTGCTGATGTTGACCGCGCGCGACGACGAGGCGGACATCCTGGTCGGGCTCGGCGTCGGCGCGGACGACTACCTCACCAAGCCCTTCCGGATGCGGGAGTTGGTCGCTCGGGTTGGCGCTTTGCTGCGACGCGTCGACCGTGCGGCGGAGCTGGCTGCCCGTGCTCCCGCCGATCTGGGGGATCTGCGCGTCGATGCGGCCTCTCGCCGGGTCTGGGTTGACCACACGGAGGTGCATCTCACGCCGACCGAGTTCGATCTCTTGGTCTGCTTGGCGGGTGAACCTGGCGTCGTCCTGACCCG
Organism: Kribbella sp. NBC_01245; assembly: GCF_036226525.1. Taxonomy (NCBI): domain Bacteria; kingdom Bacillati; phylum Actinomycetota; class Actinomycetes; order Propionibacteriales; family Kribbellaceae; genus Kribbella; species Kribbella sp. NBC_01245. The sequence goes on from NZ_CP108487.1 coordinate 86,117, forward strand.
GGAGCACTTGTACGCCGAGGTTTGGGGCTGGCCTGGCGCGTCTGGGACTCGGACGGTCGACAGCCACGTGAAGGCGCTGCGAGCCAAGATCGGCGCGGACCGGGTGCGCACGGTGCATGGCGTCGGCTACGCGCTCGAACCGGGAGCTGAAGCGTGAGTAGCCCGTTGCTGGACCAGGTGACGTCGGTCAAGGTGAAGCTTGGCCTGCTGGTCGCGATCAGTGTCACCGTGGCCTCGATCGTCGCGGCGGTCGGCGCCGTTGGCGGTGTGCCGTTCTGGCTCAGCGTCCCGGTCACGGTGGCGCTGGCCCTCGCGGTGACCCAACTGCTGGCCGTGGGCATGACCTCACCACTGCGTGAGATGACGGTTGCCGCGCGGCGGATGGCCCGCGGCGACTACTCGGGCCGCGTTACCGCGACTTCGGTCGACGAGGTGGGCGAACTGGCCCGGGCGTTCAACCGGATGGCCGAGGACCTGGCCGCCGTCGATCGCCAGCGCCGCGAGCTCGTCGCCAACGTGAGCCATGAACTGCGCACCCCGCTCACCGCGTTGTGCGCCGTACTCGAGAATCTCGTGGATGGCGTGGCCGAGCCGGATCCCGTCGCGCTGCGAACCGCGCTCGACCAGGCCGAACGGCTTGCCACGCTGGCGTCCGACCTGCTCGACCTTGCTCGGGTGGACGCGGGCGAGGCGCAACTCTCGACCGAGCAGGTACCGGTAGGCGAGTTGCTGGAGCGCGCTGTCGCCGAGGCGCGAGTGACCGGTCGTGAGGTTCGGTACGACGTACGCGTGACGCCGTCGGAATTGACGGTCCCGGCCGATCCGGCCCGGCTGCACCAGTTGGTCGGCAACCTGCTCGACAACGCGTCGCGGCACAGCCCGGCCGGCGGCGTGGTGCGAATCATCGCGCAGGCCACGGCGACCGGTTGGCGGCTCGAGGTTGCCGACGAGGGGCCGGGTATTCCCGCCGCCGATCGGGATCGCGTGTTCGAGCGGTTCGGGACGTTGGCGGACTCCGAAGGCGGCGGCGGTACCGGGCTCGGCCTGGCCATCGCCCGCTGGGTGACCGACCTCCACGGCGGAACGATCCACTTCGTCGAGCCGGAGCAGGGGACCACGGGCGCGCTCGTCCGCGTCGACCTGCCGCGGGAACCACGGCAACCCATTACGCCCATTCAGGAAGCCAGAAAGGCCCAGGAGATAGTCATGACGACGAACCCCGTCGAAAGCCCCAAACCCCCAGCACCTGCTGCGGCCGGGGTGCCCGAGTCGGGCATGGACACGCTGTTCGGCAAGTTCTGGCCCGAAGCCGGCGTGCCTGGCAACGTACGCGCCGTTCTCGGCAGTGTCGCGGTCGGCCTGCTGGCGGCGATCGTGCTGCCGTTCCGGGATGGCGGAGTCGGCACGTTCGCGGTGATCCTCGCGGCCGGAGGCGTGATCCTCGGGTTCAGTGCCAACCGGCGCTCGCGTTTCACCCTGGCCTGCGCCGCGTTGTGCGTGCTGCTTGCCGCGACCGTTCTCTTCCGGGACGCGGATTGGATCGTCGTCCTCTGCGTCCTGGCCGCTGGTGTGGTTTGCGTGGCGGGTCTGGTGAACGGGCGCAGCATGCCCGCGTTCGTGCTGGCCGGTTTCGCCTTGCCGCTCGCCGGGTTGCGCGGTCTTCCGTGGCTTGGTCGCTCCCTCCGTGCCGTCAGGGGTCTCGGGAAGAGTGCGGCGGCGATTCGTACGGTCATCTGGTCGTTGTTGGCGGTGCTCGTCTTCGGATTGCTGTTCGCCTCGGCCGACGCGCTGTTCGCGAAGTGGGCGGACGCGATCGTGCCCGACCTGGACCTCGACACGTTCGTACTCCGCTCGTTCATCACCGTGGCGGTCGGCGGCGTGGTGCTCGCGGCGACGTACCTCGCGCTGAACCCGCCGCGCGTCGAGCCGGGCGGCGGTCCCGTGCGACCGGTCGCGCACCGCTACGAGTGGCTGGCGCCGGTGCTGCTGGTGGACCTGGTCTTCCTGGTTTTCCTTGCGGCGCAGGCAACGGCCAGCTTCGGTGGGCACGACTACCTCGAACGCATCACGGGTCTCACCTATGCGGAGTACGTCCACCAGGGCTTCGGTCAGCTCACTGTCGCCACTGCGCTCACGCTGCTCGTGGTGTGGGCGGCTGCTCGCAAGGCACCCCGTACGACGGCGGCGGACCGGCTCTGGCTACGCGGATCCCTTGGCCTGCTTTGCGTGCTGACATTGGTAGTGGTCGCCTCTGCGCTCTACCGGATGCATGTCTACCAGGAGGCGTACGGCTTCACCCAGCTCCGCTTGCTGGTCGACGTCTTCGAGGGTTGGCTGGGGCTGCTGGTGCTCGGCGTGATGGCGGCGGGCCTGACGCTTCGGGCGTCCTGGCTGCCGCGCGCCGCCTTGCTCAGCGGGACCGTCCTCCTGCTCGGCGTGGCCGCGATCAACCCGGACGCGTGGATCGCCCAGCGCAACATCGACCGGTACGCCGAAACGGGTAAGGTCGATTGGTCTTACCTGCAAAGCCTTTCTGCCGACGCCGTGCCAGTACTCGCGACGCTTCCGCCCGACGTGGCCGCGTGCGCGCTGGACGGACAGAAGCCGAGCGACGACGACTGGCTCGAGTGGAACCTCGGCCGCCACCGCGCCGAATCCCGCCTACTCATCGCCCGCCCCTACAACAGCGCCCTCTGCACCCAATCCACCCGCTAGCACCCCGTACTGCGAGTCCAGCGATCGAAATCCGTCGGCGTGACGTTGCTGCCGCAGAGGATCGTCGCGACGGTCTTGCCGTCGAACCGGCCTCCGCCCTCGAGGATCGACGCGACTCCCAGGGCTGCGGCTGGTTCGACCACCAGGCCGGCGTGCACGTAGAGAAGGCGCATTGCTTCGACGATGCCGCCTTCGGTGACCAGTAGTGCGTCATCCACGACCGCCAGGAGATCGTCGAGCACCTCCGGGATGACATAGCGGCCCGCGACGCCGTCGGCGATGGTATTCGGGCGCCCAACCTCGATCGGCCGGCCCGCTCGCCATGCCAGCGTCATCGCCGGCGCGTTCTCGGGTTGGACACAGATGACCTCGGTGTGGGTTTTGCGCAGACTCTTCAGCGCAAAACCGACCCCGGACGCCATCGCGCCGGCGCCTAACGAGATCAGCACCGCGTCGAGGTCGCCGGGTAGTTCCGAGAGCTCAACGCCGATCGTCGCTGCTCCCTCACAGGTGCCGAGGTCTTTGCTGTCCTCGACCAGAAACGCGCCGGTCTCGCTGGCATAGCGTTTGGCGGTTTCGAGGGCCTGCTCGATTTCCCCGTCGACCAGCACCACGTTGGCGCCGAGTGCCTTCATTCGCTCGGCCTTCAGTGCGTTGGCGGCCGACGATGCGATCACCGTGACCCCGATGCCACGCAGCCGGCCGCTGAAGGCGAGCGCCTGACCAAGGTTCCCCGCGCTCGCGCAAACGACCTCCATCGTCCCTTCGCCGAGACGAGTGAGAACGGTCTCCGTACCCCGGCCTTTGAACGAGCGCGTCGGGTTAAGCGTCTCCACCTTCAGCACAAGCCGGCACCCCAGCACCTCGCTCAACGGCTCACACTCGTACTGCGGCGTGTCGACGAACAACGGATTGATCTGGCCACGGGCGAGCAAAATCCTCGCAAGGTCCAACCGCACACAAACCTCCGGCGTCATCTCGATCAACGTCACCCGCTTCGTCGGCTCGGGGCGCCCTGGACAAGCATCACCAGCCTACAAACCGTCTCAGGCCGCGGACGTGCCGTACGCGCTGCACTTCCTGCGCGGGCGCGCCGTACGCGCTGCACTTCCTGCGCGGGCGCGCCGTTTCGAGGCGGTCGAGGCGGCGTGTTTGCGCTGGTAGAGGGTGTTTCCCGGGTGGGTTTGCGCGGTATGTCGGGTGTCTGCCGCGAGTGGTCGCCTTGAACCCTTTCCGCGAGTGGTCGCGTCGTGACGCGACCACTCGCGGAAAGAGAGGGGGGACGTGGGGGACGGTCGTTCGACCTGTACGAGTGCGGTAGGCGTCCGGTCGAGGCCAGGGTTGGGGCACGGCAATCCACGGAAACGACAGGAGAGCCGGATTTCAGTTCCGTTGTTACGGCTGGGGTCTTGTGGTCCGAGGGTTTCGGGGTTGGCCGAATGCGGTGGACCGGTTTGATCTGCGCATGCCAGCGTGACGATTCACGCCGAGCCGAGTCTGAGTGGCGCTTTGTCTCACCGGCCAGGCGACCAAACTCGCGATCAGACGGAGGAAAGAATGATCAAGGAAAGGCTCGGCAAGTGGGGCGCGCGTTCCGTGGCGCTCGCCATCGCGGTACTCCTCATGAGCATCGGCCTGAGCGCCCCCGCATCTGCAGGCACCTGCACGACGCAGGGCTGCGGCGGTGAGGTCAGTAACAACACGGGCCTGTCGATCCGCATCGCCAACTGCTGGTCCGGGAGCTCCTCCTACTACTATGGGGACACGCTTCCCTGCGTGCAGCACCCGAACACCTGGGTTGAGTACAACGCAGATGTGGAGCTCCCAGCAGGCGACGAGTCGAAGTACCACTACTGGTACTACGACACCGATGCCGTCCGGTTCTTCAGGAACTGTGTCACCAAGTGGCACTACTGGGGCGGCTGGACCAACACAGTGGACCGGCGCGGTAAGAGCAGTCAGTGGATGAAATTCAGTAGCTTGGACCACATCTACATCGACAGCCAGGTCTGCTACTAGCAGTGCTTGGTCAGGTGGGTGATCTTCCCGTTGTACGCGCGTGAAGACAGGGCCTCCCGGTAGCTCGGGAATGCGAATCTGACCGAGCGGACCTAGAGGCCCTGTTGTCGTTGTTGTATGCGTCCGAGCCCATTCGGGGCTAGAGGGGGCGGGGGATGGCGGTGGTGGGGGTGAGGAAGAGGAGGAGTTGGGTGGCGGTGGGGTCGATGATGGCGGCGTAGGTGTTGAGTTGGGGGGCGTAGTAGGCGACGCGTTCGTCGAGGGCGGCGGTGGGGATGGCGTCGGTTTTGTAGTCGATGATGACGAGGGTGCCGTCGTCTTCGCGGTAGATGAGGTCGACGAAACCTTCGAGGATCGTGCCGTCTGGTTGGACTGCTCCTACGTACGACTCGCGCCAGTGTTCGCGAACGGCGGCTCGGCGTACGGGCTCGGAGGTGAGGGCCGAGCGGACCAGGGCTTCGACGATTTCGTCGTGGTCGGGGACGGCTTCGGCGATGCATTGGGAGGCGACGGCTTCGGGCAGGCCCGCGCCGGTGGCCAGGTCGATGACTTGGAGGACGCCGTGCACGGCCCGGCCGATCGCCGTACCGTAGCGGCCCTTTGACCATGGCGGCAGCTCGAGATCCCTTGCACCCTTGGCCGTCGCGGGATCCGAAGCAGCCGACTCGGCGGCGATGGGTGTGACGGCGGGCGCGGTGCCTTCGAGGCCGGAGGCGCTTTGGGCGGATTTGCGGCGGCTGGCGGCGCGGGCGGCGGTGATGCGGGTGGTCCACGTGTCGTGCGGCATGGGCGGGATGACCACGGGCTCGGGTGTTGGCACCGCCTCGGCCAAAGGCTCGGCGGTGAAGGAGACGGCGTTGGCCGAGGTCGCGCCGTCTGCACCGGCAAAGAGCTCGGCGTTGCTGGAGTGGGTGCGGTTGCCGGACCGGTGCAGGGAGACGACCAGGTGGTCGCGGGCCCGGGTGGCGGCGACGTAAAGCAGGCGGCGTCGTTCGTACGCGTCCATCTGTTCGTCGACGGGTTGGACCAGGTCGAAGTCCTCCGTTTGGACCGACGCCTTGAGCTTCACCGCGTAACCGCCGTCGGCAGGCCAGAGCACCTGTACGCCGCGTTGGCGGTTCGGGGCGGCGGTCATACCCGACAGGACGACGATCGGGAACTCGAGGCCTTTCGCGGCGTGAATCGTCATCACCCGTACGGCGTCCGCGTCCGTCTCGGGCAGGACGGCCTCGGCGACTCGCGAGGTCTCTTCGCCCTGGTGTGCGGCCCAGGCGAGGTACGACCGGAGGCCGCCGTGCTCGACCTCGGACCACGCGCGGGCCTGATCGATGACGAAGCGCAGGCGGCGCCAGGCATCGCGCGAACGCGGACCGGTAGTCGCGACCTCGAGCATTCGCCGATCGGCCACGATCTTGCCGAGGACCTCGCTCGGCGTCTGCCAGCGCGCGGCGTAATGCGCACCGCGAAGCCAGTCGATCGCCTCGCCGACCGGATGCGAGACCAGCTCCGGACGAATCGGCGCGGTCAGGGTGAACGAGCCGCCATCGCGTTTCCAGGTGAACAGGTCGTCATCGCCACAGCCGAACAACGGCGAGCGCAGTGCCGTCACGAGCGAGAGCTGGTCACTCGGATCGGCGAGGGCGCGGGCGCACGCGAGCAGGTCGCGCACCTCGGCGGTCTGGTAGACCAGCGAGCTCGCCTCGGCGCGATACGCGATGCCGGCCGAGTCGAGCGCCTCTTCGAGATAGGGGAGTGAAGTCCGAGCGGGCACCAGCACGGCGATGTCGCCAAGCCCGGCCGGACGCCAAGCCTGCGTCTGCTCGTCGTACACCTGCCACTCGTCGCGCAACGCCTGCCCCACCACGCCGGCGACATCGGCGGCCTCGCGCTCGCGCAACACCGAAGCCTGCGCCCGCGGCAAATCCTGATGCGGCTCAGCCCCAAGCACGACGACGGCCGGCCCACCCTGATCCGAAAAAGCCGAGGGATCCGCAACCGGCTCCTGTTGGGCAAGCGGCGACGGGAACTGGATCACCTTGGCCAGCGGCGCGGGCTCCGGATTCCCGAAGTCCCAATCGAGCTCGAGCTGATCCCCCTCAACCGACGTCCCCGGATCCGGCTCAGGTGGCGAGGCGAAGGGTGACCGATGCGGATCGAGCGGCTGGTACGACGGCTGCGCGCCGTCCGCCGGCTCGATCAGGCGCGCGAAGACGGCGTTCAGCCAGTCCAGGATCGGCGGCACAGTCCGGAAATTGGTGGTCAGGGCAACGGTCTCGCCGAGGTTGTCCTGCGCCGCCAGGTACGTCGCTATGTTGGCGCGGCGGAATCGGTAGATCGACTGCTTCGGGTCGCCGACCACGAACAACCGCCCGGGCGGCACCTCGACCTCACGCCAATCCGCGGCCGTCGCAGCGGCACCACCCGCGATCCGCACGGCCAGTTCGATCTGAATCGGGTCCGTGTCCTGGAACTCGTCCAGCAGCAACCGCTGATACCGCTCCTGCAACGCATCCCGCACGGCTGGATCGCGTCGCAGCAGGTCCCGCGCGAGCACCAGCAGATCGTGGAACTCCAACCGCCCCTCGGCCCGCCGTAGCTCGGCCGATTCCAGCACGCGCACCGCGACCCAATGGGACAGATGCCGCAGACACGCATCGAGCAGCAGGTCCACCAACGAGATGGCCAGATCCACCACCGTCGCGCAGTCGTCACGGAGTTTGGCGATATCGGGCCAGTTCTCCTTCCGCCCGAGCCGGCCGAACTTGAGCCCCCGGAACGACTGCAACAACGCGAGCTGCGACTCCTGGTCCGAAGCCGTCGAAAGCCACAACCCGGTCTCCTGCACCGCGAGCACTTTCGCCAGCAGCCGGTCATCGGCGTCACGGCACTCCGCCGCCTGGGCGCCGATCGCCGCGCACGCCGCGACCAGGCCGGACAGGTCGGGCATCGCGACCAGCTCGGGCGGTTCGACCAGCACACGATCGCCGATCAGGTCCCAGTCCTTGCCGAAGAGTTTCGCCAACGAACGCACGTGTTTGAGCTCGACACCAACCGCCATCGCGAGTAGCAGCGGCTCGGCGATCGACTCGTCGTCGAGCAGTTGCCGTTGCAGCTCGGCCCAGCGCTCCTCGAAGGCGACCGACGAACCGACCTCGTCGAGCACGTCGATCAACGGCGGCAACCCGGCCTCGATCGGATGGGCCATCAGCAGCTGTTGCGCGAACGAGTGCAATGTCCCGATCGAGGCGGAGTCCAGATCGTCCAACGCCTCAGCCGCCGCCTCCGCCAAAGCATCAGCCTCAACCGACAAAGCATCAGCCGAGCCTGCCGCCTGCAAAGCGCCATACCAAGCGTGCTCGAACTCCACCCGAAGCCGGTCCCGCAGCTCCGCGCCGGCCTTCTCGGTGAACGTCACGGCCGCGATCGAGCGCAACGGCACGCCATCTCGCAACACCAACGTGGTGACGCGATCCACCAAGGCATGGGTCTTCCCCGAACCAGCACCGGCCTCGACGAACAAGGTCGTCGCGGTGTCGGTCTCGATCCGCGAGCGGGAAGCGGCGTCCGCGAACTCAGTCATCAAGCACTCCCGGATCGATCAGTCGAACCAACCGCTGCAACGCCGGATCGAACCGCTTTCGCTCCCAGCGGCCCCGGACCTCGGCATGGCCGATGCTGTCCGGGTTGCAGTACGGGCATTGCACCCACAGGAAGTCCGGCACCTCGGGCGCCTTCGCCGGGAACCAGCCGGCCGCGATCGACGAAACGATGGTGTCGAGCGTGTCCACATATCGCGCCTCGACCTCGGGCGTGAGCGGCACCGGGATGCGCACGCCGCCGCGCCGGACGAACCAGTACGCCGATTCGACCGGCGTGTGCTCGTCGCCGAGTCGCGCGCGGGCCGCATACGCATACACCGGGAGCTGGAGTTTGGTCCCGGCGGCGACCGGGTCTGTCGCTATCGCCTCGAACCGTGAGGGCCCACCGGTCTTCACATCGGTGACGTAGATCGTGCCGTCGGCGCCGAGGTCGACCTTGTCGGCGCTGCCGCGGAAACGCACGCGGCCGGACGGTACGACGATCTCGACCGGCGGCTCGCCGTCGAACCCGAAGCGCAGCTCACTCGCCACCACGGAAGCACGCCGTACGGCACGCCAGCGATCGTCGTCGGCCAACAGGAAGAGCAGATCCGCGAAGATGCGCAACTTCTCCCGCTGCCACAGTCGGGGATGACCGGTCAGACCCTCGGCCTCGAACCGGTCGGCCAACTGTGAGCCGATGGACAGCAACAGCGCGCGCTGCTCGTGCGTCCACGGCTCGCCGTCACGCGGCAGCGCCGGCCCGACCGTCGTCACGAACGCGTCAATGCTGTCGTGGATCAGATTCCCTATTTGCATGGGGGAGATGACGAGCAGATCCTCGGGTTGCTCGATCGGCTCCACCTGCAGCAGGCGCTCGACGAAATAAGCGTGCGGGCAGCTCGCATACGACTCGAGGGAGGTCGGCGACGCGACCCGGTCCTCGGTCGCGAACGACGGCAGGCCCGCCACCCCGGCCAGGTTGCCGTCGTACCGGGTGAAGTGCTCGCTATTCCTTGCCTTGAGCAACGACCGGGCCCGGTCCACCACCTGATCCGGCAGGTCGAACCCGGCGCCGATCCCGCGGATCCGCCACTCCTGCTCGGTCGACGGCAGCGCGGCCGAGACCAGCGAACCGGCGAACGAGGCCGAGGTGATCAGCTTCCCGCCGTACGACGGTTGGTCCCAGGCGGTCGCGGCCAGCCGTCGATCGCCGCTGAGCTCTCGCAGGGTGCCGAGCAGCCACCGGGTCGGCAGGCGCCGACTCGACCGCCGCAGATCACCGCGCGGGAATGACGCGACGACTCGGGATGAGCCCGACGCGAAGGCGGCGAGCAGCTGCCGGTGCTTCTCGTCGAGGCGGTCCCGGGCGGAGGCCAGCTCGGGCGCGGCGGCATCGCGCACGCGTTGAGGCAAGAGCGCGTCCTCGTGGATCCGGCCGGGATAGAGGTCCTCCGCGAGGCCGAGCACATAAACCGTATCGACGGCCAGACCGATACTCGCGGAGATCGGCGCGACCAGGACACCTGTGCCGAACGTGCCGACGCGTGGCAGGGACTGCTGCAGCTCGAGATCGAGCACGTCGCGGAGCACGGACAGACTCGCCGGGGTGCCGAGCTCGTCCAGCGTGGACAGCCCGCGCAGCGAAGCCTCGACGGCGATCGCGGCGTACTGCTCCTCGACTGGCAACGAGGTCAGATCCAGCAACGCGTGGAACAGGTCGAGCACGCCGTTCGCGAGCTCGGACCAGCTCGTCAACCCAGCGGTCTCGAGCAGTCGTCGGCGTAACTCGACTGCGAAGACGTGCAGCCGGCGGGCCGTTTCGGCGTTGCGCGAGGCCATCTCCACGGCGGCCGGACGCGGATCCTCGGCCTCAAGCTCCTGCGTGGCGACGCGTCTCTCCGCCTCGGCGAACCGGCCCAGGCGCTCGGCCCAGTCCTCGCCGCGGATCACGCCGGCCGCGCGCGACAGCCGCTCCCATTGCGGCACGGGGATGCGGTTGCCCTCGAAGTCGCGGCTCGGCGCATTCGCCAAAGCGCGGAAGACCTCCGCGCGTGGGAGATCGTGGTCGACGAGCGCGAGCACCTCCAGCAACGTGCGGGCGACGGCTCGCTCGTGCACCGGTCGCGTACCCGGACCGTTCACCTCGATCCGGGCGGCCGCGAGTTGCTCGTGCAGCAATCGCGCATACGGCGCGGGAGCGGAATAGAGCACGGCGATGCGATGCGCCGGGGTATCGGCCAGCGTGGCGACGACATCCCGGACGACACAACGCACCTCGTCGTCGGCGTCGGACGCGTTCAGCACCTCGGTCGCGACCGGCCGGTTCCGGGTGGCGGACTCGGGAGGCGCCAGGCCGATGCGCTCCAGCGAACGGCGAACCGTCCGGTCTGCGCGACGAACATCGGTCAGCCCCACGATCACCGTCAGGTCGGCCGAACCGGTGAGCGCCTCGACGAAACCGGCCTCGGCCTGCGTCAACTCCTGCGGTAGATACAGCACGAGCGCGCCGAGCTCGGCCACCACCGCGGGCTCTCGCCGGGCGCGATCGGCGGCCGCCCGGAGCAAGGCGGTCACGTCGTACCACTCCGTATGCAAAGTGCTGGTGACCTGACGGTGCAGCCGAACCAGGTCGGGCCCGAGGCCGGACGCCTGACCGACCGCGGTCAACGCATCATCGCTGAGGTCGCGCAACTCTTGGTGGGCGGAGGCGAGGGCCTGGATGGTGGCCGGGTGGTCGGCGACGGCTGCGAAGACGCCGGGGTCCTTCGACAAGATGGCGCGCCAGGTTGCGGCGACGATCGGGCGGGTGGCCGGACGACGCGGCGCGAGCCCGGCGGCCGCGAGTTGCTCGGCGAGCCGGGGCAGGGTGGCGAGATAGAGGCCGGCCACGCTGCCGAGGTCGGCGGCGAGCTGGCGGCGGGCGATCAGACCGGCTGTATTACTGGGCAGCAGCAAGGTCACGGGTGTCATCGGGTCGTCGCGTTTGACGCCTGCGACGACGTCGCGCAGACGGCTGAGCGCGGCCGCGCCGTACGGCGTGGTCTCGACCTGGATCCCCATCACGATCCCCGCTCTCGTAGTGAACAGAGCCGAGGCTACTGGGGCCTTCCGACATTTTTTTCGCCGACACCTGGCGTCCACTTCGGTGAGTGCGAGGCTTCGTCTTACTTAGGACATATAGGGTCAGTGAAATATCAAAAGAAAAGGTTCGTTTTCGCGTCATGATCTCGCTGGACCCCCGTCACTTCTCTGAGACCATCGCCTCCAGGCGCTCACCTGGACAGATCATTGGGGAAGTGATCGGAATGGAGCCGCTACCGCAACGCCGCCGCGTACGAGTGTGGTTCGGGGACCACGTCGTCGCGGACTACCGGGCGGAGGCCGACCTGGCCTGCCGCTATGCCGAGGCCATGTCGCGCCGGTTCGCCGGCCTACGTGTCACCAGCGACCCGATCCCCGAAACCTCTTCGGAAGAGGCTTCCGCTCGTCCGTTACCGGGTGAGCGTCTGTGGGAGGTGGCCCCCTGATGACAGCCCGCAGGTTCCGGCTGTTACGGCACAAGGACATCTCCGGAGTGAGCGGTACCGGCCCGGTGGCCGAAGGCGTCGAGTTCACCGACGGGGCGGTGGCCCTGCGCTGGTACGGCGACTACCCGACCACGACCGTCTGGGACGGCATCGACTCCGTGATCGCGATTCACGGTCACTCAGGCGCCACCGACGTCCAATGGCTCGACCCTGACGACGGCACCGGGCGTGGCGATCTGCCCCGGCCCCGGCCCGATCTGCCGCCCCGGCCCTGGCCGAAACTGGGCGGCATGCCTGAACCACGACCAGGTCCCGACCTGATCTGACTCGCGGGCCGGCGCCCTCGGCGTCGGCCCGCACCTCCTTGTTAACTCAGCTCATGTCCATGCGCTGGGTGACGTCGAGGTTGTAGTACTTCGGCGGCCCGTCGCAGAGCTCCATCATCTTCGCGGCGTAGTCCGAGGTGTCCGGCCGGTTCGAGTTCTCCATCGCCGCTTCGTACGACTCGAACTCGACGATGCTCAGGTAGTACCCCGGCCGGTCCCGGTCCTCGGTCACCGTGACCCGGGCAGGCGCGGTGCCGCCGCCTTCCTTCTCCCGCGTGGCGCGGAACTCCTCGCTCAAGTCGGCGACTTCGTCGGCACGCGAGGTTTGGTACTCGATGATCTGCACGAACGCTGGCATGTCCATCCCCCCTGTATTGCTGGTATTTGCTTCCGACTGTGCGCCTCCGGCCGGATGGCGGCAAGACCCTGCTATCCGTGGTGACTGAGCGGATCCGAGGCGGTGCTTTCTGCCGATCGCAGACGGTCTTCGTTTTTGGGGGTGGCGCCTGCTTGGCTGGTGCGCATGGACATCCTGATTCTCGGCGGCACCGCCTGGCTCGGTCGTGAGCTCGCCACCCAGGCCCTCGGCCGCGGTCATTCCGTCACCTGTCTTGCCCGTGGCACCAGCGGCGCCGTGGCCGACGGCGCCACGCTCGTCACGGCCGATCGCACCCAGCCGGAGGCGTACGACGCTGTCCGGGATCGCGACTGGGATGCCGTTTTCGAGGTCTCGCGCCAGCCGGGCCAGGTGCGGGGTGCGCTCGACGCTTTGGCGGCTCGGGCCCGGCACTGGACGTACCTGTCGTCGATCAATGCGTATGCCGCGTTCGATACGCCGTACGCCGATGAGTCTTCCCCGACCCGCGAGCCTGCCACGGCGGACGAGGTCGACGGCACGTTGTACGGCGAGGGCAAGGTGGCGAGCGAGCAGGCGTCGACGGCCGCCGTCGGGGATCGCCTGGTGATCGCGCGAGCCGGTTTGATCGGCGGCCCTGGCGACCACAGCTGCCGCTCGGGCGCATGGGTGGCCCGTGCCGCGCGTGCGCCGGAGGAGCCGATGCTCGTGCCGGATACGCCGGATAACGCGACCCAGGTGCTCGACGTCCGGGATCTGGCGAGCTGGCTGCTCGACTGTGCCGAGAGCGGTACGACGGGGGTGTTCGACGCCGTCGGGCCTACCGTGCCGTTCGGCGAGTGGATCGCGTTGTGCCGGGCGGCAGGCGGTCACACCGCGCCGGTGCGGCTGGTGCCGGCGGAGTGGCTGGTGGAGCGCAAGGTCGAGCAGTACATGGGGGTGGACTCGCTGGCGATGTGGCTGGTCGAGCCGGGATACGAGGGCTGGTCAACCCGGACCGGCGCAGCCGCGCTGGCCGCCGGGCTGAAACATCGCGCGCGGGAGGAGTTGGTCGCCGATCTACTGGTGTGGGAGAAGGAGCAAGGGCTCGATCGGGCGCGCAAGGCCGGCCTCAGTCCCGACCGCGAGCGTGAATTGCTGGCCGAGCTGGGCTGACTTCTATCGAGTGGCGGTCACTTCCGGCTGGGCGGCGTACTGAGAGTCGCCGCCCAGGGTCCAGGCGAGGATGTCGAGCCAGCGCAGTCGTCCCAGCGCCAGCAGATGACGGCTCGGCGGCTCCTGCAGCGGCTTGCGCAGCTCGGCTTCCAGCTCGTCGAACGCCTGCAGGTTCTCCTCGGCGAGCAGGTCCTGCCGGATCGCCTCCCAGAAGGTTTTCAGGTCTCCGGCCGCGGCACCGTAAACCACGCTCAGCTGCCTGTCGCCGATCGGGATCAGCAGCGGGCGCTTGAGGTGCAGCAGTTTGGATCGTTTCGCCGGCCCGATGCCTGCGCCGATCCGGAATCGGTCGTACAGTCGCTCGGCCGCCGCGAGCAGGGGCGATCCGGGCGCGGCATCCTCGAGCCGGGCATCCACCGGTACGGCGGAGAACTCGGTGCGGGCGTCGACCGCGAGCAGCCGCGGCACGTCCGTGGCGCTCAGGTTCGTGTTCATCAAAACCAGCCGGCCCATATCGGCCATCGTCACGTGGTGCGGAGCCTGCACCGGCTGCCGCCCGCAGGCGACCACGCCGTCGAAGTACCTGACGGTGTCGGGGAAGTGGCCCGAGTACCACTGGAGGATCTCCAGGGCACGTCCGGTCGAGATGACCTGATCGCCGATCCGCATTACTCTCTCCACCTCTCCTCGCCACCCGTACTGTCTTCCTATCGGCACGGCGGCCGAGGTGTTACAAACAGTTGCTTGAGGCAACGATAGAGGAGGAGCCGGGATGCGTCTGGTACTGGTCTCGGACACGCACCTGCCCAAGCGCGCGAAGGACCTGCCGCCCGCGCTCTGGCACGCCATCGAGGCGGCCGACGTCGTCATCCACGCGGGCGACTGGGTCAGCCTCGACCACCTCGACGAGCTCGAGGCCCGGGCCAAGCGCGTAATTGGCTGCTACGGCAACAACGACGGGCCGGACCTCCGCGCGCGCCTGCCCGAGGTCAACCGCGTGGAGCTGGAGGGGGTGCGGTTCGGCGTCGTCCACGAGACGGGTTCGGCGGCGGGTCGCGAACTACGCTGCGAGCGGGCCTATCCCGATCTCGACGTGCTGGTTTTCGGGCACAGCCACATCCCGTGGGACACGAAGACGCCTCGCGGTCTCCGCCTGCTCAACCCGGGGTCGCCGACCGACCGCCGTCGCCAGCCCCACCACACCTACATGACCGCCGAACTGGCCCCGGGGCAACTGGTCTCGGTGACCCTGCACCGCCTTTGACCTTCACGCTGGGGGAATGGTGATCGCTATCTCGTCGCCGAGGCTGGCGCCTTTGGCGAGGGGGAGGTCGTCGCCGCTCCAGAAGCTGCCGGGGTCGTAATGGCTGGGGCGATGCTTGGATGAGAGGAGTCCCATTTCCTCGTAGGTGATGGCGACAACCTCGGCGCAGTAGGCGGTTTCGAGTTCCAGGTCGCGGTTGCCTCGGCGTAGCTGGGGAACGCGGCCGCGGAGCCAGCGCCCGGCCAGCCGCGCGGTGGAGGGAAAGGGTGTTCCGTCGAGGCGTGCGATGGTCTTGAGGACCGCGTCCTCCATCTCGCGATCGACCTCGTGGTCGAGTTGGCGAAGCCAGGCACGTTGGCCGTATCGGTTCGACCAGGTGAGTACGGCGTCGCGCAGGTCGTGCAGTTGTACGCCGCGCTGGTGCTGGCCGGTCCACATGTCCGGCAGGCTGCGACCGAGCTCCGCGTGCCACATCAGCGGTGGCAGGTCTTCGATGACCACGGCCATGCCGACATGGTTGACCGGGCTGTTCGTGGTCAGCCGAATGGCCCGGTCGCCGGGACTGTCACCACGGAACACCCAGACGTCCCCAGTCCGGGTCAGGTCCACCGCTGTGTCGAGGTCGATCCGCGTCTCCATACCGATAACTTAGGTGGATGCGATGGTGGAAAGTGGTAGGCCTGGCCGGGCTAGTCGGAGTCGCCGCGACCGGAGTCGTAGTCGCCCGCGGGGAACGCCGACGCCGCGCCTACACCCCCGAAGAAATCCGCACCCGCCTCCGCACCCGCGCCGCCGAAGCCCCCTAGCCCTTGCGGTTCCCTGGCTGTTCCCTGGTCCCTCGTGACCGCGCGACACATTGCGATCAAGGGAAATGCGATCATCGGGCCCTTGTGACCCGGCGTGTTGTGGTTCATCGGTCCCTTCTGACCGGATTCGGATGGGCTGCGTACGCCGAGGAGGGCATTCCGGTCTGGGCTTGACGTCATGCCTGGGCAGGTGGTGTTGGTTGCACCCGGCCCCCTGAGTTCTTGCGAATTGTCAGGCCGGTCCGGGCCGCGTCAAGGGTTTCATCGCCTAGCGGCGACGCTGACGCGCCCTTGACACGGCCCGAACCGGCCAAGTGCGGCTGGCTATCAGGGGGCCGGGTGAGGTCTGACCGTGTGTGGGGTCGCGCGGCGCTGCCGCGTCGCCTGGTGCCGCGCTCGCCCGGCGGGCCGGTTGCCCGGGGACCGGCGGGCCGCTGGCCGGCGCGCGGGACCGGCGGGGCCGGCGGGGCCGGGGAGGCGCCGACGGGCCAGCGGGCCGGGAGAGGCCGGCGGGACAGCGACCGGACGGGGCGGCGGGGCCAGCGGGCCCGGCCGGGCAGCGTTGGGCTGGCGGGCTGGGGGCGGCGGACCGGTTGGCCGGCGCCGAGCTGGCGTTGGGCTGGCTGGCCCGGGCCGGCACTGGGCTGGTCTGGCGGGTGGGGACGGCGGATCGGCGCTGGGCTGGGGGACGGCGGGCCGGTTGGCGGGCGCTGAGCTGACGGTCGGCTGGGCTGGCGGGTTGGCGGCGGGCCTGGGCTCACTGGTGCAGTCGAGACTTTGACGGGCAGTTTCCGGCGTGCGGGCGAAATTGTGGATATCCCTCCCGCGAGGTGCCTCGTCGTGCGCGCCACATACCGCTCCGTCGTACCGCTGCTGCGTGACCCCGCGCGTTCCCGGGTACCCGGCCGCTGGCGGTGATGGGCAGCTCCCTATTCCGAGGGTCGACTCTCGGAATGGGGGGTGGACTCGCCAAACTTGGCGGGTCGACGCCCGAATTCGGAGGTCGACCCGCGAAATCCTGAGGCGCGCGCCATCGATCGGCACGATTGGCGAATCGGCGGGAGGGTTGACCACCAAGGTGGCGGGTTCACCGCCGAGATCGGAGGGGTTAACCCGGCATCTCGGGGTTATCGCCTGGAATCCTGGGTTCCGGGCCGGATATATGGCACGCGAACCCAGGATTTCGTGCGTGAACCCCTTTAAAACAAGGCGAACGTGCATCGGGAGGGGCTGGCTGCGGTCGAGGTGGGTTACCACCTTGGAATCTGGGGTGGTAACCCACTCCCTCGATGGCTAGCACCGTCCGGGGCGTTGGTGGCGCGCATAACGAGGCACTTCGCGGGAGGGGTGTCCACAAGTTGCGCGACGGGCCGGAAATCGGGGCGGGACGGGTGCAAACCAACACAACGCGGGCCAGTGATGGGAGGGCGGGGCTAGGCCGGGATTTCGATGTAGCCGGAGGTGGGGACGGGGTGGCGGGTGTTGTTGATGGTTAGCGTGGTGGTGCCGGGTGGGGCGTGGACCAGGAGTTTGGTTGGGGGTTGGCGCCAGGTGGCGGACCACGTGAGGGCGACTTCGGTTGGGCTGGTGGCGCGGAGGCGAAGGGTGATTGGGCCGTAGATGGTCGGCATTTGGGTGAAGACGGTGTCGGTGTCGGCGGAGAGCCAGGCCTGAGGGCAGAGGCGCAGCAGGTGTAGTTCGTCGTCGACGAGGCTGTCGTCGATCACTGCGTGCCGGAGGAGCCAGGTCGCCGTCGCCTGGGCGCCGAGGGAGGCGGACATGCCGTGGCGATGTTCGAGCGGGATGTACGTCTGCGGCGACATACCGCCGGCCATCAACGAATAGAGGCCCTCCAAGAACCGACCACGGTCGCCGGAATGCCAAGAGTGGAAGACATTCCAGCTGTAAAGCGGCTCACAACTAGACATCTCGTGGATAAGAACAGGCCGATCGAGCGCGTTCTTGCGATTGCCGTCGCCATATAAAGCAACATTCGGCCCGTGCCGGAAGTAGTCGGCGAACTTCACCATCCGCGGATCCGCCCCGTCCATCAACCCGGCCCAGACCAGCACCATCGGACCGACGTCCAGCCGCATCGCCTCACCAAAGTTGCCGGCCGGGAAGTCCGCCAGATTGACCGAATAGACCGGATACGAGTTGCCGTCCGGATGCTTCCACTTCGGCTGGCGCGCGCCGTACGCGTCGAAGGCCTGGTCGAACGTCGTACGCATGGCAGAAGCAACGCCGGCGAATTCGGCAGCACGCGCGTGACCGACTCGTTTGAGCAGACGGACCGTGGTGATCAGACCTTTGTAGAGCCAGGCGATATTCCAAACCGACTGGACCTGGATCTCCTCGTCGGTCGAGACGGCCTTAGGCGGCAGCCCAGGCACACTGCTCGGGTCGGACAGCGCGCACGCCGCCTTGACGAATTCGCATGCTTTCACCAAGGCGGGCAGCCATTCGGCGATGAACGCCTGGTCGCCGGACATCAGCGCGTGCGTTGAAACGGCGGTCATGATCGCGCCGTGATCGGTGATCCAGTCGACCGATCGCAGGTTGGCCGGAGTGCTGAAGTAGCCGGGATGTTGGGCATAAGCGTCACCCGGCGGTTTCACCGTGCCCTGCCGGTCCTTGTAAAGCCGGAGGTGTTTCGCCACCACGTCGTGATACCCGAGCAGCGAGAGGAACATGTGGCTGGTCATCGATGTCGGCGTCGACCACAGTACGTCGTACCCGTAGGAGCCGGTGAGGAACGTGACCTGGTCCGCGCCGGACGGGTCTTTCGCCTTCTGCGCAACGATTTCCGAGAACTGGATGTTGCGTTTGACGAGTTCGTTGACGTGCCGTTCGGGTGTGCTGATGGTCGCGGCCGTGCTTGGCCGGGCAGACCAGTAGCGGTTGGCGTCGTACCCGAGGGCTAGTTCGCGGTCGAAGTTCGGCTCGTACTGCGGCAACATCGCGACCATGAGGTCGGTGTACGCGCCTTGGACCGGCGGGAGCGTGACCTCGAGGTTGTAGATGTACTTGCTGCTATTCGGCTGGCTGAACACGGGCACGGCGTTGCTGGTGAGTACGCCGATACGCGGGCCTTCGTGTTGCCAGATCTTGAGGCCGCGCCGGGTCCCGACAGCGAGCGGATCAGCCCGGCGCCACGAGGGGAACGGCGCCATCGCCGGATGGCCGGTCAGCGTCACGCCATCCTGGAAGGTGTACGGATATTCCTGCGTGTAGTACGCACTCGCGACCCGGATCGCGAAACCGATGGGACCTGTCGTGCCGAGCGGGTTGACCGACTCCACCGACAACCGGATCCAAGCGAACAGGGGCTCCTTGCCGGTCTCCACGTCCACCCCGCCGAGCGTGTGCGCGAACACCGATTGGCGCAGCACCACGCCGTTGCTCTGCGCCCAGTCCGTCTGCAACACGGGCGTCGGGTGGTCCGCCCAGCTCTGCGTGCCGTGGCCGTACAGCCCGTAGTCCTCGCGATAGACGTAGAAGTTGCCGGGATAGAGGTCGCGCATCGGGCCACTGGTGAACCAGCCACCCCACGGCACCATGTCGAGTTGGAGCCGGTCCCGGACGTACGTCGGATCGCTCACGGCGGACGTCGTTCGACCGAGCGGCCGGGGTGCCGCGATCACGCTGCCGTTGTACGTCACGTTGTACCGGAACAGGTGGTCCTTCCACCCGATCGGCGTCCACACGTTGCGCGGATTCGGCCACCACCCGAGCGCCTGCTCGATATCCGCCTCTGCACCACCGGCGTACGACGCGACCTCAGCCAAGCCGCCCGAGCTAGCGGCGGAGGCGGGCGTGGTCCCACCCAAGGCAGCACCGGCGACGGCACCACCTCCGGCGGCGAGGAAGTTCCGGCGGGACAACGGGGTCGGCATGGTGTTACCTCCAGGGCACTCCGGCGAAACGCTTGCCTGGAGGCTAGGACCGCCGCGACCTCCCCGCGACGCCTTCGACCTGGATCAAATGGGCAACCCGCGACCAGCCTTCCAATCGGCAGCCGTGATCGAATAGATGACCGCGCGGAACGTCTCGCCGTCCTCCTCCAGGTCGGCCTCGTGATCGAGCGTCATACCGATCCGGCGCATCACCGCGATACTGCGCAGATTCGGCACGTCCGTGACCGAGATGACCCGCGGAAACCCGTGCACCTCAAACCCGTGCGCAAGCCAGGCTCCCGCCGCCTCAGACGCATACCCATGCCCCCAGTGCTCGTGGGCAAGACGCCAGGCGATCTCGATGTCGTCCGGGTACCACCCGAGATGGTGCAGCCCGCACATCCCGAGAAACGCTCCGTCGGTACGACGCTCGATCGCGAGTAGCCCGAGGCCCTCCCGCGCATAAAGGTTCTGCGCGTACGCCGCGATCGACTCGGTCTCGGCAGGCGGCAACGCCGTACCACCGAGGTAGCGCATCACCTCGGGATCGGCGTTCAGAGCGGCGTACGGCGCGAGGTCGTCGCGGCGGAACGTGCGCAGGATCAGCCGGTCGGTGGTGAGTACGGGCGTGCCGTTCCAGTCGGTCATTACCGTGGCATTCCTCTCAGTCCGGCGCGGTGTTCCAAAAAGTGTCGGTGGCGGGTCCGATGATGTTTTTGTGTACGCGGTCATCGATACCGAGACCACCGGTCTCTCACCCGAGCAGCGGCACCGCGTGATCGAGGTCGCGGTGGTGCTGCTGGACGAGCATGGCCGGTTCGAGCGCGAGTGGGTCACGCTGCTGAATCCGCAGCGCGATCTCGGCCCGCAGCACATCCACGGTATCCGTGCGGCCGACATTCTGGCCGCGCCTGACTTCGCCGAGGTCGCGCCCACGCTGGCCGGGCTGCTCGCGGGGCGGATGGTGGTCGGGCACAACGTCGAGTTCGACCTGGATTTCCTGCGGGCGGAGTTCGCGCGCGCAGGCGTCGACGCGCCGCTGGTGACCGAGCGCTCGATGTGCACGATGGCCCTCGCGGCGTACTTGCATCCCGGCGCCAAACGCACGCTCGGGGCCTGCTGCGCGGCGGCCGGGATCCCGCTCGACGGCTGGCATTCGGCGCTCGCGGATACCCGCGCGACGGCGCGGTTGTTCGTCCACTACCTGAGCAGTTTCAGCCAGCCACCGCCGTGGCAGTGGGCTTATGAGGAGGTACGGCGGTACGCCTGGCCCGAGTTGCCGCCTAGCGATGCCGCGCCAGTGGTTCGCCCGGTCCAGGCGGGTGGTCGCCATGGCTGGATGAGCCGGCTGGTGGACCAATTGCCGCGCGCCTCCGAGCCGCCCCAAGCCGATTCGTATCTGGCCCTGCTGGACCGGGTGCTGTCCGAGCGGGAGGTGACCGAGGATGGCGCCGAGCAGTTGGTTCAAGTGGCGACGCGGCTCGGGCTGACCCGTGGCCAGGTCGCCGACCTGCACCGGTTCTACGTGACCGGCCTCGCGGACGCTTTCTGGAACGATCGCGACGCCGGCCCGGTCGAGCGGCGTGACCTGGACCGGGTGGCGATCATGCTCGGTCATACCGTCACCGAGGTGGATGAGGCGCTCGCCCAGGTCAGCGCCGGGCGGTATGTGCCACCCGCACGGCCGGGATCGAACGGATTCCCGGTCGGCAGCCGCGTGGTGTTCACCGGCGACATGATCGACTCGCGGGAGGAGTGGCACCAGCGCGCGACCGCCGCCGGTTTCCACCCCGATGACGTCGTCACCCCGGAGACCACCTTCGTGGTGGCGGCCGACGTGGACAGCCTGTCCCTGAAGGCGAAAGAGGCCCGCCGCCTCGGCGTACCGATCATCGGCGTGGAGGATTTCCGCCGCCTCAGCTCGGCGTCGCACCCGCGCTGACGTGACATCCTCGACTGCGTGGCGCCATGCGAGACTGGGGCCTCGTGACCAATGACCTCGCACATCGCATCCAGGCCGTTTCCCACCTGACCGGACGGTTCACGCTTCGCTCCGGCATCGAGACCACCGAGTACTTCGACAAGTACCGGTTCGAGGCCGATCCCGTTCTGCTCGAAGCCATCGCCGAGGCCATGGTGCCGCTGGTACCGGCCGGGACGGAGGTGCTGGCCGGACTCGAGATGGGCGGCATCCCGGTGGTGACGGCCTTGAGCCGGGCGACCGGATTGCCGGCCGCGTTCGTGCGGAAGGCCGCCAAGCCGTACGGCACCTGCCGGCTGGCCGAAGGCGCCGACATCACCGGTCGCCGCGTCACCGTGGTCGAGGACGTCGTCACCAGCGGCGGGCAGATCGTGCTCTCGGTCAACGAACTCCGCCAACTCGGCGCCACCATCGACACCGCGCTGTGCGCGATCGACCGCGACCAAGGCGGTCCTCAGGCCCTCGCCGCCATCGGCCTGGACCTTGTCGCCCTTCTCCGCGCGGACGAACTCCGCAACGCCTTGTAGATAAGGCGTTCAGTCTTCGTTTTCGTCCTCGTCGTCGGCACTCTCGACCTCGAACGTGAGCGTGCGGCCGGAGCGGATGCGCTCGACGGCGGAGAGGCAGGCGGCCTCGCTCATGTCGACGCCGATATCGGCGAGGCGCTTCTTCAGCACCAGGGCCGCGTCCTTGGCCGAGCGGGCGCTGGACTCGTTGATCGCGGCGATCGTGGTCGCCTTCAGCTTCTCTCCGAGGTCGGCGTTCACGTGGTGGATCTCATGGGTGATCTTGTACTCGGCCATCGCGTCCTCGGCTCTCGGCTCGTACTCCTGAACCAAGATTAGCCGTCACCACCGACATCCGTCGGCCCAAACGGGGGTCAGGTGTTGAGGACGCGGTTGACGAAGGTGGTAAGGCGATAGTTGAGGCGGTTGGCCCGCTCGGCCGGAGGTGCGGTTTCACCCTGCGGCAGGATGAGCTCGCGCAGCCCGCGCACGTAGAGCGAGCAGGCCAGGTCGGCGCAGATGTAGGTGCCGACGGTGTTGCCGGCTTTCCCCGCCGCGCCAGGCCGCCGGGCGACGAACAGCGCGATATCGGTCACGGGGTGGGCCGAGAAGCACAGATCGCACAAGCCGGATCCGCGCCGCGGTTTACCCGAGGCCGCCGTACTGACCGCGATGCCGAGTGGACCGGACTCCCGCGGTACGACGAGATAGCCGCGCGCCGGCGCCTTCGGATCACGCCAGCCGAGGAAGTCGAGCTCGGGCCACGGGAGTTGGGCCAGCTCGGCCGGCAAGGTCATCGCCTTCACCTGGCTGCGGGACGAGTTGACGAAACTGCGCCGGATCTCGTCGGCGCTGAGTGACTGCATTGGACCATTTCCCTCGGCGATGATTGCGGCTTCATTCCAGCCGCTGCCGAGGTGGTCCGCAACCGAATTCAGCAGCTCTCGACGTACCCGTGCGCCCAGGTCAGGTTGGCGTCGAGGTTGCGCAGATCGACGCCGAAGTCGACCGAGGCCTTCATCCGCATCAGGGTGGAGACCCAGCAGGCGGTGGCCTCCATCCGCTCTTGCTCCTTGATGCCGGTACAGGTCATCGTGAGGATCGTGCCCGGGATCTCGGCGTCGGTATCGAGCTCGAAGCTGACCACCCAGCCGAAGTACTCGACCGAGTAGAGCTCGTTCTTGACGTCGTCGAGGATCCGGCCGGTGAAGGTGGCATCACCTGGCTGGACGAAGTAGATCTGGCCGTCGGTCTGCTTGGCCGACAGCGCCCAGAAGCGGGACCGGCCCAGCGGCGTACTCAGGGCGCGGTAGACCTCGCTCGGCGCCGACCGGAAGTGCACCTTCCAGCTGACGGTTCCGAGGTCAGGCTGGAACCCAGGGGCGTCTTGCGGTTTCACAGGTCCTCCAGCATGCTCACGACGGCTCCGGGCGGGGGAGCCGACCGTAGCGTATCTGCAACCAGCCGTCGCCGTCGCGACCCTGCCGTCGCTGTAGTGGCTGTCGCGGCCGGAAACCCAACAGCGCGGAGAACAGAAGATCCTGTTCTCCGCGCTGCGACGTGGCCCGGTACCGCGAGGTGTGCCCGCTAGGACAGCGGCACCGAGTCGTATTGGGGTGGTTTCAGCAGTCCTGCGCCCGGGTGCGGCTGACGCTGGCGCGCCACCACTTGTTCTTGACCTGACGCATCTGCGCGGTGTCGAGGAAGCGGCTCGGCGCGCCGGGCTTCAGCGCGCTCTTGCCCTTGGCGTCGAGCGTCTTGACCTTGCTGATGTCGATGCAGGCCTGCAGGGTGAGCGCGGTCTTGCTGATCGACATCTTCTTCACCCAGACGATCCGGGTGCTGCCCTCGGTGTGCACCTTCTTGGCGCCGTAGAACTTGGCCAGCGCCTGGTTCTCGTTGAGCAGGTCGCCGATCGCGACCGTGGTCAGCTTGCTGGTGTCCTTGCCACCGGAGGCCGACATCTCGTCGACGACCGTGCGGTACTTGCGATAGGCCACGACCGACGGGTCCAGATCGTCCTCGCCGGTGCCCGTCTGCTCACCGTCGCCCGAAGTGCGCTGCTCCGAGCCGTTGCGCGAGGTGTCGCCATCGGCCTGCTCGTCGGTCTCACCGGAACCGGTCTGGCCGGACTTGCTGTTGGTGGAGCCCTGGTCCTTCGCGCCATCGGCTGCCCCATCGTTCGAGGAGCCGCCGCAGCCCGTGAGGGCCAGGACCGAGATCAGCGTGGCGGTGATCGCCAGCTTGCGAATGCGCATGTGGATTTCCGAACCTCCTGTCGGGCGCGTGCCCTGCCGCTCGCGCCACCCGGCACAGACCGTGTAACTGCCCGACACGGACGGTTGTCACTGTGACCTGAGTCACAGCCTCGGTCTCAGCGAAGGTTCTGCCGGAGAAACGCGACCGTGCGCTGCATCGATAACGGCCACAGCGGGCCGAACGCGTGCTCCTCACCCGGATAGACATGCAGGGTCGACCGCTTGCCGGCCCGGGTCAGCGCGGCGTGGGCTGCCCGCGACCACGCGATCGGGCAGGTGCTGTCGGAGGCGCCATGGTGGATGAGCAACGGCTCGGTCACCCGGTCGAAGTAGTTCACCGGCGACAGGTCCCGCCAGAATCCGGGCTGCGCCTCGGGCGAACCGTGGGCCTTGAAGACGGCGTTGACGATCGTCGATCTCCCGGCATCGCGCCGGATGAAGTGGTTGAAGTTCTGCGCGGCGTCCGAGCTGGTCGAGGCGAACACCACGGCCGCGTCGATCAGACCGGGCTGCGCGGCCAGCACGGAGTACGAGATGCCGCCGCCCATCGACCGGCCGAGCATGCCGATCCGGTTCGGGTCGACCTTCGCGGCCTTCGGGGCGGCCTTGATCGCGTGTACGGCGTTCACCACGTCCTCGACGTACCCGATGCGCAGGTTGATGTCGGAGCTCGGGTCGTTCGATGAGCCCGCGTGGTTGCGGTAGTCGGTGTGCAGGACGACAAAGCCGTGTCTGGCCAGGTAGTCCTGCTCACGGGCCAACCCGCGGCCGGTGGTGTAGATGGCCGGGTCGATGTAGCCGTGGTTCAGTACGACGGCTGGGTACGGGCCTGGACCGTTGGGCACGTTGAGGATGCCGGAGATGGTCAGACGCCCGCTGAGGTACGTGATCGCGTATCGCGTGTACGCCGCGTTCCGGTCGAGTACTCGGCCTAGTCGCAGGTCTCGGCCGTTGTAGGTCTTCTGGATCAACGCCTGCATCGACACCGGGTTCACCGGCTTACTGGCC
Source organism: Kribbella sp. NBC_01245 (assembly GCF_036226525.1). Lineage (NCBI taxonomy): Bacteria > Bacillati > Actinomycetota > Actinomycetes > Propionibacteriales > Kribbellaceae > Kribbella > Kribbella sp. NBC_01245. The sequence continues at coordinate 111,514 of NZ_CP108487.1, forward strand.
GTCGGAGTGGGCGTCGGCGTGCTTGCAGTCTCAGACGGCGTCGGGCCGGCTGAGCTGGTTGACGGGCTAGAGCTGGTCGTAGGCGGCGCAGGCGTCGTGCCCGGGCTAGAGCAACCAGTGGCCGCACCAAGGCCCACGAAGGCCAGCGTGGAACAGAACCGACGTCGGGTCGTCATCCATCCATCGTGCCCGCCGCCTCCGGAAACTGAGCGAAAGCCGATCGTTACCTGGATCGGGCAGATCTGAGCCTTGTGGGCTTGCCGGTTGATCACTCTCGGTGAGAGTCTCATGACCAGGAATGCGCGGGCAGTGAGGGGCCGGCGCGAGGGGGAGGCCTGTCATGAAGGTCCAATCGATGAACTTCTTCAGCGCGATCGGGTTCGTCGGCAAGTTCGTCGAACTGGTGCTGGCGATGGCGCTCGAGCCGGTGCGGCGGTTCTTCCGCAAGCTCTGGGACAAGTGGCTGTCGAAGCTGTTCGGCCGGATCGCCGACCGGATCTCGCCCAAACGCGCACCCGCTCCGGCTGGACCGGAGACACCCCCACCAGCCCCGCCGACCCCGCCGGGCGACGTACCCGCGGCGGAGGAACTAGAGGAAGCCGAAGCGCAGCGGCGGCCATGGTCCTGGCGGGTCGCGGTCTGCTATCTGGTGATGGTCGCGGGCTGGGCGTTGCTCACCATCATGCGCCGGGTCGACTCGGCGCTGCAGCAGATGCACTTCGACCAGGGCGTCGGCGGTAGCGCGCTCGGTTTCAAGGTCTCTCTCGGCGATCTGCGCGGCACGTTGGACGCCGAGACCGTGACCGGGACCGTGACGGCGATCCGGAACAGCTGGGACGAATACGCGCGTAACGTCGCCGACCACACGACGCTGCGCGATCCTAGCGAGATCGCGGTCACCTTGTTGACGCTCGACTCGGTCTTCATCGTGTTGTACGCGCTCGCGGTCGGTGCGGCTCTGGTCGCGTTGTACCGGACGAACGCGTTGCCGGACCCGGCCGACTCGCCGTCACCGGACCGCGAAAGTGAACAGCAGAACCGCCGGTCCCGGATGATCGTGTCCGGGGGAGTGGCCCTGCTGCTGCTGATCGTCGTGGACGTCATCGAGAACATCGCGCTCTGGCGGGCGTACGCCGACGGCGGTTCGGTGCTGGCCATCGGTGGTCTCGCGATCGGCCCGCTGATGTCGGTGCTGAAACTGCTGCTGACCGTCGCGATGATCGGTCCGCCGTTGCTGGTCGTCGGCATTCTGTTGCTCAAGGCAACCGCTCTGCGGCGCGCGGTGGCCTCGGCCCGCGGCGTCCTGATCGTCGTCGCTGCGCTCGTCCTGCTGGTCAGCACCGGTATCGGCGCGGCCCAACTCGACGACGTGGTTCGCTCCTGGGATGGGCTGCGCGGTCTCTGGGCCTTCCTCGCCTGCGTAGTGCTGGCGGGCACTGTCACCGGCGCGACCCGACGCTTGACCGCCGATGACGCGCTAGATCGGCCCGCACCGGACAGTGGTGACTCGGCTCAGCCGTTCGTCCTCGGCCTCGGCCTGATCCTGGTCGCCCTCGGCGCGCTGCTGAGCTGGATCGGCTTCGGCTGGGGTCTTTGCGTGGCGGGCGGGCTGCTGCTCGCCATCTGGGTGCTCGGTCTGGCCTTCGACGGACTGCCCGAGCCGCCAGGTCCAGGCGCCCGCTTTCTCACCCAGATCAAGGTCGGCCGCGTACGCCGTACGCCCGATCCCGGCCCGGCGCCCGCCGTGCACGATCCCGCCATCGCGGCCTGGGGCGACCGGCTCGGCCGCCTCGCCGGCGCGACGGTGTGCGGCCTGATCGTCGGGTTGATCGCCCGGGCCACGGCGCTGGACTCGTACATCCGGGACGCCCCGGAGTTCTCGTTGCTGCTGGCCCCTATTTTCTCGGCGGTGGCGATCTGCCTGCTCGGTGCGTTCCTGGCCGTGTACCGGACGAAGCGGGTAAAGCCGAAGGTCTGGTCCAGCCTGTGGGGTGTCTGCACGTTCGTCGCGTTTGCCGCGGGGTTCTTCCTGCTGAACTCCTACATCGGCATCCACGTGTCGGAGAAGGCCGGCACGGTCGCGATCCTGCTCGGCGGGTTCAGCCTGATGATCGGGGTCATCGGCTTGCTCGCGACGCAGACCCGCAAGAGCAAGGTCAGCCAATATGCGCTCGCTCCCGCGCTCCGGGCGGCCCGGTTCAAGCGGTTCCCGGTGCTGGCCTTTTTCGTGGTGTGGATCCTGGTGGTGTCGGCGCTCGACCCGGGTGGGTACCACGACATCCGCCGGATGCCGGCTCAGCAGACCATGGCGACGCCTACGTTGTCCGACGCCTGGCAGGGCTTCCTGAACTCGCACAAGTCCACGACGGGTTCGGCCCAGCCGGTCGTGATGGTCGGCGCGCAAGGCGGCGGCATCCGTGCGGCCGTGTGGACTGCCCTGGTGATGGAGTGCCTCTTCGGGCCCGGGCCGGTATCAGGCGCGAATGGCGTCTGCGCCCACGAATCGCCATCTGAGAACCGGACGCCCGAAGAACAGAAGGCCGACGACCAGAAGCTGGCGGAGCAGGCGATGGGTTCCGTGCCCGTCTTCCTGGCCAGTGGCGCTTCTGGTGGCAGCGTCGGGCTGGCCGCGTGGACGGCCCGTCGCGCCGACCTGCTCCAGGACGGCGCCGCCAGCACGGCGCCACGCCAGGTGGAGGACGCGCTGCGCAAGGACTTCGTGGCGCCCGACATCGCCCGCATGCTGTCCGCCGACCTCCCGCACGCTCTCCTCGCCTGGGACTGGCCCGACCGCGCCGAGATGCTCGAGCGGAGCTGGGAGCAGGCTTGGCGCCGCGGCCCGGACGACCCGTCTCCGCCGGCCAATCGCGGTATGGCTCGCGGCTTGCGCGATCTGTGGAGCACCACCCACGGCAACGGCCTGTGGGCTTCGCCGGTGCTCGCGATGAACGGTATAAGCGTCGAGGACGACTGCCGCTTCGTCGTGAGCGCGGTGGACTTCGCCCTGCCGGCCGGTGAGGTGGCTCCCTACCAGCCGGCAGACGCGCCGCCGGGATCCAGCCTCGACCAGCCGAACGACGCCGCTTGCCGAGGTCCGGTACGACGTGAGGTTCTCCAGCAGCCGGGCGGCACGAACCGTGGCGTCAGCCGCGATGAACCCGGCGGCTACCTCGACGTACTGCCGTCCAGCAACGAACTGGTCGACTACCTCTGCCCGGACGAGGACGTCCCGCTGTCGACTGCCTCGCACCTGTCGGCCCGATTCCCACTGGTTTCGCCGAGCGGCCGGATCGACCGGCGCGCGTGTGCCAGCGGAGCCGGGCTGGTCCCCGAGCCTGCGGTGTCGTACGTCGCGGATGGCGGCTTGTTCGACAACTCGGGTGCGGGCACAGTGACGGACGCATGGCGAGCGCTGCAGCCTCTCGCCGCCGCCTCGGAACTGGGTACTGCATCTGGTTCGGAAGCTGCCGTTGGCTCGTGCCTGGTGCCGATCTTCGTGCAGATCGACAACTCGCCGCCGGCCGCGACCAGGTCGTCGCAGGCGGATCCCCGGCCGCTCGAACTGACCGCGCCGGTCAAGGCCACGCTCGGCCAGGTCAACAGCCGCGAAGCCTACGCGCGAGCCAGCGCGGCGGCCGCCTTCACCCGGCCGCTGTCCGCCGGTGGCAAGTCGATCCAGACAGCCGATGGCAGTTCCCCGGCGTCCCTGTGGTTCCGCATCACGCTCGCGGGCCAGCCCGGCCCGGAGCCGCCCCTCGGCTGGACCCTCGCCGACGCCACCGTCAACGAGATGCGCTCCCAACTCACCTCCGACACCAACCGCCAAGCCATCACCGAACTCCGCAAGCTCCTCGAAGCCGACGCCCTCAAGTGCAAGTAGATTCGTCGGAAGGATCAAGGCGGTAAGGAGACAAGGTGGGTAAAGAGGCGCCGACCGCGCTCGACCAGGTGCGGGCGCTGTGCCTGGCGCTGCCCGAAACGACCGAGCGCCTGAGCCATGGCGAACCGACCTGGTTCGTCCGGGACAAGAAGACGTTCGTCATGTTCGCCGATCAGCATCACGATGATCGCCAAGCATTCTGGTGCGCGGCTCCCGAAGGCGCACAGGAGTCACTGGTCGAGGCCGACCCGACCCACTTCTTCCGCCCGCCGTACGTCGGCCACCGCGGCTGGCTAGGCGTCTACCTCGACACCCCGACCACCGACTGGCCGCTACTGGCCGACCTGATCGAAGACGCCTACCGCCAGATCGCCCCCAAGTCCCTCATCGCCACCCTGGACACACCTCCAGCTCAGTAAGCGGGAGTTATCCACAGGCCGCTGCCCGCGGCATGAGGAATGGGCCGGGGGCTGGATAAGGTGGCGGCCGTGAGCGAGCGCGAGATTGTGGAGCAGGACGACCCGACGGCCGGAACAGGGGCTGATGACGGGCAGCGGGTTGAGAAGGTGCGGGTTGGGCGGCGGACGGCCGTGGGGTTGGCGTTCGGGTCTTCGGCGGCCGTGTTGGTGCTGGAGCTGATCTCGCTCCGCCTGGTAGCGCCGTACTTGGGGCTGACGCTCGAGACCAATACCGCGATCATCGGGGTCGCCCTGGCCGCGATCGCGACCGGTGCCGCGATGGGCGGGCGGATGGCTGACGTGGTGTCGCCGACGCGTTCGCTCGGGCCGACGATCCTCGTGTCCGGCGCGCTCATCATGCTGATCCTGCCCGTGGTTCGCTGGACCGGTGAGGCCGTGCGCGGCGGCTCGAGCAATGCGGTGTTCCTCGCCGTCGCGATAGCCATGTTCGTCCCGGCGTCGCTCCTGGCCGCGGTCACGCCGATGGTCACCAAACTCCAGCTCGCGACGTTGGCGGAGACCGGCACGGTGGTCGGCCGGTTGTCCGCCTATGCCACGGTCGGCGCCATCGCCGGCACGATCCTGACCGGTTTCGTTTTCGTCGCGCAGGTCCCGACCAGCACGATCGTCCTCTGGCTCGGCGGCCTACTGGTCGTCAGCGGCCTTGTACTGACTCTCGTACTACGTGGCGCCCGTGCCGCCGCAGGCCCGCTAGCGATCGCCATAGTCGGCACCGGTCTGACGGTGATCGCCCCGAAGCCCTGTGAGGTCGAGACGGCCTACCACTGCGCACGAGTCGTAGTAGACCCCGCACGTGCCAGTGGCCGCACGCTCTACCTGGACAAACTCCGCCACTCGTACGTCGACCTGAACGACCCGACGTACTTGGAGTTCGAGTACGCGAAGGACATCGTCGCGGCCGTCGGAGCCCGTTGGCCCGGCACTGAGCCGCTCAAGGCGCTGCACGTCGGCGGGGGAGGCCTGACGCTCCCCAGGTACTTCCAGGCAACGAGGCTGGGCACGCAGAACAAGGTCTTCGAGATCGACCCGGGCGTCGTCGAGGTCGACAAGGCCCAGCTCGGTGCGAAGACCGGGCCGGACCTCGACGTCCAGGTCCGGGATGGGCGCCTCGGCGTGCGGGATGAGCCGGCCGACAGCCGCGACCTGGTCATCGGCGACGCGTTCGGCGGGGTGGCCGTGCCGTGGCACCTGACCACGCGCGAGACCATCGCGGACATTCGCCGCGTGCTCGACAGCGACGGGCTGTACGCCGTGAACGTGATCGACTTCGGGCCGCTGGCGTTCGCCCGGGCCGAGGTGCGCACGATCGCGGCCGAATTCCCGCACACCGCCGTGGTCGCGCGCAAGACGAAGCTCGCGCGTGAGGCCGGCGGCAACCTGGTTGTGCTCGGGTCTGACCAGCCGATCGACGCCGCCGCGATCATGGCCGGCATCGGCGAACGGGCACCGCTCTACGACGTACTGACCGAGCCGGACGAGCTCAAGGCCTTCATCGGTGACGCCCCCCTGCTGACCGACGACTTCGCGCCCGTGGACCAACTCCTCACGCCGACCCCGACATAACATTGGCGCCATGCACCCACGCGCCGGATTGCCCGCCCAGCCGACCGACCTGATCGACGTCGACGCCCTGCTCACGGCGTACGACGAGATCAGTCCCGATCCGGGCGATCCGGCCCAGCAGGTCGTGTTCGGTACGTCGGGCCATCGCGGCTCGGCGTTCGACGGCGCGTTCAACGAGACGCACATCCTCGCGATCACGCAGGCCGTCTGCGAGTACCGCAAGGCCCACGGCACGGCCGGCCCGCTGGTGGTCGGCCGGGACAGCCACGGCCTTTCCGAACCGGCCTGGCGTACGGCGCTCGAGGTGCTCGTCGCGAACGGCGTCGACGTACTCGTGGACAGCGCGGACCGGCTCACCCCGACCCCGGCCGTCTCGCACGCGATCCTGCGGCTCAACCGGGACAACCCCGGTACGGCGGACGGCATCGTCATCACGCCGTCGCACAACCCACCGCGCGATGGCGGCATCAAGTACAACCCGCCGCACGGTGGGCCGGCCGGTTCCGAGGCCACCACCTGGATCGCGAACCGGTCGAACGAGCTGATCGCGGCCGGCCTGGACGGCGTACAACGTGTCCCGTTCGAGCGGGCTCGCGCGGCCGCCGGGGCGTACGACTTCCTCGGGCACTACGTCGACGACCTGCCCTCGGTCCTCAACCTTGACGCCGTCCGCGAGGCCGGTTTGCGGATCGGCGCGGACCCGCTGGGTGGCGCGAGTGTGGACTACTGGGCGGCCATCGCGGACCGGCATCGGCTCGACCTGACCGTGGTCAACCCGCGGATCGACCCGGCGTGGAGCTTCATGACGCTCGACCACGACGGCAAGATCCGGATGGACTGCTCCTCGCCGTATGCGATGGCCTCGCTGGTCGCGCAGCGTGACGCGTACGACCTGTCCACCGGGAACGACGCGGACGCCGACCGCCACGGCATCGTCACCCCGGACGCGGGCCTGATGAACCCGAACCACTATCTGGCCGTCGCGATCTCCTACCTGTTCTCCCACCGCGAATGGGGTGCGGATGTCGCCGTCGGCAAGACCCTGGTCTCGTCCTCGCTGATCGACCGGGTGGTCGCGGATCTCGGCAAGCGCCTTTGGGAGGTGCCGGTCGGGTTCAAGTGGTTCGTGCCCGGGCTGCTCGACGGCAGCGTCGGGTTCGGCGGCGAGGAGTCGGCGGGCGCGAGCTTCCTGCGGTTCGACGGGTCGGTCTGGACGACGGACAAGGACGGAATTCTGCTCGCGCTGCTGGCGAGCGAGATCACCGCCGTGACCGGCGAAACGCCATCTGTTGCCCACGGCAAGCTTGTGGAGAAGTTCGGCGCCTCGGCGTACTCACGGGTCGACGCGCCCGCCACCCGCGAGCAGAAGGCCAAGCTCGCAGCGTTGTCAGCGGATGCCGTCACGGCGACCGAATTGGCCGGCGAAACGATCACCGCACGCCTCACCACCGCCCCTGGCAACGATGCCAAGATCGGCGGCCTGAAGGTCACCACCGAATCGGCCTGGTTCGCCGCGCGGCCTTCTGGCACAGAGGATCTGTACAAGATCTACGGCGAGTCGTTCCGGGGCGAAGACCACCTCAAAGAGGTCTTCGCCGAAGCCCGTGAGGTCGTCTCGGCCGCGCTGGAAAGCTGAAAAACCGTCCGTCCCGGCCTTGACAGGCGCCTGCCACAGGCAGAGCTTGGAAAAGGGTCATTGGGTGGGGCGGTATGGCTGACATCATCATTCGTTTGCACGACGGTGCGCCGAAACCCGAACATTTACTGGGTTTCGACGTGCTGCCGTTGTTCCCGGACGCCCGCGAACAGGAACTCGACTCCTGGTTCGCCATTCGCCTGCCCGATGACCAGAACGCCGATGAGGTCGTTCGCGCGCTGACCCAGACCCCCGAAGTGGCCACCGCGTACGTCAAACCACCCGAATCCGCGCCATGAGCCAAGGAGGCGACCAGCATGGCGGCCAGGGGAGAATCCAGCGATGGTCCGATGATGAGCGAGCTGGGGAAGCGCGAGCTCATCTGCTTCACCGCACCGGACGGCGAGATCGAGTTCGACGCGACCGGTGCACGTTCAACCAAGTACGACGACCTGGGCGCGCTTGCCGATATCGCGGCGGCGCCTGACATCACCTTCCGGCCGCTGTTCGGGCCACCGGACCGGCTCCGGATGATGGCGATGGACTCGCCGAGCGGGCCGGGTATCTCGGCGCCGGACGTCGAGTCGCTGGTCGCCGAGATGGCCCGGTGCTATCACGTCGAAGCGCCGGACGACCGTCTCGACGAGTTGGCCGACGAGCTCAACGGCACGACCGCCATCGAAGCGGCGTACGTGAAGCCCGCACCGGCGCTCGCCACTGTGACGTCGTCGTCCCGGCGGCCGCGTGCCACGAAGACGGCCCACAAGAACAACCAGCGAGCTCGCGCGGAGAAGACCGAGCAGCTCAACGACATGATGCCGACCGGTTCCGACGCACCGCCGATCAGCCCCGATTTCGTCAGCCGTCAAGGCTATCTGGACGTAGCTCCCGCGGGGATCGACGCCCGTTACGCCTGGACCCAGCCCGGCGGCCGCGGTTCCGGCGTCCGCGTGATCGACTGCGAATGGGGCTGGCGCTTCACCCACGAGGACCTCGGCGTCAACCAAGGTGGCGTCGTCGTCGGCACCGCCTCGGCGGACACCAACCACGGCACCGCCGTACTCGGTGAGATCAGCGGCGACATCAACATGTACGGCGTGACCGGGATCGCGCCCGACACCACCGTGTTCGGCGCAGCCTTCTCGCTGCCGACCGCTCAGGTCATCCGGCAGGCCGCGGACCGCCTCGGCGCGGGCGACATCATCCTGCTGGAGATCCACCGCCAGGGCCCGGGTGCGTCAGGCGTCGGCCAGGACGGCTATATCGCGGTCGAGTGGTGGCCGGACGACTATCTGGCCATTCGCTACGCGTCCAACCGCGGCGTGATCGTCGTCGAGGCCGCGGGCAACGGCGCGCGCAACCTCGACAACGCCATCTACGACACCCGGCCGGCCGGATTCCCGACTTGGTGGACGAACCCGTTCCGCCGTACGGCGCTGGACTCGGGCGCCGTCATCTGCGGCGCGGGCGCACCGCCACCCGGCACGCATGGGCGCGACCACGGGCCCGACCGTTCACGCCTCGGGTTCTCCAACCATGGCGCGTGTGTCGACGCGCAGGGCTGGGGCCGCGAGGTGACGTCCACCGGGTACGGCGACCTGCAGGCCGGTCTACCCGACTTCTGGTACACCGACCAGTTCAGCGGTACGTCGAGCGCCTCGCCGATCGTGGTCGGCGCGCTTGCCTGCGTCCAAGGGGTGCTGCGCGCGAACGGGCGTATCCCGTTGTCGCCAGGCCGGGCCCGGCAGATGCTGCGTGCGAGTGGTTCGCCTCAGCAGGACGCACCGGGCCGGCCGCGAACCGAGCGGATCGGCAACCGGCCGAACTTGCGTCAGTTGATTCCGATGGCGCTGGGGCAGGGCAGCTGGTTCGGCGTGCAGTTCCGGGGTGTGTTGCAGCCGAATCAGACGCAGCGCTGGTTCACCTTCAACTGGCCGGCTCACTGGCATGTGACCTGGTCGGTGCTGCCGACGAACCCGGTCGGCGGTGGTCCGCGGGTGGAGTGGACTGTCCGAACGGAAAGGCCGACGGATTACTACGTCACCTATTGGATCGACGTGAAGAACCTGACCGCCGAGGAGACCCACTTCGAAGCCCGCTATGCGGTTCAGGGTTGGTAGGGAGAGCGCGATGAAACTCACGATCACCATCTCCGGCGACGAGGTTGCGATCTCGTCTGACTCGACTACGGCCACGTCCCAATCTGCGGCGCCCGCCGGCCCGCAGATCTTCGACGGCGGCCCGGTGCCTGAGGTCCTGCTCAGCATGGAAAGCCAGGTGGCCGCCGGTCACCTCGCGCCACCGAGCGGCTGGGGCCACTAGCTACCGCACGTACGTATTGAGGAGGTGAGCCAGGTCGGCGGCCGGATCGGTGGTCAGGCCGCCATGAATGGGACCCGGGTGGACGACGGTGCTGCGGGGCGCGGCCAGCCAGCGGAAGCGCTCGCCGATGCTGGTGCTCGCGGCCGGACCGCCGCTTTGATCGCCCGCGCAGATGGCGCGGATGTGCTCGAGCGATGCGCAGACAGCACCGACGTCCACCGCCGGGTCGAGGGCCCGGAGCCGATCGGGATCGACGTGCCAGGCTGCGCCGAGATAGTCGCAGTTCCGGCAGTAGAGCAGCACGCCCACATTGATGAACTCGCCACGGTGGACGCGCGGAGCGGCCCGCAGGATGACGTAGTCGAACGGCTCGTAGCTCATCGGGCACCTCCTGGCAGCCAGGCCGAACGATCCTGCACACGCGCGAGCAGGTGGCCGATGTACCGCTCGCGATCACCGTCCAGCAGCCACTCGTCCGGCACCAGGCCGACGACTTCGGTCAGGAGCTCCGGCGTGATGGTGGCGGCCATATTCTTGTCGACGGTCTCGACCGCGGCGGCGGCGTTGCGGAAGACGTGATCGGACGCGTTGTACGGCGTCGCGGTGAACTTCTCCGCGGAGGCCCAGGCGTGGTGGAAGTACAGGGCGGCGCCGTGGTCGATCAGCCAGAGGTTCTGGTGCCAGACCAGCAGGTTGGTGTTGCGCCAGGACCGGTCGACGTTCGCGACGAAGGCGTCGAGCCAGAGGATCCGCGCCTGCTCCTGTTCGGTCGGCGTGCCGCTCGAGCCGTCGTACCCTAGGGAACCGGGCAGAAAGTCGACGGCCAGGTTGAGGCCGCCGCTGCGCACGAGCAGATCCTGGATCTCGTGGTCGGGCTCGGACCGGCCGATCACCGGGTCGAGCTCCATCAGTTTGAGCTCGGGCACCCGCAGGCCGAGCCGGCGGAACAGCTCGCCGACGATGACCTCCGCGACCAGGGCTTTGGGCCCCTGGCCGGCGCCATGGAACTTGAGCACATACGTGCCGAGATCGTTGCCCTCGACAACGCCGGGCAACGATCCACCCTCCCGCAGCGGCAGTAGGTAACGCGTCGCGACTACTCTCGGCAAACTCACCCGCCGAGCCTAGTCGAGCCGCTTACCGTTCGGGCGGCGCCTCAGGTGGGTACGGTGCAACAGTGAGTGTTCATCCTTCCGTGGGTGTTGAGGAAGAACTACTGCTGGTCGATCCCGAATCGGGCGAGCCGGTGCCGTCGAGCGCGGCCGTGATCGCCGCCGCCCTGGAGAACCAGGTTGATGCGGCGCTGGAATTGACCAGGTCGCAGGTCGAGCTCAATACGCCGGTGTGCCACACCAGTGGCGAGTTGAGAGAGCACTTGACCAAAATGAGAGCAGTGCTCTCGCAGGCCGCTGAGGCGAACGGCGCGCGGTTACTCGCGGTCGCCGCGCCGCCGGCCGGAAGGCCCGAGTTACTCGTCACGGCGAAGACGCGCTATCGCGATATCGCCGCCAAGTACGGCCAGTTGGCCCGCGAACAAGGCGTTTGCGGTTGTCACGTACACGTCGAGGTGCCGGATCGCGACACGGCCGTCCGGGTCAGCAATCACCTCCGCCCGTGGCTGCCGACGCTGCTCGCCCTGACCGCGAACTCGGCGATCTATCTCGGGCATGACACCGGATTCGCGAGCTGGCGCTGGATCATGTGGTCACGCTGGCCGTGCTCGGGCCTGCCGCCGTACTTCGAGTCGGCCGAACACTACGACGCCCTGGTCGCCACCCTGATCGAGACCGGCGTAATCCTGGACGAACGCATGGTCTATTGGGATGTTCGCCCGTCGAGTCATCTGCCGACCATCGAGGTGCGAGTCGCCGATATCCCCGCCACGGTGGAGGAAACGGTCCTCTACGCAACGATCGTGCGCGCCCTGGTGATGACCGCGATCGAGGCCGGGCCGGAGATCGCCATCGAGCCCGAGGTGCTACGCGCCGCGTACGTCATCGCCGCCCGCGAAGGCCTCGACGGCCCCGCGCTCGACGTACACCGCGCTCGCCAAATCACCGCCACCCAGGCCATCGACCGCCTGCTCGCCCACATCCGCCCGGCCCTGGAAGACCTGGGGGAGTGGGAGTACGCCGACGAGAAGGCCCACGCCATCCTCAGAAAAGGCAACGGCGCCGCCCGCCAGCGCATGGTCTTCCACCACCACCACAACATCCAAGAAGTCCTAGCCCTAGCCACCCGCGCCACCACCGCCACCTGCTAACCCATCGCGTACTTCTTTTTGCGTTCATTCGTCGCAATCCGCCCTCTTCCTTCAGCGGACCAGCACAGGTCAGCGGACGGCTGAGGGCGGATTGCGACGAATGAACGCAAAAAGAAGGAGGCTCGCCGCCGCCGCCGTGGTGGTGGGGCGGCGGCGAGTTGCGTTGGTTAGGCGCGGAGGAAGAGTTCGAGGCCGTGGAGGTCGTCCGTGTTGACGTGGTCTACGCCGGCGGCGACAAGTTCGCGCCAAAGGGCAGTACGGGCTGCGCCTGGGACGTCCGGCGTGGCCCAGAAGCGGACGGTGTAGCCCGCGGCGTGAGCCTTTGCCACGATGTCGGCGAGCTTCGCGCGTTCGGCGGCCGGGAATTCGCCAACGCCCTGCCACGTGAAGTGTTTGGTCCAGTTGTCGCTCACCAGGGGCATCAGTGATGCCGGCATACCCGAGCCGAGATCCGTCATTCGCCCGTCGTACCCGGCGTACCGGAGCTTCTGCGCCTTGAGTACGTCCAGCGGCCGGTTCCCACTGATCACCGGCGTGACCGCACCCTCGAACGTCCGCCCACCCGCGAACACCGTCAGCATGCCGCGGTACTTCCGCAACGCCTGATCGATCGCCGCATACGTAGACGGCCCATCACTCTTGATGTCGATCAACAACTGGAAGCCGCCATGCCCACGGGCGTAAACCTTCCCATGGTTAGCCCGCACCCGCTGGGCCAAAGGCGCCAAGTAGAGGCTCTCCAACGTCCGCCCAGCGACAGCATCCTCGAGATCATGTGCGACACGAAGCTCACCATCGACCAGCCACACGTCAGCCTCGACACTGCTGAACCCGCGATCCAACGCGTCCTGCAACGGCCGACGGTGTTCGTAGTCGTTGTGCGCGTGCGCCTGCGCAAGCGGCAGCACCGCAGGAGCCTCGTACGACCGAGGCAGCGCAAACCCAGCGTCGCGCGCAACCGTCCGCAACCGGTCCGGGTAGTCGCTGATCAGACCGTCGACGCCCTTGTCGATCAGCGAGCGCATCGTCGCCGGGTCGTTGATCGTCCACGGTACGACCTTCATCCCGGCGCGGTGCGCGTCGTTCACCATCGTCGCGGTGACGTACGGCCGGTAATCCGGGTCGCCGATCTTGCCGCCCTGCGGGAACCCGTGCACCGGCGAGATCGCGTTCGCACCGAAGGACTTTGTCGCCTTCACCAGGTCGCCGCCGAAGTCGTCGATGTCGATACCACCCAGCCACGGTGACTTACCGGGCTGACCCGTCTGCAGGAAGTCGTAGTTCGTCAGCGCCACGATCGGCAGCTCCGGCGCGACCTGGCGGATCCGCATCAACGCGCCCCAGTCGAAGCTCTGGACCGTCACCTGGCGAGCCAGGTGCGCCTTGCGGATCTCGCGAGTCAGCACCTGGACGAACTGCTCGCGCGGTGCCGTCTCGGAGGGCGCGCCGGCCTCGACCTTGGTCTCGATGTTCAGCTTCACGCCGTACGCGCGGTAGGCCTTGACCAGGTCGAACACCTCGGACAGCAACGGCATCCGCGCACCCGGATCCGGCGTCTGGCCCGGGTAATTTGCCAGCGGCAACGATCCGCAATCCAGCTGGCGGACCTGGTTCAGCGAGAGCGTGTTGACGTATTTGCCGACGTACGGAAACTCGGGGTCACCCGGCACGTACGGACCGGTGTCGCGGCACTTGTTCGCGCCGACGCGACGGTCGTGGGTGACCACGGCCTGCCCGTCCTCGGTGATCTGGATGTCGAGTTCGAGCGTGCTCACGCCGACCTGCAGACCGCGCGAGAACGACGCGATCGTGCTCTCCACGGTCAGCCCGAGGCCGCCGCGATGGGCCTGCAGATCGAGCTCCCGCGGGCTATCGGCCTGAGCCGGTCCAGCTGGTACGGCGCTGAGCAACGCCGTGACGAGAACGAGTGGGGCGAACACACGCATGTCTTTGAATCCCTTCGGAACGGGTGTCGGCAGACGGTCCCACGGGCAAGTGACCAACTAGGTGACGCGTCAGGGAATCGAGGTGAACTCACGGGTGGCGACCGACTCCGCCCGGATCGTGCCCTTCTTGTACGCCGGATCGAGCTGGCCGTCGACCGATCGCGTCACGGTCAACGTGAGCTTGCAGGACGACGGCAGGGGTGACGGTGTAGGCGACGTGGTGGCCGGGGGCGGCACTTTGAACGATCCACGCGGAATGGTGACATCGGATTGACCTGGATCCAGCCGAAGACTGCCGGAGCTCACGCACGGACCCGTCCACTCGATCGAGGTCTGCTGGTCGGACGGCGTTGTGAGTCGTACGGCGAGATCGCGCGCGCGGGAATGCCGGGCACCAGCGGAGGGCGCGAGCACTCCGACCGGATCAGCGAGGCGTACGACGGAACGTGGTGCCGGGTCGTTCTCGCTGTCGCGTTGCAGGCCGAGGACCACCTCGCTGCCAGGCCCGCCGGGGTTGTCGAGGCGGCCGAGATACGTGATCACCCCGAGCGACTTGTGCCGACGGAGGTCCACCGTTTGCCCGCCGGCGGTACTGGTCAGCTTGTCCGTATCACTCAGGTCGACGTACGTCAGGGTGCCCGATCGCAACTGCACCCAGACATCCGCATGGGTGGCGCGCTCCGGCACCGTCACCACGATGTTCGTATTGAAGCCGCTGGTCCGGATGTCGGCGGCGTCCACCGACGAACAGCCCGCGATCAGCACCAGGCCGGCGGCGGCCGCGATGAACCTCAAGGCACTGCTCCTCACCCTTGAGAAACCAGAACCCTGTCAGCCAACAACGCGAAGGGGTCATAGCGGTGAGGAAGTTAATGGCGTCGGACCGGGAAGCGCCTCACGGCGCGTGGCCGCTCGTAGCGGCTATATGTGGGACCCGGGGCTACCGCGGCCCGACGCCTCAGTCAGTGTAACGAATGAACCAGCGATCACCAGAGTTGATTGGCGCGTTCGGCCCGGGCGGCGGTCTGCAGCTGGTCCGCCATCTCGACCAGTCGCGAGGCCGATCGGATCTGCTCGTGCCCCTCGTCGGCGATGTGCGCGCGACCCGTCGCGACGATGCGTGCGAAGGCCGCGGCCCGGTCCAAGGTGGTGGCGAAATCGCCCGTCGCGACGCCACGCAGGACGGCGTCGACCATGTCCCGCACCTCGGTCGGCCCGGGCGGATCGGCAACCCCGGCGACGACCGCGTGGACCTCGGCGTGCTCCCGGCCGGCGGCGTACTCCTCGGCGACCCGCTCGGCATCTCCGTGCACCCAGGAACGCAACAGGTAAAGGCGCCAAAGCGTGCCCGGCAGCGAATCCGCGTGCGAGTCGGACCACAGATCGGCCAGCTCGTCCAGGCCGTACTCATCGGCGAGTTTCACCACTCGCGCGATCACCTGCTCGTCGTCGCTGGACCGCGCGCCGCGCACGAGTAGTTCCGCTGTGCGGTGCGCCATCTCGGCCACAGTGGCCGGGTCGTGCGCGCCGGGCAGCGACTCGAAGAGCTTGGCGCCGGGCAGGATCGGCCGGCGAGGTCTCGGTACGGTCACGCGCCCATCTTCCCTGACCACACCAGCCGCCGCAGCCCCATCCACGCGAGTCGCGTCACCAAAGCACTCGTGAATCCGCGTTTCGACCTGCCGGTCAGTACAGTCAAGGTATGCCTGGAGCCCGAAGTCGATTGGTCAAGAACGCGGTCAAGTACGGCGTGCGCTACGGGCCGGTGGCGTTCGAGGCGGTGAAGCACGGCCGGGAGCCCGCGCAGCAGGCGATCCAGGCCGCCCTGGCCAAACGCACCGCGCGGAAGAAGGCGCTGGAGCACGCCGCCACGGTCCGTGAGGGCTCATTGCTGAAGGTCATTCACGAAGGCGCGGTCATCTACTTCGTCTTCAGCGGCGACGCCATCGTCACGACGTACCCCTCGGTGCCCCAAGCGACGTACCCCGAGCTGTTGCGGCATGCCGACCTGGACAACCGCGAGAGCGCCGCCGAACTGGTCGCCCGCCAGCGCAAACTCACCGATCGGCTGCCGAAGATGCCGGGTCTGCCCGGTCGTCGCCCCGGCCGCGGCAAGAAGTGACCCGCCCGTAACACGCCCGACCCGGCTGGGTCACACCTCCCAAGCAGGCTGTAAGCCGAACACTAGGGAGGGTGTTGACTCATGCTGTGGAAGATCCGGACTGAACTTGCCGACCGCCCGGGCGCGCTGGCGGAACTCGCCGCGCGCTGCGGAGCCGACGACCTCAACATTCTCAGCCTGGAGGTCTTCACCTCCGAAGGCGGCGCGATCGACGAACTGGTCGTCTCGACCGGCGTCGGCTGGACCGCCGAGCAGTTGACCGCGCTGGTGGCCGAGGCGGGCTGCGTCCGTACGACGGTGCGCCCGTGCCAGGCGGACGTCCTCTCGGACGCGCCGACGCGATACCTGCGCGCGGTGCTGCGGATCCTCGACGACCCGTGCACCGTGGACGAGGAGCTCGAGCGCCTCCAGGGTCTCGACGAGTACACCGCGGCCGAATGGGCCCGCGCTGACGTCCTGGTCGAGATCGCCGGCCTGCTCGCCGAGAAGTTCGACACCGTCGTCGAAGGACCCCGGCCCGGTAGCGGCGTACCAACTGTCCGTCCGGCCGGCATCGCCGACGCAGAGGCCGTCATCGCGATGCACGACAGGTGCTCGTTCGAGAGCCGGACGAGGCGCTACCACGTGCCGATGCCGCGGCTCACGCTTCGTACGGCGCGCCACCTCTCAGCGCCCGCGGGTGGTGTCTCGCTGGTCGCGGAGGTCAACGGTGCCGTGATCGGCATGGCCACGGCCGCGCCCTGGGAGGAGCTCGGGTCCGAAGGCGTCTCCGTGATGGAGGTCGCCGTACTCGTCGAGGACGGCTGGCAGCGGCAGGGCCTCGGCTCGCAGTTGCTGGCCGGCGTGATCCGCGAGGCGCGTTCGCTCGGCGCGGACCGGGTGGTTTGCATGGTGCAGCCGGAGAACCAGGCGATGATCCGCACGATCGAGCGGTTGCGGATGCGGACCATGGTCGTGAACACGGGCGGCAACCTGACCGTGACAGTGGCGCTGTCCGATCAAAGCCTGTCGCATTCTGTGGCGGCGAATTCTGTGCAGGGCCCACCGGTGGCCTATCGTCAGCAACGTGCCGTCACTACCCCTGTCCGACCGCCATCCGCGCGGAATGCTGGTCTATATGCCGACCAGCACGCGTTCACCGGTGCTGGAGCTGTTCCGGCGGCTGCTGATCGCAGTCGGTCTGCTGACCCTGATGGTGCTGATCGTGGTGGTCGACCGTGACGGTTACAAGGACACGTACGACGGCTCTGTCGGCCTGATCGACAGCATCTACTACGCGACCGTCACCCTCACCACCACCGGCTACGGCGACATCACCCCGGTCACTCCGACCGCGCGGCTGGTGAACGCGTTCGTGGTGACACCGCTGCGGATCTCCTTCCTGGTGGTATTGGTCGGCACGACCCTGGAAGTCCTGGCGAACGAGGGTCGGCGGATCATGCGCGACTCGCGATGGAGGAAACGCATGAAGGACCACACCGTTGTCGTCGGCTACGGCACCAAGGGCCGCGCCGCGGTGCAGACGCTGGTCAGCAACGGGGTGAAACTCAGCGATGTGGTCGTGATCGACCCGCGGGCGCAGGCCGTCGCGGATGCCGGCAACGACCAGATCGCCGCGTTCCACGGTGACGCGACCAACCGGGCCGTGCTGCGCCGTGCCGAGGTGGCGACGGCCCGCGAGGTCATCGTCACCACCGACCGCGACGACTCCGCCGTACTCGTCACCCTGGCCGTCCGCCAGCTCAACCAGACCGCGCACATCGTCGTCGCCGTGCGCGAGGAGGACAACGTGCCACTGGTCCGCCAGAGCGGCGCGAACGCGGTCGTCACCTCGTCCGAAGCCGTCGGCCGTCTGCTCGGTCTGTCCGCTGTCAGCCCGAACCTGGGCGAGGTGATGGAGGACCTGCTCACGTACGGCGAGGGGCTCGAGGTCGCCGAACGCCCAGTCCTCGGTCGTGAAGTTGGCAAGGCGCCGTCGTCCGTCCCCGACCGAGTGGTCTCCGTAGTCCGCGACGGCAAGGTCCACCGCTACTACGACTCGTCCGTCTCGGTCCTGGCCGCCGGCGACAAACTCATCGTCGTACGCCCCGCCAAAGAAACCCCCTGGGCCGAACGCCCCGGCGCCGACCCCGACGACGAATAGCCCCCGGCGTGGGGGTGCGCTTAGGGTTGGGGGGATGGAGCTTCGGGGTGGTGCGGGATCGGGCCTGGTCAAGGGCGCGGTCACGCTTTGCCTGCTTGCCGGGGTGTTCGTGATGCATGGGTTGACCGGTAATCACGATGCCGCGATGGCGATGGGCCATCCGATGACGCCCGCGATGGCGCCTGCCGTTGGGGGGATTCACGCCCACGATGTGGCGGCTGGGCGGCAGCACGCGCATGCGGGGGCGGCTGGGGTTGGGCGGCATCATGCGCATGAGGTGCCGGTGGTGGCGAAGGTGGTGGCGGGGGAGCATCGGCATTTGATGGGCGAGCTTTGCCTGGCGATGTTGACCGGGTTGGGGCTTGCGATTGTCGTGGCGCTTGCGTTGCGGAGTTTGCGGGTGTCGCGTCCGGTGCAGCTGCTCGCGCGGGTATCGCGTGGTGTCGCGCCTGAGCGGTCGCCACCACGCCCGCCACCCTCCTTGTCGAAGCTCTGCGTTCTGCGGATTTAGGCCGAGCCCGGCCCAGCCTGGCGACCGGTCCCGCACGTGTGCCGTCGCCACGCGTCCGCAGACACTTCGACTTCAAGGACTCACTCATGCGACAACGTACGTGGAAAACCGCTGCCCTGATCCTGGCTTCCAGCCTCGCCTTGACCGCCTGTAACGACGGCGATGGCGCGATGCCGGGGATGAACCACAGCACTCCGTCCGCATCCGCGGGGGCGCATAACGCGGCGGATGTGGAGTTCGCGACGGGCATGATCCCGCACCACCGCCAGGCCGTTGAGATGGCGGACCTGACGGCCGGCAAGGCGCAGGCGACCGCGGTGAAGGACCTGGCGGCCGCGATCAAGGCGGCCCAGGATCCCGAGATCAAGCAACTATCGGGCTGGCTGACGGCCTGGGGCGAGCCGGTGCCGACGCCGGGCGAACATGGCGGTCACGACATGTCCGGCTCGATGCCGGGGATGATGTCCGCCGAGGAGATGGACGCTCTCGGCAAGGCCTCCGGTCCGGCGTTCGACCGGATGTGGGTGCAGCTGATGATCAAGCACCACCGTGGCGCGGTCACGATGGCGAAGACTGAGCAGTCCGTCGGCCAGGACCCGGCGTCGATAGCCCTGGCCAAGAAGATCGAGACGGACCAGAACCGCGAAATCGCCACCATGCAGCAACTGCTCGAACAATTACCCTGATCCGGGAATACCCCTAGGGGGTATATGGTTGGTTCGGTACGACGCCGCGCGGCTGCGGCGTCGGACCGAATCATCCGGACGGTGAGAGGCAAGATGATGGCGAACTCCACCCAGCACGACCACGCAACCCACGACGCCCACGCGAAACACGCCGCACACGCGGGGCATGACAAGCACGCCGGCCATGACCCGGAGATGTTCCGGCGGAAGTTCTGGCTGAGCCTGCTGCTCACGCTGCCGATCGTGGCGACGAGCCACATGGTGATGGAGTGGTTCGGCTACTCGCTGGACTTCCCCGGCATGAGTTGGGTCGGTCCGGTGCTCGGCACGTTCGTGTTCCTGTACGGCGGCTGGCCGTTCCTGGTCGGCGGTGTCCGCGAGGCCCGCGACCGCGCGCCCGGGATGATGCTGCTGATCTCGATGGCGATCACCGTCGCGTACGTCGCTTCGCTGGCGACGAGCCTCGGCCTATTCGACCTGGACTTCTGGTGGGAGCTGGCGGCCCTGGTCACGATCATGCTGCTGGGCCACTGGCAGGAGATGAAGGCCATCGGTCAGGCGCAGGGCGCGCTCGCCGCCTTGGCCGCACTGCTGCCCGACGACGCCGAGCGGGTCAGCGAAGACGGCGTCGAGACCGTCGCGATCGCCGACCTGCAAGTGGGCGACGTGGTGCTGGTGCGTTCCGGCGCACGAGTCCCAGCCGACGGCGAGATCGTCGATGGCGCCGCCGAGTTGGACGAGTCGATGATCACCGGCGAATCCCGGCCAGTTTCGAAGGCGGCCGGTGATCGGGTGGTCGCGGGCACGGTGGCGACCGATTCGGCGATCCGAGTACGCATCGCCGCAGTCGGCGAGGACACCGCCCTGGCCGGCATCCAGCGCTTGGTCGCCGAGGCGCAGCAGTCGAGCGGACGCGCCCAGGTTCTGGCCGACCGATTCGCCGCCATGCTGTTCTACATTGCGACGGCTGCCGCGCTCGTCACGTTTGTCGCCTGGTGGGCGTTCGGCGACCTGAACGAGTCCGTCGTACGGACCGTCACCGTCCTGGTCATCGCGTGCCCGCACGCGCTAGGCCTGGCCATTCCGCTGGTGATCGCGTTGTCCACGGCCGTCGCAGCCAAGGCCGGCATCCTGGTGAAGGACCGGCTGGCGCTGGAGCGGATGCGGACCGTGAACGCGGTGCTGTTCGACAAGACCGGCACCCTGACCAAGGGCGAGCACGTCGTGACCGGAGTGGCCGGTGACGGAGTCGACGAGCAAGAGGTGCTGCGGATCGCCGGCGCGGTCGAGGCCGACAGCGAACATCCGTTGGCCCGGGCGATCGTGACCGCCGCCGACGAGCGTGGTGGTCGCGCGAAGGCAGACGAGTTCAAGTCGCTCACCGGCCGGGGCGTCCAGGCAGTCGTTGCCGGCAGCACCTATGCGGTCGGCGGGCCCGCGCTGCTGCGTGAGCTGGACGCGACCGTGCCCGCCGTACTGCGCGACCGGGCCGAAGAATGGTCCGCCCGCGGAGCCGCCGTCCTGTACGTCCTGCGCGTTGAAGACAGTACGTCGGTGGCGACTGGCGTGATCGCGCTCGAGGACGAGGTGCGGCCAGAGGCGCGCGAGGCCGTCGCGCAACTGCGCGCTGCCGGTATCGAGAAGATCGTCATGATCACGGGTGATGCCGAGCCGGTCGCACGCGCGGTCGCGGCCGACCTGGGATTCCGCGAAGGCGTGGACGAGGTGTTCGCCGAGGTGCTGCCGGCCGACAAGGACAAGGCGGTCAGCGAATTGCAGGCCCGCGGGCTGACGGTGGCGATGGTGGGCGACGGCGTGAACGATGCCCCGGCGTTGGCTCGCGCGGATGTCGGGATCGCGATCGGCGCGGGTGCGGACGTGGCGATCGAGTCGGCGGGTGTCGTACTGGCCTCGTCGGATCCGCGGGGCGTCACTGGCGTCATCCGGTTGTCGCAGGCGTCGTACCGCAAGATGATCCAGAACCTGGCGTGGGCCGCCGGGTACAACGTGATCGCCATCCCGCTCGCCGCCGGTGTGCTGGCCTGGGCCGGCCTGACGCTCGGCCCGGCCGTGGGCGCCGTGCTGATGTCCGTCTCGACCATCGTCGTCGCCCTGAACGCACAACTGCTGCGCCGGGTTGATCTGACCCCGGGGCGCTGACGGCGACGGCGGGGTCGTCTAGTATCTGCGTATGCATGCAGATAGCGGAGCTTGTAAGCGTCGGCTGGCCGACGACCAGGTGGATCTGGCCGTCGAGGTGTTCCGGATGCTGGCCGACGCGACCCGGATCCAGCTGCTGTGGGCCTTGAGCGGGGAGGAGCTGCCGGTCAACGAGCTCGCCACCCGGATCGGCAAACCGGCGCCTTCCGTATCGCAGCACCTGGCCAAGCTGAGGATGGCGCGACTGGTGCGGACTCGCCGCGAGGGCACCCAGGTCTTCTACCGCTTGGAGAACGACCACGTCGGCCGGCTCGTCGTCGACGCGATCTACAACGCCGAGCACGCCGGACCGGGGATGCCCGCCCACCACCTCGATGGCGAGAACCTGGCCGAGCTCCACGCCGCTGCCGAGGGGACTGCCTGATGGCACACCAGCGCACGCCGAGCCACGGTCACGGTCACGGCCACGGGCATGAGGTTGGGGGAGTTTGGCGGCGGTTGGGTGCGATGTTCCGGCCGCATTCCCACGACGCGGCCGATTCGATCGATGACGCGATCGAGTCCAGCGCCGCCGGGATTCGGGCCGTGAAGGTCAGCCTGGTCGCGCTCGCCATCACCGCCACTCTGCAACTGGTGATCGTCGCGATCTCCGGATCGGTCGCGCTGTTGGCCGACACCGTGCACAACTTCTCCGATGCGCTGACCGCGTTGCCGTTGTGGATCGCCTTCGTCATCGGGCGTCGCGCTGCCACCCGTCGCTACACCTACGGGTACGGACGCGCCGAAGACCTGGCCGGGCTCTTCGTCGTCGCGATGATCGCGATCTCCGCGCTCATCGCCGGCTGGGAGTCGATCCGGCGTCTCATCAACCCGGTCACCGTGCACAACCTCGGCTGGGTGGCGGCCGCGGGAGTCATCGGCTTCATCGGCAACGAGGCGGTCGCGATGTACCGCATCCGCGTCGGCCGCCGGATCGGCTCAGCCGCCTTGGTCGCCGACGGACTGCACGCCCGTACCGACGGCATGACCTCGCTGGCCGTCGTACTCGGTGCGGGCGGTGTCGCCCTCGGCTTTCCGTTGGCGGACCCGTTGATCGGTCTGCTCATTACGATCGCCATCCTCGCCGTACTGCGCACCGCCGGCCGCGACGTCTTCCGGCGCTTGATGGACGCCGTCGACCCAGCCGACGTCGACAGCGCCGAAACGGCTCTAACCGCGCTGCCAGGCGTCCAGGCCGTACGACGAGTCCGCATGCGCTGGATCGGCCACGAACTCCACGCCGACGTCGACCTGGTCATCGACGCAGGAGACAGCGCCCAAGCCCACCGCCTCGCCCACGAAGCCGAACACGAACTAACCCACGCCGTCCCCCGCCTCCGCACCGCCGTAGTCCACGCCTACCCCAGCGACGACCCGGCGTTGGGGCCAGCGGCGGCGCGGTCCGGTTGAACCCGAAGCCATCGCGTCCGTAGGTCGTGGGGTGGCCGTCGGACACGCTGGCCGCCCGCGGCGGACCGCCACGCAGGCCCAAGCCCCGGGCTCGGCCGGTTTGAAACGCTTGCCCGCCAGTTATGCCTGCATGGCGATCCGGCCAACCGGCGACGTCATCGGGCTTCGCGCGAGGCGGCCCTCAAAGCAGGTCGAATTTGCCGCGGTGAAGCCAGCCGCCAACCTCCCGTTGAGCCACCCGCCCATCTTCGAGTCCGCGGGCCTGTTCCGCAATCGGGTTCCGGCCGCCGCACAACCGCGTTGTACTGCCTCGCGGCGGTCGGACGCGACGGGCGGTGAGATGGCGGAGGGGCATGACCGGACCCGTGAAGGGCGGCTCAGGTGAGGTCGCCGTCGAGGTAGAGCCAGCGGGTGGTGCGGCGGAGGAAGCGGGAGCGTTCGTGGAGTTGGCCGGGGGTGCCGTGGTTGCGGAAGGTGGCGATGAACTCGACTTCGCCGGTTTCGTCGTCGGGGCCGCCGGCTGAGGTGTCGAGGATGGACAGGCCGGTCCAGGTCAGGCCGGGATCGGGGGAGAGGTCGTCGGGCCGGGTGCGCGGATGCCAGGTGCGGAAGACGTAGTCGAGGTTGCCGACGGCGTACGCCGAATACCGGGACCGCATCAACTCCTCGGCGGTAGCAGCCTGCGCCGCGCCGTCGTGCAGGCGCCCGCAGCAAGCGTCGTACGTCGTGGGGAGGCCGCAGGGGCAGGCGCGTTGCAGGTTCATTCGTCACATTCTCTGGCATTGACGGTCACAGCCTGGCGCCCTAAGGTCTGTAAACGATTACAAGAACGATTACAGCCGTCCCGCAAAACCCCGCAAACCCCGGCAAGACCAAGGAGGCCCGGTGAGTCGTCCGACCATCTCAGCGGTGGCGCAGGCTGCTGGTGTTTCGGTGGCGTCGGTGTCGCGGGTGCTGAACGGGCAGCCGGCGACCCCCGAGATGACCGAGAAGGTACGGCGGGCCGCGGAGGCGCTCAGCTATGTGCCGGATTCGCGGGCGCGGTCGCTGAAGGTCGGGCGGACGTTCCAACTGACCCTGGCCGTCGCCGATGTCGGTAACCCCGTCTACGTCACGATGATGCGGGCC
Organism: Kribbella sp. NBC_01245; assembly: GCF_036226525.1. Lineage (NCBI taxonomy): Bacteria > Bacillati > Actinomycetota > Actinomycetes > Propionibacteriales > Kribbellaceae > Kribbella > Kribbella sp. NBC_01245. Next base: position 135,802 of record NZ_CP108487.1, read on the forward strand.
GTCGAGAGTGTGGTCGCGGCCGCCGGATACCGGCTGGTCGTCACCACCACCGGCCCCGACGTGGTCGATGAGGTCGCGCTGGTGAGGGGGATGGCGCGCGGGTACGCCGACGGCCTGGTGATCAGCCCGCTGCGCGTGGACGACGACCTGATCAAGTCGATCCGGGAGTGCGACGTACCAGTGGTCGTCGCCGGTAGCGTGCCGGCCAAGGCGGGCGTCGACACCGTCCGGGCGAATTCGCCGAAGGGCATGCTGCTCGCCGTCGACCATCTCAAACAAGCCGGGCGGAAGCGGATCGCCTTCGTCAACGGCCCCGCCGACACCGTGCCAGGGGAGGCGCGGGCGCGCGGATTCGCCGAGGCGATGAAGAAGTTCCGCCTCACCCCGGCCGGCACCATCGACGCCGCCGACTTCACCTTTGCCGCCGGACGCGCAGCCGGGCAAGAGGCCGGTCCGAAACTGCTCAAGGACACGAAGCCCGACGCGATCATCTGCGCCAACGACCTACTAGCCGTCGGCCTGATGCACGTGCTGGCGGAGCGAGGGCTGGCCGTGCCCAAGGACATCGCCGTGATCGGGATGGACGACAGCGAGCTGGCCGAACAGTGCTACCCCACGCTCACCAGCGTGAACCTCGGTTCGGCCGAGCGAGGCCGCCGGGCCGCGGAGTTGCTGCTGGCAAGGATCGACGACGCCACTCGCGCGCCACGCCGCATCGTCGTACAGCCGACGCTGAGCGTACGGAAGTCCACCCCATGAGCACCATGACGGCAACCCGGCCGAAGCAGAAAAGCCCGGGCAGGCCGAAGCAGAATCGCGAGGCGATCTACCTCTTCCTCCCCGCGCTGCTGCCGGTCCTCCTGCTGAGCGTCTACCCGCTGATCCGCGGCATCCTGCTCGGCTTCACCGATGCCCGCGCCGGGCTGAACGTGACCACCGAGTTCATCGGCTTCGACAACTTCACCAGGCTGCTGCAGAACGACCTGTTCTGGGCGTCGTTCCGGATCGGCCTGATCTGGACCATCGCGGTCACGGTGCTCCAATTCGTCGCCGCCCTCGGCCTCGCACTCCTCCTCAACGCAGACCTCCGCTTCCGAGGCGTAGCCCGCACGCTCGCGCTCATCCCGTGGGCGATGCCGCCGGTCGTGGTCGCGATCATGTGGCGCCTGCTGCTGCATCCGACGAACGGCCCGGTCAACGGCGTACTCCAAGGCCTCAATATCACCGATCACCCGATCAACTGGCTCGGCGACTTCAACACCGCTTTACCGGCCGTGATCGTGGTCGGGATCTGGGTCGGCATGCCGATGACCACGGTGACGTTGCTCGCGGGCCTGCAGTCGATCGACCGCTCGCTTTACGAGGCGGCCGCGGTCGACGGCGCGAGCACGTGGCACCAGTTCGTGCACATCACGCTGCCGCAACTCAAGACCGTCATCGTCGCGATCACCAGTCTCGACATGATCTGGAACTTCAACTCGTTCGGCCTGGTCTACGTGCTCACCGCGGGCGGTCCCGGCGGGAAGACGATGCTGCCGATGCTGTTCGCCTACAACGAGGCCTTCCGCTACGGGAACTTCGGCATGGCGGCCGCCATGGGCGACGTCATGGTCGTCATCATCATCGTGTTCCTCGGCTTCTACCTGCGTAACCGGCTGAGGAGTGAAGCATGAGAACCAAGCCGGCGATCAGGAGTTTCCAGTACGTCGCGGTCGGCCTTTACCTTATTTTCCTGGGCTTTCCGCTGCTCTGGCTGATCTCGACCTCGCTCAAATCGCCACGCGAGTTCGCGAGCATCACGCCGTCGCTGCTGCCGAAGAGCCCGCAGATCTCCAACTACACCGAGGCCCTCCAGGAACAAGGCCTGATCAGGTCGATGGCGAACAGCCTGCAGATCTCGATCGCGACGACCATTCTCGTCATCGTGGTCTCGCTCCCGGTGGCGTACGCGCTGGCGCGGTTCCGCAGCCGGCTCCGGCCGATCACCAATGGCTGGATCCTGGTCAGCCAGGTGTTCCCGGTGATCCTGATCGTCATCCCGTTGTTCATGATCCTGCGGCCGTTGCACCTCACCAACACGATTCCCGGTGTGGTCATCGTCTATATGGTCTGGTCGATGCCGTTCGCCCTTTGGATGCTGCAGGGGTACGTCGCCGCGGTGCCGCGTGAGCTCGAAGAGGCGGCCGCGGTCGACGGCGCCGGCCGGGCCCGGACCATCGTGTCGATCGTGATGCCGTTGCTGCGGCCCGGGTTGATCGCGACGGCCATGTTCACCTTCATCTCGGCGTGGAACGAGTTCTTCTTCGCCCTGGTGCTACTGCAAGACCCCCAACTCAAGACGTTGCCGCTGGTGCTCGCCCGATTCGTCGGGGCCGAGGGCCAGGTCCAGATCGGGCCGCTCGCGGCCGCGTCCGTGCTCGCCACCGTGCCGAGTCTCGTGTTCTTCGCCTTCCTGCAACGCCGACTGACCTCTGGTCTGCTCAGCGGCGCAGTGAAGGGTTAACAATCCCCTGAGGAGTATCGAATGAGGAAACCACTGATCGCCCTGATGGCGGCGAGCTCCCTGCTTCTACTGGCCGCGTGTGGCGGATCCGGTGACGGCGGTGAACCGGCGCCGGGCGAGAAGATCACGCTGAAGTTCCAGAGCCTGGCCTTCCAGAAGACGACCGTTGCCGCGAGCAAGAAGATCGTCGCCGACTGGAACGCGTCTCACCCGGACGTCCAGGTCGAGTATGTGCAGGGCAGCTGGGATTCCGTGCACGACCAGCTGGTGACGCAGTTCCAGGGCGGCACCGCGCCGGACATCATCCACGACGAGTCCGCCGACATCACCGGCTTCGCGCAGCAGGGGTACCTGGCGGACCTCTCGCCGTACCTCTCCCAGGCCACCAAGGACGCCGTACCGCAAGGGGTTTGGGACACGGTCTCGACCGACGGCAAGGTCTTCGCCGCGCCGACCCTGCTCCAGTCGTACGTCGTCTTCGGCAACTCGGCCTTGCTCAAGCAGGCGGGCATCGCCACCACGGGCGACAGCCTGAGCTGGGACGACCTGCAGGCCAACGCGAAGAAGCTCACCGCCAACGGCAAGTATGGGCTCGGTTGGGGCCTGAAGAGTCCGACGGCCACCGTGCTGAACCTCGGGATGAACTTCGACGCGGCCTTCTTCGAGGGCACTGGCCGGGATGCGAAGGCCAAGATCGGCGATCCCGAGCTCGAGGTGCCGAAGCGCATCCACGCCATGGCGTACACCGACAAGTCGATCGAACCGACCTCGCTGACGCAGAGTGGTTCGGACGCGCTGCCCGGATTCTTCGCCGGCAAGTACGCGATGGTTGTCGCGGGCAACTTCACCGCCCAGCAGATGGTCGAGCAGGCGCCGAAGGGATTCGCATGGGAGGTGCTGCCGCCGCTCAAGGGGACGAGCGAGAAGCAGGCCGCCAACCCGCAGACGCTGTCCGTTCCGGCCGAGGGCAAGCACATCAAGCAGTCCGCCGAGTTCATCGACTTCTTCATGAAGGCGGAGAACCTCGCGGCGGTCGGTCAGGGCGACTGGCTGATCCCGACCACGCAGGCCGCGCGCGACGTCATCCAGCAGGCCACCGGCGGCAAGCAGGGTTGGTCGCAGATGCTGGCGAGTGGCGAACAGTTGACCAAGGCCCCCTTCCAGAGCGTCGACAACTACCCGAAGTGGAAGGACCAGGTCGCGACGCCCGCGTTGCAGGAGTTCCTGGCGAACAAGATCGATCTGGCCACCCTGGGCAAGAAGCTCAACGATGGCTGGGAGCAGGCCAACAGCTGATGCGACTCGAGGACAAATCGGTAGGTGCCCTCGTCGGCTCCGCGGTCGGTGACGCGATCGGTGGTGCCGTCGAGGGCTGGACGCCCGAGCAGATCCGCGAACGCCACGGCGGCTGGGTGACCGGCATCGTCGGGCCCTGGTACGAAGACTGGCGCAACGCACGCCCGATCGCGCCGTACCACAAGGGCGACGGGCACATCACCGACGACACGTTGATGACGCACGCGCTGGTCGAGGTGTACGACGAACGGCGTTCGCACCTGGACGCCTACGCGATCGCCGAGTCGTTCGTACCGAAGCTGCTCAACGAGCGGAGGTGGATTCCTGAGCTGGAGGCCGATGCCTTGTTGCTCCAGCGGGTTTTCCTCGCGGAGAAGTGGCTGGTGGCGCGGTTGCACTACGGTCACGTCGATCCGCGCGAGGCCGGGGTCGGCAACATCGTGAACTGCGGTGCCGCGATGTACGTCGCACCGGTGGGCCTGGCCAACGCGGGCGATCCCGCGGGGGCGTACGCCGAGGCGATCGACCTCGCGGGTGCGCACCAGTCGAGCTATGGGCGGGAGGCCGCCGGGGTGTTCGCGGCGGCGGTCGCGGCGGCGATGCTGCCGGACGCGACGGCCCGTTCCGCGGTCGAGGCCGCACTGGCCCTCGCGAAGGACGGCACGCGTACAGCCATCGAGGCGGTAGTTGACGCGGCAGATGGTTTGACGGATTGGCAGCAGGCGATCCCGGTTTTGCGGGCCGCAGTGGAGCCGTACGACTCGGTCGGACCGCATTACCGCGACCAGTCGCTCGACGCGCGCAGGCCCAGCCGGACGAAGTCGATCGAAGAACTTCCGGTCGCTCTGGGCTTTGTGCTGGTCACAGAGGGCGATGTCCGTCAAGCTGTTCTGGGTGGGACCAATTACGGTCGGGACGCGGATTCGATCGCCAGCATGGCGGGCGCGGTGACCGGGGCGCTCGGCGGTCTGGCGGGTGTGCCCGCGGACTGGGCCGCCAAGATCGCCGAGGCGAGCCGTACCGACCTGGAACAGCCCGGCCGGGTGATGGCCTCCGTCGCGCGCGATTTGCACGCGGCGGACGAGCGGCAGCGGCAGGCCCGTTCGGCAGCGATGGCGGCGCTGACGTCATGAGATTGACCTGGGTCCAGCCGGAGGACCTTCTACCGCATCAACTGGTCCAGTCGCGGTCCGAAGGCGTTGAGGTGGACGACGTGGCTGCCCGCTGGGTGGCGGCCGGTGGTTCCGTCGAAGCGCCGGTGTCGGGCGCGTCCGCGGAGCCCGCTGATGACGGATTGCGCGCGCTTGCGTTGGAACTGCTCGATGAGCTCGATGTACGCACGCCCACGCCGGCGGAGTTCGTCGTACCGGCTGAGGTCTTGTTGCCTGGGGCAATTAAGAGTGACCGGGTGGTGCAGGCGTGGGCTGGTCGGGCCGCGGGGTGTTTGCTCGGCAAGCCGGTGGAGAAGATCCCGCGGGAGGGGATCCGGGAGATCCTGGCGAGTTCGGGGCAGTGGCCGCTTAGGCGGTACATCACGGCCAAGGGGGTGCCGGAGGAGGTGCAGGCGCGCTGGCCATGGAATCGGCGCAGCCGGCCGACCAGCCTGCGCGAGAACATCAACGGCATGCCCGAGGACGACGATCTCAACTTCGCGATCCTCGCGCTGGGGATGGTCGAGCGGTTCGGAGCTGAGTTGACCACCGAGGCGGTCGCGCAAACCTGGCTCGACAATCTGCCGGCCGGGCGGGTCTTCACCGCCGAGCGGGTGGCGTATCGCAACTTGCTCGCGGGCGTCGAGCCGAGCCGGGCGGCCCTCGTGCGGAATCCGTTCCGGGAGTGGATCGGCGCGCAGATCCGGACGGACGTTTATGGCTGGGTGAACCCGGGTGATCTCAGCGCGGCGGCTCGGCTGGCCGTCGCGGATGCCCGGTTGAGCCACACCGGCGCGGGGGTCGAGGGAGCGGTGTGGGTGGCCGCGATGTCGGCCGCGGCGCTGGTGCTGGACGACGCCGAGTCGGTGATCGACGCGAGCCTGTCGGTGCTGCCCGCCGACGGCGCGATCGCTACCGCCGTCCGCTTCGGTGCGAGCCTGGCGGACCAGGAGTTGGACAAGGCGCTGGACGAGTTGCATGCGTCATACGGGGGTTTGCACTGGGTTCATTCGGTGAACAACACTGCTTTGACGGCATATGCGCTGACCGCGGCCAAGGGGGACTTCGGCACCGGTATCGGCATCGCCGTGATGGGGGGCTGGGATACGGACTCCGCCGGTGCGACGGTGGGGGCTGTCCTCGGTGCCCTGTACGGCGTACCGGATGAGTGGGCGGGCCTGTTGCGGAACCGGATCGCGACGAGCCTCCCCGGTCCGGAGCTGTTGCGGATCGACGACCTGGCACGGCGGACAGTGGAGGTGGCAAGCCGGTGACTTCGGCGGGTACGGGGCTGAACGGTGGCGGGGTGGTGGTGGTCGGCAGCGCGAACGTCGACCTGGTGCTACCGGTCGAGCGGATTCCGAAGCCGGGGGAGACGGTGCTGGCGACCGGGCTCAGCCGCGGGCCGGGTGGCAAGGGCGCGAACCAGGCCGTCGCGGCGGCGCGCGCTGGTGCTTCGACGGCCTTCGTCGTCTCCCTTGGGGATGACGAGCCGGGCGCGATGCTGAGAGCAGTGCTCTCGGATGCGAGCGTTGATCTCTCTTTGGCCTCCACGACCACCACACCGACCGGTACGGCGATCATCACGGTGGACGCCGACGGCGAGAACGCGATCACCGTCGCACCCTCCGCGAACGCCGAGCTGGTCCTCACCGACGAGTCGCGGGCCGCGATCCGATCGGCCGCGGTGGTGCTCGCCCAACTCGAGATCCCGTTCGACACCGTGCTGGCGGCCGCTCGCGAGAGCCGCTACTTCGTGCTCAACGCCGCGCCCGCCGCCGAGCTGGACGACGAGCTGCTCGCCGAGGTCGACCTGCTCGTGGTGAACCAGATCGAGGCTTTTACGGTCGCCGGCACAGGGACCGACGCCGGCGAAGTGCTGCTCAAGCGGGTCCCAGCCGTCGTCATCACGCTCGGCGCGGGAGGTGCGCTCGTACTCACCCGTGACGGTGAGCCGTTGAGGGTGCACGGTTTGCAGGTTGAGGTCGTTGACACGACAGCTGCCGGCGACACGTTCTGCGGCGTGCTGGCGGCGACGCTCGCGACAGGCTCCGACTTGCCCGAGGCGGTTCGCCGGGCGACAGTGGCTGCCTCCCTCAGTGTCCAGACGGCCGGTGCGATTCCGTCCGTGCCGACGGCCGACGACATCGCCACACGTTATGCCGAGGTGTACCCGTGACCCCGTTCGATCCACTCGTACCCCGACCTATCGACCAGCCCACCACCGTCGACCTGAGCGCCGACGCCGATCTCTCCCGGCTCGACGAAGGCAAGATCCTGGCCGCGCCGGACGACCCGGCCGACTGGGCCCGCTGGCGGGCACGGCTGCTTGCCTGGCGCAACGACGCCCAGGTCCGCACGGCGTACGACGGCAGCCACTACGACGTACCCGGCCGTGAGTGGACACAGACCTGCTACTGCGTCGGCCTGGTCTGGCTGTGGGACAACCTGCTGTACGACGCGAAAACTGGTCGTTTCACTCCGGAGCGGCTGATCGAGCGCGGTATCGAGGACTTCGGCGGGTACGACGCGATCGTCCTCTGGCACGCGTATCCCGTGATCGGGATCGACGACCGCAACCAGTTCGACTTCTACCGCGATGTGCCCGGGCTCGACGCACTGGTCGCCACGTTGCACAAGCTCGGCGTGAAGGTCTTCCTCGACTACAACCCGTGGGACGTCGGCACCCGGCGAGCCGCCCGGCCCGACGCGGACGAGTTCGCCGCGCTGCTCGGAGATCTCGGCGCGGACGGCGTCTTCCTGGACACGCTGAAGGAGGGCTCGCCGACGTTCACCCGGGCGTTGGAGAAGGAGAACCCGGCCGTCGTCTTCGAAGGCGAGTCACGGTTGCCGTTGACCAGGATCGGCGATCACGCGTTGTCCTGGGCGCAGTGGTTCGCGGATTCGCGAGCGCCCGGTGTGCTGCGCGCGCACGTCTTCGAGCGCCGGCACATGCTGCACCACACCCGCCGCTGGAATCGCGATCACAGTGACGAGTTGCAGTCCGCCTGGGTGAACGGGTGCGGGATTCTCGTCTGGGAGTCCGTCTTCTCCGCGTGGGTCGGGTGGAACGCCCGCGACCGCTCGACCCTGCGCCGGATGACCGCCGCGCAGCGCGCCTTCTCGCCCGTGCTGATCGGTGGCGAGTGGACCCCGCTCACGCCCGAGGTGACCGACGCAGCCCGCGCGCATGGCGTCTTCGCCTCGCGGTTCGAGCTCGCCGACGTGACGTTCTGGACGTTGATCAACCGCAGCGACGACGATTTCGACGGCCTGGCCTTGTGCTCGGAGGACATGGTCGGCGACTGGTACGACGTGACCGAGGGCGTGCCGTTGACGGCCGACTCCGACGGCGTGCGCGTGCTGGTGCCCGGCCGGGGTGTGACCGGCATCGTCCGCGTCGGCGCGACCGCTGGTGGTTCCTGCCGCGCGACCGCACGCCGCCTGGGGTCGTTGCCTCGGGCCCACATCAATGACGCCACCTTCCCGGCAGCGCCAGCAATCAGGCGGCCGGTCCCAGTGGTTACGGGCGAGGTCGAGCTCGGTGATTTGATCGTCATACCCGCGCAGGAGTTGACGTTGCCGGTGCGCTTCCGCCGTCGCGAGACGGGCCTGTACGGCGAGGCGCCGTACGTCGAGGAGTGGAAGCCGTTGCCACCAAGGCTGCACGACGTTGTTACGATCGAGCGACAGGTCTCGTTGCGCCCGGTGTCGGTGGCGACGTCGGAGGTGACGAACGGGCAGTTCGCCGAATTCGTTGCCGAGGCCAACTACCAGCCCCTGATCGCTCATCGCTTCCTCGCGCACTGGCAGGGTGGATCGCCCGTGCCCGGCAGCGAGGATGAGCCCGTCACGTACGTCGACCTCGCCGACGCGCGGGCCTACGCGGCCTGGCGGGGCGGGCGTCTCCCGACCGAGGACGAGTGGCAGGTCGCGGCCGCCGACTCGACCTTCGGACGCGGTAAGCCGCTGGTGTGGAACCTGACCGAGAGCGAACACGATGACGGCCGGAGCCGGTTCGTCATTCTCAAGGGTGGTTCCGATTATGTTGCCGAGGGCTCCGATTGGTACGCCGACGGCGGGCCGCAGGACCCGGAGGTGAGCTTCAAGTTGGTGCTCACCGGCGCCGGGCTGGACCGGTCCGAGCGGATCGGCTTCCGCTGTGCGGTGGACGCGGCATGACCCGAGCCGCGCCGTTGGAAGGCGTCAAGGTGCTCGAGGCGGCGACGCTCTTCGCGGGGCCGTTGGCGGCGACGTTCCTCGGCGACTTCGGGGCGGACGTCACCAAGATCGAGCACCCGCGCAAGCCGGACGCCGCTCGAGGGCATGGCGCCAGCAAGGACGGCATCGGCCTGTGGTTCAAGACGCTCGGGCGCAACAAGCGCCTTGCCACGCTGGACTTGTCGCGAGGGCGTGAGGTCTTCCTCGACTTGGTCCGCGCGAACGACGTACTCATCGAGAACTTCCGCCCCGGCACCCTCGAACGCTGGGGACTCGGCCCCGACGTACTGCTGGAGGCCAATCCGCGACTGGTGATCGCCCGGGTGACCGCGTTCGGCCAGGTCGGGCCCTGGTCGTCGCGTCCTGGGTTCGGGTCGCTGGCCGAGGCGATGAGCGGGTTCGCCGCGGTGACGGGGGAGCCGGACGGTCCGCCGACGTTGCCGCCGTTCGGGCTCGCCGACGGCATCACCGCGCTCGCGACGGCGTACGCCGTGATGGTGGCGCTGCGCGAACGGGACGTCTCGGGCGCCGGTCAGGTGGTGGATCTCGCGATAATCGAGCCGATCCTGATGATGCTCGGCGGCGGCATCACGGCGTTCCAGCAGTTGGGGTACGTCCAGCCGCGGCTCGGGAATCGCTCGTCGAACAACGCACCGCGCAACGTGTATCGAACGCTGGACGGCGAGTGGGTCGCGGTGTCGACCAGTTCGCAGAGCATCGCCGAACGGGTCTTGCGGTTGGTCGGCCGGGAGGACCTGGTCGCGCAGCCGTGGTTCGGGTCCGGGCGCGAGCGGGCCGAACATGCCGATGAGTTGGACGAGGCTGTTGGTTCGTGGATCGCGGGCCACCCGTTGGACCAGGTGCTGTCGGCATTCGAGAAGGCCGAGGCTGCGGTCGGGCCGGTGTACGACGTACGGGGGATTGTGACCGACCCGCAGTACGCCGCACTCAGGACGATCGCCACAGTGGATGACGATGAGCTCGGGCCGTTGCAGATGCAGAACGTGTTGTTCCGGATGTCGGAGTCGCCCGGCGCGATCAAGTGGGCCGGGCGTGCACATGGTGCCGACACGGCCGAGGTGCTTGCCGAGGTTGGAGTTTCGCCCGAGCGGTTGGCGGAGTTGCGGGCGGAGGGCGTGTGCTGACTGCGCTTTACGTGCCGGGCAATCGGCCCGAGCGCTTCGCCAAGGCGGCCGGGTCTGGGGCCGACCTGGTGATCGTTGACCTCGAGGACGCCGTACCGGTCGACGCCAAATCCGCCGCACGTGCTGCCGCGGTCGAGTGGCTTGCCGGGTCTGTGGCCGAGGTGCGGGTCAATACGTTGGATTCCCCTTGGGGGCTTGACGATCTCGACGCGCTGGCCGCTGTTGGCGAGGTACGGATCCGGCTGCCGAAGGTGGAAAGCGTCGACGACGTACGACGCGTGCTCGACTTGCTGCCCTTGGCAAAGATCACCGCCTTGCTGGAATCGCCGTTGGGCGTGGAACGCGCCTTCGATATCGCCTGTTCGGGTGTCGTCGGTGTCGGGCTCGGCGAATCCGACCTGTCGGGATTGCTCGGGGTGGATGGTCCGGAAGGGCTCGCCTGGTCGCGCGGCCGCCTCATCTCGGCATCGCGCGCTGCGGGGCTAGGGGCGCCGATGATGTCGGTCTATCCGCGGGTCAACGATCCCGACGGCCTGTACGCGTCGTGCCTCACCGGCCGCGCCCTGGGCTTCACCGGCCGGGCCGCGATCCACCCGGCCCAGCTCCCGATCATCGTCGAGGCCTTCACCCCAACGTCGGCCGAACTAGCCCAAGCCACGGAACTGCTCGACGCAGTAGCTCAAGCCGGCACCACCGAGGGCGGCGTACTCGTCCTCCCCGACGGCCGAATGGTCGACCCCGCGATGGTCACTCGCGCCCGCGAACTCCTCGCGCTAGCTCCTTAGGCTTTCCTTGGCGGCGTCTTTGAGGGCGTCGAGGAGGATGCGGACGGCCGGCTGCGTCAGCGTGCTTTCCCGTACGGCGGCGTAGATCGTCCGCACCGGCTCCGGGCGGCGGACCGCGCGGATGGCGACATCCGGATGGCGGGTGTTGAGGCCGAGCCGGGGGATGAGGGCGATCCCAAGTCCGGCGGCGACGAGGCCCTGCGCGGTGGCATGATCCTCGCTCTTCGCGGCGAAGTCGGGGCTGAAGCCTGCGGCCGCGCACGCGTTCAGGATCGGATCCAGGCAGGGGCCCGGTGGCTCGCTGCCGATCCACGGTTCGTCGGCGAGGTCGGCCAGGTCCAGCGCCTTTTTCCCGGCGAGCGGGTGCCCGGTGGGCAGCACGGCCAGGTAGCTGTCGTCGACCAGGTGCACCACGCGGATACCCGGCGGGCTCTCGCTACTGCCGGCCATGCTGCTGCCGACCAGGATGGTCAGGTCCGAGTCGTCTTGCTGCATGCTGCGCAAGGGATCTTCGAGATCGGTCAGCGTGAGATCGACGGCCAGCCCGTCGTACTCGCGACGAAGCCGTGCCAGGGCGGGTGCGAGCAGCGTCGGGCCGACCGAGGTGAAGTAGCGGATCGCCAGCCTGCCCGTGCGGCCGGCGCGTAAGTCGGCCAAGGCGCGCTCTGCCTCGGTGACGTGCTGGCTGAGGATGCCGGCGTGCTCGGTCAGTAGTCGGCCGGCCGCGGTCGGTCGTACACCTCGCCCGACCCGTTCGAGCAACGGGACGCCGGCTTCCCGCTCCAGCGCGGCCATCTGCTGGCTGATGGCCGACGGGGTGTAGCCCAGGTGCGCGGCCGCGGCGGTCACGGATCCGCTGGTCACCACTGCCCGCAAGATCTGCAGCCTTCGAACGTCAAGCATGTAGGACAGCTTAATCCACCTTCAGAATCATTCGCTTGTCCTTCCAAGTTGAATCGGGCACCGTTTCATCCGGACGGGTCGATCGAGGAGGAACCAAGACGTGAGTGGTCTGTGGGCGTTGGGCCGGGTCGTGGTCCTGGCCTTGTTGTGGGGGTCGACCTACCTGTGGATCGAGCTTGCTCTGGACGCCTTTTCGCCGGTCCAAGTGACCTTCATTCGCTGCGTGCTCGGGGCTGCCACGCTGCTGGTCCTGTGCTTCGGTAGCGGTCGGCGGCTGCCCAGGGATCGGGCGACCTGGGGTCGCGTCGTCGTGGCGGCCTTCTTCTGCAACGCACTGCCGTACGCCTTGTTCAGCATCGGCCAGCAGATCATCGACTCCGGGGTCGCCGGCATGCTGAACGCGACGACTCCGCTGTGGTCGATGTTGATCGGCCTGCTGATCGGGACCGAACGCGGCATCCGCCCGATCCGGGTGGCCGGGCTCGTGCTCGGATTCAGCGGGACCGTGGTGATCTTCGCGCCGTGGCAGCAGGCGGGCGGCGTCGGTTGGGGTGCGCTGGCGATCATCGGGGCGGCCGTGAGTTATGCCGTCTCCTTCGCGTACATGGGCCGTAACCTGGTGGGTCGCGGCATCCCGACGATCTCGCTCTCCGCGGCGCAACTCTGCGCGGCCGTGGTGTTCAGTGGGCTCGCCCTGCCGGCCGGCGGTTTGGCGTCGGTGGACCTTGACCGGACGGCCCTGATCGCCGTTGTCGTACTGGGAATCGTCGCCACCGGGATCACCTTCCACCTCACCTACCGGATCATCGCGGACGAAGGCGCGACGAACGCAGCGACGGTTGGCTATTTGCTGCCGGTGGTCTCGGTGGCGTTGGGGAGCATCGTGCTCGGCGAGGACATCGGCATCCGGGTGGCCGCGGGGATGTTCATCGTGCTGCTCGGTGTCGGCCTGACGCGTCGGCGCCCGCCGGCAGTGGTTGCGGGCCCGGCACTCGTCGCGACTGGTAGTGACCGATGAGGGTTCTCTACCAGGTCGACTCCTTTACGAGTACGCCGTTCACGGGGAACCCCGCGGGCGTGGTGCTGGCGGCGGAGGGGATGACCGACGCGGAGATGCTCGCCGTCGCGGCCGAGCTCAACAACTCCGAAACGGCGTTCGTACTCCCTGCCGACGGCCTTGATCACGATGTGCGGATCCGCTTCTTCACCCCGACGACAGAGGTGCCGACGTGTGGTCACGCCACCATCGCGGCCCACTTCGCCCGAGCTATCGAGTACGGCCTTCCCGCGGGTTCGCTGGTTCAGAAGACGGGGAGCGGTCTGCTGCAGCAGGTCGAGATCCACCGCGACGGGGATCGCATCAGCATCGGCTTGCACCAGGGCGTTGCGTCCTTCGGCCCCGAGCTGAACACCTCGCAGGTCGACCGCCTCCTGCACGCGCTCGGCGCCGGACGCCACGACCTGGCCGACGGCGGTCCCGTCCAGATCGTCTCGACAGGCCATTCCAAGGTGTTGCTCGAGCTGCGCAGCCGCGCCGTGGTCGACGGGCTGCGGCCCGACCTGGTCGCATTGACGGCGCTCAGCCAGGAGATCGGCAGCAACGGATACTTCGTCTTCACCCGATCCACCGGCGACGCCGAGCTGCTCACCTGGTCGCGCATGTTCGCCCCCGCGATCGGAATCCCCGAAGACCCCGTGACCGGCAACGGCCACGGCCCCCTCGGCGCCTACCTCGTCCGCCACGGCCTCGTCCCAGCGTCCGGCGGAACCCTCACCTTCACCGGCCGCCAAGGCTCCGCCATAGGCCGGCCAGGCGACGTCCAAGTCACCATCGAAGTCCGCCCGGACAACGAGCTCCTCGCCTCAATCACCGGCAACGCGACCACCGCCTTCCGCGCCACCCTCCACATCTGAAACCTGCCTTCCCCGCATCCGAACTACGGACCCGGCGGTCGGCATCCCGACCGGCCGGAAACGGTCACAAGGGCCCGATGAGTGCCGACACGCCTGGTCACGAGGGCCCGATGAGCGGAAGTCGGGGGTGGGGGTGCGCGTTATGGTCGGGAGATGGTGGAGACGGTGGATGCGGTGGTGGTCGGGTCTGGGCCTAATGGGCTGGTTGCGGCGATCGCGTTGGCGGATGCCGGGTGGGACGTGCTCGTGGTGGAGGCGTCCGATCAGCTTGGTGGTGCGGTTCGGTCCAGTTCGGCGGATGGGTGGACGACCGATCACTGCAGTTCGTGTTATCCGCTGGGCGTCGCCTCGCCGGTGATTCGGGCATTGGAGTTGGAGCGGTTCGGCTTGAAGTGGGCGCACGCACCCCGGCCGTTGGCGCACTTGCTGGATGCGGAATCCCCGGCCGCTTTCATCGATCCGGATCCCGAGCGTACGGCGGCTGGGCTGGCGGCAGAGCATCCGGCCGACGGCGAGGCGTGGTTGAGGTTGTACGAGGGCTACATCAAGATCCGCGAGCCCTTGTTGCGCGCGTTGCTCACCGGTTGGCCGCCAGTTGGTGCCGCGGGACGGCTGGTGCGGCAGCTCGGTTCACTCGCCGAGCTTGGGCGGTTCGCGCGGTTCATGGCGCTGCCGGTGCATCGGATGGGCCAGGAGTTGTTCGCCGGTCAACGTGGGCGGGCGCTGCTGACGGGTAATGCCATGCACGCCGACGCACCACCTTCCGCGACGGTTAGCGGCACCATGGGCTGGCTGCTCGCGATGTTGGCCCAGGATATCGGATTCCCTGTGGTGCAAGGCGGTTCGGGCCGTCTCGCCGACGCGATGATCGCCCGGGCGCGCGAGTCCGGCGTCGACTTCGCGACGGGTGAACCGGTGGTCGGTCTGACCGTGAACGGCGGCCGGATCACCGGCGTTCGGACGGCCGCGGGGCGGACGATCTCGGTCAAACGAGCCGTCATCGCCGACACCTCCGCGCCCGTGCTGTACGACGAGTTGTTGCCGTCAGCAATCATCCCGGCCGGGCTTCGGCGCGACCTGGCGAAGTTCGAGTGGGACTTCCCGACGGTCAAGGTCAACTACCGTCTCTCGGCCGCCGCCCCCTGGACCGCGAAAGACGCGCACACCGCGGGCGTCGTACATCTTGGTGGTAATGCGGACGATCTCGTGCACACTGCCGCCGACCTCGATACCGGTAGGTTGCCGGGGGCCCCTTTCCTGTTGGTGGGACAGACGAGTACGGCGGACCCGAGTCGTTCCCCGGCCGGCACCGAGGCGTTGTGGGCGTATTCGCATCTGCCGCGCGGGGTTGCCGATGACGCCTCGGCGGACAAGATCGCGGGCCGGATGGACCGTCAGCTCGAGCGGCACGCCCCGGGCTTCAGCGAGCTCGTTCTCGATCGGCAAGTCCAGCGGCCCGGGGAGTTCGAGGCGGGCAACGCGGCGATGGGCCTCGGCGCGCTTGGCGGCGGGACGACCCAGTTGCACCAGCAGTTGGTATTCCGCCCGACGCTCGGACTTGGCGGGCCTCGGACGTTCGTCGACGGGCTCTACCTCGGCAGCGGCGCGATCCACCCCGGCCCCGGCGTACACGGTGCGTGCGGCTGGCTGGCGGCCCGCGCGGCCCTCCGGGACGCGGCCCCGCTCGGTCTCCTCACGCGCCGCCCGACCTCCGCCCTACTCCGCCGCCTCCAAGCTTGACCTGAGGTCGGATAGGTTCGGTGGGTATCCAGGATGAAGGAGTCGACTTGAAGTTTCTGCTGACGATCTACGGCAACGAAGAGATCTGGGGCTCGTACTCGAAGGAGGAGTTCGAGGCGTTGATCGCGGCCGACGCGGAGTTCCAGCGCGAGATCCGCGAATCGGGTGAGTTCGTCTCGGTCGAGGGCCTCACGGATCCGGCCAACGCGCGGACCGTGAAGATCCGCGAGGGCGTGCCGGTGGTGACCGACGGACCGTACCTGGAGTCCAAGGAGTACCTGGCCAGCTTCTTCGTGCTCGACTGCGAGAACCTCGATCGCGCGGTGGAGATCGCCGCGAAGTACCCGACGGCCAAGACCACCGGTGTCGAGGTCTGGCCGTTGATGGAAGCCGGCGGGACCGACGTGTGACCGAGGACCTGCTGCGGGAGTTGGCGCCGCAGGTCCTCGCGGTGCTCGTCCGCCGCAACGGGCAGTTCGACGCCTGCGAGGACGCCGTCCAGGAGGCCCTGCTCGCCGCGGCGACGCAATGGCCGGAGGCAGGCGTTCCGGACAACCCGCGCGGTTGGCTCATCACTGTCGCGTCGCGGCGGCTGACCGACCAATGGCGTAGCGAGAGCGCTCGCCGGCAGCGCGAGGACAAGGCCTATGTGCTCGACGAAGCGGCGGATCAGCCCGAGATTCCGCAGTCCGACGACACGCTGACCCTTTTGTTCATGTGCTGCCATCCGGCCATCACGCCGCCGTCGCAGGTCGCGCTCACCCTGCGGGCCATCGGCGGTCTGACCACCGGCGAGATCGCTCGCGCGTTCTTGATGCCCGAGGCAACGATGGGATCACGGATCAGCCGCGCGAAGAAGAGCATCAAGGCGGCCGGCAGCCAATTCGCGCTACCGCCCGAGGCCGAGCGTGACGAGCGGCTCAAGGTCGTGCTGCATGTCTTGTACCTGATCTTCAACGAGGGCTACACCGCGAGTTCGGGCGAGGACCTGCAGCGGGTCGACCTCACCACCGAGGCGATCCGCCTGACCCGGGAGGTGCATCGCCTGCTGCCGGCCGACGGCGAGGTGGCAGGGCTGCTCGCGTTGATGCTGTTGACCGACGCGCGCCGCGCGGCCCGGATCCGGCCCGACGGCGGGTTGATCCCGATCGACGAGCAGGACCGGTCGTTGTGGAACCGGGAGCTGATCGAGGAAGGCTCGGCGCTGATCCTGCGGACGCTGGCGCACGGCGCGCTCGGGCAGTACCAGTTGCAGGCGGCGATCGCGGCCGTGCACGCGGAGGCCCCGACCGCCGAGGCGACGGACTGGCCGCAGATCCTCGGCCTCTACCGCCTGCTGGACCGGATCGCGCCCAGCCCGGTGGTGACCTTGAACCGCGCCATCGCGCTCGCCCAGGTCCAAGGTCCGCAGGCCGGGCTGGACCTCCTTGCCACGCTCGACGGCGACAAGTTGATGGCCGACAACCACCGCCTGTACGCCGTACGGGCCCATCTGCTCGAACGCGCCGGCGACCCCGCGGCGGCTCGCGCGGGCTATCTCGAGGCCGCCCGCCGTACGACGAGCCTGCCCGAGCAGCGTTATCTCAACGCCCGCGCTGCCGCCCTCACCTGAGGTAGCCACAAAACCCGCAGAAGGTCGTAGCCTGGAAGCGGTCGGGGAGGGCCGTGGGGTGGATGACGACAAGCTGGTAGCGGTAACAGGGGCGACGGGACGACAGGGCGGCGCCGTGCTGCGCCATCTATTGGCGGATGGCTGGCAGGTCCGCGCTCTGACTCGTACGCCGAACTCGATACGGGCGCAGGCACTGAAGGACCTCGGCGCCGAAGTCGTGGCCTGCGATATGGCCGACCGCGACTCCTTGGTGAAAGCGTTCGCCGGCGCTCGCGGTGTTTACAGCGTGCAGAATCCGATGATCGCGGGATTCGACGGGGAAGTGGCCCAGGGCAAGAATGTCGCGGACGCCGCCAAGGCCGCTGGCGTACTGCACGTCGTTTATGGCGGCGCCGGGCCCGGTCTGCCCGGGACCGGAGTCGATTCCTGGGAGTCGAAGCTGATCGTTGCCGACTATGTGCGCGAGTTGGGCATCCCGCTGACCGTGCTGCGGCCGATGGCGTTCATGGAACTGATGACCGACAAGGACCTCTACCCACCAGTCGCCATGTGGCGCCTCATGCCCAAGTTCGCCGGCGCCGACACTCCGATCCCGTGGCTGGCCGTCGACGACCTTGGCGTGATCGCGGCACGGGTATTCGCCGACCCGGAGACTTTCGTTGGTACGGACCTGCCGCTGGCAGGAGAGATCCGCTCGGTCGAGTACTGCCGTCAAACGTGGCAACGCGTGATGGGCCGCGCACCACGAAGCTTCCCGATGCCGGTCTGGCTTTTCGAACGCTTCACCGGCAAAGACCTCACGACCATGTGGCGTTGGCTCGCACGCAACGAGGTTTCGGTTGACCCTCAGGAGACGAGCGCGCTGCTCGGTTCCGTCACGACAGTCGAGCGGTTCGTCGCCGCTCGCCGATAGCCGGGGCGGGGATGCGACGGCCGAGCGTGAGCAGGGCGGCCGCGGTGAGGCAGGCGGCCGCGACGGAGAGGATGACGGGGTGATAGCCGGCGCTTCCGGCGAGAATCGCGGCGCCTAGGGGTGCGGAGGCGCGCGAGATGATGACCGGGGTGGCGAGCGTTCCGGCGATGGTCGCGTACCCGGTCGCGCCGTACCGGTCGAGCAGGATCGCCGGAGTGGCGATCGACGAGATGCCGAAGCCCAAGCCGAACAACACCAAGCACGCGATGGCGCCGGCCAGGTTGCGGCCTACGAGCGGCAGCATCGAGATGGAAACGCCTTGCAGGACAAGGACTCCAGCCATGATGGTGGCCATAGGCAACCAACGTAGCGAGATCGTGGTGGCGATCCGGCCGGTCACCGACAGCAGGCCGAGTACGCCCGCGAGGCTCGCCGCCGTCGCGGTGGAGTGCCCGAGATTGACCAGGTAGAGCACCAGATGCACCGCGATCACGGCCTGCGCTCCGCTATGCAGAACGAAGGCCGCGGCCAGGAGCCAGAACCCGGGATCCCGCAACGCCCGCGCGGGCGAGCCGCTCCGCTGGGGGACCCCGTGTCTGGGCCCCGTACGACGTAAGGCCGTCGCGTGCAGCGGAATCGTCAGAAACCCAAGGGTCGCGGCCAGGATGAGCAGGGTTCGACGCCAGTCGTACGCGTCCACCAAGTACCCCGTCAGCGGGATGAAGATCGAGCTCGCGAATCCCGCCACCAAGGTGATGCCGAGCAGCGCGCGCGTCCGGGCCGCGGGCGCGGTGACGGCGACGACCACGGCGAACGCGGGCTCGTACAGCACCATCGCGGCAGAGATTCCGATCGCCACGAAGACGACGTACAGCTGGGGCACCGTCTGGACCTGCGACCAGCCGAGCACGGCCATGGCGCCGAGCAGGGAGCCGGCCGTCATCAGGCCATGCCCGCCGCGGGCGTCCAGCCAGCGGCCGACCGGCACGGACATCAGCCCGGTCACCAGTACGGCGGTGGTGAACGCGCCGGCGGCCGTGGTGGTGGAGATGCCGAGGTCGCGGCTCATCGGACCGAGCAGCACGCTGAAGGCGTAATACAGCACGCCATAACCGACGGTCTGCGTGACGGCCAGCGCGGCGATCAGACCGCCGCTCCCACGGCGAGCGGCGGCCGTCGCGGATCCCATCAGTTGCAGCAGCCCGATTGCGCGGTCGCGGGCTCGTCGATCACGGTCAGCAGGCCTCCGGCGATACCGGTCGCGAGGCCGCGCGGCTCAGAGGCGTTATTCGACGAGCAGACGCCGGTCTCGGGCAGGTCCAGCTGTACGTCGCGCGCCGCCTCCCAATCGCCGGCCACCGCCGCGACCACCGAACGCGCCTGCTCGTATCCGGTCGCCAGCAGGAACGTCGGGGCGCGGCCGTACGACTTGGCGCCGATCGCGTAGTACCCGGCCTCGGGGTGGGTCAACTCCTCGACGCCGTGCGGCGGGACAGTGCCACACGAGTGCTGGTTCGGGTCGATCAGCGGCGCCAGCGCCCGGGTCGAACCGAGGATCGGGTCGAGGTCGAGCCGCAGTTCGCCGACCATCTCGGTGTCGGGCCGGAAGCCGGTCGAGTTCACCACGGTGTCCGCGATGACGCGCTGGTCGCCCGCTGCCAACTCGACGCGGCCGTCCTCGGTCAAGGCGATGGCCTCTGTGCGGAAGCTGCTCACCAGCTCGACCCGGCCGGACTGCACGAGCTTCTGCAGGCGACTGCCCAGAGCGCCGCGGGCGGGCAACTCGTCGGCCGCGCCGCCACCGTACGTGCGGGCCTGGCTGGTGCCGCGAACCACCCACACCACCTCGGTACCGGGGACCTGCTCGGCCAATTCGCCCAGGTCGAGCAGCGTGGTCGCCGCGGAATGGCCCGCGCCCACGACCGCCGTACGACGTCCTGCGAAGCGCTCCCGGTCGCGGCCGAGCACGTCGGGGAGGGCGTGGCTGAGGTGTTCGGCGGCGGCTTCTTCACCGCGGGCGGGGATGCCCGAGCCGCCGAGAACGTTCGGGCGGCGCCAGGTGCCGGCGGCGTCGATGATGGCGGTGGCCTGCAGCTCGGTGCCGTCGGCCAGGCGCAGCAGGAAGGGCGCGTCTTCGCGGCCGGCGGTGCGGATGCGGTCGAACCCGACCTTGGTCACGGCGACCACGGGTGCGTCGTACCGGATCCGGTTGGTGAGCTCCGGCGTCTTCGCCAGCGGCTCGAGGTAATAGTCGATCAGGTCGCCGCCGTTCGGCAGGGCGGCCAGGTCCGGCTCGACCCAGCCGGCCTGGTCCAGCAGCCGGCGCGCGGCCGAGTCGATGTCGTAGCGCCAGGGGCTGAACAGCTTCACGTGCCGCCACTCGTCGATCGCGGCCGCGACGCCCGGACCAGCCTCCAGCACCACGAAGTCCAGCCCGCGCTCGGCCAGGTGCGCCGCTGCTGCCAGACCCACCGGGCCGGCCCCGATGACCGCCACCTGAGTCGTGTTGTGCTCGCTCACGTCCATCTCCCGCTTCACTATGTTGAAGTTCATCTAATCAGCTGTGCCTAGCCTGCCTCGTGATTAGACAAGAGTCAAGATAGATATCCATCTAAATAGCGCCAAGTACTCTCTGTGTCCTGGGTCACGTGAAGCGGAGTGTAACTTCGGTTTACAGTAGGCCCGAGGACGGACCTAGCAGGGAGCGTGAGATGGCGGTGCCGCAGGCAAGGCAGAAGAACCGGCGGGACGCGATCGGGATGGGCGTGGCACTGCTCAACCGGCTGTCGAAGTCGCGAACGATCGAGCGACTCGGCCTGCGCAAGCAGACCGAGCGAGTGGTTTTCGAGGCGACCAAGACCGGTTTCCGGACGGCCGGCGCCCTGACGCGGAACTTCAAAGCCGTCTCCAGGGCCACGAAACCGGCCCGCCTGCCGTCCGCGAAAGGCAGCGGCAAGTTCGACCTGACGCCGACCGAGGACCAGGAGATGGTCGTCGGAGTGGTCCGCGAGTTCGCCGCGGAGGCCCTGCGCCCGGCGGCGGCCGCGGCCGACACCGCCTGCGCGACCGCTCCGTTGGTGCTCGCGCAGAGTTCGGAGCTCGGCCTGAGTTTGATCGAGGTGCCCGAGGAGCTCGGCGGCATCGTCACCGAACGCTCCGCCCTCACCGGCGTCCTCGTCGCCGAGGCGATGGCGTACGGCGATATGGGTCAGGCCGTCGCGTGTCTGGCACCGGCAGCGGTCAGTACGGCGATCTCGCTCTGGGGCGATGAGGTCCAGCAAGCGACGTACCTGCCGGCGTTCACGGGTGATTCCGTCCCGGCCGCCG
Organism: Kribbella sp. NBC_01245; assembly: GCF_036226525.1. NCBI lineage: Bacteria > Bacillati > Actinomycetota > Actinomycetes > Propionibacteriales > Kribbellaceae > Kribbella > Kribbella sp. NBC_01245. Next base: position 157,312 of record NZ_CP108487.1, read on the forward strand.
CGCTCGCGGTCGTCGAGCCGCGAGCGCTGTTCGATCCCTTCGAGCTGCGTACGCGAGCCCAGCGCGTCGACGATGGGTACGTCTTGAGCGGCGTGAAATCGCTCGTGCCCCGTGGTGCCGAGGCCGAGGTGTTCGTGATCGCCGCCGAACGCGAAGGCCACGGCCCCGCGTTGTTCCTGGTCGAATCGAACCACCCGGGCCTGACCGTCGAGGCCGAGCCGTCGATGGGCCTGCGGGCGGCAAGCTTGAGCCGGATCATCCTCGACGCCGTACCGGCTCAGTTGCTGGGCGAGGGCTCGGCTGAGGACTACGCCGAATGCATCCGGCTGTCGCGACTCGGCTGGTGCGCGCTATCCCTCGGTACGGCGAAGGCGGTGCTCGACTACGTCACGCCGTACGTCAATGAGCGCATCGCGTTCGGTGAACCGATCAGCCATCGCCAGTCGGTCGCCTTCATGGTGGCCAATATCGCGATCGAGCTGGAAGGGATGCGACTCGTCACCTACCGGGCCGGATCGCGTGCGGAACAAGGGCTGACGTTCGCCCGCGAGACCGCGCTGGCCCGTCGGTTGTGCACCGAACAGGGCATGCGGATCGGCACCGACGGCGTGCAACTGCTCGGCGGTCATGGCTTCGTGAAGGAACACCCGGTCGAGCGGTGGTACCGCGATCTGCGGGCCGTCGGCGTGATGGAAGGCGCGGTGCTGGTCTGATGATCAACCTGGAGACTCCTCGCAAGTTCCGCGCCTTCATCAATCAGGCGCACCAGGTCGCGGCCGAGATGCTGCGCCCGAATTCCCGCGAGTACGACCTGGCCGAACACGCTTATCCCAAAGAGCTCGACATGCTCGCGGCCATGGTCGACGGCCTCGGCGCGTCCGGCACCGGCACAGGCGCGGGAGCGAGCGGCGTACGACGTACCGAAGCCGATGTCGACGGGGGAGTGAAGAACGGGTCCAACCTGTCGTCCGCGTTGTCGATCATGGAGATGTGCTGGGGTGACGTCGGCCTGCTGCTGTCGATGCCACGGCAAGGCCTGGGCAATTCGGCCATCGCGTCCGTGGCGAGTGACGAACAGCTGAAGCGATTCGAGGGCGTCTGGGCGGGGATGGCCATCACCGAACCGGGTTGTGGTTCGGACTCGGCCAGCATCCAGACGACCGCGCGGCTCGACGGCGACCACTACGTCATCAACGGCGAGAAGATCTTCGTCACCGCGGGCGGTCGGTGTGACGCCGTTGTCGTCTGGGCGACGCTGGACAAGTCGCTCGGCAGGGCCGCGATCAAGTCGTTCGTGGTCTTCAAGGACACTCCAGGTCTGACCGTCGAGCGGCTCGAGCACAAGCTCGGCATCCGCTCTTCGGATACCGCGACCATCCGGCTGGAGGACTGCCGGGTGCCCGCGGAGAACCTGCTCGGTACGCCGGAAGTCGATGCGGACAAGGGTTTCTCCGGCGTCATGCAGACCTTCGACAACACGCGCCCACTCGTCGCCGCGATGGCCGTCGGCTGCGCCCGGGCCGCGCTCGAACTGACGCACGACCTACTCGCCGAGGCCGGCGTCGAACCCGACTACGACCGCCCGGTCCACCGCCAACCCGCGGCCGCCGCGTCGTACCTGCAAATGGAAGCGGACTGGGAGGCGGCGTACCTCCTCACCCTCCAAGCCGCCTGGATGGCCGACAACGGCCGCCCCAACTCCCTCCAAGCCTCAATGGCCAAAGCCAAAGCCGGCCGCATCGGCAACGACATCACCCTCCGCTGCGTCGAACTGGCCGGCAGCCTCGGCTACAGCGAACACCACCTCCTCGAAAAGTGGTCCCGCGACTCCAAAATCCTCGACATCTTCGAAGGCACCCAACAAATCCAACAACTGATCATCGCCCGCCGATTGCTTGGGAAGACGTCAGCTGAGCTCAAATAGCCTTACCTATAAGGGTTTTGTGAACCCTTTGGCTGCATCACTCGGCACGGCTCCGAGGTTGCTCCGCCATCCTCATGCCGCGGTGGAATCGTCCGGGTCCGCGAGCAAGGCTAGGCCGGGTTGGCGGTGGCGGGGGAGCCGGAGAGGAGGCGGCGGCCGAGTGGGGTGGTCTGGTGGAGGACGGTGGAGCGGACTCGGCTGCTGCTGATCAGGCCGGCTTCGCGGAGGATGGCGGCGTGATAGCTGGCTGCGCTCGGGGTGATTCCGCACCGGCGGGCCAGCTCTGTGGTGGTGCAGGGCACGAGTGCGGCGTCCAGAGCGGCCGCGCGGGTCGGGCCGAGGACGGCGGCCAGCGCGCGTGGCGGTTCGGCACCGGCGAGGCGGGGCAGGGTAGGGGTCTGTTGGACCGGTAGGACCAGGACGGGCGGACCGCCCGGGACGAGCAGCTTAGTGGGCGCGCGCCAGCAGAAGACCGACAGTTGGAGCTTGATGCCGCTCCCGCCGAGGAGCAGATCCGGGCCGGTCAGGTCGGGCAGATGCAGAACCGGTGGCGACCATACGACGCGTGCATGCAACCCACCGAGTACGGGGTCGACCCCCTGCCAGGCCAGGGACTCGCCGAGCTGGGCGTTCTCGGTGGTCACCTGAGCGCTGATCGATCGCCAGTACGGCGCGATGGCCACGTCGTAGTTCGCACGCAGCGCGTCAAGCTCGGGAGGTGACCATCTGGTCGGCGCCGCCTCGAAGTCACCGGAGCCGGCGATTCCGGCCAGTCCATCGTCCGGCGTGGAGAGCTCCTCGCGATGATCGAGTCGAGCCCCAAGGGTGAGGCGTGTGTCTGCGACCTCACCGCTCCCCTCGACCTCAGCCAGCCGACGATCAGCCATCACCTGAAGATCCTGGTCAAAGCCGGCATCCTCGCGCGAGAAAAGCGCGGCCTCTGGGCCTGGTACTCGGTAGTCCCGGAACAGCTCGAAACCCTGCGCCGCCTCCTGCCCGGCCCAGCTTTCCTACAGCCGATCAGCTGACCTGTTCCTTCACTGCTGCGACAACGTACGTCGCATCCCGGTGCACGCCTCGCAGAGCGTCCAGCGAGAACGCTGGAACTCCAGTCCGAGGTAGTCAGCCTCGGTGTGAGAGGTGGCACCAACGACGTGTTTCTCGCCAGTGCGCCTTATTGCGGGCGAGCTCCGATAGTGATCGTCCAGCCTTGCCCGTTGACGAACTGAGGCAGGCTCATGCAGGGGATGCCCAAGGCATCGCACACATCCGGCATACGTGGCTTGTCGAGGCTACGTGCTGTCTCCTGGGTCACGACCGTGCCATTGCGGGCATAGGCCAAGGCGACGACGAATGGATCGGCACCGTTTCGTGGCCCGCCACCCATGCCCAGCAAGCGAGGATGCTTCGCAAGGACCTCGCGGGTGGCGAGTTGGATGTCTCGGCTGAGCGGTACGAAGAAGCCCGGGCAGGTGCGAGGTTGGTGTGTTTCATTGCCGAATCTCCGTCCAAGGTCAGGCGGCAGGACTCAGCTTCGACGGTGGTTCCCGCTTGATTGCTCGACCTCTATCGGGGCCTAGGCGAGCAACGCATAGGTCGCCGTCACGCTTGCCACTGCGCGCGGGTGATCCGGTAGAGCACATGCCTCTGCAGCGGGTGACCAGAAGGCAGCCGTGGGTCGTCGAAGTCGTCGGCCTCATCGTGCGTCATACCGATCCGCTCCATCACTCGCTGAGATGGCCTGTTCGTCGTCGTGGTGAACGACATCACGTCGTCCAGTCCAGCCGGACCGAACGCATACGCCAGCGAGGCCCGCGCCGCCTCAGTCGCATAACCGTTGCCCCAGGCCTCCTTTGCAAGTCGCCATCCGATCTCGACGCCGGGCCGGAAAGGTGCATCGAGGCTCGGCACCGACAAGCCGGTGAAACCTATGAAGCGTCCGGTCTCCCGTATTTCGACCGCCCAGAATCCGAAGCCGCGCTGGTCGATCGAGGACCTGAGCCGGTCGATCGTTCGGTCGCTGTCCACCCGGCTAAGCAATGCCGGGAAGTGCTCCATCACAGCCGGGTCGGCGTTCATGGCCGCGAACGGTTCGTAGTCATCGGCCTTCCACTGCCTTATCAGCAGCCGCTGGGTAGTCAGCTCGGTCATCTCACTCCTGATCTAGTCGGTGCTTCCTGGCTGTGGCTGCCTTCTCAATACTGTCGACAACGCCACCGGGTCGTATTCGGCTAGGGCGCCTTGTTGTTCTCGGTCGGCGAAGGGCCCGAACACGGCGCGGTGGTGAGCGACAACATCTTCAAGCCGTGGCTTGCTGTAGACGGCGAGTGTGTTCAATGACGCGTGGCCGAGCAGGTCCTGCACCTCGTGCATCGGCACTCCACCGTTCAGTGCACGGATCGCGAATGTGTGCCGCAGATCGTGCAAAGTCCAGTTGGCCCCTAACAGCCGGTTCACCCGGGCCATCACCGCCCGCAACGCGTCGTAGGTTAGCGGCCGGTGCGGCTCGCGCAACGTCAACCAGACCGGCTGGCCGTCTCCGAGTGTCCCCCGGTCAAGCTGGTAGAGCCGCAACCACACGAAAGCGTCCGGCGATGCCGGCAGCCATTGCCGGGCTCCGCCCTTGCGTACTACTCCGATCAACTGGTCGCCGTAGTTGATCATGTCGCCAGTAAGCCCGAGTAACTCCGAGGCCCGGGCGCCGCTGCTGACGTAGAACGCGGCCAGCGCCTGGTCTCGATGCGACTTCAGCTTGCGGAACAACTCGTTGAAGCTCGTGTCCGGGATCGCCCGCGGCAGCGGCTGAGAATCCTTCTGCCGCAACGCCCGCCGCCTGGTCGGCGCAAAGCCGTCCATCGGGTTGTGATGCCCATGCGGACGGCCAGCAACCGGAACCGGATTCACCAGCGGCCCGTCGCCGCGCTCACGGTAGAACTCGTAGAACTCATGCACCGCCGACAACGTGTGGTTGATCGTCGCAGGCGCATAAAGGGCCGTCTGAACCTTCTTGCCTGTCACCCGATTCACCGGCAGTCGAGGCCCGGGCAGATTCTTCGCACCGGTGAACTTGTCCGCCTGGCGCGCCCACAACACGAAGTCGCGGACCACCCGTTCTGACACCTGATCCCATCGGCACTCTGTCGCCCAGCAGAACCGCAGAAACCGCAGCAGCGACATCGCGTACCCCCTCACAGTGTGCCGCGAGCAGTAACTGCAGCAGCCACTCCCTGCCGGGCCCGAACTCGACGTCTTCTGCGTCAACCACTACGAAACCCGGTTGTTGAATCATCGCCCGAACGCAACCATCGGCACGCACCTCCGGATCGGACCTCCTGCTGCTCCCAGCCATGCATGCAACGGTGCTCCCCGCACGCACCTGCCAACCGTTCCGACACGCGCTCTAACCACGCTGACTGCTTCGGTTAATACACCCATGTGGACGCGAGTGTTTCGAGGTTCTTGCGCCGTTTCGACCAGGGCAGTTTGCGGATGTCGCTCCCGTTCGCTGCGAGTACGTCGAACGCCATGTAGGTCGCCGTCCGTTGCGCGGTCTCTCGGCTTTGCAGGGCACCGAAGTCGGGCATGCCGTCGACATAGACGACCAGCTCCCCGTTTATCTTGAGTCGATCGCTGGGCGCTGCCGTTTTGCTGGTTGTGAGCGTCGTGGACATGTCCAGGACGGCGCGGTTGATCTGGCCGCCGCAGCACCGTGGATTCGATCTGAACTCGGAGCTGACACTGTGGCCATGGCAACTAAGTCGCCCGGCCTGGCCGGGCCGGTCCAGCTCGAGTTAGGCGCTGAGGTGTTCGTGGATCATCTGCCAGCGGCCGTTCTCTTTGATCATCGCGTTCGTGCCTCGACCCTGGCCTTCGCGCCTCTGGCCGTTGGTGTAGCCCACCCAATGGAAGCGGTATCGCACGACGGCACAATCAGCTGAGGCGCAAACCCAGTGGAGGTCGCTGATGGTGTAGACCTCGTCCTGAATCTCGTCAAATGTTCGCTGGACAGCATCCGTGATGGCGTCGATGCCTTCAAAGGACCCGTCGGTGAACCAGTAAGTCGCGTCGTCGGCGACGAGCTCTCTCCAACGGTTCACGTCGTGTGCGTTGGTTCGTTTGTCGTACTCCGCCATGAAGGCGTCGAGCTCGGCAAGCAGCGCATCGGTTCGATTTTCCATACCGCCAGCCTGTCAGAAGGTTCTGACCTTTCCTTGCCGGCATCGCACGTCGATCAGGCCATCAGCGGTGCGGACGTCCTCGTGGCGCAGCCCCAGCGCCTCACCGATCCGCAATCCGGTGTCGCTCAGCAACCCCAACAACACCCGGTCACGCAGGCGCACACAGGCCCCGATCAAAGAGGCCGCCTGCTCGTCGGTCAGGATCGACGGCCGGCGGGACGGCTCACGCAGTCGTAGATCGCTGCGCCGCGGCCGCGACTGCTTCACATGTGCCAGGAATGGGCGAAAGGACGAGCCCGTCGACGCGACCGGGCGGCTCGCGTCGCGGCTCGTCAACGCCATCTCCGCCCCGTGGCGCCGGTGGAACTCGTAAAACGACGTCAATGCCGCGAGCTTGCGGTTGATCGTGGACTCGCTGCACGCCGAAACAGTTGCCGGCAGCACCGAGATCTCGCCGCGACGCGCGGCCGGCGGGAGCCTTAGCCACGGCTTGAACGCGGCCAACTCGTCATAACGCAACCGATCCCAGGTCAGGCCTCGCCGACCCAAATAGTCGAAATAGTCCTTCAAGTCGTGTGCATAGGCCTTCACCGTGTTCGGCGACCGCCGCTGATCACTTAGGTGCGACAAGAACTGCTCGACCGGCAGTACGGGGAGCCAGTCATCACCCAGCACCGTCCACGACTCTTCGTCGGCATCGAGACCGGCCACCCGCTGTACCCGCATGGCTCTCCCGCCGCGTCGTAGACATCGCGAACCTAGAGCGTCCACAACGGGAAACAGGGACCTTCATCGGCAAGTCGTCGACGTGTTGGACGCCCCTCTGAGGACCTCAGATAACCCCGTCGAGCACCAGTCCCTGAGGGAGCATCCTGGTCGCGGCCGCGACCAGGATCGGGAACCGGGGGGTGAGGTTGGTGCCCCGGCGCGACCGCAGCCGTGCCTCGTCACCGAGGCGGGCCAGTCCGATCCGGCTAGTTGACTGAACTCTTCAGAGCGCCAGTTGGTGCTGCAGCAGGCGTCGGGAGAGGGTGGTGGAGTTCGAGTCGGGTCTTCGCTGGGGGGTTCTGTTCCCTGAGGTGGAGCATCAGTCGACGATCCGGTGACTACGCCGTGAGGCGATCCGCTTCGGCCAGCAGCAGATCGCCGAAGGGCTGAAAGCCAATACTGCAGGCGTAGACGCCGCTGACGACTCGGTGGATGGTTCCCCATTCCCAGATGGCGGTGGCATCCACGCCCGTGCGAGAAGCCAGCCGCTCAGTCCGCACCCGGAGGTCGTCGCCGAGGTCGGGGTTGCAACGCACGATGGTGCCGAGATCGCACGCCGGTTCGGCCCGCAGCCCGAGGGGATCGATGAGCTTGTAGCTGCCGTCACTCGCTTGCAGGGCGTTCATCTCGTGGATGTCACCGTGGACGAGAACCGCGGTCCGATTGTCGTGGGCAAGGTGACGACGCTTCATACAATCGAGCGCGTCCGCCACCGTGGCCGGCGAACACGGTTGCCCTGCCTGCTCCCACAGTTTTGGCAGCCGATCGGCGTACTGCTCAGCCAACTTCGCGCCGGTTGGAAGGTCGATGTCGGGACCGGTCGGACGCCACAGGCGAACCGCCACGTCGCACAGCAGGTCGTGGCGGCTTGCAGGGTCGGCCACGACGTTGTACATCGGAACCCCAAGGCGCTCCAGCAGCAGGGCTTGCCGACTCAGGTCCTCGCCCAACAGCTTGGCGCATCCCCCGCCATTCGCCAGGCGCAACGCCATGGCCTCCGGCCCGACGTCCCGACCCGGCACCCCGATCTTGAGGACCGCCGGAGTCCCGTCAACCAGCGTCACCTCGACAACCAGGGCGACGTGACCGCCCGTGAGACTGGGACCGATCGTCAGAGACCAGTCCTGGGCTAGCGAGTCGACCACGCCTGGTAGCTCGTCCAGCCAGGATTCGTTCCCGTCGGTTATGACCGTCTTGCGGACCTGGTCGGGAATGTCGAGGCTCACACCGGCAGCCTAAAGGGAGGGACACGTCAGTCGTGATCGGCACCCGCCACGGGTTCGCTGATTCGGCCTTGATTTCGATGATTGCCGCCTCGCAGGTCCACTACTCGACGTCGCGCCGCGCAGCCACTGCCCCCAGCGACCAGATTGACTTGTTCAGGCAGGCGTTGCAGCTGGTGGAGGTTCTCGCGGTCGATCACCGCCACCGGCTCGTCGTCCACGCCGGCGAGTGGACACAGGGGGAAGTGTGCCGGCGGCTTCTCGCCCGTCGCGTCACATCTCAGGCAGCGCCAGTCCGCCATGGCCGTGGTGCTCCGCGGTCAGGTGGTCGTGCCGTGCGGCCGTCGGTTCGCCGGCGCCAGGGAGATATTCAGCTTGCCCACGACCGTGCTCCTATCTTTGGTTGCCCTCAGCACCCGGTTCCCTCAGTGACCTGAAACCACACCTCGTGCGCTAGTGCGTGCGCGCAGCGGCACGTCGTCCGGCCGCTGAGGGCCGCTCGGCGGTTGTCCGACCGTTACCCATTCGCCGCCGTGCTGGATGAAACGTTCTCGCTGACACCGTTCCCGCCGCTGGCTTCGCCGACGACCGGCTGCTCGACTGGGTTGCCGCGGCTGGCCGGTGCCGCCTGTCCAGCCGGATGCCTTGTGAGCGGCCCGTCCAGCGCGGCGTCGGTGTCCGCCGCGCTGGCCAGTGTCTCCGGTTGAATTAGAGGATTCTGCCGATAAGGCCGTACTCCAACTTGCCCCAGTCGCTGACGTGCTGGAGTTCGATGCCGACGCCACGACCGTCGTATCTCATGGGAACTGAACGGCAGGTCTCGTTGTCGTTGCCGCCGTAGTCACGGAAGTGAAGGTTGACCTCGCCGGTCTGGTCCCGCACCCAGATCTCGGCATATGACGAGCTGACGGAGTTCCACGCACGGATGCACACCGTGTTGATCGAGTCCTTGTACCAGGCCGACGCCTTCCAGACCTGGTCGGAGTTCCTGAGAACAAGCTCACCCCACGGATCAGCAGCTGCGGGCGTGGCTGTCGCGACCACGGTTCCCACCGTGACCGCGACGGCCACCGCGGCGCGTGTCAATGCCGTGCCGATCATCGTGCCCATTTGGTATTTCCCCTTTGTTGGTTTGGCCGGCGCGGTGCCGGCCGACATAGAGTGCGACCCGCTGGAGGGGTCGGCAATAACCTTCAGCCGTGGCCAAATAACTCAGCTCCCCCGCGAGCGACGGGTCCCAGACCTCCCTCGCAATCATCTGCAGCGGTTCCTGGCGGCCAGGCCCCATCCATACCTTGCGCCCGCCAGGCCGCGGGGCGCCTGGCAAGGCGCGTCGCCGCGACACCCGGCCAACTCCGCCCGTACGGCGGCTCCATGCCACTCCATCCGCCGGTAGCACTCCCGAAGGAACGCGTCAGCCGGGGCTCGGTAGTAGGGGCCAGGCCTGTGCTGGACCAGTCGGCCGACATGACGCCAGAGGCCGGCTCATGGTGAGCGACCGCACTGGCCGGAAGGTCAAAGCCGAACAAGTGCATCAGCGCATGATCGACGAAGTCCGCAAGCTGCGCAGCGGACAGACCTGGAAGGCGTGGATGGACGCGGCCACCCTGCTCCCCAACTACAGCTTCCGCAACCTCGTGCTCATCACCATGCAGCGACCCGACGCCACTCGAGTGGCCGGCTACCGCACCTGGCAAAGGCTGGGACGTCAGGTCAACAAGGACGAGTCCGCAATCCAGATCCTCGCCCCGATGCACCGCAAGACGACCAAAGATGAGACGGATGATGCCTCGACGAGAAGGACAAAGCCAAGCGCCTCATCGGCTTCAAAGTCGCGTCGGTATACGACATCAGCCAGACGTCCGGCGATCCGTTGCCCGCGCCACCTAGCCCAGGCCGGATCGTCGGACAGGTACCGGATGGTCTGTGGGACGCGTTGGCGGCCGAAGTCGCCCGAGCGGGCTTCATCCTGGCACGAGACACGATCTCAGAACCTGGAGTCAGGGGCTTCACCAATTACGTGGATCGCCGTGTGGTCGTGGCCGCCGAGCTCGACGACGCCACCGCAGTCGCAACTCTCGCGCACGAAGTCGCTCACATGACGATGCACATGCCCGACCCCGACGACGGGTCCGGCATCGAGAAATGCCGAGGCGTCCGAGAAGTCGAGGCCGAATCCGTCGCGCACATGCTGCTCTCCCACCACGGCGTACACAGCGACGAATCATCCTTCGCCTACGTCGCCGGCTGGGCGGCCTCTCTGTCAGGCACCGAGCCGGAGGTAGAGGTCCAAAAGGTTGGGAAGTACGTCGTCGGTGTCGCCCGCCGCTTGATCGACTCAACCAGTGCCTACCTGGAGGCCCGCGCACCCCAGCCGCCGCGGCCAACTCGCGACAAGCTCCTCGCCCCTTCAACGTCGCCCGATGACGTTCCCCACATCGCGCTCGAGCCCCGATGAGCTGCGAAGGAGAGGCCGACGATGGGAGGCAATGAGCGGCTCGCCGCACTGAAGCGTGCCCGAGAACGCCAGCGCCGGATTGAGGCAGCAACCGCCCGCGCGATCCGCGCCCAAACCACGGTCCAGCGGGCAGTCAAAACCCGCGAAGCATCAGCCCGCAAACACGACGAGAAAGTCAACGCCGCCGAGCAGGCAGTCGCCTCGGCAGCTGCCGACCTCGCCCGCACCTGCGGATCATCTGATGCAGCAGCAGAGATCCTAGGCTGGAGCACCCGCGAACTCCGCCGCATCACCAGGACCGCTGTGACACCGAACGCAATCCGAGGCGCTGACAGCCGCGCCAACGGGAGCACACCATGACCGAGACCAACAAACATCGGCCCGGCAACGAACCGCTCTGGGGCGTCGAGGATGTCTCGACCTATCTCGGCGTACCAATCCGAACCCTCTACCAATGGCGAACCAAGAAATACGGCCCACCAGGCGAACGCGTCGGCCGCCACCTACGCTACAGAGCCTCCGACGTAGTCGCCTGGTTCGAAGGCCTAGCTACCGAGCGATGAGCTTGCTGGCGAGCGGTGAGGCTGGCTGTTGGTGTGGCCCTGTTCGTTGTGGGCGGCCTGCAGGTTGCTGCAGAACCCGGGGATGCGGCGATCAACCTGCGGTCCGCGAAGGCCGACGCGTTCGACGGTCCGTCCTACGACATCGCATTTCTGTTCGCTTTGCACGCCGCCGCGAAGTTTGACCATGCGCAGTTTTCACGACAGCACGGCATTGCTGGAGCAGCTCAACACCGCTCCTCGACATGGCCAGATCGGTCGGGCGCAGGGGATTCTGATGCGTCACTGCAGGCTGGGCACCGAGATCGTCTTGGTGTTCCTGAAGCGCGGTCGGCAGACCGCCAACGTCAAGCTGAGTGACCTCGCCAAGATCCTTGTCGAGGCTCACGAGCGAGACATGCTGTCGGACACTCTGGCCGCATGGAACGGGGGTGGCGAATCGGTAGCCCTCTCGCGTCGCACAGGCCATAAGTCCATGACGCGAAGTCTCCCACCGCCGCGCAAAGGGCTGGCATGACGGCAGACAACCGCCGACGCCGTACGCAATGCCTCCTCAGCGCACGATGAAGTTCAGCAAGTCCGTACGCTCGGCTCCCGTTTCGGTCTTGACGTAGACGCTGATCTGATAGCTGCCTCGCTGCACATCCGTGATCCCGAGCCACCCGTGCCAGGTGCATTGAGCGGACCGTGTTGGAGCCACCGCCAGTTGCTTGGTCTTGGTATTGACTACTCGTGCCACCACTGTGCAGGTATTGCTATCGAGTTCCCCGAAGTTCGTGATGGTGGTGTACCAGTAGCGAAGGTTCAGGCGTCCGACCTCGGGAACTTGGTACTCGCCCGGTCCGATCTTGTGAGCGTTCCTGTCGTCGATCTCAATCTCGATCCGCTCGATTCGCTCCGCCTCTGGCGTCGGCGAGGGCGTCGGCGTCAGAGGCGGCGTCGGAGTCGGAGTCGGGGTGAGGGTCGGCGTCGGTGTCGGAGTCGGAGTCGGGGTGAGGGTCGGCGTCGGTGTCGGAGTGGGCGTGAGGGTCGGCGTTGGGGTCGGGCTCGGCGTTGGTGTCGGACAGGGGGACGTGGTGCAGGGAGGCGGCGGTTCGGACTGACCGAATATGACCACTACCAGGCCTGCCGCAAGGGAGAGCACGACCCCACCGCCCAGTACTTGAGCCGTCAGCTTGCCCCGCGGCTTACGAAGCAGGAACCACACGAGGCCCCCAGCCACTGCGAAGCAGGCGACGATCGTGGCTCGTCTGGCCGGCCCATCCACCGCATCCAGTGCCGCCAGGAGAAGCCCGGCCGCTACCGCGACACCACCGAGAGCCCCGCCCAAGAGGGGCGGCTCGACGTCGTCATCTAGAACTCATCTTCCGGTTCCCCTCCAGTTGCTTGCGCACCGGCGCCGGATTGCTCCGCGGGTCGCGCTGCGGAATTACCCAATCTGGGAGTCGAGTAACTCACGATTTCGCGGCCAGACGCCAGACCTCATCGCAGCGCCGGTTTCAGGCTCGGCGAAGAACCCGGCCACACCTGGGGGGAAGGGGCAGCCGGGTCCTCATCCGCAGTGTGCGCCTGTACGGCTCAGTTGGGGAGCAGACGGTCACAAACCGTTAGCCACGAATGGGGGCGCTGACTTCCCGGCCGCATAGGCGCTGTCCGATCGCCCGGTCAGGCCAAAGCCCCGGCAGCTCTGAGGGACTGACGGGACTTTGGTGCCGTTACCCCTGCGCCTGGACTTGGGGCAATCGCTATACCAGTCAGATCGCACAGCAAGCGATGGACGTTACCTAGGGGGCAGGCCGCTGCGCGCGGGGGCAGGCCGCTGCGCGCAGCGGTCCACGCGAAGGGCCCGGTCCACGCCCGGGGGATTGGGTCAGCCGGGCCCTTCGGCCCCCTCTATTTGCGCCGGTCTCGGTCCGGCGCGCTCCTCCCGGTACCCGGCATGCCGAGCCGTACGCCGGTGGCACCACAGCATCGGAGCGGACACCGAACCCATACCGGCTCGCCTGCAGCCGGGCTGAGAATGCGTGCACAGCCCAGCCTTCGGGCTCATCGGTGAGAGAAGTGTGAGAGCCGCGTGAGCTCGGACCAGATTGCCGCGGGCTTTCATGAATCTCTCATCAGCTCCTCGGCACGGTGGGGGTTGGGCCACTTAGAAGTGGCCGTCCGGCTGGGCGGCGACGGTGGCACCCGACCCAACCGCAGGTCCCACCGAGGAGCAGATCATGCAAGGACCTTCAACGCCGCAGCCCGGACCACCGCCAGCTGAACCGCAGACCCCGAGGCGGTGGAGGGGGTGGCAGTTGCTGGCTGCGCTGGCAGTTTTCGGCATCCTCTTCTTCGGCCCTGGTGTCCTCACCGCGGCACGCACGCAGCAGCTGTCCTACAGCGCCTTCCTCGCGGATGTCCAAGCCCACAAGGTCAGCGCCGTGGTGGTCGGAACCAATGGCCAGATCACCGGATCGCTTGCCGGTGGCAAGGATTTCGCCACCCAGGCGCCGGTCTGGGCGCTGACCACCGACGACTTGGCGACCAAGTTGCAGAACGCCGGTGTGCAGGTGTCGGCGGCCCAGCAGTCGGACACGCTGCGGCAGTTGATCGAGTCCCTGCTGCCGACGCTGCTGCTGATCGGGGCTTTCGTCTGGCTCGGCCGCCGGACTGGGCAGAGCCTCGGCTCAGGTGGGGGACTCGGCGGTCTGATCCGGGGCAAGCCGTCGCGGGTCACCGATGCCGAGCGGCCCCGGACGCGGTTCGGCGACGTCGCCGGGTACGACGGGGTGAAGGAGGAGGTGCGCGAGGTCGTCGACTACCTGCAGCACCCGGAGCGGTACCGGCGGGTCGGGGCAAGAGGGCCGCGGGGCGTGCTGTTGGTGGGACCACCCGGTACGGGGAAGACGCTGCTGGCCCGAGCGGTGGCAGGGGAGGCCGAGGTTCCGTTCTACGCGGTGACGGGCAGCAGCTTCGTCGAGATGTTCGTTGGCCTCGGTGCCGCCCGGGTCCGCGACCTCTTCGCCGATGCCCGTCGCAACGGCCCGGCCATCATCTTCATCGACGAGATCGACGCCATCGGTGGGCGCCGCGGCCTGAACGGTGTCGGCGGGCACGACGAACGGGAGCAGACCCTCAACCAGTTGCTCGCGGAGATGGACGGCTTCACCGAGGGCAGCTCCGTCGTCGTACTCGCGAACACGAACAGGCCTGAGGTCCTCGATCCGGCGCTGCTGCGCCCGGGCCGGTTCGACCGGCAGGTTCAGGTGCCGTTGCCCGTGCTGGCTGAGCGGACCGCGATCCTCACCGTCCACACCCGTGGGAAGGCGCTCACCGAGAGCGTCGATCTCCGGGACGTGGCGCGCGGCACTCCGGGTTTCAGCGGTGCGGACCTGGCGAACCTGGTGAACGAGGCGGCGCTGCGGGCTGCCCGGGCAGGGCGGAACGAGCTGAGGCCTGCCGACTTCGAGGACGCCCGGGAACGGCTGATCCTCGGCCGGCGGGACGGGACCGCGCTCCTTCCGGAGGAACGACTGCGGGTGGCTGTGCACGAGTCGGGTCACGCCTTGGTCGCGGCGCTGTCGCCGACCGCGGACCCGGTCGCGAAGATCACCATCCTACCGACCGGCTTGGCTCTCGGCGCGACACATCAGCTGCCGAACGACGAGCGACGGCTGTACTCGGATCGCTATCTGCGGGAGTCGCTGGCAGTTCGCCTGGCCGGTCGGGCAGCAGAGCTGATCGTGTTCGGGGAGCTGTCGACCGGAGCGGCGGATGATCTCGCGGGCGCGACCCGGCTCGCCGTACGGATGGTTCGCGATTACGGCTTCTCCGGTGACCTCGGGCCGGTCGCCTATCCGACCGCGCCTGCCGAGGACGGCGAGCGACCGTACGCCGAGGCGACCCAGCGACTCGTCGATCTGGAGGTGTCACGGCTGCTTCGAGCCGCCGAGGAGCACGCCGATCTTCTTCTCCGGCGCCATCGTGAATCGCTCGACCAGCTCAGTGGACGACTGCTGCAGGACGAGACGGTCGACGGGGCAGTGGTCTACGACATCGTCCGTCATCCACCAACCAGGGTCGCCTGAGCGACCACAAGGCATGAAGGAGCCCTCGATGACCATGATCAGGACAGGCCGGAAAGCGATCCGGTATCTGCCGACTCTGCTGGCGGTGGGACTGCTGGCCGGCTGCAGCGCTCAACCACCGGTGTTGGACTTGCCGGCGGGTGGCGTCGACGCGGATTCCGGCTCGGTCGTCATCGACGACATCTGGCTTGACGGTCCTCATGGTGTCGCGGCCGGGGCCGACGCGCCGTTGCGGCTGGCCTTGGAGAACATGTCCGCCTCTGACGACGCACTCGTCGGAGTCACGACGCCGATAGCCAAGAGCGTGCAGCTCGAGCAGGGCGGTCGGCCCACCGGCAAGATCGTGCTCCCGGCCGGACGGCTCGTCGATTTCGAGTGGCAAACCGGGGTCGAGCTCGAAGGGCTTCGTACGTCGATCCAGCCGGGGCAGCCGTTCACGGTCACCTTGCGCTTCGCCCACGCAGCGCCGGTCGCTGTTCAGGTCACCG
This sequence comes from Kribbella sp. NBC_01245, assembly GCF_036226525.1. NCBI lineage: Bacteria > Bacillati > Actinomycetota > Actinomycetes > Propionibacteriales > Kribbellaceae > Kribbella > Kribbella sp. NBC_01245. The sequence goes on from NZ_CP108487.1 coordinate 172,984, forward strand.
CCGGACCGCTGGCCGCACCAGACCCCGCGCCATCGAAGAAGGAGCGAGCATGATCAACCAAACGACGGCGGCCGGCCCGGTCCGGAGTCTGGTGCCGGCCAGGATGGACCGGCTGCCGTGGACCAGGTTCCACTGGCTGGTGGTCATCGGTCTCGGTGTCTCATGGATCCTGGACGGTCTGGAGATCCAGATCGTGTCGCAGGCGGGCTACCAGACCACGCTGGGGTTGTCGGCAGCGCAGGTCGGCGCCGTCGGCTCGGTGTACCTGGCCGGTCAGGTTCTCGGCGCGTTGGTCTTCGGGCGGATCACCGACCGGCTCGGGCGCAGGAAGCTCTTCCTGGTAACGCTGGCGCTCTACCTGGTCGCGAGCGGGTTCGGCGGTCTGTCGTTCAGCCTCTGGTTCCTGCTGGTCTTCCGGTTCCTGGCCGGGATGGGAATCGGTGGCGAGTACACCGCTATCAACTCGGCGATCGACGAGATGATCCCCTCGCGCTACCGCGGCCGGGTCGACATCGCGGTGAACGGGACGTACTGGGGTGGTGCCGCGCTGGGCGCGGCGGCCAACCTCTACCTGCTGTCCGACCACCTACCCACCAACCTGGGCTGGCGGATCGGCTTCTTCCTCGGGCCCGTCATCGGCCTGGTCATCATCTTCGTCCGGCGGAATCTCCCCGAGAGCCCGCGCTGGCTGATGACCCATGGCCGGCAGGAGGAGGCCGAGCGAACGGTCGCGGCGATCGAGCGGCAGGCGGTGGACCGCGGCATCCAACTGGCGCCGGTACCTGAGCGTCTGGCGTTGGAGATCACGCCGGTCGGCCGAGTTTCCTATCTCCAGCTGGCGAGGACTTTCTTCGTCGACTATCCGTCGCGGTCGTTCCTCGGCTTCTCGATGATGGTCACCCAGGCGTTCCTGTACAACGCGATCTTCTTCACCTACGCCCTGGTGCTGGAGCACTTCTACCACGTGCCGAGGGCGCACACGAGCTACTACTTCTTCCCCTTTGCCGTCGGCAACCTCCTTGGCCCGTTGCTGATCGGACGGCTGTTCGACACGATCGGACGCCGCCGGATGATCTTGTTCACCTATGGCGTCTCCGGCTTGTTGCTGCTCTTCTCGGCGTACCTGTTCCAGGCCGGGCTGCTCAACGCGACCACTCAGACCGCGTTGTGGTGCCTGATCTTCTTCCTCGCCTCAGCCGGCGCCTCGTCGGCGTACTTGACCGTCAGTGAGACCTTCCCGCTGGAGTTGAGGGGGCAGGCGATCTCCTTCTTCTTCGCCATCTCGCAAGGCGCGGGCGGCGTCGTGGCGCCCTTCCTGTTCGGACATCTGATCGGCACCGGTGACAGTGCGGACCGGAACCCGCTGACCCTGGGCTACGTGATCGGCGCCGTGATCATGATCGCGGGCGGCCTGATCGCCTGGTACTTCGGCGTCGATGCCGAACGCAGATCGCTGGAGGCCATCGCCAAACCCTTGTCCGCAAGCGCATCAGCCGCCGGCACCACGACTCCACGGGAGGTCACACCATGAGCGGATCGATCGTCGTAGCCGTCGACGCGGTCACAGGCTCGCAAGAAGCGTTGCGATGGGCAGCTGCAGAAGCGAGGCTGCGCCACGTAGAACTGCATGCGGTGATGGCGTGGCAAGCCCCTAGGCCGCCCGCTGCTCCCGCCGCGCGACCACCGCTTACGCCGAGCCTCAGTCCGCTGGACCCGCAGGCCGATGCCGAGGACAGGCTTGCCGAGATCGTGGGCAATGCGTTGGGGATCCCCAACGACGCCACGCGCACAGCGGTGCACGGGTCTGCCTTGCAAGTTCTGCTCACCGCTGCCGAGCAGGCTGATCTGCTGGTCCTTGGACCGCCACGGCTGAGCGACCTGACCCGGGCAAGGGTCAGCCTGCTCATCCGGGTCCCGTGTCCGGTGGTGGTTCTGCCACCAAAGGCCGCATAGTGCCCGCCGTGTCGCAGGTGGGGCGTCGCGTACTGGTGGGGGAGCTGTGGCTGGTGCTTGCGCTGTCCCTCGGCGCCTCCGCGGTCTCGGCCGTGATCGCCTTCGCCGGTGCGCTGACCTCGCATCAACGTCTCAGTAGTCAGACGGCGGTGATCGTTGGTTCGCACGCGCCTGGCCGTCCTTGGCTTGATCTCGCCTGGCAGGTCTTCGCGGTCGTGACAGCCCTCGTACCGGTCGCGCTCGTCGCACATTTCCTGGCGCGGGGCGGCGAGTCATTGCGGACACTGGGGTTCGACCGGCGGGACATCCGCCGCGATCTGATCCGGGGGACAGTCATTGCCGGCTGTGTCGGCGCTGCCGGCCTGGCCTTCTATCTCGCGGCACACGCCTCCGGCGGCAACCTGACCGTCGATCCCGCAGAGTTGCCCGGCACCTGGTGGCGCGTTCCGGTCCTGGTCGCGGTTGCCGTACAGAACGCCGTGGTCGAGGAGGTCATCGTCCTCGGCTACCTGGTCCACCGGCTGGAGCAGTTGGGCTGGTCCAAACGACGCAGTACGACGGTCAGCGCACTCCTCCGCGGCTTGTACCACCTCTACCAGGGCCTCGGTGGTTTCGCCGGCAACCTCGTGATGGGGATGCTCTTCTGCCACATCTACCGGCGGTTCGGCCGGGTGATGCCGATGGTGGTAGCGCACGCGGTGATCGACGTCGTCGCTCTCGTCGGTGCGACGTACCTCATCGGGCGAGTCGGCTGGTTGCCTGGCTGATCGGCTGGTCGCTGCGATGTGGGCGTCGGCGTTGGAGCTGCAGAGCACTGACGACGAGCGCGAAATGGCTGAAGGCCTGGGGCGTGTTCCCGAGCTGGCGCCTGCTAACCGGGTCCCACTCCTCGCTGAGCAGGCCGAGATCGTTGCGCAGGGCAAGTAGGCGTTCGAAGAGGGCGATCGCCTCCTGTTCCCGCCCGGCGTAGTGCAGCGCGTCGACCAGCCAGAAGGAGCAAGCCAGGAACACCCCCTCGCCAGCGGGAAGGCCGTCGTCCGAGGTCTCGGTGCGGTACCGCAGCACCAGGCCGTCCTGGGTCAGCTCTCGTTGGACAGCCTGAACCGTCCGCAGTACCCGCTTGTCGGTGCCAGGCAGGAAACCGACGCGGGGGAGGAGCAGGAGACTGGCGTCCAGCCCGGTGCTGCCGTACGACTGGACGAAGGTGCCACGGTCAGCGTCGTATCCGTTGGTGAGGACGTCGGCGTGGATCGCGTCGCGTAGGGATTCCCACCGACCCGCAGGCCCGGGCAGGCCGCTGTCGACTACCCCGCGGACCATGCGATCGGCCGCGACCCAGGCCATCACCTTGGAGTGGGTGAAGTGGCGACGCGGTCCACGCATTTCCCACAGGCCGTTGTCGGGCTCCTGCCAATGGCCTTCCAGATAGTCCATCAGCGCGACCTGGAGGTCCCACGAGTCGTCAGCCCCGGTGAGGTCCGCCCGGCGGGCGAGGTGAAGCCCGTCCAGGACCTCACCCCACACGTCGAGCTGCAGCTGGCCGGCCGCTGCGTTGCCGGTACGAACCGGCATCGATCGCTCGTAGCCGGACAACCACGGCAGGCTCGTCTCAGGCAGCCGACGGGTGCCGTCGAGGCCGTACATGATCTGCAGCTTGCTCGGGTCGCCGGCCACTGCCCGCAGCAGCCATTCCCGCCAGGCCGTTGCCTCGTCGACATAGCCTGCTGCGAGAAGGGCCTGCAAGGCGAACGTCGCGTCGCGCAGCCAGCAGTAGCGGTAGTCCCAATTGCGCGCGCCGCCCGGCTGTTCCGGGAGCGACGTCGTGACCGCGGCGACGATGCCGCCGGTAGGTGCATAGGTGAGCGCCTTGAGCACGACGAGTGAGCGTTGGACGGGATCGCGCCAGCGGCCGCTGACCGACGAGCGTGCCGACCAGCGCTGCCAGAAGTCGACGGTCGCGGTCAGAGCCTGAGCAGGATCGACCGGGTCGGGTCTGTCGACGTGGCTCGCGGCCCAGGTCAGTACGAACGGCACAGTGTCACCGGCGCGGACGGTGAACTCCGACACGGTGCGACGGTCTCTGCCTTCGAGCGGCGCCGGCGTCCGAAGCCAGGCGGCATCTGGTCCGGCCACTGCCTCGATCGCACCACCCAGATTGCGAACCCAGGGGACGATCTGCCCGTAGTCGAAGCGCAGCCGGAGCTCCCCGTACATCGGAACGGCGCCGCTGATCCCCTGCACGATCCGAACGATGTCCGGCGCTTCACCACGTGGAGGCATGAAGTCGATGACGCGGACCGTACCCTCGGGGGTCTCCCAGTCCGTTTCCAGGACTAGGGTCTCGCCGCGGTACCGCCTCCGGGTGCAGGACCCACCGGCCGCAGGTGCGAGCAACCATCGACCGGCCTCGGCGGTATCGAGCAACGCCGCGAAGCAGGCCGGGGAGTCGAAGCGAGGTACGCACCACCAGTCGATCGAGCCTTCCCGGCTGACCAGTGCCGCGGTGTGCAGATCTCCCAGCAGTGCATAGTCCTCGATCCTGGTCATTGTCCGGCCGCCTCGAAGTCGAGGACGACCTTCACGTCATCCGCCTGCCGGCTGAACGCTTCGCGATAGCGGTGCAACGGGACCGTGCGGGTGATCAGCCGGCCCAGCCACGCGTGGTCGGCGGTCGTCAGCGCCCGGGTGGCCTGCTGGTAGTGCCGCCGATTGGCGTTGACGCTTCCGAAGACGACTCTGTTGCCCAGTACCGCTTCACGGTTCAGTGCGCCGACATCGAGCGGCAGTTGCGTACCGACGCCTGAGACGCCGGTCAGGCAGACGATCGCATCGGGTGCGCTGTTCCGCAGTACGTCGACCACGACCTCTGGCACGCCCGTACATTCGAACAGCACGTCGGCTCGGATCCCGGAGTCGGGCAGTGAGTCGTGGTGATAGGTCGCACCCAATGACCGGACGAGGTCCGGCTTGGGCCCAGTCGTGACGCGGTCGAAGACGTGGACGCGCAGGCCACGTTGAACACCCAGCAGCGCTGCGAGCAGGCCCACTGGTCCGGCACCCGTGATGGCGATGACCTGCGGGTGCCAGAATGCTCGCTGTCCGATCCGTTCCACCTGCTCCCAGGCCTTCGCCACGATGGTGGTGGGTTCGAGCAGAACGCCCAGCCGTCCGAGCGAGGGGTGCAGCCGTACGACGGCTTCCGGCTCGGCCCGCCAGCGCGCGCGAGCGAACCCGTGCAGGCCGCGGATCCCGTGCTCGGTGTAGTGGCCGTTGCGGCACATGTCCCACTCACCGGCGGCGCAGGCCGGGCAGGGCTCGGGATCGGGACGACGCACGATGCCGACCACCAGGTCACCTACCGACAGCGTGCTGGCCGGCGGAGCTTCCAGGACGCGTCCCAGATTCTCGTGGCCCAGTACGAGGAACTCCTCGCCCGGCGGCGCCTCGCCGTACTCGCCGTTGATGATCTCGGAATCCGTGCCGCACAAGCCGACCGCCAGCGCCTCGACCAGCAGCCCGCCCTCCCCACGACGCGGTTCCGGCACGTCCCTGAGGCTCAACGAACCGGTCACACCGGGCCTGACGGTCAGGGCCTGCATCGTGCGCACGGTCGATGGCGAGGGGTTGAGTTTTGCTGGCGAATGAATGGTGGGGACGCACACCGAGGGTCTCCTTCGGCCGGACTGCTTGGATGTTTCACGACCACCCTGCGGCGCGACCGATGAGAACGAGATGAGAGGTCCGGCGACGACTCAGCCGTGAACTCTCCGTCGGCGCAGCCACCACGCGCAGCCGAGAACCACGAGCACGAGGGCGCCCAGCAGACCAGCCGCGCCGAGGTCTCGCTGAACCCGGCCGAAGGCCTCGCCAGAAAGGAATCCGGCGGTCGCCATCGCGACAGCCCAGAGGATGCCTCCGGCAACGTTGAACACCACGAAACGCCGGTACGGCAGACCTCCGGCGCCCGCGATGGAGGGCACCAGAGCCCTGAGCCCCGCCACCCAGCGCCCAAGCAGTACGGCGCGGCCGCCGAATCGCTGGACGAACGCCTGCGCCCGGGCGATCCGCGGCTTCGCCGAGTCGGACGCGCGAGCGAATATCGCCGGCCCCAATCTCGTACCGAGTAGATAACCCACGCTGTCACCCGTGATCGCGCCAAGTGCCGCGGCGACCATCACGGCGATCAGCGGCACTCGTCCCTCATGAGCGAAGGCGCCACCGGCCAGTACGGCGATCTCTCCTGGCACCACCAACCCGAACCAGGTCGAGGCCTCGAGCGCGGGAAGCGAGAAGACGGCCAGGAGCAGCAGCCACGGCGGCACCTTGGCCAGCTCCCGGACGAGGCCCGTCATTGCCTTCGGCCAAGCCGGTTGCTCATCGGTCTGGGTCCAGCCGGTAGCCCGCGCCGCGGACGGTGCGGATGGTGTCCCGCCCGAAGGGACGGTCGACCTTGTCACGGAGATACCGGATGTAGACGTCGACCACGTTCGATCCGCCGTCGTAGGCGAAGTCCCAGACGTGGTCGATCAGGTAGGTGCGGCTGAGCGCCTCGCCGGGGCGGCGCATCAGTTCGTGCAGCAGGGCGAACTCTTTGGGCGAGAGCGTCACCTGGATGTCGCCGCGTCGGACCACCCGTGACACCGGGTCCAGCAGTAGGTCGTCGACCTGCAGGACGACGGGGCGTTCCATTGGGTCCCGCCGGGTGAGTGAACGCACCCGGGCGAACAGCTCCGCGAGGGCGAACGGCTTTGTGAGGTAGTCGTCCGCGCCGGCGTCCAGGCCCCGGACCCGGTCGGCCACGGCATCCCGCGCGGTGAGCATCAGGACCGGCGCCCAGCGACCTTCTGCCCGCATCCGGCGGCACACCTCGAAGCCGTCCGGCGCCGGGATCATCGCGTCCAGAATCACGGTGTCGTAGTCGTTCTCGGTCGCGTTCCACAGCGCATCCGTACCGTTGGCGGCGGCGTCCACGGCGTACCCTTCGCGCTGGAGGCCGCGGACCAGCAGCGCTGCCATCCCGGGATCGTCCTCCACCACGAGCAACCGCATACCAGCCAGCGTAGAACCCGGCGCGGCTTCCGTCGCCGCGGCGTTGGAGCTTGGGAACGTTCGTTTCATGGCAGTGGCTCACCGGTCTCGTCGATCGGTCGCGGTTGTCTGGAGCAGAGCGGTCAGCCGGGCGAGGTCGGCGCGGAGCCGCTCGACCTCGTCGCGCAGGTCCTCGACGGCAGCGGCTGCCCGCCGGCTCGACTCGAGATCGAACAACGCCACCTCGGCGGCGACCTCATCGGTACGGCGGGTCGTCATCAAGACGATGGACAGCTCCACCACCGCCAGACCGGACAGCACCACACTGAGGATGGCGACCGCCACAACCCGCCGGTCCGGGCGGGCCGCCATCAGAGAGGCCCCACAGAGCAGGCCGGTCACGGCGAGGAAGACCCAGCTGCCGGCCAGATCGGCTGCCCTTCCACGCCGACCCAGCTTCGATCCCACTGCGGGGTGCAGCTCCCAGCCACGCCTGGGTCGGAGGTTGATCAACCCCAGACGATGCTGCGCCTGACCAGGGCCAGGCGTTCGGCTGTTATCGGATGCCACGTCAACCAGCCTCGGGCAGCCTCGATGAGAGGACGATGAGAGCGCGGGGCACGTTTGGTTCGCCCCCCGCGATACGGACGGGGCGGCGCGCACCGCACAATCGCCGTACCTGGCCGGCCGCTGACGGAGGAGGTCAATGATGCGGTTGCTGCCGCGCTCCATCCGTGCGCGGGTGACGATGGTCTTCGCCGTGGGTGCGGCGGTCGTACTCAGTCTTTGCCTGGCGCTGCTGTACGTCACGCTGGACGATCAATTGACCTCCGCCCTCGACAGCGACATGGCCACGCGCAGTGGCGACCTCTCCGCTGCCTTGGGCGCGGGGGATGCCGGAGTGGTGGCCCGTGACCCGCTGGCCCAGTTGTATGCAGCCGACGGATCTCTGGTGGCCGGTTCACCGTCGCTCGGTCAGCGTCGGCTGCTCACTGAGGAAGGGGTCCGCGGCGTTCAGGGCGGGCGCCCGACGACGGTTTCCGTCTCGCTTGACGGCGGCGCCGTACCGTCGGTGGTTCGGCTGCTGCCCCGGCGGCTGGACTCGGGCCAGGTTCTGGCGGTCGGTGTGTCCGCCGAACCACTGGAGGCCGCTCGCGAACGGCTGTTACTCGTTCTCCTGCTCGCCGCGCCGCTGCTCATCGGTCTGCTCGCGACGGCTGGTTGGCTCGTGGTCCGCGCCGCACTCCGGCCGGTCGACGTTCTGACTCGCGAGGCGGCGGCGATCTCGTCGGTCGAGGCGGATCGACGGCTGCCTACGGTTCCCGGGGATGACGAGGTCGCTCGGCTGGCGCGCACTCTCGACGACATGCTCGGCCGGCTGCGGGTCGCCTTCGCCCGGGAACGGGCCTTCGTGGACGACGCCAGCCACGAGCTGCGCAGCCCGATCGCCGTACTCCGGGGTGAGATCGAGCTCGCCCTGTCGGCGCTGGACGAACCGGCCGAGGTCGAGCGCTCCCTGATCGCGGCGCTCGGTGAGTCCGAGCGGCTTTCCCTGCTTGCGGAGGACCTGCTGCTGCTTGCGCGGGAGCGGGCCGGCTCGCTGATCGTTCGCCGCGAGCCGATTGACCTGCTGGACCTCGCCCGTGTGGAGTCGCGGCGCCTAGAGCCTGTGCTCGGACTGCGGATCGAGGTCCGCGGTGAACCCGTGACCGTCCAAGGCGATGCCGACCGGATGCGACAGGTCCTGGCGAACCTGCTGCAGAACAGCGCCGCGGCCGGATCACGAACGGTCCGGGTGGACGTCGTGCGAAGCGCGCAAACAGCCACCCTGCACGTCGCCGACGACGGTCCAGGCTTCCCACCGGGAGTCGTCGAGGCGGCGTTCGAGCGCTTCGTCCGCGGCGATACCGCCCGAACACCTGGTACGTCGGGCGCGGGGCTGGGGTTGGCGATCGTACGTGCGATCGTCGCTGCCCACGGAGGAACCGTTCAAGCCCGCAACGGCGACCCACTCGGCGGTGCGGTAGTCACCGCCCACCTACCACTCAGCTAACAAGGATCCCGCGCCTGCCTCGACGGCTCCTCAGCTGGCCGGTTGGCCCGGTGAGCCTGGCGATCTTCTAGCGTCGGCTTGCCGGTCGATGATCGTTGCCAGCCCGCCGCTCAGGACGACCACGGCCGCCGCGGCGGGGAGACCACGAGGACCGAGGGAGCTGGCGAGGCCGGCGAGTGCGGCACCCGCCGACGCCGCCGCGACCTTGAGGGAGGCCATGGTGATGAAGACCTGGGCGCGCGCGCCGGGCGGCGCGTATTCCGAGCGGGCGGCGAAGGTGGCCACGACGAACACAGCGTTGGCCAGGCCGATGGCGACGAACGCGAGTAGTGCGACCCGGTACGTCGGTGCTACCGCGGCGAGTCCGGTCGCGGCGCCGATCAGCAGGACCGAGTAGGTGGTCAGCCGATCCGGTTCGCCCTCGAGTGGGACCGCGGTCAGAACCAGGGCGCCGACAAGGCTGCCGGCACCGGTCATCGCGATGAGGACCGCGCCGGAACTCGACCGCCCGGTCAGCTCGGCGGCCATCACGACCGCGATCACCGACATCCCGCCGGCACTGACCGATGTCAGCACGGTCGCGTAGTTGACCCGGCGCAGCCGTCCATCGCGGAGCATCAGCGACAGGACGGTCCGGACCGTCGCCACCTCGGCCGGCCGGTCGCGGGTGGGGGCTTGGGGCAGGGTGAGGGTCGGGCCCGCGGCGACGATGGCCGCTGCGGCGAGTACGAGTATCGCGACGAACGGAGAGGTAAGGGTCGAAACCGCCGCGACCCCGGCCGGACCGGCGGTTCCGGCGACGCCGTAGCTGACCGAGTCCCAGGCCTCGCCACGGCGCCGAGACCGTTGGTCGGCGCTGGTGAGGTCGGCAACCCGGCTGCTCAACCCTCCAGTCAGCAGCGGACCGCACAAGCCCGCGACAACAACAGCCATCACCACAATGAGAAGAGGGGCACGTCCCAGCAGAAAGCCCGCGGCTGCGAGGGCCGCACCGAAGAGCAGGAACGCCGAGCAGAGAAACCACCGACCGTCCCGCGCCTGGTCCAGTCGCCTGCCGAGTATTGGCCCCAGTAGATGAGGGGCCGTCAGCCCCGCTGCCAACAGGCCGCCAACGAGTTCGGCATGGCCGCTCAGCCGGTCGACGGCCAGCAGGACAAGCCCTACCGCGGCGCCGCCGCCCGCCGTCCGCGCCAGGGTCGCCCCCACGACGTACCGCATTAATGCCATGCGCCTAAGCCTGGATGAAAGGCCCGCTACCGGCCAGCGATACCCGAGCCGCGGCTCCGGTCGACGTGAGGCACGCGGCGCGTATCCGTCGGACCAACTGGTCCCGATGGCCTGGTTGGTGGTGCCGGCAGTGAGGGCCCTTGCAGTTTGCCGTCGGCCAGGAGCAGGGTGGAAGGATCCGAACCCGCCTGCGGCGAAGGGAGCCGGACATGAGCACCACGCATACCGAGGTCACGGACCACGAACACCTGCCGGACGACGGGTGCGAGACGGTCGAGCACGAGGACCACGTTGACCATGTGCACGGGCAAGAGCGCCACCCTGAGGCGAAGGTCCACACCGGCCACGACATGACCCACGACACCGGCGACGGGTGCGAGACCGTCCAGCACGGTGATCACGAGGACCACCTGCACGACGGCCACAGGCATTTCCAGCACGGCGATCACGTCCACGAACACTGAGTCGCCCTAGCCGACGGTCTAGTCCGTACACGAAGGGGTGCGGCGGTCGGGCGCTAGGCGGCACGAAGGGTCGCCTTTGCTGACGGCTGGCCGGCACCGGGCGCAGACGCCGGTGAGTTCGAGGGTGTTTCGACGTCGGTGAAGCCCGATTTCACGGCGATATGTTCGGCCCAGCGCTGCACGATCTCGGCGTCGACCGTTCGGCTTAGCAAGCAGTAGCGGCAGACGAGGTAGTGGTCATGCCCACTAGCACGCGGCTGCCGATAGAGCCTTCCACCACCCACGGCACGTACGACGTCAACGCGCAAGGATCGACGTGCGCAGCTCGGCGCGCTCGTCGGTGACCAGCCAGGCGTCCAGCCGGTCCGGTGGTTCGGCGCCGGGCCACCGTCGAACGCGATCCGGAGCCGTCCGTACCGCAGCAGCAGGCCCGCCGGCGCGAACCGCGGCGAGTTCATCGCCACCGACGATGCCGGCGTTGAGCGATCGCGCCCACGCCGAGGAGAGTCATTCGCAGGGCCGCTGCCATCAAACCACTGGGGTTATGACTCGATCGCCCGGTCCATGGGCGACCGGGCCGGCGTCGTCGCGATCACGTCGGCGGTGCCTCGGGCGTCCGTCGGTGGAGCTCTGCGATGAGCTGCTGCTCCCGCGTGACGAGCTCGGCCATCTGCTGGGCGGCGGTGACGATGGCCTCGTCGTCCTTGGCCGCCGAGTGCGCGGTCGTCTGGGTCCGCAGGTGCCGGACCTCGTCTTCCACCCGCGCCAGCTCCACCAGCAACTCGCGGACCGTCATCTCCTGCAGCTGTGCCATGCCGCCCCAAAGGCCGTTCTGTGGTCCTGGCTTCTGAGGACCGAGGCGCCGGCCCGGCGACGATAGGAGTATGAGGAGTCAATCACCGGGCCGACGACACAGGCCAGGTACCCGAGACGGGCGCAAATACGCGGCCGGCAGGTGATTGCGGCCAAAGGCAGGCACAGCGGTCAGCGTCGAGGATGTGCGGGATTCGAGGGATCGCCGTGAGGCGGCGGGTTGATCGTCGGGCCGGGGTCGGGCCCGACCTTGGACCCGGTCTCGGGGGCGCCCGGGACCTCGGGTTTGATCGCGTTCGGGTCGCCGCTGGTCCGCTGCGCACCTTCGCGCAGTTGCGCGCTTCGCCGCGCGAGCACCTCGAGGACCATCGGCCGGTGGGCGTGATCGCTTTCGTACTCCATCAGTTGCTTGAGCTGAGCGCCGTTGAGTGACCTGATCCGTGTGGCCACGGCCTCCGGCGGCAGCTGGTCGAAATCGGGCAGCGGCAATCCGCGGTTGTTGTCCTTCGTCATGGCCAACTCCGTATCTTGATCGGATAGTCAGCGAGTGCCCGGCAGACTGTGATGGAAACCTGGGCGACGGCGGTTCAGCCGGACCAGGCCAGGAGGGCGGCGATGGCGTACGGGGTCGCGGAGGTGCCGGATCGACGTCCGAGATTCAGGGACTACAGGGAGCGGTCATTCCTTGGTGTCGTCGGATTGCCGAGTCTCGGCGCCGGTGGGGCCGGCGTAGCCCTCGTCGTCTCCGGCGACTCGACCGACGAAGGTCTCGTTGACACCGGCGCCTGTGGTCGATCGGGCGTCGCCGCCCTCGCTTTGCGGCTCGCCGCCCGTGTCGCGGCTGAGCGCGCCGCCGGTGTCTGCTGGCGCGTCGGCCTCGCTGACCTGACGCGCGCGCCACCAGTCCTTCAGACGGGTGAGGACGGACATGACAGTTCCTCCTTCGGAGGAGCGCTGGGCAACCTGGGGCGGATCGCTTTGCTGTATCGGACGCCGGATTTCAGGCCGACTTGGTGACGAAGTTGGTTCAGTCACCCTGCGCTGTACCCGGTCGCCTGTCGTTCATTCGGTTCAGCTGGTCATTCACCACGGAAACGGCCTCCTCGAGGCGTTTCGGTGTGGCCGGAAGGGGGACCTGCGCGGATATCTGGTCAGGACGAAGCAGTCGTGGGAGTGGTGGCGATGACGAAAGCACGAGATTTGATGACTGCGGGTGCGGAATGTATCGGCGAGAACGAGACGCTTGTGGAAGCGGCGCGCAAGATGCGAGATCTCGACGTCGGGGCGCTCCCGATCTGCGGGGAAGACGATCGGCTGAAGGGCGTACTGACCGATCGTGACATCGTCGTCCGGTGTATAGCCGACGGTGGTGATCCAGGGAGTGCGCATGCCGGCCAATTCGGACAGGGAAAGCCGGTCACGATAGGCGCGGACGACAGCATCGAGGAAGCCCTCGCGACGATGACCGAGCACCAGGTCAGGAGGCTCCCGGTGATCGACGGGCACCGTCTGGTCGGAATGCTCGCGCAGGCCGATATCGCCCGCGCGATGCCTGAGCAGTCCACCGGTGACACGGTCGAGGGCATCTCCCAACCCTGAGCGAATGAAGTCCTGCTGCGTCCTGGAGTCAACCTGATCGCGGACCCGTCCTAGCCGACCGATCGTCGATCAGGCCGTTCGCCGACCGGCGAGCTTGGACACGCCTACGTCCGGTGACAGCGGATTGCCCGAGCCTAATGACAGTGGCTGCGTTCACGCCGGCGGCGACTTCGCGGCGCGGTACGCACATTCGTCGAATGAGCGAACCCGGGTGGTGTCGTAGTCGGTCTGTCTGTTCCGCGGGGCGATTCGCTGGTATGTTCGACCGATTTCGTTGAGAAATCCAGGAGAACTGGAAAGTATATGGATGTCGCCGACCGGTATTTGAGCGGTAATCCTGCTCTCCGATCGCACCTTCGTGGTATGGAGCAGGCCAGGTTCGTCCCCTTGTTGTCGAGGCTTACCATGTGGCGTCGTCGGGCAGCGAATGGAGTGGTGATGGGCGAGTCGATAACGGAAGGTGACCTGGTCGCAATTCCGCTGAATGGTGGTGATGCATACGCGGTTGGAGTGGTGGCGAGGCGCGCAAGTAGCGGCCTGCTCCTGGCGTACTTCTCCGGGAAGAAGTTCTCTGGGGTCCCGACGGTGACGGCGGCGAATTTCGATCCGGAGGAGTCGGTCTGGATCACGCGAGTGGGCGATCTTGGTCTCATTGAAGGTACATGGAAACCTATCGGCAGTCTTCCCAGATGGGATAGGCGTCAATGGCCTGTGCCGATCTTCGGGCGTTTCGAGGAGCTCAGTGGGCGTTATTTTAGATCCAAGTACGACGATGAACTAGCCTACAAAGGCCAGGCATTGTCGACTGAAGAAGTGGTTCGTCAGTTGCCGGAGGACGGCCTGGCTGGTGCGGAGTTCGCGGAGCTCAGACTTCAACGGCTTCTCGCTGCGGAACCAATCCAAGCGGTCTGAGCCGGCGAACCACCTTTCTGTGGTGGGAACTCGCAATCTTGCTGTGCTCGAAGTCATGGTGGACGGGCGCGTCGTCAATGGTTCGGCCCGCACGGTGAGGTCCGCGGAGTTCTACCAGACGTACGCGCTTCGCGGCTGCGGCTCTAGACCTGGCCTAGTCGAGGCCGGGTCAGGTGTGCTCCACCGCCGGCGCTCACCTCTTTGCTCAGCTCAATGGGCGGCAGGTGATGGCAAGTGATGGGAGACGTCAGCATGCCTGACACGGCATATGGCGAGGTCAGCGGCAATGGTGAGGAGTGTTGCGACCTGATGGAAAGTCTCGGCCGGTAAAGCGGTGATTAGGGGGTTCGAGTCCCCTGTCGGCACCATGACGATGCCTGCCCCTGCTCCGTCGCTGCTCCGTGGGACGTTGGCAAGGGGTGCTCAGGAGCGAGAACTGATGAGAACAAAACCGCAGGTCAGAGGGCAGATCGGCGGCAATCGCCGACCTGCCCTCGCACGTACCTGGAAGATCCTCGACATCTTCGAAGGCACCCAACAAATCCAGCAGTTGATCATCGCCCGCCGCTTGCTGGGAAAGACGTCCGCGGAGCTGAAGTAGGCATCGGATGGCTAGGCGCCGCACTCCCTGGCGTCCTGCGGAGGATGCTGACTGCTACACAGGTAGGGGTTCCCAGCTTCCGGCGGGACCGTGATGTCCTTGATGAGTCCCGGTCGGACCCAGCGGTACGTGCTCGTCTCGCCGATCCTGTAGGCGTCCGACTGGGACTCGAACACCGGATGCTCAACAGGTCGACCGGCGCCGCCGTTGCCATCGTTGATCGCGTACCGGACGGACTTGAGTGTGAGGCGCATCGTCCGAGCGCCCGCATCGATCGCGACCGCATAGGTCAGGTCGGCGAGGCAGTCCTCGTTGAAGGGACGAACGCAGGAAACGCGCCATCGGCGGCTGGTTGCCACTTGGTTCGCTCGGACGTGAACCTCCCATCCGTGGACAGACCAGGTACCCACGAATGCCGCTCGCCCAGGACTCGGCTTACGAGCCGGCTCCCGGTATCCCGCGTCGACGACGAACTCGCAGGCAACACAGTCCGCGACCTCGGTACTGGGTGGCGCGGCCGCGATGGCGACCACGTCAGGGGCGATCAGCACGCGCCGGCCGTTGGCTTCGAGCACGAGCTCGTTCTGGTCGGCGAACGTGGGCTGAGGGAGCAGGAGCAGGCGTGCCGCTCTCCCGAGCGGGCGCACCTGCCATCTCGGTTCCTTCGAGACCTGGGACCACCGGCCGTCATGAAACTTCCACTCCGTCGGTTGCGTCGTCATCTTTGGAGTGCCGACACAGCGCCCGGCGTATGCAGTGGCATGGAGCTCACCGTCAGACTCCCACCAGAGGTCGCGCGTGCCGACCATCGAGGTGACGCCGGGCTTGTCACTTCGGTCAGAGATATCGGCGAGTCTGGTGTTCACCATCGCAGAGCCGTTCGACGAGTGGATGTCGACCGCGCCGAGCTCCGCGCATTCGTACCCGCTGGCCTTGACCGACGAGCCGACCGCGACGCGCAACTCGTTGCCGATCGCGACCGCGCCGGCGTCGGAAACGAAGCGGGCGGAGTCCCTCGGACTCGTCGTCGTCCCGGACAACCGGTGCCTTCCCTGCCGATCGTAGAAGTAGAAGGCATTCCGCTCATGGCGGTCGATGCCCATCAACAGGGCCTTTCCTGCCGTTCCGGCGACGAACATGGCATGCGTCAAGGAAACCCCGTCGACGGCTACGGACTTCGACAGCGACACAGGTGCCTGAGTCGTGGCGAGGTCGGCGCGAAGAATGCCGCTCAACGCGCCGATCCCCGTGGTGCTGTCGCTCACCGAGGCCAGTACTTCGCTGCCGCCGACCGCCGTAAGACTCGTGCAACCGCGACACTTCAGCCGTCGGACCTCGCCTGTCGCAGCTTCCACCGCGACCAGTTCGCGTTTCTCGGGATCGGCACTTTCGATCTCGGCGACATTGTCGACCAACGTTGCCACGTACCGGCCGTCTGTGGTCCAGACCGCGCCACGGTACTGCGGAACGAACGGTGCGGGCACCCGCGCGACGATCTCCGTTTCGCGCATGACTACGAGATCAGTCTTGGTGAAGTACGAATAGAACAGCCGCGGCCACACCTTCGGCTCGGCCGTCTCGTGCGGATCACTCTGCCTTGTCATGGCAAAAACGCCCACGCCGGTAAGCAGTGCCAGAGCCGACACCATCGCGAGTTTCATCCGCCAGGACGTTCCCTGAATATGCAATTGCCTCAACCCCCACCCGTGTATCGAGGAGACACACGGACTGTTACACCGAGCCACATCGTTGACGGGACACTAGACTCCGCATTTCACAGGTGGGTGAAGCATGGGGTGGGGACTATGGCGGTTGATCGAGCCGATGAGCGTCCGAAAGTTCGTGAAGCTCTTCGAGTTCTGGCCAGAAACGAAGGGGTGTGGAGACCCGACCTGCTGAAGCTGCTCGACCGAGATCTCAGCGAGCTGCGGAGATACTGGGACATCGAGAGCGACAGCAGTCTCGCGTCTGCCCGCGACATCGTCGCCGCAAGAATGCGTGAACTGATTTCGGGCCTGACCTTCCGGTCGAGCGACGACCAACTTCCGCCCGCAACCGAAGAGGCTCGCTATCGGTACTGCGTCGCACTGAGCTTCAACCTGCTGGAATCACCCGACCTTCGGACGATGGGACTCAACCAGCGCCGGGCGTGGCTCGCTCAAGCCCAGCGTGGAGAACTGCGAACGGAGTCGTCGGAGGCCCGACGCGACCTCGCAGACGCCATTGACCAGCTGGCGGAGACGATGATCGCCGCGCGCGAAGGTTCCTCGACAGCCGTGCAGCTCAGCTCAGACATTTGGCTCACCGCGGAGCGGGAAGGTGAATGGTCGCAGACGTCGGATTCGGAGCCGCCCGCGAAGAAGAGGCGGCGGTGGCCGGTCGTGGTGATTGGCGTTGTGCTCGCAATGCTGGGCACTGTGCTTGTCGCGGCTCAGCAAGGACTGCCGCCGTTCGACGTCGATCAGCAGGGGGAAGCTGCCGGCGTCCAGCCCGAGAATCACTCACTCGGCATCACCAACTACGGCTTCGGTAGCGTGAACGGGGGCCTCGCGCTGGTATATCCGGCGAACCAGGTCGGTCGGATGAAGGAGTCGGCGGCACGTCTCACCCAGGCGAAACTGCTGGAATTCGAAGACGTGGACACGTTCGCCCAACAGGAAGTCGAAGCGGGCGCCTACGTGCTGAACGGCATGATGCTGGAGATGGGCCTCGAGGGACTCGACGAGCGCGAGGTGACGGTCTACGACATCCGCACCGTCCTCACCCACCAAGCAGTACCGCTCGACGCCGCCTTCGTGCTACGTCAAGTCGGCGGCGGTGAGACGCCGACGATCGTCAACTTCAACATGGACGACCTGGCCCCCGCTCCGCGTGAGCGTAATTCGGCGGGGGAGCCGGGTGAGCCGTTCTTCAGCGTCCAGCGCCTCTCCCTGCCGAAAGGCGGCAAGGAGACGCTTTCGCTTTGGTTCGCGGCGAAGTCTCACGCATCAGAGTTCTATGTCGACATCTCCTACGAGGTGGCCGGCACCAAGTACAAGAAACGCCTGGACCTCAACGGCAAACCGTTCCGGATCGCGCCCCTGGCTTGTGCCATGGGAGCGACAGATCCCGAACTCGCGGACGCGTACGATCCGGTATTGGCGACCAAGCGGTACAAGTCTGTGCTACGTCTGAACAACGATGGCAGGACGAAACCGAGCCTTGAAACGAAAGACCCGGACGCCTTCGCGAAAGAGGGTTGCCACCTGTGGCAGTGACCTGGGTTAGCCGCCGGTGAGGAAGCGGCTGGGGTCGCCGGCGGCGCTGGCGGTTGAGGCGAGCCAGGCGTTCAGGCCTTCGGGGTCACGTCGTTCTAGTTCGTCCAGGCAGCGTTGGCGCGCTTCCACGATGCGCAGCCGGGCGGCCGGGGTAGTTGCCCCGCGCAACGTTTCGTAGCTGTCCTGCCATTGTTGGCAGAGCTCGGCTGTGCTGATCGGAAGGGATTCGGCGTCTGCTTCTGGAGTGTGCTGGAGTCTGCTGCAGTACCAGCGCGCTGCCGGCGGCGAGCTGATGGCGGCGATCAGCATGAGGCCGATGGTGCCACCCGCGCCCAGCACTGCGCCGATGCCGGCGATGCCCAGGGAGGCAGTCGTCACGACCGGTATCAGAATGGACCATCGGCGCTTGTGCGCGGAGCGTTCGTCCGGCGTCTCTGACCAGTAGAAGAGCGCGGCCATGATTCCAGCGAAGACGCCGGCGACCATCAGCGTGACCATCACATCTACGGGCACGATGACGAACGCCAGCACGATGCCCAACGCACCGAGCACGCCGCAGATCGCATGCCAGACCAACCCGTATATCGCCATGAGCCGGTACCCCCAGATCCAGTGAACGCCCGTTGGACCTGTCTGTCCAGCGGCCGATCAGTGGCTCAGAACATTGGGCCGATGCCTTGGGGTGGCGAGGCTCGGTGTTTGGAGTGGTGGCGCTTCAGTTCGCGCTTGGCGTGACGCGGGTCGGGCAGGATCACGACCGGGCAGGACGTGTGCCGGATGACGTGCTGGCTGGTTGAGCCGACCAGGACGTCGTGGACTACGCCGTGACCGTGGCTGCCCAGGACCAGGAGTTCGGCATCGAGGGCGGCGGTGCACAGCTGCTCACTTGGACGACCTTCCAGGACCAGCTTCTCCACCACCGGAACGGAGCGGTCGCCGAGCATGTCGTCCAGCTCTCCCTGTTGGACTTCCGAGGCCCGACGCTTCGCCTCTTGCGGACTACTGGTCGCCGTACCGGACTCCAGACCGTCCCAGGACCAGACCGTCACGGCACGCAGTCGGCAACCTCGGCGGACGGCTTCGTCGATCGCCCACTCAAGTGCTTGCCGACTCGCAGGCGAACCATCCACTCCACAGACAATGACGTGTTCCCGCTCATCCACGGCGCACCTCCTCAAAGCGGTCCCCGTTATCCCCAGCGTGCGCCTCAGTAACCCAGTCGTCCAGTGGCCTGCCGGGTGATGGTGGCGGCGATTAGCAGGGCGCAGGCGGTTGCGATCGCGGCGACCACGCCGGAGACGCCGATCCACCCGACGGCGAGTGGCGAGAGCAGGATGAGGGCGACGCAGCTCAGGACCATCGCGAGTGGAATGACGGGCTTCGCGACGAGGGGCGCGTGCACGGCCCAGAGCAGGGCGAGGAACACACTGGCCGGGATGGCGACGGCATAGCCAACTGTGATTGGCGATGCCTTGAGGGCGTGTCCGGTCTGCTCGACCGCGACTTCGAGACCGGCGCCGAGGGCTGTCAGGGCCGCGAAGATGCCGTAGTGGCCGTAGCCCCAGAGATAGGAGCGGTGGCGGCGATCGCTGAGAGCTTCGCCTGCCGGTTGGAGGAAGTAGAGCCACCAGAGCGCGAACAGCAAGATGAGGGAGGCGATTGCGATGGTGATGAAGGAGCCGCTGATCTCGGCGTTCTGTAGCGCTCCTTCGACGCCTGTGGTCGCGGCGAACACACTTTCGCCGAGCAGGATGATGGTGAAGAGGCCGTAGCGCTCGGCGATGTGGTGCGGATGCCAGTTGGTCGGGCTGGCCCGTTCCGCCCATCGCGGTACGGCGAGTTCGAGCCCGGCCAGAACCACGAACAGCGGCAGCAGGGTCGATGACGGCATCACGCCCAGCGCCAGGAGGATCCAGGCCACCTGGAGGATGGCGATTCCCGCGGCATAGCGCAGCGCCGTACGCCGGTTTGCCTTGTCCTCGACGCCTGCCCGCAGCCATTGGGCGACCAGGCCGATCCGCATGATCAGGTAGCCGAGCGCGACGGGGCGGTAGTCGGAGTCGTTGGCTGCAGCCGATACCCCGGCGCCGAGTACGAGAACGCCGGCCATCTGCAGCATGGTCAGCAGCCGGTAGATGACGTCGTCAGTGTCGTATGACGACGCGAACCAGGTGAAGTTCATCCACGCCCACCAGATCGCGAAGAACACCTGCAGGAACGGCACGATCCCCTCGAGGGCATGGCCGTCGGCGATCTGGTGCGCGAGTTGGGCCGTGACGGCAGCGACCGCGACCACGAAGGTCAGGTCGAAGAGCAGTTCGAGCGGGCTCGTGACGCGGTGCGGTTCATCGATCGGTCGCGCGCTCATCCGCACGCGGAGCCGGATTCTGCTGGTTGCTTCGGCCAAGGTTCCACTCCTGTCTGTCCTAGAGATGGACAGGGCAGCGTCCCGGTCTGTGACGGCCGACTTGTCACAAGTCGCCGGGCTGTCCGGTCTTAGCTGTTGACCGGACGGCAGCGAGTGCCCCGGCGGACAGAAAGGTGTGCCATGAAGGTCGTCGTCATCGGCGGTACTGGTCTGATCGGTTCGAAGATCGTGTCGAGGCTCGGCGAGCACGGCCACGTTGCAGTGGCGGCCGCGCCGAACACCGGCGTCAACACCATCACCGGCGAAGGACTCGCCGAGGCGCTGGACGGCGCGGACGTGGTGATCGACGTGTCGAACTCGCCGTCGTGGGAAGACGCTGCCGTACTGGAGTTCTTCGAGACGTCCACCCGCAACCTGCTCGCGGCCGAGGCGGCAGCGGGCGTGGGGCACCACGTCGCGCTCTCGGTGGTGGGCACTGAGCTGCTGCTCGAGAGCGGGTACTTCCGGGCCAAGCTCGCGCAGGAGAAGCTGATCGAGAGCTCGTCGATCCCGTACTCGATTGTTCGCGCCACCCAGTTCTTCGAGTTCGTCCCGAGCATCGCGGATGCGGCCACGCACGACACCACCGTGCGACTCGCCCACGTGTTCTTCCAGCCCATCGCCGGCGACGACGTGGCGCAGGCAGTCGGCCGGACCGCCGTCGGCACGCCGGTCAACGGGCGGATCGAGGTCGCCGGCCCGGAGCGGTACCGCATGGACGAGTTCTTCCGGCGCGCGCTCGCGGCCCGCAACGATCCTCGCGAGGTCGTCACGGATCCCAAGGCCGTGTACTACGGCGTCTCGCCTTCGGAGACCGCGCTGGTACCTGGCGATGGCGCGAGCCTCGGTGAGACCCACTACGGCGACTGGGAGGGAAAGTGACCAGTCCGACGGACGAGAACGCCTTCCTGCACAACCTGGAGGCGGAAGTCGAGGCCGAGCTGGCCATGGCTGAGTCGAGTCACCCGGAGGAGTCCGGTGGGCCCGCTACCTGGCTGTACGACCCGACGGACGTCGAGCGAGACGAGGTCGGCCTTCGCAGCATTCTGGGCGCTGCGAAGGCCCTGGAGGGCGACGACCATAGCGAGACCACCTGACTAGCCCCACAATCTCCCTCGCGCCCGACGGGATCGGCGGGCGACAGTAGGGGCCTATGAACCTCACAGCGCTGTCGCTCGTACTGGTCGCCGACGGTCGCCCTGGTGCCGGCCGTGGTCATCGCCCTGCTCACCGAGACGTCGCGCCCTCGATGGACCTGGCTGCTCGCGTCCTTGGTCACCGGCGTACTGCACATCGCTTACGGCATGGTGCTGCAACGGGGGTACGACGTCGGAGAGCTGTCCGTGGTCTACCCGGTGGCCCGCGGCGTCGGACCACTGTTGTCGATCATGCTGGCCGTCGTCCTCTTGGGCGAACGTCCCGGCCCGATCGGGCTGCTGGGGGCGGCGCTGATCATCGCCGGCGTTCTGATCATCGGCACGGGTCGAGTTGCGGCAACACGTGGCGCGGTCAAGGCCGGGATCGTGTACGGCGTTGCCACTGGTGCCGTCATCGCCGCCTACACCCTGTGGGACGCGTACTCCGTCACCACGCTCGACGTACCGCCGGTGATCTACTTCGGCACCGCAGCCGTCATGCAGAGCGTGATCTCACACCTTCGGCTCTTAGGAACCGCGGCAAGCTCCAGCTCCTCTGGCGGCAAAATCGCCGCGAGGTGCTGATCATCGGTCTGGTGTCACCACTGGCCTACCTGCTGGTGCTGTTCGCGATGCGCATGGCGCCGGTAAGCCTCGTCGCTCCCACCCGAGAGGTCAGCATCGTGCTCAGCGGGCTCGCCGCCTGGCTGATCCTCGGCGAGGCCAACGGCCCCCGACGCCTCGCAGGCAGCATCGTCGTACTGGCCGGAATCGTCGCCATCGCGTTGGCCTAGCTCGTTGTGCCGAACTGGAGGATTGGGTTGTTCGAGCCGTCGAAGGTGCGGACACCGAGGAGCTGGAAGCCGGCCATCGGTTTGGTTTCGAAGATCGGGGTGCCGGCGCCGACCGTTCCCGCGCCGACGATCAGGTGTAGCTCGTCCACGAGCCCGGCGGCGAGCAGGCTGTTCCAGAGGACGTGGCTTGCGAAGATCGCGATGTCCCGGCCGGGGCCGCTCTTCAGGTCACGGATGAACTCGTCGGCATCGGATCGACGTACGACGCGCGTGGTGTCACCCCAGACACCGGTTTGCGGGTCGGCCAGGCTGTCGGAGACGACCACCTTCTCCAGCGTGTTGAAGTGCTGGGACACCTCGCGCTCAGCGGGTCCGGCGTCGGGGGAGTCGGCGATCGGCGGCCAGTAGCTTTGGAAGCCTTCGTACGACGCGCGGCCCATCACCAACGTGTCCGCTTCCCGCATCCGTTCGGCGTTGTATGCGTCGAACATGTGGTCGAACGGTAAAGCCATCACATTGTTTTCGGCGCCCGTGAAGTATCCGTCGAGCGACATCATGTTCGTGACGACGAGCTTGCGCATGGACGTGATCCTCTCGTGCTGACACCTC
Source organism: Kribbella sp. NBC_01245 (assembly GCF_036226525.1). NCBI lineage: Bacteria > Bacillati > Actinomycetota > Actinomycetes > Propionibacteriales > Kribbellaceae > Kribbella > Kribbella sp. NBC_01245. The sequence goes on from NZ_CP108487.1 coordinate 195,837, forward strand.
ACCGGCCGGTCGGAGAGGTTGCTTCGGCCCAGCCTGGCGCTCCCACCCCTGGTCGCGCAATCGATGAAGTCCCAGCAAAATCGTTGGCGTTTGGCCGCCCGTTCGCGACTGTAAGTGACCAAATCGGTGCCGTCTGGCACGTCGCCGAGCCGTAACTCCGGCTCGTCGATCGGCCCGTTGACTCTCCGCTGCCACCGGCGTTCCATGCAAATGAATCAACGAGCAGATCTGGACTGGGGCAACCAGGTCTCTAGGGAGGGCAGACAGCATGTCTGAGAAGCACAGCATCGAGAGCCCGAATGAGCGACGCCCATTCAAGGATCACGGCCACATGGACGTGGTCACGGTCGGCGACTTCACCCTTGGCCGCGGCGTCTTCGAGCCAGGCTGGCGCTGGTCGAACGACGTCAAGCCCATCGCCGGCACCGACTCCTGCCAGGTCCACCACACCGCCTTCTGTCTGTCCGGGCACATGACGGTACGGCTCGACAACGGCGAGGAGATGACCGTCGGCCCGGGCGACGTCATGGATATCGATCCCGGACACGACGCCTGGACCGTGGGGGATGAGGACTGCGTGCTGCTGGACACCGGGATCGCGGCCTATGCCAAGCCCGCGTAAGGGGCAGCCGGGGTGCCAGATCAGCTCGCCGTTGGTGCGGTGGGCTGATTTGGCGTGGCCGGGGTTGTCGGGTCGTCCGAAGAATTAGCGGGCGGGCGCTGCGAGGCTGCCGGGATGCAGACCCATTTACGTGGTGGCCGGGTGATCGACCCGGCGACTGGCCTGGACGTCGTCGCCGATGTGCTGGTCAGGGACAAGGTCGTGGCGGCCATCGGGCCGGACCTGGTGGCGCCGACCGGCACGACCGTGATCGACGTAACCGGCCTGATCGTCGGGCCGGGATTCGTCGACCTTCACAGTCACGTCCACTCGATCGCGGGTCAGCGCCTGCAGGCCATGGACGGTGTGACCACCGCCTTGGATCTGGAGGCGGGGTTGATGCCGATCACTCGCGCGTACGCCGAGGCCGCGCGCGAGGGGCGGCCGCTGAACTACGGCTTCTCCGCCTCCTGGGGTGCGGCCCGTGCGCAGGCGCATATCGGGATCGAGCCGGACGCGCGGCTGGAGAGTGGGTTCGCGCTGCTGGGCGATCCGCGCTGGCAGCGTTCGTCGTCGCCGGCCGAGCTGACCCACTGGCTGTCGCTGCTCGAGCGCGAACTGGCGGACGGCGCATTGGGGATCGGCGTGCTGATGGGCTACGCGCCGCGCACCGATCCGGGCGAGTTCCTCGCGGTGGCCCGGCTCGCTGCCGCGGCGGGCGCGCCGACGTACACGCATGTGCGTGAGCTCGTCGAGGCGGATCCGTCGACGCCGATCGACGGCTCGGAGGAGTTGGTGATCGCGTCCGCCGAGACCGGTGCCGCGATGCATCACTGCCACGTGAACAGTACGTCGCGCCGGCACGTCGACCGGGTGCTGGGACTGCTCAAGCGTGCGCAGGCCGAGGGGTCGCGGGTGACGGTGGAGGCTTACCCGTACGGCGCCGGCAGCACTGGCATCGGGGCGTTCTTCCTCGCGCCCGAGCGGCTGCGCGCGTGGGGGATTCGCGCGTCGAGCATCGTGCTGGTCGAGACGGGCGAGCGCATCGCGGATGACGCCAGATTGCGTGAGGTACGGGCGACGGACCCGGGCGCGGAGTGCATCGTGGAGTTCCTTGACGAGGGCGATCCGGCGGACCTGGACCTGATTCGTCAGACGCTCGCGTATCCCGATTCGATCGTGGCGAGTGACGCGATGCCGACCCTTTGGCCGGGTGGGGTCACGGATACGCGGGAGTGGCCGCTGCCGCCTGGCGGGAGGACGCATCCGCGTACGGCGGGGACGTTCGCGAAGTCGTTGCGGTTGATGGTGCGCGAGTCTGCCGTCTGGAGTTGGGTCGAGGCGTTCCGCCGATGCTCGTACTTGCCGGCGCGAGTGCTCGACGACATCGCGCCCGGCGCACGCGCCAAGGGACATCTCGGTGTCGGCGCGGACGCGGACCTGGTCGTACTGGATCCGGAGCGCATCACTGACGCTGCGACGTACCTCGAGTCGATCCGCCCGTCCATCGGCGTACGCCATCTGTTCGTCGGCGGGACCGCGGTCGTCCGCGATGGCGAGCTCCAGACCGACGCCTATCCCGGCCGCCCCCTCCGAGGTGAGCCCTCCTAGCGACGCCTTGTCGGCGGCGGCGCGGCCCTGGTTTGTCGTTAAACTCCACGGGATGTTTCCAAAGGGACTATCGATGCTCTGGGAATCGGTCGAGCCGGGGAGTGCCCTGCAGGAAAGGTTTGGGCTCGACAGCTTCGATGAAGCCGTCAGTTGGCTCACCAAAGTTCTCGCCGAGGCCTGGGCGATCGACGTCCTTGCCTGCGACCGGATCATCATCAGCGATCAGAACGCGATCGCCTGGGTGCGCACCGACCAAGGCGCATTGGTGGCGAAGTGGTCTCGGGCTCAGGAGAAGTTCGCCAGATTCACCGTAATCGCGGATTTGCTCCAAGCGCTGCGAACGCAAGGGGTACCGGTTGCGCCGCCCCTGCCCTCGGTTGACGGGCAGCTTCGAGTGGTCACTTATTCCGGGTCGTCGCCACTGTCGATGACGGTGCAACCTGAGGTCGATGGCGATCTGCTCGACACCACTGACGAGATTGCCGTCCATCAGGCCGGCGCTTCTCTCGCCACCTTGCACGGCGCCTTGGCCGTACACCGGGACGGCCGGCTGATCGAGGCCAACCAGCCGTTGGACCTACGCCAGCGGATAGAGACGTGGTTGGACCATGGGGACGCCGGGGTAGCGCCGGCTGCGTCAGCAAGACTGCGCGATCAGGTGGCCTCGCTGCCGCAAATCGATAGCGAGCCACAGCTGATCCACAACGACTACCGGGCCTCCAACATCCTCACGGCCGGCTCAGCGGTAGTCGCCGTCATCGACTTCGACGAGGTCACATGGGACTACTGCGTCAGAGACCTCGCGAACACATTCGTCCTACTAAGCACCCGCTTCACCCGCTGGCAGCCGACACCCGCGAGCGTTCGCAACACCTTCCTCGAGGGTTACCAATCAGTGCGACCACTCACCCTTCTCGAACACCAATGGCTCCAAGCACTCGTACTCTGGCGCGGCATCACCGCCATCCCCGCCGGCGACGACCCCGCCGGCTGGGCCAACGCTCTCTAGCCCCCTCCGCCATACGCCGCATCACTAGCACGCGATAGCCAGCTGTCCGCGGCTGCGTCGTCGACCGCCCGGGTCCCCGTGTGGTCCACCACGAATCGGGCACCCTCGGGACTGGTCCACTGATACGTACCCTCGGTCAGCACCACGCAGCTCCACCCGCCATGAGTCTTCAACCGATGGTGATACCGGCATTCGGGCGCCAGCTTGTCCGTACTGGTCTGCCCCGGCGGCCCGTCCTTCCGGTACGGCACGACGTGGTCGAGGTCCATCGAATGGGTTGCCCGTCTGTTGCACCACGGGAAGACGCAGTACAGGTCGCGCAGCAACACGCGTTCCCGGATGCGCGCCGGGATCTCATGGCGATCGACGCTGACCCGTTCCCGCTGATCGATGACGGGTCTGAGCACGACCTTGTCATGGCCCAAGACTTCCTTTAGCAGCGATGCCAACACCGGCCCAACACCTTCGACTCGCATCACCCCAACGCCCTTGTCGCTCCCGCCGGCCCTGTAGCTCCCATCGCCCCCGTTGCTTCCGTCTCTTCCGTTGCCCCCATAGCTTCCGTTGCTCCCGGCTTGCGGCCCACGGCGGACGAGTGCGGCCAGGTCCTCGGCGCTTATGTGCACCTTGACCTCGACTCGAGCCGCCCCAATGCCCGCTCGCGCCACCTCATCGGCGCGGGCGCTGTCCTTGATCTCTGCCAACCGGCCACTCAACGAGCCCCGCCGGAAGTCATCGCCTTCCCAAACCGCATCGGACCCCGCGCCCACAGCTACAGTCATCCGCCCCGCCACCGGCACGTCCGCCACCGGCACGTCCGCCACCGGCACGTCCGCCACCGGCACGTCCGCCACCGGCACACCGGCCACCGGCACGTCCGCCAACGGGACACCGGCCACCGGCACGTCCGCCAACGGAACACCAGCCACCGGCATGTCCGACCACGGGACACCTGCCACTGGTACGTCCGACCACGGGACACCTGCCACTGGTACGTCCGACAACGGAGCATCCGCCGAGGGCGCGTCCGGCCGCACTTCGCCGGGCACAAGGGCGTGCGGCGGCGAGTACTCGTCTAGCAACGAGTTCTCATCTGGCCACGGGTGCTCATCTAGCAATGAGTACTCGTCGGGTGGAAGTGCTTCCTCGAGTGGTGGAGGTTCATCAAGCCCGCACCGATCCCTATCCGGCACATAGGACTGGTCCCAGCCGTCGGCAGCCAGCCGCCAACCCCCGTCCGCACGCCATCCCTCCTCCCGGACGACCTTCTCCTGGCCCGTCCTGTGCCGGGCGGCCTTCTCCGGGGCCGCCGGCGCTGGTTGGCAGGGCCAGCGGCTCGACTTGCCATTGTCGGCATGACCGGCCATCTCGTCCGCATGACCGACCATCTTGTCCGCATGACCGGCCGCCTTGGCCGGGGCCACTGTCTCCGGGGCCACCTTGTCGGCATGACCGGCCGGCCCGCCGGTCTGATCGCCGGACTGGGATCCGGCTAACCAGAACCCGGCTGAGCCGGTGTCGGTCGCGTGGCTGGCTGGGGTGGGTGCCGGATCGGCGGTGGGGTTCGTGGCACACGCGGCGCTGGCTGTTGGATGCCCGGTCGTGGTCGTGGTTGTGGTTGTGGTTGTGGTTGTGGAGGGGTTGTCAGCTGGGTGGGGTGGGTTGGTGGCGAGGTGGCGGGCGGCGTGGAGGAGTTTGATGGCGTCGGCGGGGTCGGCCAGCCAGCCGATCGCTTTGGCGCGGCGCCGATCCATCGAGTCGGTGTCGCCGAGCACTTTCAACGCGTCGGCCAGTGCCTGGATGGTCGCGTCGACTCGGATCACATCGCCGGTCGCGGCCCGCACGAACAAGGTGTTGGTACCCAGGGAGTCGGATCGGCCCACCCAGACACCGCGTGATCGGGCCATTTCTTCGGCCTGGGCCTGGGCACGTTGAGGGTCGGCGCGCCACATCGCCGCGTCCACGATGCTTTTCAGCCGGTCCGGGCCGACCCGGTTGATGATCTTTTCCACCGCGGCATCCACCATCGCGACGGCTTCCAGCGACAAGGCCGCGGTGGCGCGGGCGATCCGGCAGGCCCGCCACGCCCGTGCCTCACCGGCCAGCACCCGGGCCCACACCCGCGGCAGCCGGTGCCGCAACCCCAGCGCGTCACTCAGCAGGCCCGCCGCCGCCACCGACGACATCTCCAGCACCACGCCCAGGTCCGCGGCCACGAACTCACCCACCTCCGGACAGCCCTCACCGCCATACACCGTCAACCGCTCCCTGCCCGGCAACCCCTCAACCGGGTCACCGCCACCAGCTGCCGTCGACGGCCGCGCCTCGGTATGACCGTCAGCGAAAGCGACAGCCCCCTCGAGAATGCGCACCTCCATCCGATCGCGGCCCAAGCGGAACTCGCCCAGCGCGGACAGCTGCTCCGCGGGGCTGAGTTCACTCAGGTCGATGTCGAACATGTGCTCGATTCTAGCGCATAGCTGCGAGGACCCAAACTCGGATCCCGTTATCCACAAGGGAAATCCGGCCCGCGTTATCAGTGCGGAAAACACGTACATTCTCTGCGCCGACCCAGTCAGCAGCCCTTCCAAGAGCGAGCTGACGGGGTAGCACCAGTGGTCGTTGTGAGCCGCTGGCGCCTAGGGGGCTCTTGTCGGTCCGTTCGGGGCAACTATTCGGAGGCGGAATCTTCGTTCGCTTGGACAGAGTTCCAGGCGTCGCTCCTCCCTACTGTCGCCTCAACGCCAATCGTGAGGAGTAGACGTGTCGAAGCTTGCGAACGTTGAAGACTGGTTGCGGGTACGACTGCCCGAATTGATCGCCGAGCACCGCGTGCCTGGTGCCGCTGTCGCCGTACTGGCCGGTGACGAGGTGATCGACACAGCCGCCGGCGTGCTGAGTAAGGCCACTGGCGTCGAAGCCACCGCGGACTCGGTCTTTCAGGTCGGCTCTATCACCAAGGTGTGGACGACCACGCTCGCGATGCAGTTGGTCGACGAGGAGAAGCTCGACCTCGACGCACCCGTTCGCAGCTATTTGCCGGACTTCAAGATCGGTGACGAGGACGCGGCGCAGCAGGTGACCGTTCGTCAGTTGATGTGCCACGTGTCCGGGTTCGAGGGGGACATCTTCACCGATACCGGCCAGGGCGATGACTGCGTCGAGAAGTACCTCGGCGTCATCACCGAGGTGCCGCAGCTGTTCCCGCCGGGGGAGATGTTCTCGTACAACAACGCGGGCTACTGCGTTCTCGGTCGGATCATCGAGGTCCTTCGCGACAAGCCGTTCGACACTTGTGTGCGCGAGCACCTGTTCGCGCCGCTGGAGCTCACGCATGCGGCCAACGGCGCGGGCGAGGCGATCATGTTCCGCGCGGCGGTCGGGCACATCCAGCCGACGCCGGATAGCGATCCCGAGCCCGCACCCGTGTGGTCGCTGGTGCGGTCGAACGCGCCGGCCGGCTCGATGCTGTCCATGCGGCCGCGCGACCTGCTGGCGTTCGCCCGCATGCATCTGTCGGGCGGCGTCGGACCGGATGGCAATCAGGTGCTGAGCCCGGCCAGCGTGGCAGCCATGCAGGAGCGGCAGGTCGAGCTGCCCGATCTCGCGATCATGGGCAACGCCTGGGGCCTCGGCTGGGAGATCTTCGACTACCCCGGTGGTCTGGTCATCGGGCATGACGGTGGCACGATCGGCCAGTCCGCCTTCCTCCGCATCGTGCCTGGTCGTCAGGTCGCCGTCGCGATCCTGACCAACGGCGGCAACCCGCTGGCGCTCTACACCGAGATCATGGGCCGGGTCCTGAGCGAGTTGGCGGACGTCGAACTGCCCGCACTGCCAACGCCTGACCTCACCCAGCCGTCCATCGACGCCAAGCGGTACGTCGGTACGTACACGTCGTCCGTGGCGGACACCGTCATCACCCAGAACGAAGACGGCACCGTCTGGCTGGAGCGGACGCCGAAGGGGATCTTCGCCAAGCTCGGCCCGGCCATGGAGAAGAGCCAACTCGTTCCTTGGCGCGGGGACACCTTCGTCCCGGTCGATGATCCGCGCGGTCTGCACATGCCGCACGCGTTCGTCGGCGACGACGGTGCCGGCCACGCCGCTTACCTGCACACCGGACGGGCCGACCGGAGAATGCCGTGACCGCCGAGATCAAGGCCGTCTTCGCCGCGGCGGGGGCCACTGGCTTCCTGCACGCGCGGGAGGTCGGGTCGGATGGGCCAGAGATCAGCGTCGGCGGTGACGAACCCGTGGTGCTCGCCTCGGTGTTCAAGATTCCGGTGGCGGTCGCGTACGCACGGGAGGTCGCCGCCGGGCGGTTGGATCCGACCGAGCGGACCACCGTGACCGCCCGCTATCGGGTCGGCGGGATCGGCACCGCGGGATGTCGCGACGACGTACAGATGAGCTGGCGCGACCTCGCCCTGAACATGCTGACGATGAGCGATAACGCTGCCACCGACGTCATCTTCCACCGGGTCGGCCAGGAGGCGGTCGATCAGGTGCTCACGGACCTGGGGCTCAAGCAGACGCAGGTGCTCGGTTGTTGCGAAGACCTGCTCTCCTCACTGGTGGCGGACCTGAACCTCAACCATGTCGATGACGCTCTCGATGCGATCGATCCTGAGCTGATCTGGGGCCTGGACGTCCTGAATCCGGCACGTACGACGGCCTCGACGCCTCGCGAGATCACCACGTTGCTCGACGCGATCTGGACCGACCGGGCCGCGACCGCCGAGGCTTGCGCGTCCGTCCGCGACATCATGGCGCACCAGATCTGGCCGCACCGGTTGAGTTCCGGGTTCGAGTCCGGCGTAAAGATCGCGGCGAAGACCGGGACTTTGCCGGCGGTGCGCAACGAGGCAGGCGTGGTCACGTATCCCGACGGTCGTCAGTACGCCGTTGCCGTCTTCACCCGGGCCTTTTCACTCGACGAACGCCAACCCGCGGTCGACGCCTCGATCGGCCGGGCCGCCCGGCTAGCGGTCGAGCAGTTGCGATCCGGGGCCTGACCACCTCGGCAATTCCCGCAAACCCCTTCGCTGGAGGCACGCCCCATGAAACGAATCCTCATTCCTACACTCGCGGCAACCGCCCTGGTGCTGAGCGCCTGTGCCGGCGGGGGCACGGCCGGGACCTCCGCTGCGGGTGGGGGCAAGCTGGCCGACGGCAAGACGTTCACGATGTCGCTCACGACCGATCCCGGCAATCTCGATCCGATGATGACCGTGCTGTCGGTGACCCGGGCGGTCGACCGGTTCCTGTACGGCCGCCTGCTCGAGGTCCAGGAGGACGGGTCCGTGATTGCCGGCCTGGCCGGGAAGTGGAGCGGCGACACGACCAACGCGACGTTCACCTTGCGCGAGGGCGTTACCTGCGCGGACGGCACTCCGCTGACCGCCGGCGATGTCGCGGCCAACGTGAACTTCATCGGCGACCCGGCGAACAAGTCACCGCTGACCGGATTGTGGGTACAGCCCGGGACGAAGGCCGTGGCCGACGAGGCCACCCGCACGATCACCGTCAAGAGTGGCGCTCCGAGCGCGTTCCTGCTGCTCAATGTCGGTACGCTGCCGATCGCTTGCGGGCCGGGTCTGAAGGATCGCAAGCTGCTGGCCAAGGGCGATGCGGGCACCGGCATGTTCACGATGACCGAGATCGTGCCGAACGACCACTACACGTTGACCCGGCGCAAGGACTTCAAATGGGGACCGGGTGACTGGGATCCCAACCAGCAGGGCTTGCCGGACAAGGTCGTCTTCAAGATCATCCCCAACGAGACGACCTCGGTGAACCTCCTGTTGTCCGGCGGTCTGAACGCCACCAGCGTGCTCGGCCCGGACCAGGAGCGACTCTCGGCGCAGAAGTTGTTCCACTCCGACCTGGCCGTTCCGCTCGGCCAGCTGTACTTCAACCAGGCGCCCGGTCGGCCTGCCAAGGATCAGGCGGTGCGGCGTGCGCTCACGCAGGCGCTCGACCTGGGCAAGGTCGGCAAGGTGCTGACGAATGGCAAGGGCACCCCGGCCACGGGCCTGGTCACGATCGCGCCCAACCCTTGCCGAGGCGACCACGTGACGGGCAATCTTCCGACGTTCGACGCGGCCGCGGCGAAGACGGCATTCGACAGCGCCGGGTGGATCGCGGGAGCGGACGGAATCCGGGCGAAGGACGGCAAGAAGCTTGCGCTCACGCTGATCTACGGAACGCAGGGCGGGCCAACGGCGACAGCGGCCGCCGAGCTGATCCAGCAGCAGTGGAAGGCCTTGGGCGTGGAGGCGACGCTGAAGGCGGTCGACAGCACCGGTCTGAACGAGGTGCTCTTCAGTACCGGCGCGTGGGACGCCTCGATTGCCCCGGTCAGTATTTCGCTGCCCAGCCAGTTCGTGCCGTTCGCCTCCGGCGCGGTGCCGCCGAAGGGTGTGAACTTCGCCCATATCGACAACAAGGGCTACATCGACGGGGTGGGCAGGGCCGGCCGCAAACCGGGCGTGGAAGGTTGTGCCGACTGGACCGCGGCCGAGGTTTCCCTGTTCAAGTCGGTCGACGTGGTGCCGTTCGTCAACGCGACCTTGCCCTACTTCGGGAAGGGCGCCGAGTTCAAGGCCGATGACGGCGTGGACCCCGCATCGATCCGGATGTTCGAATGACCACCAGTACGGCGATTCCCTCGGCAACGCGGTGGGAAAGCCCCTGGCTCTCGTTCGCGGTGCGTCGGCTCAGTCGGTTCGTGGCGTCGCTCGCGGTGCTGGTCACGGCCGCGTTCCTGATGATCCACCTGGTGCCCGGCGACCCGGTGCGCGCGGCGCTTGGGATGAACGCCCCGGTTGAGGTCGTGAATGCCCGGCGCGAGGCGCTCGGTCTGAACGACTCGCTCCCGGTGCAGTACTGGCACTACATCCAGGGCCTGTTCAGTGGTGAGCTCGGTACGTCGATGGGGAGCAACGAAGCCGTCTCGAAGGTGATCTCCGACCGGCTGCCCGCCACGTTGCAACTCGCCGTGCTGGCGTTCGTCGTGGTGGTCGTCATCGCGGTGCCGGTTGGCGTGCTGATGGCAGTGCTGACAAGAGGCGGACGGCGTCGTGGTGGCGAGCTCGCGTTTGCCACCACGAGCGTGATCATCGCCGCCGTGCCCGAGTTCCTGGTCGCCGTTGCGCTGGTCTACGTATTCGCGGTGAGCCTTGGCTGGTTCCCCGTGGCGGGCGCGTCCGGGCCGGGCTCGTTCACCCTGCCGGTGCTGGCGCTCGCCATCGGGCCTGCGGCAGTGCTAGCCCGGATTGTCCGTGTCGAGATGCTCGGCGTACTGAGCCACGACTTCATCCGGACGGCCCGGGCCAAGCGACTCCGGCCAAGGCTCGTCTACACCCGGCACGCGTTGCCCAACGCGCTTACGGCCACCCTCACGCTCGGCGGCTTGCTGCTCTCCGCGTTGGTTGCTGGCACAGTCCTGGTCGAGAACGTGTTCGCCTGGCCAGGCCTCGGTACGAAGATCGTGGCGTCCATCCTCGAGAAGGACTACCCGCTCGTCCAGGGGATCGTGCTGGTCTACGGGGTCGGCGTGCTGTTGGTGAACCTCGTGGTGGATGTGCTGCTCGCCGTGCTCGATCCGCGCTCGACGATTCGGGAGGCGTGATGACCCCTCGCCTGAGTCGGAAAGGCACGGCCGGGTTGGCGATGGCGCGTACGCCGCTCGGAGCATGCGCGCTCGTATTGCTGCTGCTGATGGTCGCGCTGGCGATCTTCGCACCACTGCTCTGGGGCGATCGGGCCGCGGCGATCGACACCGATGCGATCCAGCAGGGGCCGTCGGGCGAGCACCTGCTCGGCACCGATGCATTGGGCCGGGACATCTTCTATCGCGTGCTGGTCGCCAGCCGGCTCTCGCTTGGGCTTGCACTGATCGCGACGTTGATCGGGGTAGTCGTGGGCACCCTGCTCGGTACGGCGCCTTCGGTCCTGCCCAGGCGTTCCGGTCGGTTGGTCACCGCCGCGGTCAACATCGCCGTGGCCTTTCCTGGCCTGCTGCTCGCGTTGTTCTTCGCGGTGATCTTCGGGGTCGGTACGACGGGCGCGATGCTGGCCATCGGCCTCGCTACCGCGCCGGGTTTCGCCCGGCTGACGCAGACGCTCTCGGCATCGGTCGCGGGTCTCGACTACGTGGCGGCCGCCCGGATCGCGGGCGTAAGCAGGTTCCGGATTCTGGTCCGGCACGTGCTGCCCAACATCGGCGAACCACTCGTCGTCAACGCGACGATCGGCGCCGGCGGATCGTTGCTGGCCTTTGCCGGACTCTCGTTCCTCGGCATTGGCGTGCAGGCGCCGTCGTACGACTGGGGTCGGCTGCTCGGCGAGGGGCTCAACCGCATCTACACCAACCCGGCCGCCGCGCTTGGTCCAGGTGTCGCGGTCGTGGCGGCCGGTCTCGCCTTCAACCTGTTCGGTGAAACCCTCGCAGCGGTGGTCGGGCAGCGCACGCCTACGCCCAGGGCCGGCGCGCTCCCGGCGGCCCCACAGCCCGTCGCCGATCGTGAGACCGACGAGGTGGTGCTCGGGGTCGACGACCTTCGCGTGAGCTTCCCGTCGGCCGCGGGCTGGACAACTCCGGTTCGCGGGGTGACCTTCAGCGTTCACGCCGGCGAGGCAGTCGGGGTCGTCGGTGAATCGGGATCGGGCAAAAGCCTTACCGCGTTGGCCGTTTCGCGACTCATCGAGACTCCAGGGGTAGTAAGCGCGGGCAGGCTCGACTTCGCGGGCGTTCCGTTGCTCACGACGCCAGAGCGCGAGTTGCGCAGCTTGCTAGGGACGTCGTTGGCAATGGTCTTCCAGGATCCGGCGACCTCGTTCAACCCGACTCGGCGGATGGGTCGGCAGCTCGCCGAGGTGGCGGAGCAGCACCAAGGCCTGAGCCGGGGGAAGGCGTTCGCGCTCGCCGTACGGAAGTTGCAGGCAGTGAGAGTGCCTGCGGCGAGTAGGCGCGCACACCAATACCCGCATGAGTTCTCCGGCGGTATGCGGCAGCGGGCGATGATCGGCATGGGCCTGATGGGTACGCCGAAACTGGTCATCGCGGACGAGCCCACGACCGCACTCGACGTCACCGTGCAGCGGCAGGTATTGCGTCTGCTCGCGCAAGTCCGGCGCGATACGCAGGCCGCGATCATGCTGATCAGTCACGACATCACGATCGTCTCGCAGACGTGTGACCGGGTGCTGGTGATGTACGCCGGGCGCATCGTCGAGGACGTGCCCGTGCATCGGTTGCATACCGGCGCGCGGCATCCGTACACGCGGGCGCTGCTCGACGTCGTACCCGATCTCGAGACCGATCGGAACCAGCCGCTCGGCGTCATCCCGGGACGTCCGCCCGAGCCCGGGCACATCCCCGACGGCTGCGCCTTTGCTGCCCGTTGTGCGTTTGCCAGTGAGCAATGCCGGAGCGAGGACCCGGAGTTGCTCCAGGTCGGATCTCACCGGGTCGCCTGCTGGCATCCCCTCGCGGAAGACGTCGGCGAGCGTGCCATCGCAGTGGGAGGAGCCCGATGAGTGAATTGCGCTTTGACGGAGTGAGCGTCCGGTATGGCGGTCTGACGGCCGTCGACGGGGTGAGCCTCACTGTGCCGTCTGGGGCAGTGGTCGGGCTCGTTGGCGAGTCGGGTTCGGGCAAGTCGACGTTGGCCCGCGCGGCCGTCGGACTGGCTCCGGTCAGTGCGGGCGGCGTGCTGCTCGATGGGACCGACGTGAGCCGGTTGCCGCGCGGCCGCCGTCCGATCCAGATGGTCTTCCAGGATCCCTACGCATCCCTCGATCCGCGGATGACGATTGGCGAATCGATCGCTGAGGCGATTCCGCGAGGAGCTTTCCGTGGAGAGGCGAGGAAGGCCGAGGTCGCCCGGCTGCTCGAGCTGGTCAACCTCGATCCGGATCGATCCGCCGTACTTCCCGGCCAGCTATCTGGGGGCCAAAGGCAACGAATCGCCCTGGCGCGAGCGCTCGCCGGTCAGCCCGATGTAGTCATCGCCGACGAGATCACCTCGGCTCTGGACGTATCCGTGCAGGGCGCCGTACTGAACCTGGTCCGCGATGTCCAGACGCGGCTCGGGCTCACCATGCTCTTCATCTCCCACAACCTGGCCGTGGTGCGTTACATCAGCGACTACATCGCGGTGATGTATCTCGGCCGGATCGTAGAGTTCGGCACGGTCGACCGGTTGCTCGCCGATCCGCAACATCCCTACACCCGTGAGCTTCTCGACGCGGCTCCTTCGCGTCGCGGCTCGTTGCTCGCCGCCGAGCCGGCCGCCGTCGCCGACATCGAACCAGCTGACCCGCACCATCCGCCTTCGGGCTGCCGCTTCCACCCGCGCTGTCCGATCGGGCCGATGGTCCACCCGGACCGGGAGGTGTGCGTGACCGTCGACCCGGCGACCGCCGCGGCCGAACGGGAACACCACGCCGCCTGTCACTTCGCGATGGGCGTACCGGTTGGCGTGACTCAAACCAATTCCGAGGAGTGACATGACTATCGACGACCTCTACGACCTGGCGCTGCCCGAGCAGCCCGCCGCAGGCCCCGACGGCAACATCGTCTACGTGCTGCGTACAACGGATCGCGAGGCGGACCGGGACCGGCATGCCCTCTGGATGCTGAGCCGGAACGGCGGCGACCCGGTCCAGCTGACCCGCGGCAGCGATGACCACGCGCCGGCCTGGTCGCCCGACGGACGCCGGATCGCGTTCCTGCGTGCGGCGGACGGGCCTGCGCAGGTGTGGATCCTGCCTGCCGGTGGCGGAGAGCCCGAGCAGGTCACGAGCTTGCCGCTGGGCGCGGGGACACCGGTCTGGAGTCCCGACGGCACAAGGCTCGCGTTCGGCGCGGCCGTCTCACCCGTCGAGGTCAAGCCGGAAGACGCCGCGCCGATCGTGACGGATCGCCTGGACTTCAAGTCCGACGGCAGCGGGCTGATCCGCGAGATCCGGAAGCACCTGCACGTGCTCGATCTCGACAGCCGCGAAGTACGGCAGATCACGCGCGGGGATTGGCACGCTGGCGATCCGGCCTGGTCGCCCGACGGCAGCCGGCTCGCGTTCTCTGCCGCACGTGACGCCGACGCCGATCTGACCTTCCGCACCAGCGCGTACGTCGTCGATGCGCAGCAGCGCAACGCCGAGCCCGAGTTGATCGGCGGTTCCGACTGGCTGATCGGTCCGATCTGCTGGACGCCGGACGGCAACGAGCTACTGGCCGTCGGACGTACCGATACTGAGGTCGGGCATAGCCGGCTGTTGCGGATTCCCCTCGACGGCGGCGAGGTCGTCGACCTGGCAGCGGCTCTCGACCGGAACGTGATGCCTGGCGGGCCCGGCTATCCAGGAGCCCTGCCCAGCTTCACGAATGACGGTCGCTCGGTGGTCTTCTGCGTCCGCGATCGCGGTTACACGCATCTCTACGAGGTCGGGCTCGACGGCTCCGCGCCGAAGTGTCTGGTCGGCGACGCGAACAACGTCTCTGGCGCGTCCGTCGCGGGTGACACCGTCGCGATCGTGCTCGGCACTCCGACGTCGTACGGCGAGGTGGCGACGGTCGACCGTACGTCTGGTGCGGTGACGACGTGGACCTCGCATGGGACGACGACCGAGCGGCGGTTCTCGCACGAGGAGCGCGAGTTCTCCATTTCCGACGGCACCGTCGTCCACGGTTGGCTGCTGCGCGACCCGGATCGCACTGGGCCGAGGCCGTTGCTCGTCGACATCCACGGTGGACCGCACAACGCGTGGAACGGTGCGGCAGATCCGGTGCACCTCTACCACCAAGTGCTCGTCGAGCGTGGCTGGGCGGTCTTGCTGCTCAACCCGAGAGGCAGCGACGGCTACGGTGAAGCGTTCTTCACGGCCGGCGTGGGTGGCTGGGGTCAGTCCGACGCGAAGGACTTCCTCGAGTCGGTCGACCAGTTGGTGGCCGAGCAGGTGGCGGACCCGGCTCGGCTGGCCGTGTCCGGTTATAGCTATGGCGGGTTCATGACGTGCTACCTGACCAGCCACGATCCGCGGTTCGCGGCGGCCGTCGCCGGGGGGGTGGTCAGCGACCTGACCAGCATGGCCGGCACCTCCGACGCGGGGCACTACCTCAGCACCAGGGAGCTCGCCGGCACCGGCTTCACCGAGCAGTCGCCGTTCACGCGGGTTCAGGAGGTGCGCACGCCGACGCTGATCGTGCAGGGTGCGGACGACGTGCGTTGCCCGGTTGGTCAAGCAGAGCAGTGGTTCGCCGCGTTGCGCGAGCAGAACGTTCCGACCCGATTGGTGCTTTACCCGGGCGGATCGCACCTGTTCGTCCTGAGCGGCAAACCGTCTCATCGCGCCGACTGGAACCAGCGGATCGTCGACTGGGTCGAGCAGTACGCCGGCGTGCCCGGTCGCCCGCGACGCGTCCCGATCAACCAGGCGCATTGGCAGCGGCGGCTCGCCGAACTCGCGACCGCCCACCGAGTGCCCGGAGCGACGCTGGGAATCCTGCGGCTCGGGGATGAGCCGGTGGTCGCGCACAGCGGCGTACTCAATGTCGCGACCGGGGTCGAGGTGACCGACGATTCGGTGTTCCAGATCGGCTCGATCACGAAGGTGTGGACCGCGACCGTCGTGATGCAGTTGGTCGACGAGGGCAAGCTCGACCTGGATGCGCCGATCGTGGAGGTGCTGCCCGAGCTGCGGCTGTCCGACCCCGAGGTGACGAAGCGGGTCACCATGCGGCACCTGCTCACGCACACCAGCGGTATCGACGGCGACGTGTTCACCGACACCGGCCGCGGGGACGACTGTCTCGAGCTGTACGCCGACCAGATCGATCAAGCCGAGCAGAACCATCCGCTCGGTGCGACGTTCTCCTATTGCAACTCCGGCTTCAACCTGGCCGGTCGCGTGATCGAGAAGCTCACCGGTCAGACCTGGGACCAGGCGATGCGCGAGCGACTGTTCACACCGCTCGGGCTGACGCACACGGTCACGCTGCCCGAGGAGGCGCTGATGTTCCGCGCCGCGGTCGGGCATCTCACCGAGGGCGAGGAGGACCCGAAGCCCGCGCCGGTGTGGGGCCTGCCGAGGTCGCTCGGACCTGCCGGGCTGGTCACCGCCTCGGCCGCGGACGTGCTGGCGTTCGCCCGGCTGCACCTGACGGGCGGACTGGCCACCGACGGCACCAGAGTGCTGAGCGAGCGCACTGCCAACGAGATGACGACCAAGCAGGCCGACGTACCGGATCCCTACACCCTGGGCGATTCCTGGGGCCTCGGCTGGATCCGGCTCGAGTGGGACGGCCATCGGCTCTACGGCCACGACGGCAACACGATCGGCCAGTCGGCCTTCCTGCGGGTCCTCCCGGGGCACGACCTCGCGGTCACGCTGTTGACCAACGGCGGCAATGCCCGCGACCTGTACGACGCCCTCTACCGCGAGATCTTCGCCGAGCTGGCCGGAGTCGCGATGCCGCACCCGCTCAAGCCCGTGGCCGAGCCTCCGGTCGTCGATGCGAGCGTCCACTTCGGCACGTACGAACGGGCCGGCTCACGGATGGAGGTCTTCGAGTCCGACGGCACGCCGCGGCTCCGGCGGACGGCGACCGGACCGCTCGCGGAGCTGGTGCCGGAGGCGTCGCAGGAGCTCGACCTGGTCCCGATCGACTCGGACCTTTTCGTCGTCCGTGAACCTGGCGGGCAGCTGTGGACGCCCGTGGTCTTCTACTCCCTTCCCACCGGCGAGCGGTACGTCCACCATGGCGTTCGCGCAACACCGAAGGTTTCGTGATGATCAACGACATTGAGGCTCTCGTGAAATGCGAGTCGCCCTCGTCCGATCTGGCCGCGGTTGCTCGTAGCGCGGACGTCGTCGCTTCCATCGGGACTCGTCTGCTGGGCGTGCCGCCGGAGTACGTCGTGCTGGAAGGGCGTACCCACCTGCGCTGGCGGTTCGGCGATGTCCCGCGGGTGCTGGTGCTTGGTCATCACGACACGGTCTGGCCGATCGGCTCCTTGCAGACCCATCCGTTCGAGGTGCGGGACGGAGTGCTGCGAGGGCCGGGCTGTTTCGACATGAAGGCCGGCCTGGTGATGGCCTTCCACGCCATCGCTGAGCTCGACGACCTCGACGGCGTCACGTTGCTGGTCACGGGCGACGAGGAGCTCGGCTCTCCGACCTCGCGCCAGTTGATCGAGGACGAGGCCCGTGGCTGCTTGGCCGCGTTGGTGCTGGAGGCCTCAGCGGATGGCGGTGCACTCAAGATCGAGCGGAAGGGCGTCTCGCTATACGACGTACAGGTGCACGGCCGTGCGGCCCATGCCGGACTCGAACCGGAACGTGGCATCAGCGCGACGATCGAGGTCGCGCATCAGGTTCTCGCGGTAGCACAGTTGGGAGATCCGTTGCACGGGACAACGGTCACGCCGACGCGCCTTGAAGCCGGTACGACGTCCAACACCGTGGCCGCGCGAGCGCGTTTCGCGGTCGACGTACGGGTGCGGGATGTTGCCGAGCAAGCGCGGGTGGATCGGGCGATGCACGCGTTGCAGCCGGTTCTGCCCGGGGCGCGGATCGAGGTCAAGGGTGGAGCTAATCGGCCGCCGTTACAGGCGAGTGCGTCGGCGGACTTGTTCGCGCGGGCGGCTGGTCTTGCCGAGGAGCTGGGCATTGAGCCGCTGACGTCTGCCGCGGTTGGCGGCGCATCCGATGGCAACTTCACCGCGGGAGTTGGTACGCCCACGTTGGACGGACTCGGTGCTGTTGGCGGGGGTGCGCATGCGGACAACGAGCACGTGATCGTGGCCGAGTTGCCAGGGCGTACGGCGTTGTTGCGCGCGTTGATCGCCGACTTGTTGCGCCCGTCGGTTGTGCCCAGCCTCTTGCAGCGGAGTCGATCGTGACGGGGACGATGGCCACGGACCTGGCCGGCGACGCGATTCGTGCGGATGCCGTGTCCGCCGCAGTCGCCGCCGCGGATGCTGCGGCCATCGCGGCCGGGGTGTTCATCCGCAGCCTCAACGGGATGTCCGAGCTGGACGCCGTGTGCGAACTTTACGAACGGATCTGGGGGTTCGATGGCGGGCACAGCCCCGTCAGCTCGGACCTCCTGCGCGCGATGTCCAGGGCAGGCGGGTATGTCGCGGGAGCGTTCGAGGGCGACGAGCTCGTCGGCGCCTGCGTCGGCTTCTTCGGGCCGCCGGCCGAGTTCGGCCTGCACAGCCACATCGCCGGGGTCTCGCCGACGACCCGGGGACGCAGCGTCGGCTTCGCGATGAAGGTGCACCAGCGGGCCTGGGCGATGGCGCGAGGGATCACCCAGATCTCCTGGACCTATGACCCATTGGTCGGCCGCAACGCCTACTTCAACATCGTGAAGCTGGGTGCCCGGCCCGCCGAGTACCTCACCAACTTCTACGGGCCGATGAACGACGCCCTCAACGGCGCCGACGACACTGACCGGCTGCTCGTGACTTGGCAGCTGGAAGACCCGAGGGTCGCGGCCGCGTGTATCGGTATCCCGTCAGCTGTCGACCTCGCGGCCGAGCGCGCCGGGGGAGCTCAGACTCTGCTCGACGTATCGGCATCGGACGAACCGATCCGGTACGACGTCACGTCGTCGACTGTGCTCGTCGCCGTACCGCGAGACATCGAGGGCCTGCGTGCCAAAGACCCTGCGCGCGCTGCCCGATGGCGCGTTGCCGTCCGCGAATGCCTGGGCGGACTGCTCGAACAGGGCGCCCACGTCCGGGGGTTCGACCGGTCGGACTACTACATCGTCGATAGAGGAGAACCGTCATGAAACTCACCGGCGTCGAGCTGCGGACGATCCAGCTGCCACTGGTATCGCCGTTCCGGACCTCGTTCGGCACGCAGACCGCTCGGGAGGCGCTGCTGCTGCGCGTGGTGACACCCGACGCGGAAGGGTGGGGCGAGTGCGTTGCGATGAGCGATCCGCTCTACTCCTCGGAGTACGTCGCGGCGTGTGCCGATGTGCTGCGTCGATTCTTCATTCCGGCCGTCGCACAGGTCGAGCGGCTCGACGCGAACGCGGTCGGCCCGGCTCTTGCGCCGTTCAAGGGACACCGGATGGCGAAGGCGGCGCTGGAGATGGCCGTACTTGATGCCGAGCTGCGCACCCGCGGAGTCTCATTCGCCAGTGCGCTTGGCGCGGCCGTCGATCGCGTGCCGTGCGGGGTCTCCGTGGGGATCATGGACTCGATCCCGGAGTTGCTGGACGCGGTCGAGGGTTACCTGGACGCGGGTTATCTGCGGATCAAGCTGAAGGTCGAGCCGGGCTGGGATGTCGAGCCGGTGCGTGCGGTGCGCGAGCGCTTTGGCGACGAGGTCTTGCTGCAGGTCGACGCGAACACGGCTTACCGGCGTTCGGACGCGCGGCACCTGGCGCGGCTGGATCCGTACAACCTGCTGTTGATCGAGCAGCCGCTGGACGAGGAAGACCTGCTCGGGCACGCCCAGTTGGCCAAGGTGCTCACGACGCCGGTGTGCCTGGACGAATCGATCGTCTCGGCCCGTTCGGCGGCCGACGCGATCGCGCTCGGCGCCTGCTCGATCGTCAATATCAAGCCCGGCCGGGTTGGCGGTTATCTCGAGGCACGCCGGATCCACGATCTGTGCGTGGCGCACGACATTCCGGTCTGGTGCGGGGGAATGCTCGAGACCGGTCTTGGTCGCGCCGCCAACGTTGCCCTCGCTGCGCTGCCGGGGTTCACCCTGCCGGGTGACACGTCGGCGTCCGACCGCTACTACGCGATGGACATCACCGAACCCTTCCGCCTCTCCGACGGCCACCTGACAGTCCCAACCGATCCCGGCCTCGGCCTTACCCCCATCCCCGACGCCTTGGACGCCGTAACCACCAACACCGAATGGATCCCTCTCTAACGCCTCCCAACCCCGCCCGCGAGTGGACTCGTTAGGACGTGAACACTCGCGGGCTTGGGACAACAGGACGAATCAGGGCTACGATTTTGTTGTGCGGGACGAATGTGAAGGGGAACCGGCGCTGTTAGCGTCTGGTTCGTGCTTGTTCCGGTGACTACGCGACCGCGGGCCAGCCTTGGTCGCATACTCGAGGACCTCGGCACCACCCTGCTGGAAGTGGTGTGCGGTGAGCCCGGCCTGGTCGATCACGTCGCGGCCGTGGTGATCCACGATCCACACGACGAGCCGGTACCGCAGGGGCGCGCGCTGGTCCTCGGCGTGGGCCTGCGCGAACCGGCCGCGATCGCCGGACTGCTGGACGAGCTCGGCCGGCACGACGCGGCCGGGCTCGTCGTACGCGCTCCGGTCGAGGTCACCGACGAGCTTGCCGCCGCGGTAAAACGATCCGGCGTGACGCTATTGGCGCTCACGCGGGGTGCGTCCTGGGCGCAGCTGGCCGCGTTGCTGCGGTCGTTGATCGCCGAGGGTGACGTGGGGGAGATCGGCCCGGAGACACTCGGAGGGATGCCGTCGGGCGACCTCTTCGCGCTCGCCAACGCGATCTCGACCCTCCTCGATGCCCCGATCACCATCGAGGACCGGAGCTCCCGGGTGCTGGCCTTCTCCGGACGGCAGGACGAAGCCGATCCCTCGCGCGTCGAGACGATCCTCGGTCGCCAGGTGCCCGAGCGGTTCACCCGGATCCTCGAAGAGCGCGGGGTCTTCCACGACCTCTACCGCAGCGACCAGCCGATCGACGTGGCACCGATGCCGGGTCCTGCCGAAGGGCACCTGCCGCGGGTGGCGCTGGCGATCCGGGCCGGCGACGAGGTGCTCGGGTCGATCTGGGCAGCCGTACACGAACCGCTCTCGCCCGAACGCAGGCAGGCGTTGTGTGACGCCGCAAAGCTGGTAGCGCTGCACATGCTCCGCCAACGCGCTGGTGCGGACGTCGAACGCCGACTGCGAGCCGACCTAGTCGCCACCGCGTTGGAGGCAGGTCCGGGAGCGCCGGAAGCCCTTGCCCGGTTAGGCCTCGCCGACCAGAGCTGCGTGGTGCTCGCGCTGTCGCCACTCGTATCTCCCGAGGACGAGGGGCAGACCGCGACCCATGCCCGGTTGGTGGGGGAGCGGCAGCGGATCGCGGACGCGTTCTCGATGCACCTCAACGCCGTACATCCGCGCTCGGCAGCCACCCTGATCGGCGACGTCGTCTACGCCATCATTGGCGTACGGCGCGACCAGACCGACGGCGAGGAGCGCGCGGTTCGCGTGGCCACCGACTTCCTCGACCGGATCGGGTCCAGCCGGCGCCTGCTCGTCGGCGTCGGCTCCGTCGCCACGGACAACGCCGCGCTCGGGCGATCCCGAACCGGCGCCGACCGGGCGCTGCGCGTGTTGCGGTTGGGCCGTTCGGCAACCTCGGTGGCCCGCATCAGCGACGTATATGTCGATGCGCTGCTGCTGGAACTCGCCGACCTGGCCAACGCCCGCGGCGACGAACCGACCGGCCCGGTCGCCCGGCTGATGGCGTACGACGCGAAGCGCCGAAGCTGTCTCGTCGAAACGCTCGAGGCCTGGCTGGACGCGTTCGGCGACGTGATCGCAGCCTCGTCGGCCGTCTACGTCCACCCCAACACCTTCCGCTACCGCCTGCGCCGCCTCGCCGAAGTCGCCAACCTCGACCTGGCCGACCCCAACGCCCGCTTCGCCGCCATGCTCGAGCTCCGGCTACTGACCCGCACTCCTTAAGGCGTGGCTGGTGGGGCTGTCGGCATCCAGGTAAGTCGTGGGGTGGCCGGTGTAGAGGATGGTGCCGCCGTGGCGGCCGGGGCCGGGTCCTAGGTCGATGAGCCAGTCGGCCCGGCGGATGACGTCGAGGTTGTGCTCGATGACGATGACCGTGTGGCCTTGGTCTACAAGGGTGTCGAGTACGTGCAGGAGGGTGTCGATGTCGTTGAGGTGCAGGCCGGTGGTGGGTTCGTCGAGCACGTACGTCGTGGGCTGGTCTGCCTGGCGAAGCTCCTTGGCGATCTTGACGCGTTGACACTCGCCGCCGGACAACGTGCTCAGGGATTGCCCGAGCCGCAGGTAGCCCAAGCCAACGGCCGAGAGCTGTTGCAAGGCACGCGAAATACCTTGGTCAGGTAGTTGGGCGATGGCCTGGTCGATGGTGAGGTCATCGACGTCGGCGATCGACAGGCCGTTCACGGTGTGGGCGAGCACCTCGGGGGTGAAGCGGCGGCCGTGGCAGGTCTCGCAGCTGACCTCCTGTCCGTCCATGAACGCGAGGTCCGTGTAGATGACGCCGAGGCCCTTGCAATCAGGGCAGGCGCCGTCGGAGTTGGCACTGAACAAGCTTGCGCTGACGCCATTATGCCGGGCGAACAGCTTGCGGATCGCGGGCGCGATGCCGGTGTACGTGACCGGGGTGGAGCGCCGGTTCGTGCTGACCGGCTTCTGGTCGATGACAGTCGCGCCGTGCTGCTCCACGAGCTCAAAAGCGAGGCTGGATTTCCCGGAGCCGGCCACACCTGTGAGCACGGTCATCACGCCGGTGGGGAACCGCGCGGTGACGTCCCGCAGGTTGTTGCGGCTACCGACGACGGTCAAACCGCCAGACCCGACACGCGCCGCAGCCTTAAGCGGTCGCCGGTCGGTCAGACCCCGGCCGGTCGGAGTGTCGGCGTCGCGAAGCTCGGCGAACCTGCCTTGGAACACCAGGCGTCCACCGGCCGCACCCGCGCCAGGTCCGATCTCGATCACCTGGTCCGCCTCCGCCATCACGGCCGGGTCGTGTTCGACGACGAGCACGTTGTTGCCACTGTCGCGAAGTCGCTTCAGCAGCTGGATGACGGACTCTACGTCGGTCGGATGCAGGCCGACGGTCGGTTCGTCGACGACGTACGTCATCGCGGTGAGGCTGGATCCGAGGTGCTTGACCGTCTTGATTCGTTAGGATTCGCCGCCGGAAAGCGTGGTGGTCGCGCGCGACAACGTGAGATAGCCGAGCCCGATCACGACCATCGCCTCGAGCCGGGCGGTCAAGGCCGCGACGACTGGTGCGACCTTCGCGGACTTGATCGTACGGACGAGGTCGAGCAGTTCGGTGATCTCCAGCCGGGCCATCTCGCCGATGGTGTGGCCGAGCACCGTCGCCGTACGCGCGGCCTTCCGAAGGCGATCGCCCCCGCACTCCGGACACGTCTCGGCTCGGGTAAAGGCCCGAATCGTCTGCTGCTTACGCTCCGACAGATCGTCCGACGTATGCAGGTAGATCCGCTCGAACCGCTCGACCACTCCTTCGTAGCTCTTGTGCCGCAGGCCGAGTTTCGCCGCCGCCTGGCCGCCGTACAGCAGGGCCTCGCGTTCGGCCGGCGTCCACTCGCGCAACGGGGTATCGGCGTCGAAGCTACCGATATCCGCGTACTGGGAGTACCAGTAGCCGCCGTTGCCGAAGCCGGGCAGCCGGATCGCGCCACCGGCGAGCGACTTGTCGAGGTCCAGAAAGCGATCGACCGCGCTGGCGACGACCTCGCCAAGGCCCGAGCAGGTCCGGCACATGCCGGCGGGCGCGTTGAACGAGAAGTGGTTCGACTCACCGACGTACGGCCCGCTGAGTCGGGAGAACAGCAGCCGCAAGTACGTCCAGGTGTCCGTGATCGTGCCGACGGTCGAGCGGGCGTTGCCGCCGATCCGGCGCTGGTCGATGACGACGACCGGCGTCAGTCCGTGGATGTGCTCGACGTCCGGCCGAGTCCACTTCGGCAGCCGGTTCCGCGCGAACGGTGGAAAGGTCTCGTTGAGCTGGTAACCGGCCTCTGCGGCGATCGTGTCGAACACCAGCGACGACTTGCCCGACCCGGATACGCCGACAAAAACGACCAACTCGCCATGCGGAACATCAAGGTCCACGTCAGCCAGATTGTTCGTGCGAACTCGGCGGAGAGTAATCATGAGTACGACACTACGAGCAGATGTGGCCACATCATGACCGCAATTCGGCGCAGAATGGCTCCATGGCCGACGTCACCGAACGCATGCTGGCCCTGCTCTCGACCCTGCAGACGGGTCGCCCGTTCAGCGGGGAAGAGCTGACCCGGCGGCTGAGCATCAGCCCGCGGACGCTGCGCCGCGACGTCGACCGGCTGCGCGGTTACGGCTATCCCGTCGAGACCCAGCCGGGGCCGGGCGGCTTCTACCGGCTCGCCGCCGGGCGGACCATGCCGCCGCTGGTACTGGACGACGACGAAGCGGTCGCCACCTTGCTGGCACTCGCCTCGCTCGCCGCCGGCGGCCCGTCCGCGGAGGGCGGGATCGACGACGCCGCGACCCGGGCGTACGGCAAGTTGGACCAGTTCCTACCCGCACGGTTGCGCCCGCGAGTGACGGCCATCCGCGCCAGCCTGGAGACGAGTCCGCAGCAGGCGCCGAGCGTGGCCGCCGACCAGCTCAGCTCCATCGCCGAGGCCATTGCGCACCAGGAGACGCTGACGTTCTCCTACACGAATGCCAGCGGTGC
Source organism: Kribbella sp. NBC_01245 (assembly GCF_036226525.1). NCBI lineage: Bacteria > Bacillati > Actinomycetota > Actinomycetes > Propionibacteriales > Kribbellaceae > Kribbella > Kribbella sp. NBC_01245. The sequence continues at coordinate 220,533 of NZ_CP108487.1, forward strand.
AAGGACTAGTCGGCGGGTTGACCCGTACAGGCAGGTCCACCATCTCCTGCGCTGGTACGTGCTGGGGTGGGACCACAACCGCGAGGACTGGCGCGTGTTCCGCCTAGACCGACTAGCCGACGTACGACGCACAGGCCGTCGGTACGACCAGCGGCCGCTACCCGCCGGGTCAGCGGCGGAGTATCTACGGCAAGGACTCAACGTCGGTAAGCAACGCGTCAGCCTCACGATCAACGCACCGGTCGCAGACGTCCTCGATGCCCTGAAGTACCAGGACGTCGAGGTCCAGCAAGCGAGCGAAGAGCAGACCAACGTCGTTCTAGCGCTGGACTCCTGGCAGTGGTTGGTCCTCCACCTCGCCTTCCTGGACGCGGACTTCGAGATCACCAACGGCGCCGTGTTCGCCGACGCCTGCCGCGCTTTTGGCGAGCGTCTTCTGGCGGCGACCGGCGCTAGCTAGGGGCAGGTGCGGAGCAGCGTCTTCACACTCTGCTGGTCGTCCCGGGTGATGGGCAGGCCGTATTTGCTTGCCACGCGCAAGTACCGCAGGACGTAGGTGCAGCGGAACGCCTTGTTGATCGGCATCCATTCGCCCGGCCCATGATCGGACTTGCTCGCGTTGGTCGAACCGTCGACGGCCAGCAGATTGTCCGTCTGGTCATTGGCGAAGTCCTGACGGCGTTGCGCAGTCCACTTCGACGCGCCGAGATCCCACGCCCGGGACAGCGGATAGAGGTGGTCGATCTGCACCTTGCTGGCTTCGGCCTTGCGGAACTCGATGGTCCGGCCGGTGTACGGATCTTCCAGCTGGCCGCTGAGCACCACGCACCGCTTCGCGCCCGACTTGTACGTCACCTGAGTGAGCTGCCGCGCGAGCACGTTGTTGCGGGTGTCGCAGCCGTCATGACCACCAGTACCGGTGTGGTTGTCGGACCAGGACGGACCGAACGAGCAACCCTTGCCTTTGCCACAACGTCGTTCGTACCCGGCAACGTCCGGCCGATTCGGCGCGACCTTCACCTTCGCGAGTTCCAGCGTGATCGACTTGGACGAGGCCGACGGATCGGGCGGCGCGGACGCTTCACGAGCGACATCGCAACCCGTAGTCAGCAGAGTCAAAGCCAGGGCGAGAACAACGGCGGAGCGGTACTTCGTGAGCAAGGCGGCCTTCCGGTTCAGAGCGGGCAAGGTGCCAGTCTGAGCCACGTGGCCGCCCGATCGCCGGACGACGCGCACGGTACGACGTACTGGGCGCGGCTAGTGTCCCGGGTTGGCCGGCCGGATCCGGATCTGCGGGGTCGGTCCGGAGACCGCGTGGTAGACGGCTGCAAGCTGTCCGCCGTCCTCCAGGACCTCGACGGTTCCGACCAGCGACCCCGCGACGCGCAACGGGTGGGCCAGGCAAGCGGCGTACGCCGTCCTGGGCGGCCTTGTGCTGGCGATCGTGGTCGGGCTAGTGGTTGCCGGCTGGGTGGACGCGAGTTGCGGCGCCGGACCGGTCGACTGCGCGGACAATCCCGACGCGAACTGGCAGGGTCCGTTCCTCGGCAAGCTCGCGGCCGCGGTGGCATTTCCTGTCGGCCTCGTCCTCACCCTGCTCTGGCAATCCTTGCGTTCCCACCGCCGCCCGCAACACAAGCGCTAAAGCTCCTCGAGCCGCCTGCCGTGGTCGGTCAGGGTGCGGCGAGGGGGTTAGGCGATGGCCGTCTGGAGTAAGGGCACGAGGGGGACTAGGCGGTTGGGGAAGGCGTCGACCAGGCCGTCGACGTGGTTGCCGCTGTTGATGCGGTGGTAGGTGTGCAGCCATGAGCGGCCGGTACGGCGTACTAGCTCGGCGTAGTGGTCGGAGTCTTGCGTGATGGGCAAAAGGCTGTCGAGGGTGCCGTGGATGGTGACTAGTGGGCGCCCGATTCGGCCGGTCAGCGCGATACGGCGTACGGACTGCTGGGCGACGAGTCGATCCGCGTAGTTGTAGTCGGCTTCTAGGCCGTCGTACGTCGGGTCCAACTCGGCCGCGTAGATCCGCATGGTCAGCTTCCAGTAGACCGTGTAGTGGTAGTTCCAGAGGAAGTCCGACTGCGGATCGAAGCCTGCGTTGACGATCAGCTCGGGCGTTTGTTGCTCATAGCCCCGAATTGCCGGAGGCAAGAAAGTCAGCAGGTTCGGCCCTTTCGCACTCCACAGCGTCCCTTCGAGGTCGACGCCTCGGGTGTAGAGCTCCGGGTGATTCTCCAACTGCCAGCGAACCAGGTAGCCGCCATTCGAGATGCCCGCGGCAACGACCTCGCGAGCCGGGCGACCGTAGTGCTGGGCAACTACCGCCCGGGCAGCTCGCGTCAGCTGGGTGGTCCGCTGGTTCCACTCCACCATCGCGTCGCCCGGCCGTACGCCGTCGGTGTAGAAGCTCGCGCCGGTGTTGCCCTTGTCAGTCGCCGCATACGCGAATCCCTTGGCCAGCACGTAATCCGAGATCGACTTGTCGTTCGCGTACTGCGCCCGCACGCCCGGCGATCCGGCGACCACCAGTCCGCCGTTCCACCTCGCTGGAAGACGTACGACGAATTGGGAGTCGTGGTTCCAGCCGTGGTTCTTGTTCGTCTGCGAGGTGTCCGGGAAGTAGCCGTCGATCTGCACGCCCGGCACGCCCGATTGCTGGGGGAGTGCGGCGTGCGTCAGCCCCGCATAGTCCGCCGGGTTGGTATGACTGGACGCGACCGTCCCGGCAGTGGTCAGATCCGCGAGGCAGGCGACCACTTGATGCTCGGCGCCGGGCACGCGTAGTTGCTCTGGGCAACCGTGTGCGCTAGCGGGTATTACTGACGCGCACGTGACGAGTGCAACGGCGACGGACAACGCGAGACGACGACGCATGAGGCCCTCCGGGTTCGGCTCCGCAGAACACTAGGAGCCGAACCGCCCGAGGACTATGGGATCGCGTCACACAACAACCGACCGCGCTATGTCACGCCTTGCCAGCGTCGTCCGGCTGCGACCATCTCGCCCGCGCCAGCACAGCCTGCGTCAGTTCGGGCGGGGGCCGGTGGCTGGCGATGTCATCGGGCCAGCCCTCTACCTCGGCCGTAGCCCACTCGGCCCACTGCGCCACCAGCGCGTAGAAGTCGGTCAGGAACGCGCCCATGAGGAGGGTGGTGGTGCGGCGCTCCTCGTAGCGGCCCTTGCCCTCGGCGAAGCGTTCGCCCGCAGCGATGTTGTCAGCGTTCATCTCGACTGCCCAGGCCCTGGCCCTCGCGATCGTTTCGAGCGCGTCGGCCCGGCTGCCGTGATCGGCGAACATGAGCTTGACCAGCCCCTCGAACTGGAGCACCGGTCCGTCGCCGGGCTCGGCAAGCCAGCCGGCCAGGGCCTGTCGGCCGGCGGCGGTAATCGAATAGACGGTCCGCCGGCGCCGCCCGACCGTCTCCTCGCGTGCGCTGGCATAGCCGTGCGCCACGAGCTTCTTGGGCTCTTCGAACAGCTTGCTCTCGGCGCGTGGCCACACTCGTCCGACGCTGAGCCCCATCGCCTTGGCCAGTTCGTAGGTCGAGTATGGACGGACCGCGAGCAGTCCCAGCACACCGAAGGTGGTCGTGGTGAGCACTCTTGACATGACCCTCCCTTTGGGAGTAAACCTAGCACATACTCTCTTTGGGAGTATATGAAGGCAGGGAGATGAGTCCGATGAGCAAGGCCGCGACCTTTGACGTCGACCCGAGCAACAGCCGCCAACTCCGCGACTGGGACGGCGAGCACGGCAACTACTGGGCCGAGTACGCCGACTTCTACGACCGCAGCCCGGCCGGCTACCACCCTGCCCTGCTGGCCGCCGCCGACGCGGGCCCTGCAGACCGGATCCTTGACGTCGGCTGCGGCTCCGGCCGGCTAGCGATCGACCTGGTCCGCGGCGCACCGGGCGCCCGCGCCCTCGGGGTCGACCTCTCCACCGCGCAACTCAACGTGGCCCGCCGCCGCGCGGCCGGGCTGGCGGTGGAGTTCATCCAGGCCGACGCTCAGGTGCACGATTTCGGGGCGGCGGCGTACGACCTGATGGTCAGCCGGACCGGGACGATGTTCTTCGGCGATGCGGAGGCAGCGTTCGCCAACCTGGCCACAGCCACGAAGCCGGGCGGTCGGCTCGCGATCTTGGTGTGGCGCGGCCTCGCGGAGAACGAGTGGCTCCGCGAGATCTTCGAGGCGTTGCGACTCGGCCGCGATCTGCCGATGCCGCCGCCCGGCGCGCCCGGGCCGTTCGCCCAGAGCGACCCGGCCATGGTCGAGCCACTGCTGGCCGCCGCGGGCTGGTCCGACGTTGCCTTCGAGGCCCTCGACCATTCGCTCTGGCTGGGCCCCGACGCCGATCAGGGCACCAGGTGGCAGCTGGGCCAGTCCGCCTGGCTCCTGGCCGGCACCGACGACGCGCAGCGCGCGACCGCCGCCGCGAACCTTCGGGCATTGTTCGCAGCTCACCAGACGCCCGACGGCGTCCGACTGAGCTCGGCTGCCTGGCTGGTGACCGCCCGTCGAGCAGACTGATCCTTCAGGCGGGGAGAGCGCGCGCTCCGGGCGCCAGGCGGCCGGTCAGCTTCTTGGCGAAGTCGTTCGGCAGGGAGAGGCGGATGACCTTGTACCAGGCGGACGCGACCTGCTTCGGCAGCGGCCCGGTCGTGTACTTGAGGTTGTACTCCTCGAAGAGCGCCTTCACCTGCGGCGCGATCTCCTGGTAGCGATTGCTCGGCAGGTCGGGGAAGAGGTGGTGCTCGATCTGGTACGACAGGTTGCCGGTCATCACGTGCATGGCCTTGCCGCCGCTGATGTTCGCGGAGCCGAGCATCTGCCGGAGGTACCACTCGCCGCGCGTCTCGCCCTCGATGGAGCGTCGCTCGAACGTCTCGACGCCCTCCGGGAAATGGCCGCACATGATGACCGAATGCGTCCACAGGTTGCGGACCAGGTTGGCCGTCGCGTTGGCGGCGATGGTGTGCAGGAACGACGGGCCGGACAGCAACGGGTGTACGACGTAATCCTTGGTGACCTGGCCGCGAATCTTCTTCAGCACCTGCTTGACGCGCGCCTTGAACTCCGGGTCCGTACGACGCTTCTTCGTGGCGAGGTTCTTGCCCAGCTCGAGGTCATATGCCGCGACGCCGTACTCGAAGACACAAGCGTTGAGGAAGTTCCACAACGGCTGAGCGAGATAGAGCGGGTACCAGCGCTGGTCCTCGTCGACGCGCATGATGCCGTAACCGAGGTCGTTGTCCTTGCCGACGACGTTGGTGTACGTGTGGTGCAGCTCGTTGTGCGAGTGCTTCCACTGCTCCGACGGCGAGGCGTGGTCCCACTCCCAGGTGGTCGAGTGGATCTTGGGATCGCGCATCCAGTCCCACTGACCGTGCATGACGTTGTGGCCGATCTCCATGTTCTCGAGGATCTTGGCCACGGACAGACCGGCAGTGCCGACGAGCCACGCCGGCGGGAACAGCGACAGCAGCAGGACGGCCCGGCTCGACAGCTCCAGCTTCCGCTGCACGCTGATCACCTTGCGGATGTACGCCGCGTCGGACGCGCCGCGTTTGGCGATGATGTCGGCGCGGATCGCGTCCAGGCGGCGGCCGATCTCCTCGATATCTTCGGTCGAGAGGTGCGCGATCGGGTTGTCGGCCTTCTTCTGCATGACAGTCATATGGATCTCGCTCTCAGAGGTCGATATCGCAGGCGCCGGCAGCGGCCGAGACGCAGGTTTGAATGAGTACGCCGTCACCGGGGGCGGCAGTGGTGAGGTCGCCGGAGCGCAGGTCGCGCACTGAGCCTTCGCGCAGGGGGAGTACGCACGAGAAGCAGATGCCCATTCGGCAGCCCGACGGCATCAGCACGCCCGCCTCTTCGCCGGCATCGAGGATCGAGGTGGCGCCGTCGAGCTCGAGCGCGACGTCCGTGCCGGTGAATCGGACGGTGCCGCCTTCGCCGGGCTCGGCCAGCGCGGTCCGGAACCGTTCGGTGTGCAGCCGGTCGGGGAGGTCGAGCGCGGCCCACTGTTCCTCGATGGCGTCGAGCAGACCGGCCGGGCCACAGGCCCAGGTCTGCCGCTCTGCCAGATCGGGCACGAGTGCCGCGAGCGCCGTCATGTCGAGGCGGCCGTGAATGTCGGTGTGCTGCTCGACCAGCCGGAGCCGGCCCTCCTCCGCGAGCGCGCGCAGCTCGGTACCGAAGATCACGTCGTCGGCAGAGGCCTCGGAGTGCACGAGTACAACGTCGTCGAGCCGATCGAGGCCGGCCCGCAGCATGCCCATCACCGGGGTGATACCGCTGCCGCCGGTGACGAACAGCGCCTTCGTCGGCGCCGGATCGGGTAGGACGAAGTCGCCGAGCGCCTGGTCGAGGTGCACCAGCTGGCCCGGTCGCAGCTCCTGCGAGAGGTGGGCGCTGACCACGCCATCCGGTACGGCCTTCGCGGTGATCGACAGCAGGCCGTCGGCCGCGTTGGGCGCGGAGGTCAGGGAGTACGAGCGCCACAGCCGTACGCCGTCGACGTCGAGGCCGATCCGCACGTACTGCCCGGGCCGGTGACCGCGCCAGGCGCCACCAGGACGGAGTACGACGGTCACCGCGTCGGCGGTCTCGGGGCGCACGTCGACGACGCGAGCGCGTAGGTCGGCGCCGGGGCGCAACGGGCGGAACATGTCGAGGTAGTCGGCGGGATCGAGCGGATGGGTCGCAGCCGCCGCGATCTGCCAGACCCGGTCGCGGAGGCGGCGACGGGGGGTACCCGCTGGGCCGGGTTCGCGCACGAAGGTGGTCATGTACTCCAGCATCCTCGACGGGAGGTGTAGTTTCATGACCGTAGACGGTGAACTTATCTCCCGAATTTGTGTGGAGGGAACAAAAACGTGTCCGACAGCGATCCGGTGCGTCACGCCAGCCGTACCGCCCGTGGAGCCGCGGAGCTCGACCTGGGCGAGGTGGCGATCGAGTTGTTGCGATCCCGGCTCCCCAATGTGGCCGAGAGCACCGTGCGCGCGGTCATCGTCGAGGTGCCGGGTTATACGAACGCCTTGGCCGGGTCGATGGGGGCGAATATCCAGCGTGCCGTCCAGCTCGCGCTCGCGGGTTTCCTGAATTTGGCGAGTAGTCCGCGGAGTGGTGGGGATCCGGGCACGCCGCTGGCGCCTGCGCTTGAGGGCGCGTATCTGCTTGGCCGGGGTGAGGCTCGGAGTGGGCGGTCGATGGACGCGTTGTTGGCCGCCTATCGGGTTGGGGCTCGGGTGTCTTGGCGGGAGTTGTCGAGTACGGCGGTCGAGGCGGGTCTTCCGGCAGGGACGCTGGCGAAGTTCGCCGAGTTGGTGTTCGCGTATATCGATGAGCTTTCGGCGGCGAGTGTGGCGGGGCATACCGATGAGCTCGCGACGACCGGTCGGGTGCGGCAGCGGTATTTGCAGCGGCTTGGGCGGAGTTTGCTGGTCGGGGATCCCGCGGATCAACTGGCGGATCGGGCTGAGCGGGCTGATTGGGAGCCGCCGCGGACTCTCACGGCCGTGTTGTTGCCGAATGCGCAGGTGCGGGGTGTGCTTGCGGTGCTGGATCCGCGGACGTTGCGGCCCGAGGACGAGTTGCCGGAGTTGGAGGAGGAGTCTGAGGTCGCGGTGCTGCTGGTTCCCGATGCGGATGGTCCTGGGCGGGTTGCGTTGCTCCGGAGTTTGCGGGGGCGGCAGGCGTGGGTTGGTCCGTCCCAGCCTTGGACGATGGCGCGTACGTCGTACCTGCGGGTGTTGCGTGCACGGCGGCTCCGGCTGCCGGTGGAATCCGACGCTCCCGTTGATACCGATCGGCACCTGGCCGCGTTGGTGGTGGCGGCCGACCCGGCGGCGCTCGAGGATCTCCGGCGACGGGTGCTGGCGCCGTTCGCCACGCTCCGCCCGGCGACGGCGGACCGCCTTACCGAGACCCTGCGCGAGTGGTTGCTGCACCTGGGCCGCCGAGACGACGTAGCCGCCGCCATGCACGTCCACCCCCAAACGGTCCGCTACCGCATGGGCCAAATCCGCGAACTCTTCGGCAACCGCCTAGAAGACCCCCAAACCATCCTCGCCCTAACCATCGCCCTAACCACCAACCCCTGAGGCTGCGCCGGACGTTCTGCAGGAGAAGTGGAGGTGTTTGTTGGTGATGGGGCCGGTGCGGAGGAGTTTGAGGTCGTCTTGGTAGTTCATTGACATTAGCCATGGGGCGGCTGGGCCTTGTTTGGGGAGGTCGGCGAGGGAGCGTTGGACGTAGCCTGCACCGAAGTCGAGCAGGGGGCGTGTTTCCAGGTCGGGATCCGCGTCGGCCCAAGCGGTGTTGTAGCCGTTGTCGTCCATGTGGCGGAGCAGGCGGCAGAAGTACTCGCAGAGGAGCCCGATCTTCAGCGTCCACGAGGAATTCGTGTAGCCGATCGCGATTGCGAAATTCGGCACACCGCTGAGCATCATCCCGCGGAAGACCACGGTGTCCGGCGGCGAAACAGGGCGGCCATTCACGCTGAGCTCGATACCGCCGAATAGCTGCAGGTTCAGGCCGGTGGCCGTCACGATGATGTCGGCCTCGAGCTCACGCCCGCTCTCAAGCAGGATCCCGGTCTCCGTGAACGTCCTGATCCGATCCGTGACCACGGACGCCTTGCCATCCCGGATGGCGTCAAAGAGGTCACCATCCGGTACGACGCACAGCCGCTGGTCCCACGGGTCGTACGGCGGATTGAAGTGCTCGTCGACCGGATACCCATCAGGCAGCCGCTTCTTATTGACCAGCCGGATGACCCTCCGCGCGACGCGAGGAAATCGCCGGCAGAAGCGCCAAGTCGCCCGCTGCATGGCGATGTTCTTGCGACGCGTCACCGCATACGCCCGCGTCGGACCCACGACCCGCCGCAGCAGATTGGCGAGCGCGTCCTCCTTAGCCACCGCCATCACGTAACTCGGCGTACGCTGCAACATCGTGATGTGCCCAACGTCGTCCGCCATCGCGGGAATTAACGTCACCGCAGTAGCACCACTACCAATCACCACCACCCGTTTGCCCTTGTAGTCAAGGCCTTCGGGCCAATGCTGCGGATGCACGATCGTCCCCGCGAACCGCTCGCGCCCCTCAAACGCCGGCGTATAACCCTCGTCGTACCGGTAATACCCGCTGGCGCAAAAGATCCACCCCGCGGTCAGCTGGAACCGCTCCCCGGTATCGCCACGCTCAACCTCAACCAGCCAGCGCGCCTCGTCCGACGACCAGTCCGCGCTGACGACCTTGTGCTGATAGCGGATGCTCGCGTCCAGCCCGTACTTGGTCGCCGTACGACGCACATAATCCAAAATCCGCGGCGCCGAAGCGATCGACTCGTCATCACGCCAAGGCTCGAACTCGTACCCGAAGGTGTGCAGATCAGAGTCCGACCGAATGCCCGGATACCGGAACAAATCCCACGTCCCACCCGACGCGGCCCGGGCCTCGAGGATGGCGAACGTCTTGGCCGGATGCTCGGTACGCAGATACCGACCGGCGCCGATTCCGGAGATACCGGCGCCGACCACCAGCACATCGAGGTGCTCGACAGCGCTCATGCATCCTCCAGGACGGGGTTAGGACCGGCGCTTGGGCTTGCCGCGCTTGCCGCCTTGGGGAGCGCGAGGTCGTTCTGGCTTCTTGCCTTTGGGGTTGGACTTCTTCGCGGCCGGCTTGGCCTTGGGCTTGGGAGTAGCGGTCGCGGGACCCCGGGTCGTGTTGAGGGTCCGGCCGCGGACGATGCCGATCAGCACTTCCACCAACTCGCCGGACTCGTCCTCCGGCCACGACAACGCGACCTGCGACTCGGGCGCGTCCGCGATCGGCCGATACGTGAGGTCCTTGCGGTGATGTAGCCGGGCGAGTGACTGCGGTACGACGAGGAGGCCGATCCCCGCCGCGACCAATTCGACGGCGTCGGCCGTATTCGCGGGACGTGCGGGCCATTGGCGCCCGGGCGGCTGCTCCCAGTCGAAAGCGTCGTCCAACGGATGCAGCAGCACCTCGTCGGTCAGGTCCTCGGTGGTCACCTCTTCCGCCGCGGTCACGAGGTGATCCTTCGGAACCACGACCACGGTCGTCTCGGTATAGAGAGGTATCGCGTGCAGGCCCGTCCGGTCGATCGGCAATCGCAGCAACGCGGCGTCGACGGTCTGGTCACGAACAAGCGCGGCGGCCTCGCCGGGGGAGACCTGCACGAGCGTCAGCTGGACCCGCGGCAGCCGCTCGTTCCAGACCCGCACCCACTTGGTGGGCGTCACGCCCGGGACGTACCCGAGTTTGAATTCGGGCTTGGATCCTGGCGGTACGTCCGGGCCGGTCACCAGCCCAGATTACCGGGCGTAGTCGGCGACGGCGCGTCGGCTCGTTACCCTGAGGGCATGACGTCGCAAAAGACTCCCCAGACGATGAAGCCCGCGACAGCGGCGAAGAAGCTGGGCGTGCTCCTCGAAGCCACCCCGGCCGAGTTCCAGGAGGGTGTCGTCTCGCGCGACGAGCTGAACGCCCTGCAGGCCGATCCGCCCGAGTGGCTGCGTGAGCTGCGCGCCACCGGCCCGCACCCCCGTGGCACCATCGCCGCCCTGCTCGGCATCTCCATCAGCGGTCTCGCCCGTGGTGGCGTCACCGATCCGCTCACCACCGAGCAGATCGAGGCCCTCAAGACGGAGAACCCCGACTGGCTCCAGCGCGAGCGCGCCACCCAGGCCGAGGTCCGCCGCGAAACCGCCCGCATCAAGGCCGAAGCCCGGGAGACTCGCGGGTGACTCGCGAGTGACACGGCCGGGGTCGACGGATCGACCCAGGACTCGTGCGCCTGATCACCAGCTGTTGTTCGAGATGTCCAACCCGAGGTAGATCTGGTCGAAGGTGTTGCCGTCGTTGTCGTCGGTGTACGCGACGGCCACCTCGGCCCAAGGCGATACCGCGACCGCCATCTGCTCCTGACGTCCGGCCGGGACCGAGCTGAGCTGCTGAGCCGACAACCTGCCCGCGTCCGTACCGCTGGTGCCGAAACCGCGCACCCAGACGTCGAGATCGGTGGCCTGAACCGTCCACCCCACGACGGAATTCGCCTGGTCATCGAGTCCGACCGACGGCCCCTTGCCGGCGTTGGCGACCAGCACATCGGAGAAGCGCGCCGTGCCCGTCGGGCTGAACGTACGCGTCCACGACCCCGCCGTACCGCTGTGATCGGACTCCCACGCCACGGCGAAGTCGCCGTTGAAGTTGGCCGCGACCGTCGCGTACCTCTGCTGCCCGGTGGCGTTGGCGTTCGCCGTACGACGCGACAGGTTCGCAGCGCCGGTCGTGCGGGCCAAACGGATCAGGCCGACGTTGTACGCCGCGTCGGCGTCGCCGTCCTCGTCCCAGACCACGACGGCATCACCCGAGGCCGACACGGCCACATCCGGGTTGTGGTGCTGGCCGGTTGTCTGCGAGGCCGTGACCTCCCAGGCGCGAGTCGTCGGCCCGGTGAAGCCAGCTGCCTTGACCGTGGCCGGGGCGGTGCCCTGGGTGTCCTCCCACACCACGGTGAATGCGACCGCGCCACTAACGGGTGCACCGTCCGGGTCTACGGCCACTCGCGGGTTGACCTGCTGCCCGTCCGAACTGGTGTTGGAACTACCTGAGGCGGTGACAGTGCCTGCTGTGTTCACCACCCGGTACGGGACGTTGTAGAACCCGTTGCCGTCAGGGTCGTCTTGCCACACCACTACGGCGTTGCCCTTGTCGTCGAGCCCTACGTCCGGGTTGAGGTGGCGCCAGTTGGTTACGCCGCTACCGCCGGCCGCAGACAGCTTGACCTCGTACAGGGCACTGCCGTTGCGAAACAGCCGTAGGAAGATCTCACTGTGCGCGTTGTCGGGTGCGTTGGCTGCGTCCCGGTCGTCCTCCCACACGACGGCGACGTATCCATTGCGGTTGGTGGCGACCGACGGCGCGTCCTGGTCTCCAGTGGACACACTGTTGGCCGTAAGCCACGTCGGCGTCGCTAAGAATGTGCTGCTGGCACTGGCGCCTGTAGCGGTGAATGCGCTGACAGCCAGGGATGACGCGGTCACTGCAACTGCGAAGAGTTTCTTCATCTCAGGATCCCCTCAGACCGTCTGAAGGCCGGGGAGGCCCTCTTGGATCACGAACGACTTCGCGGTGGTCGCCGCGGCACCGTGTTCCGTCACCTTCGCCACGGCCCGGAAGTCGGCCCGCAGTTGGGTCGGACTGATCGTCGTACGGACGTAGCCACGCCGGTTGTGGAAGTACTTCAGCCACGGATTGGTGCCGACATCCGGAATCGCGGTGGCACCGTCGCCGTCGCCGCCGGACGAGACCGAACTGGTGACGAGCTCGCTGCCGATGATGGCCGAGTTCGCGTTGTTGTAGTCGGCCATCAGGTTGCTCGCCCAGGCGCGATGTACGTCGCCGGTCAGGACGACCGGGTTGCGGACGCCGCGATCGACCCAGCCCTTCTGGATCCGGGCTCGCGAGGCGCGGTAGCCGTCCCACGAGTCCATGCTCGCGCCACTGGCGTTGAACCGCCGCGCGAAGAAGACCTGCTGGCCGATGATGTCCCAGGTACCGGAGTGCTGGGCGAGACCGTCGAGCAGCCAGCTCTCCTGGGTGTTGCCGGGCAGGGTGCGCGTTGCCAGGTCCGCGTCGGAGCAGACCTTCCAGCCGTCGCCGCACGCCTGGTCGCTGCGGTACTGCCGAGTGTCGAGCATGTGGAAGGTGGCGAGGTTTCCCCACCGGACCCGGCGGAACAGCGGAATGCTCGCGCCGTTGCTGGCCTGCGCCGGGCGAAGCGGCATGTTCTCGTAGTACGCCTGGTAGGCGGCAGTCCGGCGGGCGGTCCACTGCGCGGCGGTCAGCGTCGGCGTGCTGTCCGCGCGGATGTTGCCGGCATGGTTGTTCTCGAGCTCGTGGTCATCCGGTACGACGATCCAGGGTGCGGCGGCGTGCGCGGCCTGCAGGTCCGGGTCCGACTTGTACTGGCCATAGCGGCGTCGGTAGTCCGCCAGCGACACGATCTCGGTAGCACCCAGGTGCGTCCGCGGACGGTTGGTGCCCGCGCCGTACTCGTAGATGTAGTCGCCGAGGTGCAGAACCACGCCCGGGTTGTCTTCCGCGATCCGGCGGTAGACGGTGAAGTAGCCCTCCTCGTAGTGCGAGCACGAGGTGAACGCCATCAGCAGATCGCGCCCGGCCGTTCCGAGCGCCGGGGTGGTGCGAGTCCGGCCGACGGGGGAGAGGTGGCCCTGGGCGCGGAATCGGTAGAAGTAGTCCGAGTCGGGGTTGAGGCCGCCGGCGACGACGTGCACCGAGTGGGCGCTCGCGTATGTCGCCGTGACCGAACCCGATGCCACGATCGTCGTGAAGAGTTCGTTGGTGGACACCTGCCAGTCCACGGTCACGTTGGTGTTCGCCATCCCGCCATGGCCGTCGGAGTTGAGCGGCGACGGCGCCAGCCGGGTCCACAGCACAACGCTGCCCGGATCGGGATCACCGGACGCGATCCCCAACTGGAACGGGTACGGCACCGCAGCGGTTGCGGCGATCACAGTGGAGTGCAGCGGCAGCGCGGTGGCGCCGGTCGCGGCCAGTCCACCGAGGACAAGAGTCCTGCGACTGATGGAGTTCATGGGCCTCACCTTCAGGAATGCTCATGGCGGCAGGCCCCTCGGACAGATGAAGCGAGCGGAAACATCCGGGAACCTAACGGGCGGGTACTCGGGCCATGATTACCTCCTTTATGTAATTTTTCTACTACACACCGTGTCGAAGTAGTACCTTTGCTACAGACCGCAAAGGGGTCTAGCGCGGAACCGCAGCCGGACTCACCTAGGATCATCGGGCCGGGCATCGTCGGCCCGGTGTGTGAGGCATGGCCTGATCCGCCGCGATCACCCTGCGTCGAGGCACTCGACCGGTCCCAAGGAGTCACCCATGTCGAAGATCCACCCCGTTCTCGTGGCCGTCGCCGCTCTGCCGTTGGCGTTGACCGCCTGCTCGGGGTCGGAACCCGGCAGTGCACCGACCCCTAGCGTCACGCCTAGCGCTACGCCGACGACGACACCCTCGACGCCGTCGATCACCCCGACTCCGACACAGCCGTCGGCGCCGGGGCCGCGTACTGCCGCGCAACTGACGAAGGCGTTGCTGGAGTTGAAGGATCTGCCGTCTGGCTTCTCGGTCGAGCCGGACGAGGCCGCGGCGGAGGACGACGTCAAGCTGTCGTCCAAGGATGCTCGCTGCGCCCGACTGGTCGCGCTGATGAACACGGACAACCCGCCCGGATCGAAGGCTTCGGCCGGCCGGTCGTTCTCGGGTGGTCAGGACGGGCCGTACATCGACGTATCCCTTGACGCGATGGGGTCGACGCAGGCGGTCACCGCATTGCAGAAGTCCTTCAAGACCGCGATCGGCGCTTGTCGCACGATCACCCTGACCGTGCCCGGCGAGGGCAGTTCGCCGATGCAGGTGCGCGAGGTCTCGGCTCCGGTCGCGGGTCAGAATCCGGTCGCGGTCCGGTTCACCGCCACCGGTGGCGGGCTGGAAGGGTTCGAGTTGACCATGGTCACCACCGGCGTCAACGACGTCGTGATGGCGCTGACGTTTGTCGGCGCGTTACCCCAAGAGATCGACGGCGCTACCGGGGGAGCCGTCGCCAAGGCTACGAAGTTGCTCGGCGGAGCGAAGGCCGGAGCTTGAGAGGTCTGATCGATGGCAAATGAGGTGCGACGTACGCCGACGCTGTTCAGCCGCGGGTCGTGGCCGGAAGCGAGCCGGATCGCGGACATCCTCCGCAAGGAGACGATTGGGGGCGCGCTGCTGCTGGTGGGCGCCGTCGTTGCGTTGGTGTGGGCGAACTCGCCGTGGGCCAGCTCGTACGAGTCGGTACGGGGCTTCACCTTCGGCCCGAGTTCGTTGCACCTCGACTTGAGTGCTGCCACCTGGGCCGCGGACGGACTGCTCGCGATCTTCTTCTTCGTCGCGGGTCTGGAGCTCAAGCGGGAGTTCGTCGCGGGTGATCTCCGTACGCCACAACGCGCGGTGGTCCCGATCGCGGCCGCGGTGGGTGGCGTACTGGTGCCGGCGTTGTTCTTCCTGGCGTTCAACCTCCAGTCGGGTGGTTCGCTGCGCGGCTGGGCGATTCCCACCGCGACCGATATCGCGTTCGCGCTGGCCGTGCTCGCGGTGGTCGGCCGGTTCCTGCCGTCGGCGTTGCGGACGTTCCTGCTGACGCTGGCCGTGGTCGATGACCTGCTCGCGATCGTCATCATCGCCGTCTTCTACACCGCGCATCTCTCGGTCGGTCCGTTGCTGTTGGCCCTTATTCCGTTGGGCTTGTTCACGTTGCTGGTCCAGCGGCGAGTGCGGTCGTGGTGGTTGTTGCTGCCGTTGGCAGGCGCGACTTGGACGTTGGTCCACGCGTCGGGTGTGCACGCCACGGTGGCGGGCGTACTGCTGGGATTCGCGGTGCCGGTCATCCGAAGTCATCGCGCGGGCGGACCCGAGGCCGGTCCCGGGTTGGCGGAGCACTTCGAGCATCGGTTCCGCCCGTTGTCGGCGGCTGTCGCGGTTCCGGTGTTCGCGTACTTCGCCGCAGGCGTGGCGATTGGCGGCTCGGATGGTGGTTTGGGTGCCGCGTTCTCCGATCCAGTGGCCATCGGGATCGTCGCCGGGCTGGTGATCGGCAAGCCGATCGGCATCACGCTCGCGACCTGGTTGGTGGCCCGCTTCACCCACGCCCGGCTGGACCCGGACCTGAAATGGGTGGACGTCGTCGGCCTGGCCTCGCTGGGCGGCCTCGGCTTCACCGTGTCCCTGCTGATCGGCGAACTGGCCTACGGCGCCGGCAGCGATCGCGACGCCCACGTCAAACTCGCCGTACTCGCCGGCTCCCTGCTGTCCGCCCTCGTCGCCGCGATCATCCTCCGCCTCCGCAACCGCACCCACCGCCGAGTCCACGAAGCCGAAATCGCCGACCTCGACCACGACGGCATCCCCGACGTCTACGCCACCAACGACGACCGCTAGTGGCGGCGGGGCGGCTCATGCTCCGCTGGTAGGCAGAGTCCACGGTCACAACGACACCACAGAATGCGATCCCGAGGCCCGCAAACGCCTGCCCACCTGAGCCGCTTCAGCACCTGGCCATGCTCCCACAGCGGCTGGCCATGAAGGTCCGACCTTTTGGGTTTCTAGGGTGGGGTTATGGCGCGCGAATATGCATTGTTTGATGATGGTCGGTCCGGTGGCGTGAGTCTTGTGGTTGGCGCGGACCTGGAGTTCACGGCGGCGCGTCGGCGGGACGGGAAGAGTGTGGCCGCGGAAAGCCAGGTGATCCGGACTCCGCTGACCTCCATCGATCATCTGCTCGAGCTTTTCGGCACGAGTCCTGAGGGTGATTCCGAGGCCGCGTTGGTGCGGGCGATGACCGAACGGCTGGCGGAGGAGCCCGCTGCGTACTTTGGTGACCAGGCTTTCAGGCTGAGGTTCTGGTGTCAGCATGCCGGTGTCTCCTATGAGCTGGCTAAGGCAGACGACGCTGATGGCGAGTTCAGGGTGGTGGAGCGCCTGGAGGTCGTGCGCCGATATCCGCGCGACTCGCATGGGTTGCTGCGCACCTTCACGGTTGAGTTGGATCCGGAAACGTCTTGGGAGCACAGCCGGATCGTCTTCAACGAGTCGTACGAGCGGGCTGGTGAGCCTCTTGGTTACGGCCACAATGTGGCGACCACGCGGATTGAAATAGCGGCGCTATTTGACGGGCGAATGCCTCAACCCGACGAGGTTGCCGCCGCGTACCGCAAGCTTGTCGAGCAGGGTGAGTTCGAGCCTCGTGGCGCCCGGGATCGCGTCGCCGCGTGGTTGGAAGAGGCGGGCGTGAAGTGCAGCCGCAGTGGCGTCAATCGGGTGGTGCCGCTACCGGTGGACGGGTTGCAGGTGACGATCGGGTCCGACCGTTCGGTGGACTTCCGGGCTTCGAGCGACGCTGAGCCCGGGATGTTCTACCTGGAGACCGAGCGTGATTCGGTGGCACCACTCGTGGAGTGCCTGTCGAGGCGTGTGCCGGTCGGCGACGGCTTGCTTGACGATCGGCTGATCGCGGCCTTTGTCGGGCTGGCCAACGGCGGGCAGTTGGACGGCAGGCCGATGACCGTGCGGGACCGGCTGGCTAGCTGGTACGACGAAGCCGGCGTCCCGTACACGTGTCGCGCCTTCGGCCGTCGCCGCGACGTCGGGCTCGTGTCCGTACATCGGGATCGGACCAACTGCATCTTCACGCTGACGGTTTCGCTGGATCCGGATGGCGAGCACGAGGGGATCGGCCTGGGCGAGAAGTACGACTACCTGGCGACGCGGAATGACGCCGGCCGCGAATACGCCTATACGACGTACGCGCCTTATTCCTCGCTGGAGCGGTTGGTCGGCTACTTCGAGAAGGACGACGTACGCGAAGGCGAGCTCGAGGAGCGGCTCATCGCGTGCTTCGCCGACCTGGTCGCCCGGGGCGAACTCGGTGAGCAACTGCCGATCGAGGCGAACCACGAGCGGGCCGCGGCATGGTTCGCGGCGGCAGGCGTCCCGGCAAAGAAGAGTACCTGGTCCTGGATCAACAGCGACTAATACCTGCACGGATCGACGGTTTTGGCTGCGCTGGTCCCCGCGCGCGGACCGCCAGCTCCACACGGCGTCCGGCCGCGGAAAAGTCGTTTTCGGATTGCGTGGGTAGGTGGCAGGGTGCGGGGATGAGTTTTCGGCTGGCGGCGTATGCGGTGTGTATTGAGGACGGGCGGGTTCTGCTTGCCCATTACGTACCACCGGAGGGTGAGCGGCATTGGACGCTGCCGGGCGGCAAGGTCGAGCAGGCGGAGGATCCGTTTGATGCGGTGGTTCGGGAGGTTGCTGAGGAGACCGGGCTCGACTCGGTGGTCGAACGTCTGCTGGGCGTGGATTCGAGGGTGATCCCGGCGGCCACCGCGCGTCGGGGAGTCGAGCACCAGAATGTCGGCATCTTCTACCAAGTCCGCATTACCGGCGGTGAGCTCCGGCCTGAGCCGAATGGCGAAACCGCCGAGTCGGTCTGGACTCCGACCCCCGACGTCGCGAACCTCCGCCGATCAGGGCTGGTCGATGTGGGTCTCGCGCTGGCGCTGACCGCTCCGGCAACCGGCCATGTCGCTTCCGTCCCGGTCGGCGGACTGATCCTGCACTGATCGGTAAATGAAAACGATTGTCAACTGGGTGCTGTTGGGGCTAGCGTGCGGGGATGTCGGAGAGCGCGTGGATTGAGCGGTGGGATCGGCAGCAGGGGAATTACCTGCCTGATCGGGATGCCGCGTTGGGGATGGTGCTGGACGTCGTGGATCGCGTGGTTGGTGAGCCGGGGCGGTTGGTGGACTTGGCGTCGGGGCCGGGGTCGATCGCGGTTCGGGCGGTCAAGCGCTTCGGCAGCACTCGGGCGTTGGCGGTTGACGCGGTGTGCAGTGCGACGTCGTTGCACTACTTCAGTGCGGGTGAGTTCGCCGAGGTCGCGCGGATGTTGGCGCGTCGGATTCGGCCGGATGGCGTGTTCGTCAATCTCGATACGCTTCGGCTTGGTGGGGAGGTGCCGCGTCTTAGTGCGTTGGCCGCGACGTTGCGGGACCACTCATGGGACGGTTCGCCGCTCGGTGATGAGGCGGATGACTGGGAGAGCTGGTGGGCGGATGCGCGGGCTGAGCCGGCGTTCGCGGAGTTGTTCGCCGAGCGGGATCGGTTGGCGGTTGGTCCGACCGACGCAGCCCCGGTCACCCTGCCCGAGATGACCGAGGCGCTTCGATTGGCCGGATTCGCCGAGGTCGGCGTACTCGATCAGACCGCCGACAAACACCTCATCGTGGCGATCCGCTGACGGCCGGGACCAATTCGGCACCGTCACTCCCGCCAACCGCGTCGACGGGCTCTGGGTAGCGGCGGAAGGCGAGGAGGAGGATGGCGGCGACGGCTGTGATGACGTACGCCGAGCCGAGGACGTGTTCGGGAAGGGACCAGCTTCGCCCTTCGGGTGGGAAGAACTGGTGCGGACCGACCGCGAAGACGGCGAGTATGCCAGCGGCGACGTACCACTTTCGCTTGTGTACCAAGGCGATCAGGGCAGGCGCCACCCACACCCAGTGATGCGACCAGCTGACCGGGGAGGCGAGTAGGCCGAAGGCGGCGATGACCAGTACGGCCGTCACGTCGTCGCCGGCTGCGCGTGCTCGGCGGGCCGCGATGACGGTCGGCGCCAGCGTGATCGCGACCAGCGCGAGCCAGAGCGACGGATGGCCCGGGATGATGCGTTCGAGCACGGCCTGGAAACACTGGTTGAAGGCGTACGTCGCGCCGCCGATCCGGCCCGGGTCGAAGAGCACGCTGAACCAGTACGTCGTGGAGTCCGCGGGGATGAGCGCGTAGGCGGCGAGCGAGAATCCAGCGAACGACGCGAAGGTCATCGCGGCGGCCCGGTATTGCCGTCGTACCAGGAAATAAAGGACGAAGACCGCGGGTGTGAGTTTGATGGCGGCCGCCAACCCGAGCAGGAGACCGCGAGGCCATCGGGTTTTCGGTAGGAGGCAGTCGAGTGTGACCAGGCCCATCAGCAGCAGGTTCACCTGGCCGAAGCCGATGGTGGCGCGGACCGGTTCGAGCAGCATGCCGATCGTGGTCAGGCCTAAGCCGATGAGGACTGAGCGACGGTTCCAGCCGTACAAGCGGCCGGTGACGACTACGAGCGTGGCGGCGAGAGCGGCGACGCTGATCGCGTTCATCACCAGTTCGGCGAGGGTGAACGGCAGTACGGCGAGGCCGGTGAAGAGCACGGCCGCGAACGGGGGATAGGTGAACGGCAACGGGAAGGTCGGCACGAGGTCGGCGAATCCGTCCGAGTACAGGCTGATGCCGTTCCGCCAGACAGCGCCGCCGGTCCGGTAGACCTGCAGGTCGAGAGAGCCCGCGGTCGCGGCGTACCAGATCGGGGTGAGGGCCAGGACGACCACGAGTGCCCAGAAGACGCGACGCTGGGTCATGATCGCCGCCGGATCGCGAAAGCCGTTGCGATAAAGGCGATCGCGACGATCGGGTAGGCATTGCCGAGGAACAGGTCGAACCCTTGGTGGGTGTATTCGCGATCACCGAAGTACGGCGCGAACCAGGGCAGGCCGAGCGTCGTCGTGATCGTCCAAACGGCTGCCAGTACGGCGATCACCGGCTTGGCGCGGGCGCGGGACCAGAGGAGGACGCAGATCGGGAGGGCCCAGACCCAGTGGCCGGTCCAGGAGATCGGTGACACGAGTAGACCGGTGGCGGCGGCCAGGAGGATGGCCTCGAAGCGTTCGCCGGCGTCGTGCGCGCGCCGTGCGGCGTACAGGCCGACAATGGCCGCGACCAGTGTGGAAAGGACCCATAGCGCTCCGCCGGAACCCTCGGTGATCCGTGCGACCACTCCGCGCAGCGACTGGTTGCTGATGAAGTGCTTGGCGCCCGGACGTCCCGGGTCGAAGATCAACTGCCCCCAGAACTTGATCGAGTCCGAAGGCATCGCGATGAAGCCGATCAGCATCGTGGCGACGGTTGCCACGGCTGCGGTCGCGGCTTCGCGATAGCGCCGGGTGACGAGCAGGAAGATCAGGAAGATGCCCGGGGTGAGCTTGATCCCGGTCGCAATACCGACCAGCACACCGCGATACCGCGGCGGCAAGTACCCGAGCAGGTCCACCAGCAGCATCAACGTCAGCAACAAGTTGATCTGCCCGTAGCCGAACGTCGATCGAATCGGCTCGAACGCGATTCCCGCCGCGCCGATCGCCAACCCCAGCACCCGGAGCCGCGCGATGGTCAGCTCGGGCCGGACCGCGCGAAGGCTGACCAGACCGATGGCCAGGGTGGACAGGCCGCAGACCAGCACCGTGATGATCCGGCCGGCGCCCGTTCCGGCCAGCGCGAGTGGTACGAAGAGGATCGCGGCGAACGGCGGATAGGTGAACGCCATCCCGATCTCCGGATGGGCCAGGTGCGCCTCGTAGATACTGGCGCCGTCGAGGAAGTCGCCTGCCGCGGCGGCGTACACGCGCAGGTCGAACTGCAGCGAGGTCGGCGGCCAGAGCAGTACGCAAACGCCGAGGAATCCGGCCACCGCGAGGCCGATCGGCCAAGCCATGGACCGGCCCACAGACGAGCGGCCGGGCGGCCGAGAAGGGCTCAAGAGGGTCATGTCTTCGAGCCTGGGTTTTGCGATAGGCCCGGCACATCGCCGTTAGGTGCCACGTACTGTGACCGAAAAGAGTGACAATCGCCGGTCCGGTGTCACTCTTCAGAGTGACGAGCGCGCTCGCGACAGAGGCCAGAATGAGGTCATGGCTCGTCCCACGCTGTCCGGATCAAGGCTCGATCTGGTCCTCGCCCTCGCCGGGCTGATGATCACCGGTGCCGGCGTCCATTGGGCCATCAAACAGGACGGCGGATGGACGGCCGCTCCCGCGCTGGTCGTGCTGGTCATGATCGCGCCCCTGCTGCTGGCTTTTCGCACCGCCACACCGCTGCTGAGTGGCGCGGGCCTGGCGGCGGCCACCGTCTTCACGCTCGCGAGTGTGCCGGTGCCTGCGGCAACCATCGTGTTCGCGGCCGGGACCGCGTTGGCCTTGTGGACGATGTTGTGGAGGCACAACTCGCGGTCGGTCGAGACCTGGCTTGACGACCTCCGCGCACTGGTGACCCGGCCCGAGAGCGTGGTGCCGGCTGACCTGTTGCTGGGCGTACTGGCCGTCTCGCTGATCGGGCTCGACGTCTGGCGCATGGTCGACTGGGACGAGTGGCAGTTCGCCCCGGACTGGCTGACGGTCTTCGTCATCTGCTCGCCGATCACGCTCGCGCTGCGCCGGATCCGGCCGGTCGTGCCGTGTGTGGTGCTCGCCGTCGCGAACCTCACGGCGTACTGGCTCGCGACCGAGCGCTGGCCGTTGATGCTGGCGCTCGGGCTCGCCCTCTACTCGCTGGCCCGGCACCGGCCGTGGCAATTCGCCCTGCCGGTCTCGGGTGGTGTGCTGGCGTTTCTCGTCGTAGTGCCGCGTCTCGGCGGATTCACGCGGAACACGCTCCTGCCGTTCCTCTATCCCGGCTTGGACGACGACAGCACCTTCAACCAGGTGTGGGTTGACGGTGCGTCGGCTACCCGGCACGACGTCGTGTTCGACCGGCAATGGCCGTTGTCGCTGTCCTTGGTGCTGGCGCTCGGCGTCTGCCTTGGCGTACTCGCTCGGCTCTACAGCGGCATCGGCGAAGCCCGTGAGCGCGAGCGGGAATTGCGCCAGCGCGCGATCGAGCAAGAGGAAGAGCAGACCAAGCTCACGGAACGGGCGTACATCGCGCGCGACCTGCACGACGTGATCGCGCACCACGTCAGCCTGATGGTGATCCAGGCCGAGACCGGGCCGGACCTGATCCGGCAGGGCAATGACGAGGTGCTGCGCGGGTTCCAGCGCATCGGTGACACCGGACGGCGTGCCCTCGGCGAGCTCGACCGGATGCTCTCGGCACTGCGCGATGCCGACGGCGTGCCCGATCCGCAGCTCGCACCGCAACCAGGGCTGGCGGATCTCCCTGGGCTGGTGGCGACGGTCGGGACTGAGGGCCTGCGGATCGACCTGGTGCTGCCGCCGATCGCGGACGACCTACCGGCTGGGCAACAACTCACGGCGTACCGCATCGTCCAGGAGGCGCTGACCAACGTCGTACGGCACTCCGGCGCCGAGCGGGCCACGGTGACCATCGAGATCGCGGACGGGGAGATCAACCTGATGGTGGCCGACGACGGACGCGGGTTCGATCCAGCCGAGGCTGGACGTGGTCGGCACGGTCTCGCGGGTATGCGCGAGCGGGTCCGCGTACACGGCGGCGGTCTGCGCATCGAGACGGCGCCGGGCGCGGGTTGCACGATCGCGGCCCGGATTCCGGCCGGCGCGGCGGTGCCTGCGTGAACGGCGCCGGTGGCGGTCTGATCAAGGTGATGGTGGTTGACGATCAGGATCTGGTGCGGGACGGGATCGCCACCATTTTGGACGGGCAGCCCGATATCGAGGTGGCGGCGCAGGCGGTCGACGGCGCGGACGCGGTCCGGCAGGCCGCCTCGATGCTCAATCTGCAGGTGATCCTGATGGATGTGCGGATGCCGGTGATGGACGGGATCGAGGCGACGCGGCAGCTCGCTGGCAGCGAGCGCGGGCCGAAGGTCATCATCCTGACCACGTTCGATCTGGATGAATACGTGTACGCCGCGCTCCGGGCGGGCGCGAGCGGCTTTCTGCTGAAACGGTCTTCGCGGGACGAGCTGATCAACGCCGTACGGGTGATCGCGGCGGGTGACGCCCTGCTGGCACCGCCGGTGACGCGACGCCTGATCGACCGATTCGCCGCCGCGGGGCAGGACCCGGCCGCGGTCGACCAGCTGACTGCACTCACCGCCCGGGAACGCGAGGTGCTGCAACTGCTTGCCGAGGGCAACTCCAACGCGGAGATCGCGACCAGCCTGCATCTGACCGAGCACACCGTGAAGACCCACGTCAGCCGAATCCTCACCAAAACCGGCCTCCGCGACCGCGTCCAAGCCGTCATCCTCGGCTACGACGCCGGCCTGGTCCAACCGCGAACCGTCTAATGCGATGATCGGCCATGGCGCTGACGAATTCCTGGTTGTCCGGTCCCGCACCGACGAAGAAGCTCGATCATGTACGTCTTTCCGAGCGCATTCTGAATCTGCTGTCCAGCCAGAACATGTGCGTCATCGCGACCACTGGTCCGGACGGGCCGCTGGCGACGCCGGTTCGCTATTACCATCTGGATTTCGCGCTCATCTTCACCGCGTCCGGCCGTTCGCCGAAGATGCGGAACCTCGCAGCCGATCCGCGGATCTCGATCGGCATCTTCGCACCTCTCGTCGGCCAGGCCAGTAGTCGCGGCGCCCAGGTCTTCGGTCGCGCGAGTCTGTTGGCGCCGGACGACGAGGAGTTCGGCCGCTATTGGGAGGCCTATCGGTGGCAGTCGGATCACGTCGAGCGTGGCAACTCTCTCGATGAGCCGCCGCTGGGACCGATGGTCGTGGTGCGGCCGCAGCGGATCGTCTACACCGAGCACTGGCTTCGTCGCGACGGCTATGCGCCTCGGCAGTTTTGGCGGCCGTCAGGCGAGGGCGTCGAGGATTAGGTCGAGGCCGAACTCGAACTCGTCGCCGAAGTCGTAGCCGGGCTTGAGGTAGTACTGCGTAGTCATCTCGGCGAGGTGGGGGTATTCGTCCGCGGTCAGCGATTCCATCATCGGGCCGGCGACCTCGGCGACTGTTTCGGGGCCGTCGAACGGTAGGCCGGCCTCCTGGAGGGCGAACCCGTAGATGTAGCTGTCGATCAGGGCGTAGGCGTGAGCGGTTTGGGCCAGCGAAAAGCCGGCCGCGCGAAGTGTGCCGATGACCGCGTTGTGGTGTCGCAACGTCGCCGGGCCGGGACTGGTACGTGATTCGAGTAGGCCGATCGCCCACGGATGACGCCGCAGCACCTGACGCGCCGAGCCCGCGCGGCGGCGCATCTCCGCACGCCATTCGCCGCCGATCGCCGGCAGCTCGATATCGGTGAAGACGAGGTCGACGATGCCGTCGAGGATCTCCTCCTTGGTGGCAACGTAGTGGTAGACCGACATCGGCTTCACGTCGAGGGCCTGCGCGAGCGAGCGGATCGTCAGCCCCGCGATACCGCCCTTGTCGGCCACCTCGATGGCACCTCGCAGCACTCGCTCCCGGCTGAGACGAGGTCGCTGTGCGGGCATTTCACTCCAGGTTGTCGTGGTTTCGTACTTAGTACGCTACGGTGAGCTTACTCGTTCGTACTTAGTACGGCGATGTGCGGCGCGCGAGGGCTTCCGCCCTGGTGGCCGCTCTTTGAGAGGCGTCCCGATGCAGGTAGATCAAAGTCCGGCGGTGGTAGTGCGGGACCGGTCCGGTGTGGTTGCGGGTGCCGGCATTCTGCTGATGGCCGCGTTGGCGCCGTTTGGTGTCTTCGTCGCCATCCAGGGGCAGGTGACGCCGGGGGATGCGGCGCAGACTGCTGCGGATATCGGGTCCTCGGAGGGGTTGTTCCGGGCGGGTATTGCGGCGTTGTTCGTGGTGATCGCGCTTGATGTTGTGGTGGCGTGTGCGCTCCATCAGGTGTTCAGCCCTGTAAATAAAGGCGTTTCGCTGTTGGCTGCGGCATTCCGGCTGGTGTTCGCGGGAATCTTCATGGTCGCTGTTGGCCAGCTTCTTGGCGTGCTGCGTTTCCTTGGTGACGACTACCTCTCTGTGTTCAGCGCGGATCAACGGAATGCTCAGGCGCTTGCGGGAGTCAATGCGTTCGGTGACCTTTGGGCGCTTTCCCTTGGGTTGTTCGGCCTTCATTTGTTGGCTATTGGCTATCTGGCTTACCGATCCGGGTTCGTTCCCAAGCTCCTCGGCGTACTGCTCGTCATCGCAGGTCTTGGTTACGTGATCGACCTGTTCGGCAGCCTCTGGTCGCCGGACTCTTGGACCGACGTCTCCACCTTCACCTTCCTCGGTGAGTTCCTACTTGCCTTGTGGCTCGTAGCCCGCGGGCGCCTGGCTTCACGCCGCCAGTAACGACCGCAGCTTGTGGAAAGGTGGTTGGCCGGCACGGGGGACTGGCTGAGGCGTGAGGGGTTGGGATGGATCGGCGCAGGTTTTTGGGATGGTTGTCGTCGAGCGGTCTGACGTTCGCCGCAGCCGGGGTGTTCGCGGGTAGTCGGCCGGCTGCCGCCGCGGGGCTCGACGTCATCGTCTACACGGGTGCGACCCTGATCGACGGGACTGGCGTACGGCCGCAACCGAACAGCACGATCGTGACCGTCAACGGCCGGATCGCGGCCGTCGGGAACCACCGGGTCGCCGTACCGGCTGGTGTGCGGGTGGTCGAGCTGCGGGCGAAGTACGTCATCCCCGGGCTGATCGATATGCATGCGCACACCGTGGACCTGGAGAAGATCTTCCTCCCGCTGTACGTCGCCAATGGCGTCACGTCGATCCGGGAGATGTGGGGCAAGCCCTTACACCATGCGATGCGGCGCCGGATCGACGCGGGCGAATTGCTCGGGCCGCGGATGGTGGTCGGTAGCAAGCTCGTCGATGGTCCGACCTGGGAGGCCGGGCACGACACGGTGGTGGTGACAACCGCTGCGCAGGCACGTGACGCGGTTCGCCAGGCCAAGGACGAGGGCGCCGATTTCGTGAAGGTGATGTCGCACCTGAACGACGAGACCCTGACCGCGGTCGCGCAAGAGGCGACAGAGCTCGGCCTGTCGTTCTCCGGGCATCTGCCCGATGAGGTGACGACCGAGCGCGGTAGCCAACTCGGCATGCGCACGATGGAGCACTTGTTCGGCCTGTCCATCGACGTGTCCAGCCGGCGCGACGAATTCCGTCGGCGGATCGCGGAGCTGCCGATCGACCCGGCCAACCCGCTGCCACGATGGTTCTTCGTGCGGGAGTTGGAACGGGAGGCGCACAAGTCGTACGACCCGCGTCGTGCGGGGGCCTTGTTCGCGACGCTGAAGAGGCGTGGCACGGTGCTCGACGCGACTCTCGACGTGGGGAAGATCTTCTGCCTCCCGCCGGAGAGGTACGTCGGCACGCCGCGGACGAAGTACCTGCCGGCGTGGATGAAGCAGAACTGGGACGCGATGATCGGCGTCGGAACGCCCTGGTCGACCGAGCAGATCGCCGCGGGCCAGGCCGCCTGGGACGCGTCGCACCGGTTGGCCGCCGAGGCGCACCGCGCGGGCGTGACGATCACCGCGGGCACGGATTGCGGCCTCCCGCCATACGGCTTCCCGGGGTTCAGCCTGCACGACGAACTCTCGAACTTGGTGAATTCCGGGTTGCCGCCAATAGCCGCGATCCAGGCAGCCACCCGGAATGCGGCGAGGGCTGCCGGTATCCATCGAGTCGCCGGCACGATCGAGGTTGGGAAGTCGGCGGATCTGCTGGTGCTGGACGCCGACCCGCTCGCCGATATCCGCAACACCGAGCGCATCCACGCGGTTGTGGCCAAGGGCCGGCTGATCACCAGTGCGGAACGCGCTCGCATGCTGGCCGAGGTCGAGGCAGAGGCCCGTACGACGCCTCCGCCTGCCGCCGAAGCCCGTTCGTGTTGCGGTCTCGTTGGGCCCGCGTGACCATCTCGGCGTACCTGCTGCCGGGAGACTGGGTTCGTCCGGAAGGGATCACGCTCGGGCCTTCCAATGACTTCTTCAGCGGCAGCAGCGCCGACGGGACGATCTACCGCTGCAATCTGATGGAGCCGACCGCCGAGGTGTGGTCGCCGCCGGGCGTGGACGGCCGGACTGTTGCCTTAGGCATGGACCTGTACGGCGAGGCGCAGTTGGTGGTTTGCGGCGGGAGGACCGGCGCTCTTTTTGTGTACGACGTGGCCGGTCGAGCCTTGATTTCGAAGCGTGTCGTTGACGGGTATCTCAATGACGTGCTGGTGGTGGGGAATCGCGCCTATGCGACGGATTCGTCCCGGCCGGTCGTTTGGGAGTTCGACCTGCTCGGCAATGAAGCCCCGAAGCCGATCGACTTGGTGGGCGCGGGATCGGGCGCTTACTTGAACGGGATCGCGGCCACGGCCGACGGCACCGCTCTGCTCGTTGCCGCGCAGGGCACTGAGGTTCTCTGGCGGGTGGAGTTGGCGGATGGATCGGCTTGTGCGATCGCTCGTGATTTCGCCGCGGATGGGCTGCTGTTGCTCGGCGACACGTTGATCGGGGTGTGTAATCGCGGGGAGACGGTCGAGACGGCGGAGTTCTTTCTTGCTGCGCTGGGGCTTACCGATAATGCGCGGAGTGCGGCGCTGATCGGAACGTTCGCGGATCCGCGCTTCGATACGCCGACCACGTTGGTTGCCGATGGCAATCGTCTGCTGGTCGTCAATGCGCAGTTTGCCAAGGGGGCGGCCGCCGCGCCGCCGTTCCAGGTGTTGGTCGTACCCACTCCGGCTTTTCGCTGAGCGGTAGGTGTTTCTTGGGAGGCGTTGGGTCAGTTGGTGGTTACGAGGGTGGCGCCCGGCTCGATGGCAGCGGCGTCGGCTCGGTCGATCACAAGGGTGCGCCGGTCGGGCTCGTGAGTGCCGGTTAGGAACTCGATCGCGATCACTCTTGCGGTGCGGTTGTTCGCCTCGTTCGAGAGGGTCATGCCTTGGTGGATGACGCCTGAGGTGAGGTGGCCGACCACCAGCAGCCCACCGCGCGAGGCGATATCGAAGACTTCGACGATCGCGAAGTGAACTCGGGTTGGTGTCATGGCTGGTCGGTCTCGCCGCGGGAGATGACGATCGCCTTGAAGAGGAAGCGGACTGCCCGGTCGCATACGCGATAGACGGCCGTGACCGAATCGCCGTCGCCGTCGACGCCGAAACCCCTGGCAGCGGCGAGGCGGAGGTCTTCGTCCAGCGGAGCGGCCTTGCTCGCCATCCGGCCGGTCTCGTCGACCATGTCAGGGACCGATCGGACGTGTGGCACGACGGCCTCTTCGATCACCAGGTACAGCACTTTGCTCAACACCAACAGGGATTCGTGCGTGCTGCCCGGCAGATCTAGCAGATAGGCCAGCCGGAATGCCGCGTTCTCCTGATCCCGTTTGATCTCCTCCACATCGCCATACCCCAACACCGCCGCAACCACCGCACCATTGCTCACCCGACCACCTTTCCCAACCATCGCCCCGAATCCCCGACCTTAGTGCCCACCTGGGTCCCACTGCCGTCCTGCCGGGTTTGCGACCGCCAAGTCCACGCGGTGAGCGCCTTCGCCGCGATTCTGCCTGTTTGGGGTCGCCGCTTGGACCTGGCGATCGGTCCCGGACGTTCGCGCCCACACAACGGCCGGTTTTCTACCGAAACTGGCCGAATCTGGGTGCTGTGTGGTGGTGCACATCCGCAGCGGACGGCCAGCACTACACAAGTCCCGTTTTCGCCTGCCTGAAAGGTTTCAGGTCCGGGTTATGTAGTGCTGGCGGTCCGCTGCGGACCCCAGCGCAGCCACAACTCCCAATTCGGCCGGGTTGAAACGCTTCACTCACGGGTTGTGGCTGCGCTGGTGCCCGGACCGGACCGGCAGGCAGGATTCGGGCGGCGAGAAGTGCCCAAACCGGAGTAATGCCTGCGTGGCGGTCCGCCACCCATCGAGTCGTGGATTTGCGCGGCCGGCAAGGCCCTTCCCTCCCCCCAATCCACGACTCGACGCACCCGGAGCCCACAAGCGCATCTTCCTGACCGAACTGGACGTTTTCCAGGCCCGAAAACGTCCAGTTCGGTCAGGAAGCAGCCATCCGAGCACCTCACCGCCCGTCAGCTGATCAGCACCCCCGGCGCGGCGGGACGCGGTGCAACCCGGCGCGGCAGCGTGCGGGAGAACCAAACCCGGTCAGACTCCACCCGTCCCCCTGATAGCCCGCTGCCCTTGGCCGGTCCGGGTCGGGTCAAGGGCGCGCCAGCGTCGGCGGCAGCCGATGAAACCCTTGACGCGGCCCGGACCGGCCTGACTATTCGCAAGACCAGGGGGACGGGTGCAACCAACACAATCCGCAGAAAGTCCTTACCGGCCAGGCGTTTACGGCCGCGCGGCTGCCTGGAGCTGCCTGGAGCTGCCTGGAGTCAGTGGTGTTGGGCGAAGGTGGCGGATAGGTCGGGCTGGGGGGTGCTCGTGGCTAGGAGGTGGCGGAGGAGGAGGCGGGCTTTGTGGGGGTCTAGGAAGCCGGCGTCGATTAGGCCGCGGTTTAGGAGGTCGGACTCTGAGCCGATTGAGCTGTAGGTGTTGCGGAGGATGGAGCCGGCGCCGGTTCTAGAGGTGAGGACCACCGGGATGCGTTCGGCGAGGTCGCCGAGGACGGGTGCGAGGGCGGAGGGGACGTGGCCGGCGCCGTAGCCGGCGACGACTAGGCCTTGGTGCGTGTCGGCTAGGCCGTGGAGGAGGAGGCCATCGTCGTCGAGGGTGATGGTGTAGAGGGCGACCTTGGTTGCTTCGAGGGCCGCGGCTTCGGCTCGGCCGGGTACCCCGTCCAGCCGCGGCGGGCGGCTGAGGATCCGTACCCGGTCCTCCACGACGTGGCCGATTGGGCCCGCGTTGGGGGACGCGAAGGTCGCGGTGCTGGTGCTGTGCGTTTTCCGCACCCACCGAGCAGCGTGGATCTGGTCGTTGAAGACGACCAGTGCGCCCAGGTCCCGAGCGGCGGGGGAGCAGGCGACTTGGGCGGCGGCCAGCAGGTTCGCAGGCCCGTCCGGGCTCGCCAGGGTCGGGTTGCGCATGGCGCCGGTGAGTACGAACGGGTTGGCGTGCGGCCAGACCAGGTCGACGAGGAAGGCGGTCTCCTCAAGGGTGTCCGTGCCCTGAGTGACGACGATGCCGGTCGCGCCGGTGCTGATGGCCTTCGACGCGGCGTCGACGACATCGAGGATCTTGGTCATCGTCAAGTTCGCGCTCGGTACCGCCTCGACGTCCTGTACGTCGAGCGGTACGCCCAGCGCGGCGAGACCCGGTACGGCGTCCGCCAGGTCCGCGCCGGTCAGACGGGCGACCCCGTCCGCCGTACGGCCTGCCATCGAGATGGTGCCTCCGAGGGTGAACAGGGCGACACTCACGGGCGCGGATCCTCTCGTCGACGACGGCCGAGGCGAGCCGGCCGAGGCTGAGGGTACTACCGCTCGCGGGCGCAAAAGGCGGTGAGCCACCCGAAGGCCAGGCATACGGCGAAGTAGAAGCCGAGTGTCGTGCTCTCGCCGGCAGACCCGGAGGCGATACCGGCAAACCCGGCGAAGAAGACCAAACCCGTGATCGCAGTGAAGACCGCCCAGCCGCGAACACCATCGCGCCACAGCTGCCGCGCGAGCACAGCGCACGCCAGGATCAGGCAAAGGAAGCCGATCCCGCCGAGCGTGAAGTGCAACATCCCGTGCCAACTGACGCTGGTCGCGGTCTCCGGGGTGCCGACTGGAAAACCCAGGGCCGGGTCGGCGCGGAAGATCCCGCCGCCGAGCGTGCCGAAACCGAACACGGCGAGCAAACGCGGCGCCCAGCGGCTGGTCAAAGTCCGGCGCAGACCGGCCGCGGCCGCGATCACGAGAATGCCGCAGATCATCAGGTTGACCGACTGGACCCAGCCCCACGAGCCGTTGGCCAGCAGGCTAAGGGCGTGCCGACGCGGATCGAACCCGTCGCGGACGGCAGCCTGGATCGCGCCAACGGCCAGGTAGATCGGCCCTGCGAGCACCCCACAGGTGAGCAGGCGGCGGGTGGCGAAGACGGTGGGCGTGTGGTGAGTGGTGGTGGCCATGGTGCTGTCCTCCATGCGGATCGTGCGGGCTTCTTACCCCTGCGTCGCACAGACCCCGCCGAATTCGACACAACAGCCAAAATCGCGAGTTGGTCGGCCCAACCTGGGACCTGATGCCGGCGTTGGGCGACAAGTGGCGGCTCATCGCGCCGGACTTCCCAGGCTTCGGTTACACCGAGGCGCCCGACTCGTTCTCGTACACCTTCGCCGGGTTCGCGGACTTCCTAGAGCGGTTCACCGAGCGCCTCGGATTGAGCCGGTTCGCGCTCTACCTATTCGACTTTGGCTCCCAGGCCGGGTTGCAATTGGCCGTACGGCATCCGGACTGGATCGCGGCGCTGATCATCCAGAACGGCGACGCGTACGAAGAGACACTCGGCCCGAAATACCAGCCCCTCAAGGAGTTCTGGCACGACCCGTCCGACGAGCGCAGAGCCAAGCTGGCCGAGGCGGTCACGTTCCAGGGATTGCGCGAGGAGATCCTCGGCGAGGTGCCGGACCACGTCGCCGAGCGGATCAGCCCGGACAAGGACCTGCCCGACGCCGAGCTGCACCTGCACTCGGACGCCGGGCATTGGGCCCTTGAAACCCACCTGGACGAGGCTGTGACGCTGATCCGGGACTTCCTCGGCCGCGTTCACAGCTGACGTCACTTGTTGATCGCGCCCTCCAGCTCCTTCAGGAACTGGGACGAGGCGTCTTCCGGGCTGAGCCGGTCGAACAGCACCTCGGTGGTGTAGCGCTGCATCATCTTCTCCACGTTGCCACCGCCGACAGGGGGCGGTGCGGGCGCGGCGGCGAGCTCGGGCTGAATGGCCTCGATGAACTTGACCACGGTCGTCTCGGCCGGGTTGAGCTTCGGGGTCACGTCGGCGCGCAGGGCCGTGTTCGGCGGTACACCGCGCTCGGCGAGCAGGATGTCAGCGGCTTCCTTGCTGTTGGCAAGGAAGTTCACGAACTCCGCCGCCTCCTTCGGGTGCTTGCTGCGCGAAGAGACCGACCAGAACATCGACGCCTTGTAGTAGGCGCCGTTCTCCGCGGCCTTACCGGCGCTGCTCGGTAGACGCAGCAGGACGAAGTCCTGGCCGGCCGCCTTGGCGTTGGCGCTGAGCTGGTTGCTCCAGGTGTAGCCCATCGCCTGCTTCTTCGTGACCATGTATCCCTGCTCGAGCGGGATGGTCATGTTCTGGGCGTTGATGGCCGCCGGCGGGATGCCCTTGCTGTCGAGCAGCTTCTTCTGGAACTTGAACCAGTCGGTCACCACGTCAGGCTGTACGCCGATCTTGCCCTCGGCGTTGAACAGCGACTGGCCGTGCTGCCGGGCCCAAACCGCCAGGCCGGCCTCGTTGGTGGCGATACCCGAGCCGAAGACCTTGCCGCCGGACTTCGCGGTGAGCTGCGCCGAGAGATCGGCGTACTGGTCCCAGGTCCAGGTCTTGTCGTCGGGCATGGCCACACCCAGGGACTTGAACAGTGCCGGGTTGGCCATCAGCGCGAAGGAGTTGATGCCGGCGCTGATGCCGAACAGGCCACCACTGAACTCACCGGCGCCGAGCGCGGTCGGCTCGATCTTGCTGGTGTCGACGGAGCCGTCCTTCTTGAAGTCCAGCAGCGCGCCACGGTCGGCGTACTCGCGCAGGTACTTCTCGTCCATCTGGATGATGTCGGGGGCGTCATTGGCGGCGACCGTGGTGGCGAGCTTGTCCCAGTAGCCGGTCCACTCGCCGAACTCGCCCTTGATCTTGATGTTCGGGTGGCTGGCCTGGAACGCGTCGATGGCCTTCTGGGTCGCCTGGTGGCGGGCGTCGGACCCCCACCAGCTGAACCGGAGCGTCACCTGGTCGCCGTCGGACCCGCTGTCCGAACCGCCACAGGCGGAGACCGTCAGCAGTAGTGCGGCCAGGGCCAACCCCGCCAGTCGGCGACGGGGCCGTCGCGCGAGGAACTTGGTGGACATGTGAATCCTTTCAATCGCAGGGCCGCGGCAACACCACGGCCCGGAACAGGGGTCTACTTGCCGCCGGTCGTGCTGATGCCCTTGACCAGGAACCGCTGGCCGACCAGGAAGGCGAGGAAGACGGGCAGCAGGGACACCACGGACATGGCGAACAGCGAGCCCCAGGAACTGGTTGCGGTCGAGTCGACGAAGGCGCGCAGTGCCACCGGCACCGTGTACTTGGTCGGATCGGTGAGGTAGATCAGCTGGCTGAAGAAGTCGTTCCAGGTCCAGATGAAGGTGAAGATCGTGGTGGTCGCCAGCGCGGGCACCATCAACGGCAGGATGATGCGGGTGAAGATGCCGGCCCGGCCGCAGCCGTCGATCAGCGCCGCGTCGTCGAGCTCACGCGGAATGCCACGGATGAACTGCACCATCAAGAAGACGAAGAACGCGTCGGTGGCGAGCAGCTTCGGCACGATCAACGGCAGGAACGTGTTCACCCAGCCCACCTGGGAGAACAGGATGTACTGCGGCACGATCACCACGTGGATCGGCAGCATGATCGTCATCAGCATGATCGCGAACCACAGCTTCTTGCCGCGGAACTCGAGCCGGGCGAAGGCGTAGGCGGCCATCGAGCAGGACACCAGGTTGCCGATGATCGTGCCGAGCGCGACGATCACCGAGTTCACCAGGTAGTGGCCGAACGGATGCTGTAGCGCGTTCCAGCCGGTCGGGTAGTTGCCGGTCTCCAGGTTCTCCAGCAGGATGCCCGGTTCGCGGAAGATCTCGTCACTCGGTCGTAGTGAGCTGACCACCATCCAGACCACCGGGTACAGCATCAGCACCGCGGTGACGATCAGGAGTACGTGCTTCAGGACTGGTTTCAACCGGCGGCGAGTCGGTCTGGTCGTCCTGGACGCCCCGGCAGGCGGGCGCGGCCGCTCGTCGGTGGGCAGCGGGGCGGGCTTGATCTCAGTCGTCATAGAACACCCAGTACTTCGCAGCGAAGAAGTTGACCGCGGTGAAGGCCGCGATGATGACCAGCAGGACCCACGCCATCGCCGACGCGTAGCCCATGTCGAAGTTCCCGAACCCCCTGTCGTACAGGTAGAGCGTGTAGAACATGGTCGAGTCCGATGGGCCACCAGTGCCGCCGGAGACCACGAACGCCTGGGTGAACGACTGGAACGCGTGGATGATCTGCAAGACCAGGTTGAAGAAGATGATCGGCGTCAGCAGCGGCAGCGTGACCCTGAAGAACCGCTGGCGCTTCCCTGC
Source organism: Kribbella sp. NBC_01245 (assembly GCF_036226525.1). NCBI lineage: Bacteria > Bacillati > Actinomycetota > Actinomycetes > Propionibacteriales > Kribbellaceae > Kribbella > Kribbella sp. NBC_01245. The sequence continues at coordinate 255,158 of NZ_CP108487.1, forward strand.
GCCATCAACCGCAGCGGCCTCGTAGTACATCGTCGGGATCTGCCGCAGCCCGGCCAGGAAGATGACCATCGGTGCGCCGAAGGTCCACACGTTCAGGGTGATCAGCGTGCCGAGCGCGGTGGACGGATCGGAGATCCAGCCCTTGCCCTCGATGCCGATCAACGCCAGCAGCTGGTTGATAAGGCCATCGCTGCCGAAGATCTGGCGCCACAGTACGGCGATGGCGACGCTCGAGCCGAGCAGCGATGGCAGGTAGAACATCGACCGGTAGATCGCGAGACCGCGCACGCCTCGGTCCAGTACGACGGCCAGGGCCAGCGCCACGATCAGCTGCAGCGGGACCGACACGAGCACGTAGGTGAACGTCACCTTCAGCGAGTTGTGCAGCCGTTCGTCGGACAGCATCCGGCTGAAGTTCTCGAAGCCGACGGCCTTCGGTGCCTGGATCAGGTTGTAGTCGGTGAACGACAGGTACAGCGACGCGATCATCGGGCCGATGGTGATCAGGAACAGCCCTGCCAGCCACGGAGCCAGGAACAGGTAGGCGACTTTGTTCTCGGTCTTCCGGGCCGGTGCACTGGCCTTGCCGATGCGGCTCAGTTCTCCCAGAGCGCTCATAACTGTCCGCCCGGACCGGTCGCCGATCGCCACCGATCAAGTGATCGGGATGGCACCGGTGATCGTTCGGTAGCGGACATCTCAGCCTCCTCGTACGGAACGCCCCGCGGCCTCGGCAATTTCTGCGACTTACTGCGGAAAGCGCTATCCAAATCCTGTGAGAGACTGCCTATCACCTATTCGCGGGAGAGATCAACGGTATGAGCGACCGCTTTCCTGATTTGTTACCGGCGACCCGGAGGAGACGTTAATGCCAGCACGTTCATCGTCGAATAACTGTCGAATTGCCGTCGTTGGCGTCCACGGTTACGGTGCGTCGCACGTCGAGCGGGTGGCCCGGCTGGCCGGCTCCGGGCGGGTCACGTTGGTCGCGGTGGCCGATCCTCGTCCGGCGACGGGAAACCCAGCATTGGAAGGAATTCCCGCCTACGACGACCTGGCGCAGCTGCTCGCGGCGGAACAGGTGGACGTGGTCATCGTCAGCACGCCCATCCACACGCACGCCGACTTGGCCGAGTTGGCGCTGCGGGCCGGCGCGGACGTATTGCTGGAGAAACCACCGGTGCCGACGCTGTCCGATTTTCGGCGACTGGAGCATATTGTGGCCGAAACCGGTCAAATCCTTCAAGTCGGATTCCAGAGCATGGGATCATTCGCGCTCCGCGCGCTTGTCGAATTCATCGATACTGATCGACTCGGCGAAATCCAGGCCGTTTGTGGCGTCGGCGCGTGGGTCCGGACGCGCGCGTATTGGCAGCGCACGCCGTGGGCCGGTCACCGCGAGCTCGACGGTCGCCCGGTGCTGGACGGCGCGATCACGAACCCGTTCGCGCACGCCGTGGTGACGGCGTTGCGGCTGGCCGGTGCGCGACGGGTGGAGGACGTGCTGTCGGTCGAGACCGAGCTCTTCCGGGCCAACCCGATCGAGTCCGACGACACCTCAGTGGTGCGCATCCGGACCACCGACGGGCCTCCCGTCGTACTCGCGCTGACGTTGTGTGCCGCCGAGGCCAAGCAGCCGTGGCTGGAGGTGCGGGGGTCGGCGGGATCCGCTCGGCTTTGGTACGTCGACGACATCCTCGAGATCACGATCGACGGCGTCACCGAGAGGACGTCGTTCGAGCGGGAGGACCTGCTGGAAAACCTGATCGAGCATCGGGCTGACCCGTCCGTGCCGCTGTTGTCGGGGCTCAGCGCGACGGGCGCCTTTTGTTGCGTGGTCGAGGCCGTACGTCAGGCGCCGTCACCCGAGCCGATCGCCGCCGGTCATGTCCGCTGGGTGCGCGATCCGGACGCCCCGGAACATGACCGGCCGATCGTGACCGATGTTGAGCAATGGCTGGAGAAGGCCGTCGACTCGGTCGCCTTGTTCAGCGAGATCCACGCGCCGTGGACCGTTGACCAGCCCGCTTTTGACGGTCAGGGGATATAGGCGGACGGGCGGGGTGGCGTGGGCATGCCTTCGCCGATGAAGAAGCTGGGGTGCGGAGGCTGGTTGTAGGCGGTGTTCTGCCAGGCGATCGCCGTGCGGTATTGCGGGTCGTGCATCAGGGTGGTGATGCGGCGAGTGGTCCGGTGGGGCGTGCTGAAGATTCGCAGCGCCCGGTTGTCCGCCGTTGCCCAGACGACCTCTTCGCGCCAGTCGCCGAACAGGTCCGCGGACAAGGCCGGAGTGGCCTTGGTGCCGTTGTTGGAGTGGACGTCGGCCGCGGTCAGCAGGCGGGTCTCGCCACCGGCGCCGTACTTGTCGATCTTGGTGGCGTCGAGGAGCTCCCGGACCGGATCGCCGTCCCACCAGGCGAGAAAGTTCAGCGAGGACGGTTTGCGGCCAACGACCGCGCCCTTGGTGTTGCGAGCGCCGCCCGCGTCGTTCGCGGACCAGGATTCGGCGCCCGCGCTGCCGGCCCAGATGTCCGCGGAAACCCCGCGGCCGTTGTCGCCGCTGGCCGGTGTGGACCAGAGGATCTGGCCCGTTCTCGCGTCGGCCATCCAGGAGCTGGGCTGGCTGCTGCTCTCGTCGACCTTGAAGTATTCGAGTCCGGCGCGAGACGGATCCAGGTCACCGAGGTGGGCCGCATCGCCGTGGCCGTACCGGGTGTTCCAAAGGCCTCTGCCGGTGTCGTCGATGGTGGCGGCGCCGTACACGATCTCGTCCCGGCCGTCGGCGTCCACGTCGCCGATCGCCAGCGAGTGGTTGCCCTGGCCGGCGTACGTGCTGTTGCCCGAGGCGTTGCTGTCGAAAACCCAGCGCTTGGTCAGGCTGCCGTTGCGGAAGTCCCAGGCGGCGATGACCGCGCGGGTGTAGTAGCCGCGGGCCATGATCAGGGACGGACGCTGGCCGTCGAGATAGGCGGTGCCGGCGAGGAATCGGTCGACGCGGTTGCCGTAGTTGTCACCCCAGCTCGACACGGTGCCGCGTGGTGGGTCGTAGTTGACCGTGGACAAGGCCGCGCCGGTGCTGCCCTTGAACATGGTGAGGTACTCCGGGCCGGTCAGGATGTAGCCCGCGGAGTTGCGATGGTCGGCGCTCGCGTTGCCGATCACCTTGCCGGCGCCGTCGACGGTCGCGTCGGCGGTCTTCATCGCGACCTCGGCCGCGCCGTCGCCGTCGTAGTCGTAGACCTGGAATTGGGTGTAATGCGCGCCGGCCCGGATATTACGGCCGAGATTGATCCGCCAGAGCCGGGTGCCGTTCAGTCGATATGCGTCGATATAGACGTTTCCGGTGACCCCCGATTGCGAATTGTCCTTCGCGTTGGTCGGATCCCATTTGAGGACGATTTCGTATTGACCGTCGCCGTCCAGGTCGCCGACGCTCGCGTCATTGGCGACATAGGTGTAATCGCTGCCCGCGGCCGGTGGGGATATCGCGACCTGGTGATAGCCCGAGCCCAGCCGGAGGGACGCCGGTGAGGCGGGCTGCTCGGTGCCGCCGACCACGGCACGGACGGTGTACGACGCGTCGGCGGCGGCGCCCGCGTCCAGATAGTTGGTCGAGCCGGTGATGGGGGACGAGGTCAGCTTGGTCGAACCGCGGTAGACGTTGAAGCCGACCGAGTCTGAATCGGTTGCCAGCCATCGCCAGCTGACGAGGTTGTCACTGCCGGAGCGGACGCTGATCAGACCGCGGTCCAGCTCCTCGACCTGACGTGCCACCGCGCTCGGCCCGTTGACTGCGGCCGTGCTGACAGTTGTCGCGGGCACTGTCAGGGTCAGCGCGATCGCTAATCCCACTGTGGTTTTGCCGGACGGAATCCTCACGAAATCTCCCTCGAACGAATTCGGGCAGCCGGGCAGAGGGCCGACTCGCGATGAGAGGTACGAAAGAGCCGATCGAATTCATTCGACAATCATCGACGATTCGACCGGCTATTCGGGGGTAACGGTAAGCCCGTTCCGTGCCGGTGGGTAAAGGATCTGACCGATACCGGCCAGGACTCTTGTGGTGGACACCCGGCGCCGTCAACGTTTGCGGGAACAAGTCTGGAAAGGGCTTACCGAGCCGTCCATCGAGGAGCCGCCCTAATGTCTGACATCAAACGCCGTACCTTCCTGGGTGGCGTGACCGCCGCCGGCGTCGCGTACGGCCTGCCGCTCACGGCCGAGGCCGGCACCACGACGGCCGCATCCCCTCCGCGAGCCGATCTGCGTTGGCTGGAAGGCGGCCGGCCGGACGTCCATGCCGGTACGACGTGGGGTGTGCCGTGGCCGCGAGGCACTGTGCCGAAGGAGCAGACGTTCGCCCTGACCACCGCAGCTGGGGAAGCCGTACCGGTGCAAACGTGGGCGACCGGATACTGGCCGGACGGTTCGCTGAAGTGGACGGCGCACGCCATCAGTCCGGATGCGCCCGCTGCGGAGCAATACCGGCTCGAGCCCGGCCCGTCCGCCGTACCGGCTGCTCCGGTCACCGTGGTCGAGCGTGGGCAGCACGTGGTGGTGAACACCGGCGTCATCGAGGTCACCGTTCGCACGTCCGGCCCGGACCTGATCGAGAAGATCACCCGCGACGGCCGATCGACGGTACGACGCGGGCACCTGGTGGCGCTGCGCCAGAACGCCGACGAGGACGACGACACCGGACTCGCGCGGCGGGAGAAGTTCGTCAGCGAGGTGCGTAACGTCATCGTCGAACAGCGCGGACCGCTGCGAGCCGTCTTGCGTCTCGACGGCGTACATCGTGGGGCTCGCGGCCGTGACTGGTTGCCGTTCACGATCCGGTTCTACTTCTACGCGGGCTCCGACGCGGTTCGGATGACGCACACGTTCGTCTGGGACGGCACGCCCGACGACTATCTGCGCGGCCTCGGCATCCGGTTCGACGTACCGATGCAGGACGAGCTCTACGACCGGCACATCCGGTTCGGTGGTGAGGAAGGCGGCCTGTTGCGCGAGGCCGTTCGCGGTATCACCGGACTCCGCCGCGATCCCGGCGCCGCCGTCCGTACGGCTCAAGTCGCGGGCACCCGGTTGCCGGATCCGGCGACCTGGGATCAACGCGTCACTAGGCGATTGCCGCTGATCCCGGCTTGGAGTGACTACAGCCTTAGCCAATTGACCGCCGACGGTTACTCGATCCGCAAACGGACCAAGCCGGGTCACACCTGGGTCGACGTCGACTCCGGCCAACGCGCTACGGGCCTGGCGTACGTCGGTGGCGTCAGCGGTGGTCTCGCGATCGGCCTGCGGAACTTCTGGCAGTTGCACCCGACCCAGCTGGACATCCGTGGTGCCGCCAGCGACAAGTCGGAAGTGACGGTCTGGTTGTGGTCGCCGGATGCGCGGCCGATGGACCTGCGGTTCTACCACGACGGTCTCGGCATGGACACCTTCCCGGAACAGCTCGAAGGCCTTGAGATCACGTACGAGGATTACGAGCCCGGCTTCGGTACGGCGTACGGCGTTGCGCGTACGAGCGAGTTGACCCTGTGGGCGCTTGGCGCGACTCCGGACAACGCGACGCTGGCCGCGATGGCGAAGGCCGTACAGACTCCGCCATTGCTGGCAGCCGCGCCGCAGAACCTTCTCGACGCAGGGGTATTCGGCGACTGGAGTCTGGTCGATCGGTCCACGCCGAAGAAGACGCAGCTTGAGGATCAGCTGGACTTCCTGTTCGAGTACTACCGGGACCAGATCGAGCAGCGTCGGTGGTACGGCTTCTGGAACTACGGCGACGTCATGCATACGTACGACACCGACAGGCACCAGTGGCGGTACGACATCGGTGGTTATGCCTGGGACAACTCTGAGCTCTCGACGGATCTCTGGCTCTGGTACGCGTACCTACGCAGCGGCCGGTCGGACATCTTCCGCGTAGCCGAAGCTATGACCCGCCACACCGGCGAAGTGGACGTCTACCACCTTGGCCAGTGGAAGGACCTTGGTACTCGGCACAACGTCCTGCACTGGGGTTGCAGCGCCAAGCAGCTTCGGATCAGTACGGCGGCCAACCGGCGGTTCTACTACTTCCTCACGGCCGACGAGCGCGTTGGTGACCTACTCCACGAGCTAGTTGATTCCGACAAGACCTTCCTGGCGCTCGACCCGTTGCGCAAGATCCGCAAGGAGCCGTACGTGCCCGATCGCAAGGCCTTGTCGGTCGGACTAGGCACCGACTGGGGTTCGCTGGCTGCCGCCTGGCTGACCGAGTGGGAACGCGGCGGTGATCCGATCGCCCGGGACAAGCTGCTCGGCACGGTCCAGGACATCGGTGCGATGAAGAACGGCTTCATCACCGGCGGCGCGTTGTACAACCTGGACACGGGCCGTTTCGCGACCGACGGCGTGGGCGTCAGCGTCTCGCATCTCTCGGCCGTATTCGGATTGGTCGAGGTGTGCAGCGAACTCGTCGACCTGCTGGACGAACCGGCGTTCGAGAAGGCCTGGGTGCAGTACTGCCGCCTCTTCGGTGCGACGAGGGCCGAGCAGGCGGCCGAGGTCGGCTCATCGTGGAACGTCGGCTTCCGGCAGATGCACTCGCGCTGTACGGCGTACGCGGCCGTTCAGACCGGCAACGACGTACTGGCCGCGCGAGCGTGGAAGGAGTTCTTCGACGGGGAGTCCGGGTATGGCCCGAGCGTGCCGTGGACCAAGGTCCGGCTGTCCGGGCCGGAAGTACTTCGCCCAGTGGACGAGGCCGCGTTCGTCTCGACCAACGCCACCGCGCAGTACGGTCTGGCCGCGATCCAGAACTTGGCCCTGATCGGCGACAAGCTGTGAGCCAGCAGCTGCGCCGGGCGATTTCGTTGACTGCGGCAATGACTTTGCTCGGGATGGTCGCGCCGGTGGTACCAGCGGCCGCGGCGGCGCCGATGCCGATGTGCGAGGGGATTGGGACGGCCAAGGTGCTTTGCAGCTTCGACGTTCCGCCTGGGGTTTATCGGGTGTCCCTGGCGCTATCCGGCGAGCAAGCCGTCAGCGTCACGGCCGAGGCGCGACGGGTGATGCTGCCGCCTTCGTCGACGTTGAAGCGCCTGCAGGCGTTCGCGGTCGACGTACGGGATCCTGAGGGTGAGCCCACGTTGCAGACGGGTACGCCCGGGCTGCAAGTTCGGTTGACTTCGGCAGACGGTACGCCGGTTCGGCTGGACGGGATCTCGGTCCGTCCGGCGCGGCAGCTTCGGACGGTCTTCCTGGCTGGGGATTCGACGGTCTGCGATCAGGCGAGTGCGCCGTACACCGGGTGGGGGCAGATGCTGCCGCAGTTCTTCGACGTACGGCTGGCGGTGGCGAACTACGCGGACTCGGGGGAGGGGTCGGCCAGCTTCCTCGCGACCGAGGCGTTGATGCCGACGATGGAACGGCGGATCCGGCCGGGCGACTTCGTGCTGGTGCAGTTCGGGCACAACGACAAGGCGACGACGGCCGCGGACTACCGGCGCAACCTCGGCGAGATCCTGGACCGCGTCATCGCCCGCGGCGGCCGTCCGATGCTGGTCACGCCAACCGTGCGGCAGCTCTTCGATTCGACCGGCCAGTTGACCCCAACTGCGTTGCACGTCAACGGTCTCGGGGTGAATCTGCCGGCCGAAATGCGAGCCCTAGCGGCCGAACGCGGCGTGCCGCTGATCGACCTGACCAGCCGCAGCGAGCACCTACTCGAATCCCTCGGCCCAACGGCCTCGGCCGCGCTCTACCTACCGGAAAAGAAAGACCGCACCCACAACTCAGAACACGGCGCCGAACAAATGGCCCGCCTAATCCTCACCGACCTCCCCCTTTCCCTCCACCGCTACCGCCGCCGCTGACTGTCGCCCCCTCTCTTTGCGTTGATTCGTCTGCATCCGCTCGCCCCTTTATGCGGCGAGTTCGATTGGTCACCGGCGTGGCGGGCGGATTCGGACGAATCAACGCTAATCGCCTGCCCGGTAAGGACTTTCGACCGGGGCTTTCGGTGGGCACCCGGCCCCCTGAGTCTTGCGAATTGTCAGGCCGGTCCGGGCCGGGTCAAGGGCTTCATCGGCTACCGCCGACGCTGACGCGCCCTTGACCCGGCCCGGACCGGCCAAGGGCGGCTGGCTATCAGGGGGCCGGGTGAGGTCTGCCCGGGTCGGGTATGGCCGGGTTGTGGACGGCCAGGACCACGCGGTGCTAGTTTTCACGCCGATTCAGGCTGTTTCGGGTCACCGCGTGGTCCTGGCGGTCCGCCGACGCGTCGAGTTGTGGCCTTTGGCGGCCAGCAAGGCCTTTCCGGCACCACAATCCACGACTCGACGCGCATCGAGACCGCTCGCGCATCTTCCTGAGCGGACTGGACGTATTTCGGCCCGAGAAACGTCCAGTCCGCTCAGGAAGCGCCCCGAATTCGTGCGCCCAGGCAGTGGCTAGCCACTCCGAAGGTGGGTTACCACCTCGGAATCCGAGGTGGTAACCCCACCGCGCGATGGCTAGCCACTCGCACGCCCAGGCGTCGACGCATCGGGAGACGTCCAACCCGGTCATACCTCACCCGTCCCCTGAGATAGCCCGCCGCACTTGGTGGACCCGGGCCGGGTCAAGGGCGCGCATGCGTCGGCGTCAGCCGATGGAACCCTTGACGCGGCCCGGGTCCACCTGACACTTCGCAAGACCTCAGGGGACGGGTGCAACCAACACCACCGGGCCGGGTTATACCGGGCGGACGCGGGCGTTGATTCGTCCGAATCCGCCCGCCCACGTTGTCGTACATCTGACCCGCCTCGGGAAGGGGCGAGCGGATGCAGACGAATCAACGCAAGGGGTGGGGGAGTGGACGAATCAACGCAAGGGGTGGGGGAGTGGACGAATCAACGCAAGGGTGGGGGAGGGGCGTCAGTTGAGGAGGGCTACTAGGCGGTCGGCGATTTTGCGGTGGCCGGTGTCGTTGGGGTGGACGTTGTCGACGGTGTCGGTGGATTCGACGATCCAGCCGTCGGTGTTGACGAAGTGCACCTTGGTGTCGCCTGCGTCGGTGAGCGTGCGGACGGCCGCCTGGGTCTCGGCGGGGTAGCGCTTCCGGAAGGTCTTCAGCGCGTAGATCGACGCGTCGGGATAGCGCGCCCGCACCCGCTTGAGCAGCGTGACGTACGCCGTTTGGAACTGCTCCCCCGAGACCCCGTGGCCGACGTCGTTGGTGCCGAGGTTGATGACGACGATGGACGCTTTGTACTTCGAGAAGTTCCAGTTCGGGGCGTCGGCGGCGATGCCGGTGCGGAGCCAGCGATCGACCACGCCGAAGCAGCCGTCCGCCGCTGCGACCAGGCAGGAGCCGCCGAGGGCGATCTGGGTATGCCCCATGCCGAGGCGCTCACCGGTCAACCAGCCGTACGCGCTCAACGCTGGCCGGCTCGATCCCGAACCGACCGTGATCGAGTCGCCGATGAACTCGATGATCCGGGACGGCACGCTTGGGATCACCGTCTTCGCGCCGCTGTCCAGGATGACGCCACGGAACACGGCGTCACCCTTGTACGAACCGGCGATCGGGCGATAGCTGACCCGCAGCGTATGGGTGCCTGCGGCAAGCTTCGTCGGCGTCAGGTTGACCGTGCCGCTGACCGCCTTGTAGGCAACGAACGAGCCGCCGTCGATGCTCGCGTACAAGTCGATGGCGTTGCGCTGGCGCAGCTTGACCGTCGTACCGGTGAAGCCGACGGTGACGTAGGCGCCGGCCCATTCCGAGACGTAGGCGCTCGCGTCGCTGGTGTTCCAGCGGCCGAAGTACCGGATGTTGGAGTCGGTGGGATAGCCGTCGCCGGTAGCGGCCACCGCCTCGGGAGGCGGCGAGGTGATGGCTCCGGTGAGGGCCATCGCGGCGGCGGCCGCGAAGCAGGCGAGGCGTTTCAGGATCGGGACGTGCATGGTCGAACTCCTGTCGATCGCGATACGGGGCGGAGGGCGCGCAGGGGTCGCCGGGCGGTCGTGCTGAATAGCCGGAATTGTCGATACTCATTCGACAATTCCGGCAAAGAATGGAAGAGCCGTGTTGGAAAGCGCTTGCTTCCAAGATTGGTAAATTTATTGTTGAGTGGCTTTTCTGTCAACTCCCTGTGGTTGTCCGATCACGGACGCGTACCGGCAAGGGCCTTCCGGCAACGGGTCGATCCTGGATAGCGTGGTGCCGGTGAGCCCTTCTGAGTCGACCTCATTCCCTGACCAGGCGCGCGATGGCGGAGTGCGGCGCCTCGATTACCTGCCCTGGGAGTACGCCGCGGGCGCGACGGCCGAACAGCGAGAGCGCCAGGCCGAGCGGACTCGGGAATTGGCGGCGTCCAGTCAAGTCGACCTGGCGGACGACGCCTTTATTGCGGATAGCGCGGCGGTATTTTGCGATAAGTTGCGGATGGGCGCCAGGTCCTATATCGGCGCGAATGCTTATGTCACCGGGAAAATCGGTATCGGGTCGGATTCCACCATCAATCCGTTCGCCGTGGTCCGCGGCCGGATCGAGCTCGGCGACGGCGTCCGGATCGGCGCGCACGCGTCGCTGCTGGCCTTCAACCGCGGCACCGGTGCGGACCAGCCGATCTTCAAGCAGGCGCATACCAGTCTCGGCATCACCGTCGGGGACGACGTCTGGATCGGCTCGAACGCGATCATCCTCGACGGCGTCACCGTCGGCTCGCACAGCATCATCGGCGCGGGCGCCGTCGTCACCAAAGACGTCGACGAATGGGCCGTAGTCGTCGGCAATCCCGCCCGCAAACTCCGCGACCGCCGCACGCCCGCGACCACGCCCGCGACCACTGCCGCGACCCAGCCCGTACCCACCATGACCCAGTCCGTACGCCGCCAGGCCGGCGACCTGCCGGAACGGCTGGACGCCTTCGCCACTCGCGCTAGGGAACAGCTCAGCGACGTACTGGCTCGTTGTTATGACGGCGAACGGTTCATCGATCGGCCCGGCGTCGACGACGAGAGCGTGAACCGCGCGATCCGTCCGTGGTGTGATGCCGTCGAGCTCTCGGATCTCTTACTGCGCAGGGCTCCCGACGGTCATTCCCGAAACGATCTCGTACGACGATTGCGCAGCCGGCAGGACCCGGCGACCGGCCTGATCGCGCCCGGCGACCTCGCCGACAGCGCCTTCACCGACAGTGCCCTCGACAAGCCAGCGGATGACCTATCGGCCTTCGAGGGGCCGGCGAGCTACCACGTGCTTTGCGTCGGGTATGCGCTGCAACTCCTCGGCAGTCGGTTCGAGCACCCGATCCGGGCAGTCCAGGAATGCCCTCCGGCTGAGCTCGAGCAACGGCTGGAGGCGCTCCCGTGGCAAAGCGGCGCCTGGTCGGCGGGAGCAGGCGTGGACGCGATCGGGACCGCGATCGCCCGCAACCTGGTGGACTTCGGCGACGAGTTCGACGATGGCGGTCGAGGTCCTTTGTCCACGTTGTTCGGCTGGCTGGCGCTCCGGGCGAATCCGGCCACCGGCCTATGGGGCGAGCCGCGACCGGAGGACGGCTGGCTCCAACCGGTCAACGGCTTCTACCGCTTGACCCGCGGCACGTATGCGCAATTCGGCCTGCCGTTGCCCTATCCCGAAGCCGCGATCCGGACCGTACTGGCGCACACGCAAGATCGGTCGCAGTTCACCGGCGCGGGCGACAACGCGTGCAACACGCTCGACGTCATCCATCCGCTCTGGCTGGTGGGCAAACAGACCGCCTTCGGCCGCGACCAGGGCCGCCGCTGGGCCGAGGCCGCCCTCAACCGACTGCTAGAGCAAGGACGATGGGTGGACGGCGAGGGTTTCGCCTTCGCGCCGTACGCCGATGATCATCGCGCCATCCCCGGCCTCCAGGGCACCGAAATGTGGCTCTCGATCACCTGGCTTCTGGCCGACTACCTAGGCCACTCCGACGCCCTCGGCTTCCGCCCCCGCGGCGTCCACCGCCCGGAACCGCTGGTGATTTAAGGGTTTCTGAAGACGCCTGCGGACGATTGGCCGCATGACCAGAAATCGAGTCCGATCGCCGTGGGCACTGTCACCCTTGCCGGTCGCTTTGGCGTTGACAGTTGCGATCATGGCCACGGCTTGCTCCGGGTCTGACAGCGGAGGCAGGGAGAGCTCCGCCGGCTCCGCGCGGGTGCCATCGTCCTCTGCTCCGCAGACAACGGTGTGGCAGCAAGTGACGGCCAAGATCGGGCCGAACGGCGAGATCGGCAAGGACACCGCCCTGCAGGCCTTCGCCGCGGCGTTCGGCCCGTTGCCGGGCGTGAGTCTCCCGACCGGTGACATCGGCCAGGTGCCATCGGGAACCGGGGCGCTGCGGTGGCTCATCGGCCATTGGGCGGAGATCACGCCGGCTCAACGCGCGGCCGCCACCGCGCTGGTCCCCACGCTGGCGGGTCTGCCGGTCCAACCGAACAAGTCCGGCAACAGCGCGATGACCGCCGTTTCCAGGCAGGCGCCTGCGGTGGTTCTCGCGACGCCGAAGCCGGGACCGAAGGCCGCCTTCTACACCGCGATGGCGGAGGCCGCCGCTCGCGAGATCGGGTCCCGAGTCGGGGTGGCGTTGACGCTGACCCTCGACGCGGACGAACGGCGAACCCAGTCGAGCACGGCCGACGCGGACAGCGCGCCGCTGACCGCGAAAGGTGAGTACGTGGGGAAGGCCGCTCGCTGCCAGATCTCGATCTCCCCAAAGACCCCGCCGACAGGCGCATATCTCGAGATGGTCATGGCCCACGAGGTCTGGCACTGCTTCGAGGGTCAGGTGCTCGGTCTCGACCGGTTCTACTCACCGACAAGGGGGGCTTGGCTGATCGAGGGACAGGCCGAGTGGGTCGGGTACGAGTTGCACCCCGACGCACCCAGCGACGGATTCTGGGATCAGTATGTGCAACACCCCGAGCTGAAGTTGTTCCGGCACTCGTATCCGGCGATCGGCTTCTACGCGCGGCTCGGCCACACCGGGAAGGACGCGTGGCAGGTCCTGATCCCGATGTTGCGAGAAACGTCGAACGAGGCCGCGTTCCAGGTGTCCGGCGCGGGCTCCGACGCCTTCCTCTACAACTGGGCGTCGTCGTACTTCCGGGCGAAAACCCTGGGAGACGCCTGGGATATGACCGGTCCGGGGCTTGCTCCAGGCCCAGGCGCGAAGGACCCGGGCCTGGTCGTGGGCAAGGGCGGTACGACGCCGTTCGCCGCGGCGGCGTACACCAACGCGATCTTCCAGCTGGCCAGTGAGGCTGAGGTGACGACCTTCGCGGTCAAGGGGCACGTGCGACTCGGCGATGTGCCGAGTCGACGCGACTACCTGGTCAACGACGGCTCGTCGTTCTGCACGAAGCCGGGCGGTTGCACGTGCCCGGCCGGCAGCAACTACCAAGGCCCGCCGCTGACGCAGGTCGATACGACGACGTTGTTCGCCGTCACCGGAGGCCCGAGCGGGACGAAGGGCACCGCGACCGGACGGAGCATCGAGGAGTTCTGCGGCAAGCCGCCGGTGAAGGCGCGCACGTTGAAGGTCTCGGTCTGCCCGCCGACCGGCTGGATGACCGAGCTGATGGGTCGCTCGTACCAGTTCGACGGCAACGGGATCTCCCGGACCTTCAAGGTGCCCGTGGGCGAGATCTGGTGCGTGTACGTGCCGGTCGCCGAGGTGCCGGGAAGCGTCCGGCTTTGGTTCAAAACGCTGCCCGCGGGCAAGACCCTGCCGATGAGTCCGAAGGGGCAGGCGATCCAGATCCCAGGCCTCGAACACTCGTGGCAGGAGTCCTACCCGAACAGTGGCTTCGGTACGGCGCTGATCTACGGTCAGTCCGGCCGGGTGGTGCTCGGGGCCGAGGTAATGGTCAAAGGCCGCCCACGCCCCGACCTCACTCGCCGCCTGGTCGACCGCATCCTCGCCAAATACCTGGTCTGACCCTACCTCGCTTGGCCGGGAAGCCCGGTGGGTACCGGCGTACGTGGGAGTTGACGCGTGGAGGTAGGAGCGGAGTCATGGAGAGTCGCGCGAAGGTTCTGGGGCATGCGGTACATCCTGTGCTGATCGTCTTCCCGCTGGGATTACTGAGTACGGCGGTCATCTTCGACCTGTTGTACCTCGTCACCGACCGGGCGAATTTCACGACCGCGGCGGGTCACACCATGGCGGCCGGGATCATCGGTGGTGTGGTCGCCGCGGTGTTCGGGCTGATCGACTGGCTCGTTCTGCCGGCCGGGACGCGGGCACGGCGCATCGGCGCCCTGCACGGCATCGGCAACGCGGTCGTGCTGGTCCTGTTCATCATCAGCTGGCTGCTCCGGTTCAGCCATGGCAACTGGGAGCCAGGCGGGGTGGCCCTGATCTGCGGCTTTGCCGGAGTGGCGCTGGCCGGTGCGACCGGCTGGCTCGGTGGTGAGCTTGTCGAACGCCTCGGCGTCAGCGTCGCCGAAGACGCCAACGTCAACGCCACCAGCTCGCTAACCCACCACCGAGCCAACCCCGCCTGACAAATCAGCGGGTGGTGAGGTGCAGGGCGGTCCACGAGGTGGCGGGCAGCGTGAGCGTGAGCTTGCCGTTGTCGACCTTGACCGAGGTGTTGGGCTGAGGCGTGACGCGATCGGGCTGTGCCGCCGTGTTGAACGCGTTCCGGTCGTCATCGTGGATGCTGACCGCCTCGCGCACGCCCGTGACCGGCGTACGCGAAGTGTCGATCGACAGCTCGACCGCCTCCTCGAGACTGCGGTTGACCAGGAAGACGGCCAACTCGCCGGATTCTTCGTCGTACGTCGCGACCGCGTCGACGCCGGCCACCTCGCCGTACTTGGCCGTGTTGATCGACGGCGCATCCAGCTCGACCCGCAGGACCTGACCGGCGGCAAGCCGCGACGTGATCGCGAACGGGTGGAAGGTGGTCTGCCGCCAGGCCGCGCCACCGGGCTCGGTCATGATCGGCGCGATCACGTTGGCCAGCTGGGCGATACACGCCACCGCGACGCGATCGCTGTGCCGCAGCAGCGAGATCAGCAAGTTGCCGACGACAACGGCATCGGTGACGTTGTACTCGTCCTCGATCCGTCGCGGCGCCACCTCCCACTGGTCGCCCGGGCCGTCGGTGCGCATGGAGCGCTTGCCGTACCAGACGTTCCACTCGTCGAACGAGATGCCGATCTTCTTATCGCTCTTGAGCTCGGCGCCGATCCCGTCCGCGGTCGCGACGACCGAGTCGATGAAGCGGTCCATGTCGACGGCTGACGCGAGGAACGACGCCGTGTCGCCCTCTTCGTCGTTGTAGTAGGCGTGCGCCGAGATGTGGTCCACGAGCTCGTAGCACTCCCGCAGCACCTCCTGCTCCCACGAGCCGAAGGTCGACATGCCGCGCGACGACGAGCCGCAGGCAACGAGTTCCAGGTCGGGCTCGACCATTCGCATCGCCCGGGCGGTCTCGGCCGCGAGGCGTCCGTACTCGGTGGCCGTCTTGTGGCCGACCTGCCAAGGGCCGTCGAGCTCGTTGCCGAGGCACCACAGCTTGATGCCGTACGGCGTGGGTACGCCGTGTTCCGCGCGCAGATCCGACAGCGCCGTACCGCTCGGGTGGTTTGCGTATTCTTGCAGGTCCAGCGCCTCCTGCACCCCGCGAGTGCCGAGGTTGAGCGCCATCATCGGCTCCACCCCGGCCTTGGTGCACCACCGGTCGAACTCGGCCAGGCCGAACTGGTTGGTCTCGACGCTGTGCCAGGCGAGGTCGAGCCGGCGCGGCCGCTGTTCGCGAGGTCCGACGCCGTCCTCCCAGCGGTAGCCCGAGACGAAGTTGCCGCCGGGGTAGCGAACGACCGAGACCCCGAGCTCGCGGCAGAGCTCGAGCACGTCCTTGCGGAAGCCGTCCTCGTCGGCCGTCGCGTGCTCGGGCTCGTAGATACCGGTGTAGACGCAACGGCCCATGTGCTCGACGAACGAGCCGAAGGTCCGCCGATTCACCGGCGCGATGCGGAAGGCGGGGTCGAGGGTGAGAGAGGCAGAGGTCACGAGGTGGCTCCTGTCGTGGTGGGGGATTCAGGACTAGCTGACACGCGGCCAGCCGTCCGAACCCCAGCTGAGCTGGCGAAGATCGAGGCGGAAGTCACCGTTGGCGTCCGCGTCGTAGTAGTGGTGGGCGAGCGTGTTGCCGTAGACGGACTGGCCGCCCGGGCCGATCTTGCGTCCGCTGCTGCTCAAGATGACCGTGCCGCCGCCTTGCAACAAAGCCTTGCCGGCCTTGTCGCTATAAGGCCCGCTGACCGAACGCGAGCGCCCGACGGCGATCTTGTACGTGCTGTCGGTACCACGGCAGCAGAAGTCGAACGAGACGAAGAGGTAGTACCAGCCATTACGCGACACGACGTACGGCGCCTCGACCGCGTTCGGTGGTTCGCGCCGGTCGGCCAGTCGCAGTGGTGCGCCCTGACCGGGAGCGGCGAGCCCCGATGGCCATTGCAGCCGGATCATCCGGATCCCGCTCCAGAACGACCCGAACGCCATCCACGGAACTCCCTGGCCATCGGTGATGATGCCCGGGTCGATCGCGTTGTAGTCGTCCGTCGGCAAAGACCGGTGCACGAGGCCCCGATCGACCCAGCGGTACGCCGGATCGCGCGGGTTCAGCGTGGTGTTCGTGGCGAGCGCGATCACCGACCGATTCGAGCCGAACGTCGAGGCGGAGTAGTAGAGGTAGTACGTGCTGCCGCGCTTGACGATCTCCGGCGCCCAGAGGTTCGAGACGCCCGGCACCTCGGTGGAAAGCCAGGCGGGGATCCGGTCGAACACCGTGCCCGCGAACGTCCAGTGCTTGCCATCGCTCGAGTGGCGGATCTGAACCGTGCCACCGCCCACCCGTTCGTCGCCGGTGGAGAACACGTACCAGTCATCGCCCGTGCGAATCAGCGCCGGATCATGCGTCCGCAGGTCACCCGTCAACGCAGGCGCCGCGCTCGCGGGCAAACCGATCGTCAGCAAAAGGCAAGTAATTAAGGCCAGAAGTCGTTTCATCCCTTGATCCCCGCATCTCCCACGCCGCGGACGACGTGTCGTTGGAATAGTGCGTAGATGATCAGCAGGGGGAGTCCGCCGAGCACGGCGGACGCCATGATCTGGGCGTACCGCAGGCCGTATGACCCCTGCACATTGGCGAGACCGACCGGAATCGTCATCATCGACGGATCGGTGGTGACGATGAACGGCCAGAGAAAGTTGTTCCAGGCACCGATGAAGGTGAAGATGCCGACGGCACCGAGAATGGGCCGCGACATCGGCAGCATCACGCTCCAGATGATCCGGGACCGAGTCGCGCCGTCGACCCGGGCCGCGTCTTCGTAATCGCGCGAGACTCCGTCGAAGAACTTCTTCAGTACGAACACCATCACCGGCGCGACCACCTGCGGCAGCACCACACCCCAATAGGTATCAACGAGTCGCAGACTGGTCATCTCGGCGAACAGCGGCACGATTAGCACCTGCGGCGGCACCAGGATCCCGGCCACCAGCAGCCCGAACAACGGCTTCCGCCCGGGAAAGTCCATCCGCGAGAAGCCGTACGCCGCCAGCACCGACACCACCAGGGTGAGAGAGGTGACGAGTACCGCGATGATCGTGCTGTTCAGGAACCAGCGCAGGATCGAGCCTTGTTCCAGCACACTCTGGTACGCCGCCGAGGTGGGTGCCGCCGGCCACCAGGTGATCGGCGTCTGCGTGGTCTCGGCCTCGGGTTTGAGCGACGTGTCGAGCGCCCAGACAAGCGGTACGAGCCAAATCAGCGCGAGCAGTACGGCGCCGACGGCGAGCGCCACCTTGCCGAAGTCGAAGCGGGGTCTACCGATCACGGCGGTGCTCATCGGCCCGCCTCCTTGTTCCCGGAGAAGAGCTTGAACTGGGCGATCGAGACGATCACGATGACGGCGAAGAACATGTACGAGATCGCGGACGCATAGCCGATCCGGTAACTGGTGAAGCCGCTCTCGTAGATGTACTGGATGATCGGCCGGGTGCTGAAGTTCGGCCCGCCGTCGGTCATCAGGTAGATCTGGTCGAAGATCTTCAGCGACGCCACCAGTTGCAGTACGACGATCAGACCGGTCGTGCGGCTCATCAGCGGCAGGGTGATGCGCCAAAGCTTGTGCCAGCCATTCGCGCCGTCGATCGCGGCCGCCTCGTACACCTGCTCAGGAATCCCTTGCAGAGCAGCGAGATAGAGCAGGAAGTTGAAGCCAACCGTCCACCAGACGGTCGTGATGACGACCGCGAGCATGGCCCGGTTCTCGGTATTGAGCCAGTCGATCTCGGCCAGTCCGGCAGAGCCGAGTATGCCGTTTACGAGACCGAATCCGGGCTGGTAGATCCAGACCCAGATCAGCGTCACGACCGTTGCCGGCAAGACGAATGGCGCAAAGTACGAGAAGCGCAGGAACCAGCCGAGAAAGCCTTTCCGATTGGCGAGTAGCGCCATTACCAAGGCGATTACGACCAGCGGGGGAGTGCTCATCAGCGTGAAGACCAGCGTGTTCTTCAGCGAGGCCCAGACCGCCGGATCGTTGAACATCTCGCGCCAGTTCTGCAAACCGAGGAACTCGCGCTGAACGCCGGCCAGGCTGGTGTCGAAGAAGCTATTCCATAACCCGCTGACCGTCGGCCAGAGCAGGAAAAAGGCGAACAAAATAAGGAAGGGCGCGGCGAACAACAGGCCGCCCCACCGTTCGCTGAACGGCGGTCCCTCGGTGCGGACTTTGGCGCGCGAGCGGGAAATCGTGGTGACGGCCATATCAACTCCTACCGGACACAGGGGACGGAGTATCGAGCAGCTTTTGGGCAGCCGCCTTGAACTGGTCCAGCGCCTGCCGCGGCGTCGCTCGGCCCGCGTACACGCCGGAGAAGGCCGCGCCGGCGTCGTTCTGCAACTGCGCGCCCGATCCGCTGAACCAGGCGTCCGGGTCGAACTGCACTTCCGTGGCGACTGAGCGGTAGTTCGCCTGCGGTTGCAGCGCCAAATACTCGGCGCCCTTGGCAACTGGCTGATACGCCGGGATGTGCCCGCCCGCGGCCCAGGCGGCGCTGTGCTTCAGCATCCAGGCGATATACGTGATGGTGGCCTTGGTGTCCGCCGCACTCCGGCCGTTCTGGTGGGGCAGCACGAAGGTGTGCGCATCACCAGCACAACGCGGTACGTCGTACACCTGGGGGAACGGTGCCATCCCGAACGGCATCTTCGCGGCCTGGTACGTGGTGACCTCCCACTCGCCGTTGAAGCTCAACCCGGCATCGCCATTGGTGAACGTCGCGACCAGCGCCGCGTAGTCGGCAGAGCGAGGCGTCAGACCGTCGGTGGCGAGTTTCGACATCAGCTGCAGGGCTTCGATCGCCTTGTCGTCGTCCAGCGCGAGCCGGGTGCCGCTCTCGTCGAAGAACGGGCCCTCGAGTTGCCCGTACAGCGTCCACCAAAGGCGCCACGGGTTCGTCGTCTCCACCGAAGCGGCGAACTTGCCGGTGACGTCCTTGACCGCCCGCATCATCTCGACGAGCGCGTCCACACCCTTGACCGGCTTGATCAGGCCGTCGGGCCCGAGCAGCCCGGCCTTCTTGCAGATCTCCGTGTTGTAGTACATGACGAACGGATGCTGATCGAGCGGTACGGCGTACAACTGGCCGTCGACCAGGCATCGCTGCCACGTCTCCGGCAGGAAGTCCGCCTCCGTCACGCCCTCGGCGGCCAGCAGGTCAAGCGGTATCGGGTCGAGCAAGGTGGTCGGGCTGAATCCCTTCAACCGCGACAGGTGCAACGTCGCGACTTCGGGGGCACGACCGCCCGCGGCCGACATCGCCAGCTTCGTGTAGAACGGTGGACCCCACGCGAGCGTGTGCGCCTGGAAGTCGAGATCCTTGTGCTCGGCAACGAACTGCTCGTGGATCTGCAACAGCCGGGCGCCGTCGCCACCGCCGAACAGGTTCCACTCCCGGACTCGCGGGCGGCCGCTGAAACTGCCGCAACCACTCAGGCCGCCGGCCAGGCCGAGACCACCGGCCAGTGCTCCGGCTATGACGGCGCGTCGGGACGGTCTGGTGGTGCGGGGTGGGATGGGTTTGCGGGCAGGGTGCATCGCGTGTCCTCCTGGCGGTTGGCAAACACGCCCCGGCACGCTGCGAAGGCTGTGGGGGCGGCTCGTTACGACACGTTTACACCGGTGTAAAGGCGATGATGCACGCACGCTGTACGGGCGTCAAGGCCTGGCCAGGATCGGTGGAATGCCCGCGGATCAGGCTGCGGGTCAGGCGATTCCGGCGGTGGACTCGCGGATCCGGAGGGCGTACGGCGCGGTGATCTCGCGCCATTCGGCCTGGTCGCCGCCCATCCGCTGGACGAGCAGTTCGACCGCCATCCGGGCGATCTCCGTACGGCTCGGATCCACCGTGGTGAGGGTGGGCGTGCTGTACCGCGCCTCGTCGATATCGTCGAATCCGGCAACGGCGACATCGTCCGGAATCCGCACGCCGTGGCGCGTCAAAACGCGGATCGCGCCGAGGGCCAGCGTGTCGTTCAAGCCGATCACCGCGTCGAACCGGTTGCCGGAGGCCAGCAGTTGTTCCATCGCCTCGGCGCCGGTCGAGCGGTGCCAGGGGCCGGCCTTCATTGCGAGCTTCTTCACCGGCCGGACGCCTGCGGCCTCCATTGCTTCCAGGTACGCGCCGTACCGGATGGCGGCCGTGCCAGCCTGCTCGCCCGGGTGGGTGCCGAGTACGGCGATCCGGCGACGGCCTGCCGCGATCAGGTGCTCCACCGCGGCGCGCGTCCCGGCTACGTTGTCGATCGCGACGTGGTCGACCGGGCCGCGGAAGATGCGCTCGCCGAGCAGTACCAGCGGGGTCGTCGTGCGCAGCCGGTCCGCGTCGGCGGGGCCGAGCGCGAGCGGGCTGAAGAGCAGGCCGTCCACGAGCTGGCCGCGCTCGCTCGACAGCACGGTCAGCTCGCGCTCCCGCTTGGCGCCGGTCTGCTCGATCATCACGGTCAGACCGTGCTCCTCGGCCGCGCTGATGACCGCGTCCGCGAGCTCGGCGAAGTACGGCAGGCTCAGTTCCGGTACGGCGAGGCCGATGATGCCGGTCCGGCCGGAGCGGAAGTTCCGGGCGGAGAGGTTCAGCTGGTACCCGAGCTCCTCGACCGAGGCGAGCACGCGCTGCCGGGTGGTCTCGCGGATGTGGGGGAAGCCGCTGAGCACGTTCGACACGGTTTTGGGGGACACGCCGGCGTGCTTCGCGACGTCTCGCATGGTGACGGCCATTTGAGTCACACGCTAATACACCGCCGCGTGGCAGTCCCGGGGAATCGCCACGCCGCGCCGCCGTACCGCTGGTGTTCGTCGGCCGCGATGCGGGATTAGCCCTTGCCAGATAGTATTGTTAGCGCTAACAATATCCACGCGGCCGGCCCTGCCCGAGCCGGTGAGCAAGTCACGTCAGCGAACCAAGAGATTGCGCCGGGAGAGATAGTGAGCGTGAGCAACGCGTGTGTCGTCGGAGTCGACTTCGGCACGTTGTCCGGCCGGGCCGTCGTCGTGCGGGTCGCGGACGGCGTACAACTCGGCACGGCGGAGCACCTGTACTCGCACGGCGTCATCGAGCAGAGCCTGCCCGGTTCGAACGTCCCGCTCGGGCCGAGTTGGGCATTGCAGGCGCCGTCTGACTGGCTCGACGTACTGCGTGAGGCCGTGCCCGTGGCCTTGACCGCAGCCGGCGTCGACCCGGCCGACGTGATCGGGATCGGCACCGACTTCACCGCCTGCACGGTGCTGCCGACCCTCGCCGACGGCACCCCGCTCTGCGAGGTCGACGGCCTGGCCGACCGGCCGCACGCCTGGCCGAAGTTGTGGAAGCACCACGCGGCCCAGGCGCAGGCCGACCGGATCAACGCACTCGCCGCCGAGCGCGGTGAGTCCTGGCTGCCGAGGTACGGCGGCAAGATCTCCTCGGAGTGGGAGTTCGCCAAGGCGCTGCAGGTCCTGGACGAGGACCAGGAGCTGTACGACCGTACGGAGCGCTGGATCGAGGCCGCGGACTGGATCATCTGGCAGCTCACCGGCCAGGAGAGCCGCAACGTCTGTACCGCCGGCTACAAGGGCATCCACCAAGACGGGCAGTACCCGTCCCGCGAGTACCTGGCCGCGCTGGATCCCCGCTTCGCGGACTTCACGGCGAAGCTCGAGCATCCGCTGTCGGGTCTGGGGGAGGAGGCCGGCATACTCACCGCACAGGCCGCCGCCTGGACCGGTCTGACCGAAGGCACAGTCGTTGCCGTGGGCAACGTTGACGCCCACGTCACGGCCGCCGCGGCCGACGCGGTCCGCCCTGGCCAACTGGTAGCGATCATGGGTACGTCGACCTGCCACGTGATGTCGTCGAACCAGGCCGCCGACGTGCCGGGCATGTGCGGCGTGGTCTGGGAAGGCATCGTGCCGGGCCTGTGGGGATACGAGGCCGGGCAATCAGGAGTCGGCGACATCTTCGGCTGGTTCGTCGACACGGCCGTGCCCGCGGCGTACGTCGCGGAGGCCGAGCGTCGCGGTCAGACCGTGCACGAATACCTGACCACGCTCGCCGAGGCGCAACCGGTGGGCCGGCACGGGCTGGTCGCGCTCGACTGGCACAACGGCAACCGCTCGGTGCTGGTCGACCACGACCTGTCCGGCGTGATCATCGGTCAGACCCTGGCCACCCGCCCGGAGGACACGTATCGCGCGCTGATCGAGGCGACCGCCTTCGGCACGCGGACCATCATCGAGGCGTTCGAGTCCAGCGGCGTTCCGGTCGGCGAGTTCGTTGCCGCGGGCGGTCTGCTGAAGAACAAGTTCCTCATGCAGACGTACGCCGATGTGCTGCGGCGGCCGATCTCCGTCATCGGTGCCGAGCAGGGGCCCGCCCTCGGTTCGGCCATCCACGCCGCCGTCGCCGCGAAGGCCTATCCCGACATCGCCTCGGCCGCGGCCGCGATGGGCGACCGGACCGAAGCGGCGTACGTGCCGGACGAGAGCCGCAGCGACCGGTATGACGAGCTCTACCGGATCTACCACGAACTGCACGACCACTTCAGCGCCCAAGCGGCCGGAAGTACCGACGTACTGCATCGTCTCCGCTCGATCCGGAATGAGGTGGCCCGATGAGCCGCGCCGTGGAAGCCGCCCGCGAAACCGTGTGCCGGCTGCACGCCGAGCTGGTCCGGTACCAGCTGGTGACGTGGACGGCCGGCAACGTCTCCGGCCGGGTCGAGGGCGAAGACCTGTTCGTGATCAAGCCGAGCGGCATCTCGTACGACGATCTCACCCCCGAGTCGATCGTCGTGTGCGACCTCGACGGCAAGCTGGTGGACGGTGAGCTGGCGCCTTCGAGCGATACGGCCGCCCACGCGTACGTCTATCGCGCGATGCCGGAGGTCGGTGGTGTCGTGCACACCCACTCGACGTACGCCACGGCCTGGGCTGCGCGCGGTGAGCCGATCCCGTGCGTACTGACCGCGATGGCGGACGAGTTCGGCGGGGAGATCCCGATCGGCCCGTTCGCGCTGATCGGCAACGACGATATCGGCAAGGGCATCGTCGCCACGTTGGAGGCGCATCGATCGCCCGCGGTGCTGATGCGCAACCATGGCGTGTTCACGATCGGACCGAATCCGGCCGCCGCGGTCAAGGCCGCGGTGATGTGCGAGGACGTCGCCCGGACCGTGCACCTGGCCCGCGCCGGCGGGGACGTCGTACCGATTGATCCGGTCGCGATCGACCGGCTGCACGAGCGATACCGCACCGCCTACGGCCAGCGCTGACTTGAGGAGAAAAAGCCATATGACGACGCAAGCCGCCGGTGAGATCTGGTTCCTGACCGGAAGCCAGGGCCTGTACGGCGAGGACACCCTGCGCCAGGTCGCCGCCCAGTCGCAGCAGATCGCGGCAGAGCTCGGCCAGTCGGACGAGATCGGCCCGCGGATCGTCTGGAAGCCGGTACTCACCGAGCCCGACGCGATCCAGCGGATCTGCCAGGAGGCGTCGATCGCGCCCGAGTGTGTCGGCGTGATCGCCTGGATGCACACGTTCTCCCCGGCGAAGATGTGGATCGCCGGTCTGGACGCGCTGCGCGCCCCGCTGCTGCACCTGCACACGCAGGCGAACGTCGCGCTGCCGTGGGCCGATATCGACATGGACTTCATGAACCTGAACCAGGCCGCGCATGGCGACCGGGAGTTCGGCTTCATGCAGACCCGCCTTGGTGTCGCGCGGACGACCGTGGCCGGGCACGTCAGTGATCCCGACGTCTGCCGCCGCATCGGGGTTTGGTCGCGCGCGGCCGTCGGCTATGCGGCGATGCGTTCGCTGAAGCTGGCGCGCTTCGGCGACAACATGCGTGGGGTTGCCGTGACCGAAGGCGACAAGGTGGAGGCGCAGCATCGGTTCGGCGTCTCGGTCAACACGTACGCCGTGAACGAGTTGGTGCTGGCGGTCGACGAGGTCTCCGATGCTGACGTCGATGCCTTGGTCAAGGAGTACGACGACGTCTACCAGGTCGCTAGCGATTTGCGGGTGGGAGGCGAGCGGCACGAGTCGCTGCGGTATGCGGCCCGGATCGAGGCGGGGCTGCGCGGGTTCCTCACGGATGGCGGCTTCGGCGCGTTCACGACGAACTTCGAGGATCTTGGTGGTTTGCGGCAGCTGCCGGGTCTCGCCGTACAGCGCTTGATGGCCGACGGGTACGGGTTCGGTGGTGAAGGCGACTGGAAGACGTCGCTGCTGCTCGCCACGGTCAAGCGGATGGGCGCCGGGCGTGCCGGTGGTACGTCGTTTATGGAGGACTACACGTATCACCTGGTGCCGGGGGAGGAGCGGATCCTCGGCGCGCACATGCTCGAGGTCTGCCCGACGATCTCCGGCGGGGTGCCGACCGTGGAGATCCACCCACTCGGGATCGGCGGCCGGGAGGATCCGGTCCGCCTGGTCTTCGACGCGGATCCTGGTCCGGCCGTGGTGGTCGGGCTGGCCGATCTGGGCGATCGCTTCCGCCTGGTGGCCAACGAGATCGACGTCGTACCGCCGGACGAGCCGCTGCCCAGCCTCCCGGTTGCGCGCGCCGTCTGGAAACCCCGCCCCAACCTCCGTACCTCGGCCGAGTCCTGGCTGATGGCCGGCGCCCCCCACCACACCGTCCTGTCGAGCGCCGTCGGCACCGAAGAACTCACCGACCTCGCCGAAATGACCCGCACCGAACTCCTGGTCATCGACGCCGACACCACCACCCGCCAACTAACCAAAGAAATCCGCTGGAACCAGGCCTACTACCGCCTAGCCTCCCCCCTCTAACGCCTACCCCCTGGACGACTCCTCCCTCGGGGCCGCGGCGGCCCCCTCCCGCCGCGGCCCCCTCCACCTCTCGCCTCCACGTCTCCGCTTTGCCGGAGCGGCCACATCTGGTCCACCACGCCAACGTTGCCCCGTTCGCCAGGCGGACCAGATATGCCCCCTCCGACAAATAAGACAACCGCCCCCACCTCCACACCCCCACCACGGCCGGACCCGAACTGCGCCCCGCCTGCGCAGCCCCCTCCACGGTCGGACGCACAATGCGGCGCGCCTTCGGACAACCCGCCACGGTCGGACGCAGAAGGCGACCCGCCTGCGCTCTCCGCCACGGTCGGACGCCGAATGCGGGCCGCCTCTGCAAACCTCGCGACGGTCGGACGCGGAATGCGGTGCGCCTGTGGATGGCGAGCCCATGGTGGCTGGCCGAGCACCGCACACGTTTGGGGCGATTTGTGGAGAACTCTCTCGCGAGGTGCCTCCTTGTGTGGCGCGTGTACAAGCGCAACGAGGCACCGCGCGGAGGGGTTTTCCACAGATCCCCTCGAGCATGTGCAGGGGCTGACGTATTGACGGTGGTGGGTCGGTCCCCTAGCTTTGTCGAAGCGCTTCGACAGTACTCCTCGATAGTGATCCCCGGCAGCTTCTGGGCGGGTCCTTCGGAGTAGTAGCGACCACTCGTCAGAAGGAGAGACAGTCATGCGGTCTGCCCGCGGATTCGTTGCAGTAGGGGCCGCGTTGACCGCGCTGGCCTTGGTCCTGGCCGGATGCGGCAGTGGGGACGACAAGGGGGCCGACGCGGGCGGCGGCGCGCTCAAGTTGTGGCATTACGAAGGTGCCGACAGCGCCATGGGCGTGGCCTGGGACAAGGCGATCGAGGTGTTCAAGGCCGAGCACCCGGGCGTACAGGTCCAGTTCGAGCGGAAGGCGTTCGAGCAGATCCAGCAGAACGCGTCGATGATCCTCGCGTCCGACCAGGCGCCCGACGTGATGGAGTACAACAAGGGCAACGCCACGGCCGGCCTGCTGTCGTCGAAGGGGCTGCTCGCCGACCTCACCGAGGAGGCCGAGAGCCGCGGCTGGGACAAGGCGTTGAGCCCGAGCCTGCAGACCACCGCCAAGTACGACGACAAGGGCGTGATGGGCTCGGGCAAGTGGTTCGGCATCCCGAACTACGGCGAGTACGTGATGGTCTACTACAACAAGGCCCTCTTCAAGCAACACGGTGTCGCCGTGCCGAAGACCCTGGCCGAGCTGACCCAGGCGATGGACACGTTCGTCGCCAAGAAGGTCACGCCGCTGGGGATGGCAGGCGCGGAGTACCCGGCCGGCCAGCTCTACTACCAGCTCGCGCTGTCCAAGGCCGATCGCAAGTTCGTGGACGACTACCAGCTGTACAAGAGCCCGGTGGACTTCACGAAGGACCCGGTGAAGTACGGCGCGGACACGTTCAAGGAGTGGGTGAGCAAGGGGTACATCTCCAAGCAGTCCGCGAGCCTCAAGGCCGAGGACATGGGTACGGCGTTCATGGCGGGCAAGACGCCGATGATCTTCAGCGGATCCTGGTGGTACGGCCGTTTCGCCGCCGAGATCAAGAAGTTCGAGTGGGGCACGTTCCTCTTCCCGGAGACCAAGCTGCACCTCGGCTCGTCGGGCAACCTCTGGGTCGTACCGGAGAGCTCCAAGAACAAGAAGCTCGCGTACGACTTCATCGACATCACGATGCGCCCCGAGATCCAGAACATCCTCGGTGAGAAGGGCGGCGTACCGGTCCGGGCAGACCTGTCGAAGGTGACCGACGCGAAGAACAAGGAACTGATCGCCAACTTCGACACGATCACCAAGGCCGACGGTCTGGCGTTCTACCCCGACTGGCCCGTCCCCGGCTACTACGACGTTCTGGTGGCCGGCGGCCAATCCCTGATCAACGGGTCGAAGACCACCGACCAGGTGCTGACGGACTTCGCGAAGGCCTACACGGACGGCGTACAGGAGATCGAGAACGGATGAGCGCCCGCCAACTCGGGCGTTCCGCGGCAGGCTTCTGGTGGTACCTACTGCCAGGAGCCGTCGCGTTCATCGCGATCGTGGCCGTGCCGTTCGGCGCCAACATCTACCTCTCCCTGACGAAGTGGAGTGGAGTCGGATCGCCGCGGTTCATCGGAGCTGACAACTACACGCGATTGCTGCAGGACGACGTCTTCTGGGGCTCGTTCCGCAACAGTCTCGCGATGGTCGTCGCGATGGTGATCGTGCCGACCGTCATCGGCCTGCTGCTCGCTTCGACCCTGTTCGACGTCATCGGCCGCAGGTTCGGAAACAAGACCGCGTCGTTCCTGCGGGCGACTTTCTACCTTCCGCAAGTCCTTCCGGTAGTTGTCGCCGGCATCCTTTGGGGTTGGCTGCTGCGTCCCGATGGTGCCTTCAACGCGCTGCTGAACGCGATCGGCCTCGGTGGGCTGAGTCACGACTGGCTGGGCGATCCGCGGACGGCGTTGCCGATGGTCATGCTGGTGATGATCTGGGTCCAGATCGGCTATCCCGTCGTCATCTTCATGGCCGCGCTACAGCGAGTCGACCCTGATCTGTACGAGGCCGCCGAGATCGATGGCGCCGGCTGGTTCCGCCGGTTCCAGGCGATCACCCTGCCGCAGATCCGGCCGGAGACGTTCGTCGTCGCGTTGACTTGCACGATCGCGGCGTTGAAGGTGTTCGGCCCGATCTGGGCGCTGACCCGCGGCGGCCCGAACAACGCGACCACCGTGCCGTCGTACTTCGCCTACAACGCCTTCTTCAACAAGCTTCAAGTCGGGTACGGCGCTGCCGTGGCGACCGCGTTGACGCTGTTGATCGTCATCGTCAGTCTCGCGTTCCTGCGAATCCAGAGCCGAACCGAATCCGCGGAGGAACGCTGATGGCCGCGATGACCCGATCCAGGCGGGATCCGGATCGGTACCGCAAGGGCCCGATGCGCTGGCTGGTGCTCGCGCTGTTGGTGTTCACGGCCGCCCTGGTGCTGGTGCCGTTCGCGCTGATGCTGCTGAACGCCTTCAAATCCCCGGCCGACTATTCCGGCAACGGCCCGTTGAGTTGGCCGGACTCGTTCCAGCTCGACGGCCTCGCGACGTACTGGCGTCAGGTGCGGTTCGAGCAGAAGCTGCTGAACTCGATCGTGATCTCCGGCTCGGTCGCAGTGCTCGGCGTCGTACTGTCCCTGCTCAACGCGTACGCGCTCGGCGTTGGCCGGGTCCGCGGCCGGGTCTGGATCGTCGGGTTGTTCCTGCTGGCAAACATGGTGCCGCAGGAAGCGCTCGTCTATCCGCTGTACTTCTTGGCTAAAGAAACCGGCCTCTACAACAGCCGGCTCAGCGTGATCATCATCTTCACCGTCATCCAGAGCGCGTTCGGCACCTACCTGCTCGCCTCGGTGCTCGGCACCTTCCCGAAGGCGTTGCTCGAGGCGGCCGCGATCGATGGCGCGAGCCGCTGGACGACCTTGTGGCGCGTGGTGGTGCCGACGTTGCGGCCGACGCTTTCGGTACTGCTGATCTTCTTCTTCATCTGGACCTGGAACGAGTTCTTCATTCCGCTGGTGATGCTGATCGACAACAGCACCCAGACGGTTCCCCTCGCGCTGGCCTCACTGCAGGGCGATCGCCTGATGGACGCGACGACGACCAACGCCGGCGCGTTGATCAGTCTGCTGCCGACGGTGATCTTCTTCCTGCTCTTCCAGCGCACCCTCACCCGCGGGGTCACCGCGGGCGCAGTCAAATGACCGCCGGACCGACGAAAGGCACGACCACCGATGAAGTTCACCGACGGCTATTGGCAACTGCGCCGGGGCCTGACGCGGCTACGGCCGGCCGGCGTGGAGAGCGTGGAGGCGGGCGACCGTACCCTGACGGTCTTCGCCCCGGCCAAGACGATCGCGGGCCGTGGCGACACGCTCAACCAGCCGCTGTTCACCGTCACGTTCAATTCACCCGCGCCGGACGTGATCGGCGTACGGATCGAACACCACACCGGCGGCCAGCCCAAGCGTCCGGCCTTCGCGCTGACCGCTGAGACCGATCACGCGATCAAGGTCGAGGTCACCGCGGACACCGCGCGCCTCACCACCGGCGAGCTGTCGGTCGTGGTCCGGCTGGATGGACCGTGGGACGTGCGCTTCGAACGCGACGGCAAGTTCCTCACCGGATCGGACGCCCGCAGCATCGGCCTGCTGACCGATCCGAACGGCCGCCGCTATCTGCACGAACAACTCGCACTCGGAGTCGGCGAGACCGTCTACGGGCTGGGGGAGCGGTTCGGCCCGCTGGTCAAGAACGGCCAGGTCGTCGACATCTGGAACGCCGATGGCGGTACGTCGAGCGAGCAGGCGTACAAGAACGTGCCGTTCTACCTCAGCAGCGCGGGGTACGGCGTACTCGTCGATCATCCCGGCGAGGTGTCGTTCGAGGTCGGGTCCGAGGTGGTCTCGCGTAACCAGTTCAGCGTCGAGGACGAGGTGATGCAGTACTACGTTTTCGGCGGACCCGGCCCGAAGGACGTGCTGCGCCGCTACACCGCGCTGACCGGCCGTCCGGCGCGCGTACCCGCGTGGTCGATGGGGTTGTGGTTGTCGACGTCGTTCACCACCGACTACAACGAGCAGACCACGACGGGGTTCGTCGATGGGATGGCCGATCGCGATCTGCCGTTGAGCGTGTTCCACTTCGACTGCTTCTGGATGCGGCAGTTCCACTGGTGCGACTTCCTCTGGGATCCGGAGGCCTTCCCGGATCCGGCCGGCATGCTGAGCCGGTTGAAGGCGCGCGGGTTGCGGATCAGCTTGTGGATCAACCCTTATATCGCGCAGCGTTCGGTGTTGTTCGAGGAAGGCCGGGAGCTCGGCTATCTGGTGCGACGGCCGGACGGTTCGGTCTGGCAATGGGACATGTGGCAGGCCGGGATGGCGATCGTCGACTTCACCAATCCGGCGGCGACGGCGTGGTTCCGGTCGAAGTTGCAGGCGTTGATCGACATCGGGGTCGACTGCTTCAAGACCGACTTCGGCGAGCGGATCCCGACCGACGTGGTCTGGGCCGATGGCTCGGATCCACAGCGCATGCACAACTTCTACCCCCAGCTGTACAACCAGGCCGTCTTCGAACTGCTGGAGGAGAATCGCGGGAAGGGCGAGGCCGTACTGTTCGCCCGGTCCGCGACGGTTGGTGGGCAGCAGTTCCCGGTGCACTGGGGTGGTGACTGCGAATCGACGTTCGAGGCGATGGCGGAATCCCTCCGCGGCGGTCTGTCGTTGGCGGCGTCGGGCTTCGGCTATTGGAGTCACGACATCGGCGGCTTCGAGGGAACGCCGGATGCCGCCGTGTTCAAGCGGTGGGTGCCCTTCGGGTTGTTGTCGTCGCACTCGCGGTTGCACGGTTCCGGCTCGTACCGAGTGCCGTGGGCGTTCGACGAAGAGGCCGTGCAGGTCTTGCGGAAGTTCACGAAGCTCAAGCTCGCGCTGATGCCGTACCTGGTCACGGTCGCCGAGGAGGCGCACTCGGCCGGTACGCCGATGATGCGGCCGATGGTGCTGGAGTTCCCCGACGACCCGGCCGTGGCATATCTCGAACGCCAGTACATGTTGGGCCCGGACATCCTCGTCGCGCCGGTGATGAGCCGTAGCGGGGAGGTGCGGTTCTACCTCCCGGCTGGGACGTGGACGCACTTGCTCAGCGGCGAACAGGTCGAGGGTTCGAGGTGGATCACCCAGACGTACGACTTCGACAGCCTGCCCGTCTTCGTCCGCGAAGGCGCCGTACTGGCCTTCGGCGCCGTTGACGACCGACCCGAGTACGACTGGGCCGAGGGCGTTGACCTCAGGTGGTACCGCCCGGCCGAAGGGCAGCACGCCCGCGTTTCCCTTCCTGGCAACGCCGGTATGACGGCCGCCGTACTCGACCTGTCCTTCGAAAACGGCCAGGCCCACGCCACGGTCATCGAAGGCACCTGCGATTCCTTCAAGGTGACCGTTCTGCGCTGACGCGGTTCTGTCGGTGGGTGGTGTTAGACATTGCTGCGTGGCGTTTTCGGTGAGTTATCAGCAGGCCGTTCGGTACAGGTTGGGCGTGAACAACCTGGCCGAGCGGCTGCCTGCTGGTTCGTACGTGCGGGCTGCTTGGGTTGGCCTGCAGGACACGGCACCTCGCGACGCGTTGATCGGGATGCACGCCAGAGTCGACTCCTGCGAACCTTCGGCCTGGCAGCACCCCGACCTTATCCAGACCTACAGCCCGCGCTGGGCGGTTTACGTCCTGCCCGTGGAGGACTTCGGGGTGTTCACGATCGGCCGGCTGCCGCTAGATGTGGACGAACGACGCACGATCGATGACCTGGCCGACAAGATATGCCGCTCACTCGACGGCACCGAACGCCGAGGCCTAGGCCCCGACCTCGACCCGCGTGGCGCCTGTGCCAGCGGGCGATTGGCCCTGCGCTGGACGACCAGCGCGCTGTACGTCCGCGAGGTGCCACGTCCGGAGATCGACTTCGAGGAGGCGCACAAGGAGCTCGCCCGCCGGCATCTGCACGCGTTCGGTCCCACCACCGTGGACGCTTTCGCTTGGTGGGCAGGCGTCTCGAAGCCAGACGCCCAGGAGATTTGGCGAATGCTCGCGCCCGAACTTCTGCCGGTCGACCTCGAAGACCATCGGCACCTGGGGCCGCCGCTCCGGCCACATCAACGCCAAGCTCGCCGACCCCCTATCCGCCAAAACCCGATCCACCATCGAAGCCGAAGCCCTATCGCTCCCCATCCCCAACGCAACCATGTCCCTCACCCTCACCGAACACCCCTAGCAGCCTCGCCCCACTCCCTCGTCGCCCGTCTGCTTCTTCTGCCGCGAGTGGTCGCATCTAGCCCACCCCGCGCCTCGGCAGACGTCGGCGGCTCGACCATCTTCCCGAGCGAA
Organism: Kribbella sp. NBC_01245; assembly: GCF_036226525.1. Lineage (NCBI taxonomy): Bacteria > Bacillati > Actinomycetota > Actinomycetes > Propionibacteriales > Kribbellaceae > Kribbella > Kribbella sp. NBC_01245. Next base: position 287,474 of record NZ_CP108487.1, read on the forward strand.
CTGGACGTTTTCGGGTGGCGGAAAACGTCCAGTCCAATCGGGAAGCTGGTCGAATTCGTGCGTTATCCCGTCAAGTCCTGGGTTCCGGGCCGTCTATTTGGCACCCGAACCAGGACTCCGGCCGCGAACCTCGGTCAGGACCGGCAAGACCAGAGCATCGCAGTGGCTAGCTTCACCGTTAGGTGATGGAGCCCTTGACGCGGCCCGGGTTCACCTGACAATTCGGAAGAGCTCAGGGGACGGGTGGCACCAACACAACTCGGCCCAAGTGGTTCGTCGCAGGCGTTTAGCGTTGATGCGTCCGAATCCGCCCGCCTACGCCGGTGACCAATCGACCCGCCGCGGAATGGGCGAGCGGATACAGACGAATCAACGCAAGGAGAGAAGGCGAGGCGGGTCAACGCATAGGTGGTCAGACGCGACCACTCGCGGGCGAGGGGGGCGGACGTGACCACTCGCGGGGGAAGGGGCGGACGTGACTACCCGCGGTAGGGGGAGGAGGGAACCCCGCCGCGGCCGGAGGGGTGGGCGCGGCGGGGTGGTTGTTAGCGGACGCCTAGGAGGTGTTCCATGGCTAGTTGGTCTAGGTGTTCGAAGGCTAAGCCTCGTGCTGCGAGGGCGTTGGGGTCGAAGGTTTCGGACCGTACGTCGGCCAAGGTCTCGCCGGGCGCGAGGGTTGGGAGAGATAGCTCGTCTACCCGGGAGGCGGCGAGTGCCTCCAAGACTTCGGGGTCGGAGCGGAAGGCGGTGACCTTGTCGCGGAGGATGAGGTAGTTGCGCATGCACGCGGCAGCGGTCACCCACACGCCCTCGGCGTCTTCAGTGCGCGGGGGCTTGTAGTCGAAGTGGACGAATCCGTCGTACCGACCTTGCAACGTGTCGACGGTCCAGAACGCTTCGCGTAGGTTGCCCGCACCGAAGCGCAGGTCCTGGTCGAACCGCGGGCCGTGCTGGCCGTTGAGGTCGATATGGAACAGCTTGCCGTGCCACAACGCCTGCGCGATGCCATGCGCATAGTTGAGCCCGGCCATCTGCTCGTGGCCCACCTCCGGGTTGATGCCAACGATCTCGGGATCGGCCAGATCGTTGATGAAGGCAATCGCGTGACCGATCGTCGGCAGGAGAATGTCGCCGCGTGGTTCGTTCGGCTTGGGCTCAATCGCAAAGCGGATGTCGTAGTTCTGCTCGCGCACGTAGGCGCACAGCAGATCCATCGACTCCTTGTACCGATCCAGCGCAGCACCAACATTCTTGGAACCACCCGACTCGGCACCCTCGCGACCACCCCACAACACGTAGGTCGTCGCACCCAACTCGGCCGCTAGATCGATATTGCGCAACACCTTCTGCAGGGCGTAGCGGCGTACCGACCGATCGTTCGCGGTCAACCCACCATCCTTGAAAACGGGATGACTGAAGAGGTTGGTAGTGGCCATCTCGACCACCATGCCGGTCTCCGCGAGCGCCTTGCCGAACCGCTCCAGCTGATGCAGCCGCGCCGCGTCATCCGGCACCAGGTCGTCATCATGGAACGACACCGCCGCAGCGCCCAACTCCGACAGCCGGTGTACGGCCTCGACCGGATCCAGCGGCGCGCGGACCGCCGTACCGAAAACGTCGACGCCTTCCCAGCCCACGGTCCACAGACCGAACGAGAACTTGTCTTCCTTACGAGGGGTGTAATCCGTCATTCAGCGATTTCCTGCTTCCGGGATGTCGGTTCAAAAGTGAGTTGATCGAGAAAGGTCCCCTCATCGGAGAAGACCGCGTAGAGGGTGTGCGTGCCATCGGCGAGAGCTGTCGCAGTCGTCACCGTCTGCCACACATGCCGATGCCCAGTGGCAGGTACGTCGATGGTGCTGAGCGTCGGACCATGCAACGGGTCGTCCAACCGCAGCGTGAGCGTCGCCGGCGCCGCCTGATCCCGCGCAACCCGCGCGCCAACCACGCCAACCCCAGCACCGAAATCGACCGCATCAAAGGCGATCCAACTCCCCGCCTCCAGCGCCCGTACCGAATCACCACGATCCGGCGCGGCATCGGCCAGCACCACGGCACAATACGAGTCAAAAGTTGTCGCAGGCAACGGAACCCCAAGCACCCGCCGATCGGAAATCCGCTCACCCTGTACGTCAACAGACGCCGTCAGCAAGAGATCCGTCGCCGAACGCCCAACCATCACACTGTGCCGAGCGATCTCGACACACCGGCGCCCAGTCGTAACGTCCCAAAAGGCCAGATCCCGAGCCCGCAGGATCAGCTCGACGGTCTTGGTCTCACCGGGCTCCAACGAAACCCGGCTGAACCCGCGCAGCTGGCGCAGCGGCTGCTTGGCCCGAGAACGCTGCTGGTGCGTATAAAGCTGCACCACCTCGGTCCCGCTCCTGGCGCCAGTATTGGTAACCGTGACCGACACCCGCACTTCACCATCGGCCGTCATCGTGCCCGCGTCGAGCTGCAGATCGCTGTAGTCGAACGTCGTGTAGCTCAACCCAAACCCAAACGGATAAAGGGGTTTCCCACGGTAGTACAGATACGTCGCGTCCGTCCCGATGATGTCGTAATCGAGCAAGTCGGGCAGATCCGCAGCCGATCGATACCAAGTCTGCGGCAGTCGCCCAGAAGCATCGCTATCGCCGAACAAGACCTCAACCAAAGCGTGCCCATACTCCTGACCGCCATGCGACGACCACAAAATCGCCGGCAAGTGCTGCTGCGCCCAAGTAGTCGCGAACGGATAGCTACTGGACATCACCAACACAGTCGACGGATTCGCCGCATGCACCGCGCGCACCAGACGATCCTGGCCAGCCGGCAGCTCGAGATCCGCCCGGTCCTCGGTCTCGCGACCGTTCACCAGCGGATGGTTGCCAACAACAACAATCGCGACCTCCGCTGCGGCAGCAATCGCAGCCGCAGCCGCAGCACCATCGATAACGGTGTCGACGACAAAGCTCGCCGCCGATTCCGAGTCGTCAGAAAGCCGAACCGATCCACCCGCATCGACAGTCAGCAGACAACCGCTGCTGAGGTGGCGGACGGCCGTACGCCCATCTGCCGTCTCGACCAGCCGGAAGGTCTGCTTGACCTCCCATCCGTTCGGCCCGGGCTGGTCGTCGACAAGCTCGCCGTTGTCCGCGATCGACAGATACCGGCGATTCCGCACCGAGCGCAACGCGACCGCGCCGCCACCCCAATCGAACAGGTCGAACCAGCTGTCCTCATCGGCCGTCGCCTTCAGCCGCAAGGCCTGACCAACCTCGGTCGCGGCGAGATACCCGCCATCGGTCCGCAACGCGATCCGGTCTACGCCCTCGCAATACACCACCGATTCAGGGGAGAGGCGCGCCTCGAGCCCGTCCCTAGCCGTCACCTGGTACGGCAGGGTGCCGGAGTACCAATCCTCGTGCAACGCGTTCGCCAGCGGGCCGATGACCGCAACGCGGGCGAGATCCGCGCGCAGCGGCAGCAGCCCGCATTCGTGCTTGAGCAACACGATGGACTCGCGCGCGGCCTGCCGGGCAAGGGCTTGATGCGCCGGCGAGTTCACCACGCCCGGATCAGGAGCGTCGTACGTCGAGGAGTCGAACTCGCCAAGCCGGAAGCGCAGTTCGAGCGCCCGCGAGGCGGCCCGATCGATGTCGGCCTCAACCAGCAGTCCATCGGTCAGGGCCTGCCGAAGCTTGGAAACACTCGGCTCGTAGTTCGCGTCATCCTGCGTAAAGCTGTCAATCCCAGCCTTCAGCGCCGCGGCGTACGCGGATGCGCCATCAGGGAAGTAGTGCTGCAGTTCGGTCAGGTTCGCGGGCGCGCCGGCATCGCTGACGAACAACAAGTCATGGTCGGTCCAACCGCGGACCACGTCGTTGATCAACGGGCTCAGATGCGCCGGGCGACCGTTCACCAGGTTGTACGACGGCATGACCGCGAACGCGACACCGGCTTCCAGCGGCGCCTGGAAAGCCGGCAGGTCGTAGTCGTACAGCACTCGCGGAGGCAGGTTGCTCGAGGTGATGCAGCGATCGGTCTCGTTGTTGTAGGCAAGGAAATGCTTCAGCGTCGGAGCCGTCTTGAGCCGGTTCGGGTCATCGCCGATCAGCCCGCGGCAGTACTCGGTCGCGATCTGCCCGGTGAGCCAGGGGTCTTCTGAGTAGCCCTCCTCGTTGCGTCCCCAGCGCGGGTCCCGTAGCGGGTTGACCACCGGAGCCCAGACGTTGAGGCCGGCGCCGCTGGGGTCCTTGTGGTGGAAGGCTCGCACCTCGTCGGCGATCGCGTCCCCGACCTGCCGGATCAGCGCCAGGTTCCAACTGCTGGCCAGCCCGATCGCCTGCGGGAACACCGTGGCGGGGCCGAGCCAGGCGACGCCGTGCAGCGCCTCGGTGCCGGTGCGGAACACGTCGATACCGAGCCGGGGGATGGCGCCCTGGTGCTGGTGCAGCAGCCGCAGCTTCTCGTCCACGGTCAAGCGGCCGAGCAGATCGGCCACCCGGCCGCGAACAGACCGCATCCCGTCAGGGGCCTGATCGCGGAAGCTGGGGGCGGCGGCGGTGGAGCGGCTCATCGGGATCGAACTCCGGTGGATCTCGGCCATCTCGCGACGGCGGGCGGATCAAAGTACCTCGACTGAGTGCTGTCGAAGCGCTTCGACAAAGCTTGAAAAAAGATCCGTCGCGGCTTGTGACGGCCGTGTTACGACGGAGTGGAACCGAGGCTCGCATCCCCTGTCCCCAGGGTCAAGGGGCAGACCGCCGTTCGACGACCGTTCGACAGCAGCGGCAACAAATCAGAGCGTGGGCAACCGGCCGGCGTCGAGCTGGTCGAGCGAGCGGGCCACCGCGCCGACGGCCGTCGCGTCCGCTCCGAAGGTGGACGCGGTCACCACGCAACCACCGGCATCAGGCGCGATCGAACGCTCCCGCAGCTCCTTGTCGATGGGACCCGCAAGCCAACGGGCCAGGGTGGCGTAGGAGCCACCGAGCACCACCAGGCCGGGATTGAGCACGTTCACCAACACCGAGATGCCCTGACCCAGCTGACTGCCGACCTCGAGCAGGACCTTGGTGACGGCAGGCTCGTCCGCCTCCGCGCGGCGTACCAACTCGTCGAGCCGGGCTTCCATGTCCGGATCGGGCTGGTCTCCGAGTGGCGAAACGCGGTCCAGGATGGCCGGAATACTCGCGACCGCCTCCAGGCAACCGCGCCGGCCACAACCGCAGAACGGCCCGTTCGGCGCGACCTGGATGTGGCCGACCTCGCCGACGTACCCCAGATGTCCGCGCAGCGGGCGGCCGTCGCAGATGACGCCCGCGCCGATGCCCGTTTCACCGGTCAGATGGATCAGATCGGCGGCTCCGGCGTGCGGCCCGTAGCGATGCTCGGCCAGTGCGGCCAGGTTGCCGTCGTTGTCCACGGTCACCGGGTACGGCGGGTTGGCCAGTGCCTGGATCAGGTCGTCCTGGAGGTGGACGTCATGCCAGCCGAGGCCGGCCGCGACGACCACGGAGCCGTCCGTACTGACCAGACCAGGTACGCCGACGGTCAGGCCGAGGACCTGGCGGCCGGAATTGCGCACGGTGCTGACGGCACGCCGGGCCAGCGCGGCGATCGCGGCCACCATCTTGGCCGGCGGTGCGTCGGGTGCCGGCACGGCTCGGTGCCAGCGCAGCAACTGCCCACCGGCCGAGTCGAACGCCGCAACGGTCAGACCGCGGGCGCTCACCTCCAGACCAATCGCGGCGAAGGCCGAACCGTCGAGGACCAGCAGGGTGGCCGGACGGCCGACGTGGTTCTGCGTCTGCTGGGTCTCGCGCACCAGCCGGCGGTCGATCAGGTCGCCGATGAGGCTCGTGATGGTGGCCTTGTTCAAGCCGGTGCCGGACGCGATGGCGGCCCGCGAACAGGGGGCGTGCGCGCGCAGATGGCTCAGCACGGCGGCGAGGTTGGTGGCCCGCACGTCCGATTGATCCGCGGTCTGTGTGGTGGTCAAGTGTCCCGTCCCGTATTCGCTCAGCCGACCTGACGTGTAGGTCACCGACCTGCAACGCCTTTGGAGTCTTAGTTCTACACCCTTGTGGGCCTCGGCGCAGTGAGTTAATTTATTTGGCGCCTCGCCAAACTAATTCTCGCTGGTGGAGCTGCAGAGCGCAACCTCCACCTGTCCGAAAGGGACTCATCGTGACTGAACCCACCGTCGGCGGCTCGACCAGCCGCCGCACCTTCCTCGCTTTCCTTGGTGCCGGCGCCGCGCTCACCGCGGGCGGTGGCGTGCTCGCTGGTTGCTCGTCCGGCAACAAGGGCGGTTCCGGCACCGGCCGGGCCGAGTCCGTCGACAAGCTCGCCGGTCTGCTGCCGGCGTACATGGCCTACGCGTCGGTGAAGCCCGACCTGCCGGCCGCGAACGGCGGTTCGCCCGGATTCACGAAGTACCCCGCGTCGCTGGTGCGCGGCGTGCCGGAGAAGGCCGTTGCCAGCGGCAAGGAGGTGACGGCGATGACTCCGCTGTGGGCACCGCTGCCGCCCGGCCTGGGCAACAACTCGTTCTACGACGCGAACAACGAGCGTATCGGTGCGCCGGTCAAGTTCAACATCGTGAACGGCATGGACTACGGCACCAAGCTGCAAACGCTCCTGGCCGCCGGCAACGTCCCGGATCTGGTCTGTATCCCCGGTTGGGAGATCTCCAAGCTGACCCGGTTCGATCAGGCCCAGGACAAGCTGTTCGAGGACCTCACGCCGTACTTGGCCGGTGACAAGGTCGCGAAGTACCCGATGCTGGCAAACCTGCCGACGAACGCCTGGGCGTTCAGCGTCTGGAACCAGCAGCTGAAGGCGATCCCGTTCCCCGGGGTCGGCCTGCCGTGGGTCCTGTACTACCGCAAGGACCTGCTCGACAAGGCCGGCGTGACGCCGCCGAAGAACGTGGACGACTTCCTCACCCTGGGCAAGGAGCTGACCAACGCGAAGAAGAACGCGTGGGCCTACGGCGGCGTGACCGACGAGCTGGTCCGGGCCTACGGCGCGCCCAGCAGGTGGCGTAAGGAATCGGACGGCAAGCTGGTGCACAAGTTCGAGACGCCGGAGTTCGAGGAGGCCGTTGCCTTCACCGCGAAGCTCTTCAAGGCCGGTTACGTACATCCGGCCGTGGTGGGCAACAAGGACGCCGACCAGAAGCCGTTGTTCGAGGGTGGGCAGATCCTGATCCGCCAGGACGGGACAGGCACCTGGTCCGAGACGCTGCAGCGGCAGTTGCATATCAATCCGTCCTTCGACATGCAGGCGGTGATGCCGTTCGCTCACGACGGCGGCACCCCGATGGTGCCGGCCGGCGATCCGGCGGGCATCTTCACCTTCATCAAGAAGGGGCTCGGTGCGGACCGGATCGCCGAGCTGCTGGGCGTGCTCAACTACACTGCCGCGCCGTTCGGCACCGAGGAGAACCACCTCTACACCTACGGGGTCGAGGGCAAGCACTACACCAAGGAGGCCTCGGGCGCCCCGCAGCGCACCGCCCTGGGAAACAAGGAGGCGGCGACCACCTACATCTTCCTCGGCGGCCGCCCGTCGGCCATCACGGAGAGCCAATACCCCGGCTACGTCGAAGCCATGCACGCCTTCGAGACCGAGTCCCTCAAGCACCGGGAGAAGAACCTGTTCGAGGGCATTCGGGTCGAGGAGCCCTCGAAGATGGCGGCGCTGTACCAGCCGTTCGACGACAAGCTGCAGGACATCTACCGCGGCCGCCGTCCGGTGAGCGATCTGAAGGCGGCCGTCAAGGAGTGGCAGACCAACGGCGGCAACGCGGGCCGCGACTTCTACGCCAAGGTGCTCAGTGACAACGGTCGATGAGCGTCGGCAGACGGTAGAGGTCAAGTCCGCCCAAGCCCCGGAGCATCGGCGCAAGCTGCAACGGCCCCCGTGGCGGCACCGGCTTCGACAGGACTGGCCGCTGCTGCTGATGGTGGCGCCGGTCATCATCCTGCTCGGCCTGTTCCACTACCTGCCGACGCTGGGCAACGTGATCGCCTTCCAGGACTACTCGCCGTACGCCGGAGTCCGCGGCAGCGAGTTCATCGGGTTCGGCAACTTCCAGCGGATGTTCGGCGAACCGGCCTTCTGGAAGGCGTTCAACAATACGTTGATCATCACGGCTTTTCAGTTGGTGTTCTACTTCCCGGTGCCGATCATGATGGCGCTACTGCTCAACAGCGTGCTGTCCACCAAGGTGCGGACCATGATCCAGGGCATCGCGTACCTGCCGCACTTCTTCTCTTGGGTGCTCGTGGTGTCGCTGTTCCAGCAGATGATCGGTGGCGCCGGTCTGCTGTCCCAGGCGTTGCGCAACAACGGTCTCGAGGCGGTCGACCTGATGACCAGGCCGGACACGTTCATCGTGCTGGTCACCGCGGAGTCGATCTGGAAGGACGCCGGCTGGGGCATGATCGTCTTCCTGGCAGCGCTCAGCACCATCAACCCGGCGCTGTACGAGGCGGCGGCCGCGGACGGCGCGAATCGCTGGCGGAGGCTCTGGCACATCACGCTGCCGGGGCTCCGGCCGGTCATCGTCCTGCTGCTGATCCTGCGGCTCGGCGACGCGCTGACCGTCGGGTTCGAACAGTTCATCCTGCAGCGCAGCGCGGTCGGCGGGGATGCCGCTGAGGTGCTCGACACCTACGTCTACTTCCAGGGACTGCTCCTGGGCGACTTCGGGTACGGCGCGGCCGCAGGTCTCTTCAAGGGAGTAGTGGGCCTGGTGCTCGTACTGGCGGCGAACAAGTTCGCTCATCTAGTCGGAGAGCAGGGGGTGTATTCCCGCTCATGAGTACGTTAACCGTTGCACAAGAGGCGAGACGGCGTGCCCGTCTCGACAGTGGCCGTCCGATTTGGGAGGAAGAGCCGACGCTCGTCGGGCGACTCGGGAAACCGCTCGTTCTGGCGTTGATCGTGCTGCTGGTCGTCTTCCCGATGTACGTCGTGGTGGTGACCAGCCTGTCCAGTACCGAGGCGGTGACGCGGGCCGGCGGCCTGGTCGTCGTACCGCGTGAACTGACGATCGCGGCGTACGTGCAGTTGCTGTCAGGTGGTGTCGTCACCAGAGCCCTGATCATCAGTACGGCGATCACGGCGATCGGTACGGCGTTCAGCCTGACGATCACCGTGCTCGCGGCGTACGGGTTGTCGCGGCCCGGGTCGTTGTGGCATCGCCCGCTGCTGTTCGTCGTACTGCTGACGTTCTTGTTCGGGCCTGGCATCATCCCGAGCTACCTGATGGTCAACTCGCTCGGGTTGATCGACAATTACGCCTCGCTGATCCTGCCCGGCGCGATCTCGGCGTTCAACCTGATCGTGATGCGGGCCTTCTTCATGGGCATACCCGGTGAGCTGATCGACAGCGGCCGGATCGACGGCGCGAGCGAGTTCGGCGTGCTGACCCGGATCGTGCTGCCGCTGTCGAAGGCGGTGGTCGCCGTGGTCGGTCTGTTCTACGCGGTCGGCTACTGGAACGCCTTCTTCAACGCGATGCTCTACCTGAACGACAACACCAAGTGGCCGTTGCAGATGGTGTTGCGGACCTACATCGTGCAGGCGCAGGTCCTGCCTTCGGGCGCGGGCGGCGTGACCGCCATGCCTGGTATGGACCTGGCGCCGGCGCCGAGCCTCGCGATCAAGATGGCGATTGTTGTGATCGCGATCGTTCCGGTGCTGCTCGTCTATCCGTTCATCCAGCGGCACTTCACCAAGGGCGTCATCATCGGCGCCGTCAAGGGCTGATCCGCTCTTCCGCTTCTTCCGCTTCTTCCGCTCGTCGGCTCGTCCGCTCTTTCGCTCTTTCCGCTCAAGGAGCTTCATGTCTCTTCATCGTAGGCAGTTCATCGCACTTGGCGCCGGTGCTGCCGGGCTCGCGGCCGCCTCCTCGACCGCGATCCCGGCCGCCGCCGCGGTCTCTGGGCAGGGTTATCAGTGGCGCAACGTCGAGATCGTCGGCGGTGGGTTTGTCACCGGCATCATCCATCACCCCGGACAGCGCGGTCTGGTCTATGCGCGGACCGATATTGGTGGCGCGTACCGCATGGACAACCGGACCAAGCGCTGGCAGCCGTTGCTGGACTGGGTCGGCTGGGACGAGTGGAACTGGACCGGTGTCGAGAGTCTCGCCCTCGATCCCAATGACCCTCGCCGGCTCTACCTGGCCGTTGGTACGTATACGAACGACTGGTCGCCGATCAACGCGGCGATCCTGCGGTCGGACGACCAGGGCCGGACCTTCCGTCGTACCGACTTGCCGTTCAAGCTCGGTGGTAACGAGCCGGGTCGGTCGATGGGGGAGCGGTTGGTTGTCGACCCGCGGGACGGCCGGATCCTCTACCTCGGTACCCGGAATCACGGGTTGTGGCGAAGCACTGATCGTGGTGCCACGTGGGCTCGGGTCGAGAGCTTTCCCTCGGTCGGCCAGGCTGGTTTGGGTCTTGGCTTTGTCTTCTTCGACGCTCGTGGCGCGCGGCACGGGCGGCCGACGCCGACGATCTACGTGGGGGCGACCGATACGGCGAGCCCGCTCTACCGCAGTACGGATGGCGGGGTGACCTGGGCATCCGTGCCAGGGCAGCCGACCGGACTGCTGCCGCATCACGGTGAACTCGCGCCGGATGGGCATATTTACGTGACGTACGGCGATCTGCCCGGGCCTTACGAGATGTACAACGGCGCCGTGCACAAGGTCGATACGGCGACCGGGGTGTGGACCGACATCACGCCGTTGCGGCCCAACACGGGTGGTGAGGCCGGGTTCGGCTATGGCGGGCTGGCGGTGGATCCGCGTCGGCCGGGCACGGTGATGGTCTCGACGATGAGCCGTTGGGGGCCGGTCGACGACATCTTCCGCTCGATCGACGGTGGCAGGACTTGGCACTCGATCGCCGAGCGGCAAGTGCTCGACACCTCCGGCTCGCCGTACCTGGATTTCCACGGCACCGCGAAGCTCGGCTGGATGATCGGGGATATTTCGATCGATCCGTTCGACTCGAACAAGGTCATGTACGTGACGGGCGCGACGATCTTCGGTACGGACGATGTGACCGGGGCCGAGGCGGGTCGCGCGACGCATTGGTCCGTTCGCGCGCAGGGGCTGGAGGAGACGGCCGTACTCGATCTCATCAGTCCGCCTTGGGGTCCGCCGTTGATCAGCGCATTGGGGGATATCGGGGTGTACCGGCATGAGCGGTTGGACGTCGTACCGCCGGATGGGCAGGCCGCGAACCCGGTGTCGGGATCGTCGCCGAGCCTCGACTACGCGGCGTTGGCTGAGGGGTTTGTCGTGCGCGTTGCCTATGGCGGGTCGAAGGAGCGTGGCGCGTACTCGACCGATGCGGGGGTGAGTTGGCAGCCGTTTGCCGGTGAGCCTGCCGGGTCGAGCCAGCCTGGTCGGATCGTGCTCAGCGCGGATGCTCGGACGATTGTGTGGGTGCCGGGCGATGTCGCGCCGCACTACTCGCGGGATCGCGGTACGACGTGGGTGCCGGTTGAGGGTCTGCCCAATGGCGTGGTCGTCGCGGGGGATCGGGTTGATGGGAGCAAGTTCTACGCCTTTGACCCTGCGACTGGGACTGCGTATGTGAGTGTCAATGGTGGTGTGGCTTTCTTGCCTTCGGCAACAGGTCTGCCTACTGGTGCTGGCAAGCTGGAGACCGTGCTCGAACGGGCCGGGCGTTGCTGGTTGGCGGCTGGGCCGGGAGGGCTTTGGCGATCGGTTGACGGCGGTACGACGTACCAGCGCTTGGCGTCTGTTGGTGAGGCGCACACGATCGGCTTTGGTAAGGCCGGGGTGGGGCGCGCGGAGATGGCGGCGTACATCTCGGGTGTGGTCGGCGGGGTGCGCGGCATCTTCCGGTCCGACGACGATGGCGTCAGTTGGGTGCGGGTGAACGACGACCAGCATCAGTACGCGTGGACCGGGAGTGCGATCACTGGGGATCCGCGTCGGTATGGCCGGGTCTACATCTCTACCAACGGCCGCGGTATTCCGTACGGGGAGCCCTGTTCGAATGGGTGGTGATCGGATGCGTTGGCCCGCGGGAGTGGACGGTTTGTGCTTCGGCGGCGACTACAACCCGGAGCAGTGGTCGCCTGAGGTGTGGCGGGAGGATGTCGCGCTGATGCGTCAGGCCGGGGTGAACCTGGTGACGGTTGGCGTCTTCTCCTGGTCCAGCCTCGAGCCGGAGCCCGGGCGGTACGAGTTCGGCTGGCTGGACGAGGTGCTGGATCTCCTGCACGACAACGGGATCAAGGTCAACCTCGCGACGCCGACCGCCTCGCCGCCGCCTTGGTTCAGCCTCGCCCATCCCGAGGCTTTGCCGGTCTCCTCGGACGGTGTTCGTTTGACCCATGGCAGTCGCGATACCTACTGCGTTTGTGCTCCCGCTTATCGGAAGGCCGCGGCCGGGATCGCCACGGTTTTGGCCGATCGGTATGCGGGTCATCCGGCGCTCGCGATGTGGCACGTGCATAACGAATATGGGAGTTACTGCTACTGCGATTTGGCGGCGTCGGCGTTCCGGCGTTGGTTGCAGGAGCGGTACGGCGAGCTCGAACGGCTGAACGCTGCTTGGACGACCGCGTTTTGGAGTCAGGGGTATTCGGCCTGGGAGCAGATCCAGCCGCCACGGAAAACGCAGTACCTGGCGAATCCGACGCACGCGTTGGACTATCGCCGGTTTTTGTCGGACGAGTTGCTCGCCGCGTATTGCGAACAGCGCGACATCCTTAATGAACGCACGCCTTTTGTGCCGGTGACCACGAACTTCGTCTTTGCGCCGTGGGCGCCGGTCGACCATGCGCGTTGGGCCGAGGAGGTCGACCTGGTGGCGCTCGATCACTATCCCGAGACCGCCGATATCGGGGCTGAGGAGCAGACCGCGTTCTGCGCCGATTTGGCTCGCGGTTGGGCCGGGGGAGGGCCGTGGTTGTTGATGGAGCAGGCGTCGAGTGTGCTCAACGAAGGCGGGCGCATGCATACGAAGGAGCCTGGCCGGATGGCGCGGCTGAGCCTTTCGCATATCGCTCGCGGTTCGCGGGGTGCGATGTTCTTCCAGTGGCGGGCTTCGCGTGGTGGGTCGGAGATGTACCACGCGGCGATGGTCCCGCACGCGGGGCCGGACAGCCGGATCTTCCGCGAGGTGGCCGAGCTCGGCGCGCTGTTGCCGGCCATCGCGGAGATCGACGAGGGGCGACCTGACGCGGACGTGGCGATCCTGTGGGACGCGGAGTCGTGGTGGGCCTTGCAGGCGCCGATTCTGCCTTCACCGCGACTCGACTATCTGGCGGCCGTACGCGCGATGCACCGGCAGTTCTGGCGCGCGGGCGTTGGCGTCGACTTCGTTGCTCCTGGCACCGACCTGTCGCGCTACCGCCTCGTCGTCGTACCGAGTCTTTACCTGACCTCGGACGCCTCAGCTGACTCTCTGGGGGAGTACGTCGAGTCTGGCGGCCATGCGTTGGTCACGTACTTCAGTGGCATCGTCGACGAGAACGTCCAGGTCCGACTCGGCGGTTACCCAGGCGCCTTCACGTCGCTGCTCGGCCTCCGCGTCGACGAGTTCTACCCCTTGGCGGACGGTGAGGCGGTCGGTCTGACGGGTGGTGGTGAGGGGACGATCTGGAGCGAATCCGTCCACCTGGCTGGAGCCGAGGCGATCACCACGTACGCCGAAGGCCCGCTCGCCGGGATGCCGGCCATCACCCGCCATCCCTACGGCAACGGCCAAGCCTGGTACGCCTCCACCCAACTGACCGACGACGCCTTCGCACCCTTGATCGCCCAAGCCCTCCACGAAGCAGGCCAACCCCTCCCGAACCACCCCGCCGGCGTCGAACTAATCCGCCGTACCTCCGACACCACCCAATGGCTAATCGCCATCAACCACACCAACCACCCCGCCGACCTCCCCGCCAACGGCCTAGACCTGCTAACCGGCAAACCCATCCACACCACCCTCACCCTCACCCCCGGCACCACCGCCATAATCCGAACCCCCCACCCCTAACCCCGCCCCCTCACACCGCCTCCTAGCCCACCACGGTCGGCCGCGAAATACGCCCCGCTTGTGGATACCCCCGCGACGGTCGGACGCGAAATGCGACCGCCTGTGGAAACCCCTGTCACGGTCGGACGCGAAATGCGGCCTGCCTGTGGACGCCGAGCCCACGGCGGCAAGCCCCGAACCGCACACCTGCGGGCGGATTTGTGCAAAACCTTCCCGCGAGGTGCCTTGTTGTGTTTGTACACGCGCGACGTATCGAGGCACTTCGCGGAAGAGTTATCCCCAATCCGCCCGCACGTGCGCATTCCGCGTCCGACCGTGGCAGCGGTATCCACAGGTGAGCGTCGAGGCGGTCCGCATTTCGCGTCCGACCGTGGATCACCTGGCACGGTCGGACGCGAGGTGCGGATCACCTGTGGACGCCGAGCCCCCGGCGGCAAGCCCCGAACCGCACACCTGCGGGCGGATTTGTGCAAAACCTTCCCGCGAGGTGCCTTGTTGTGTTTGCACACGCGCGACGCATCGAGGCACTTCGCGGGCGAGTTATCCCCAAATCCGCCCGCCGGTGCGCATTCCCCGTCCGACCGCGGCAGCTATATCCACAGGCGAGCGTCACCTCTCCTCGCGAGTGGTCGTGTTATGACGCGTCCACTCGCGGGCAAGGGCGGGGCCGCACTCCGCGTCCGACCGTGGCAGCGGTATCCACAGGCAGGCGTCACTCCTCCGCGAGTGGTCGTGGCGTGACGCGACCGCTCGTGGGCAAAGAGAGAGGGCTGGGGAGTTAGGGGCGGGGGGCGGGGCGGGTGCTGGCGCGGGGGGTTAGGCGTGGGGGGAAGAGGGTGAGGGCGGGGACTTCGTGGCCTTCGAGTTTGGCGATGAGGCTTTCGACGGCTTGCTGGCCGATTTCGTCGGCGGGGATGGCGACTGAGGAGAGCTGCGGGACTTGGCGTTCGGCGACGTCGTCGGCGCAGATCGCCATCAGCGACATGTCTTCGGGTACGCGGCGGCCGAGGCGGCGGAGTACGTCGAGCAGCGGGCCGATGATCGGTTCGTTCTGGACTACGAGACCGGTCAGGCCTGGGTGATCCTCGAGCAATTGGGTAACAGTCTCGAGCACGGCTTCGAAGGTGTGCTCGCAAGGCGTCTCGATGCCGACGACACCACGGCGTTCCGCGGCGGACCGGAAGCCGGCCAGGGTCCGGTGGGCGAAGCCGGTTTGCCGTTCGTAGACCGCCGACGGCGTACCCAGTAAGGCGATACAGCGATGACCGAGGTCGGTGAGGTGGTCGACGCATTCCGCGCCGGCGTTGACGAAGTCGAGGTCGATACAGGTCAGACCTTCCGCCTCGGCGGGGAATCCGATCAGCACCGAAGGCATCGGCAGCTCGCGCAAGACCGGCACCCGCTCGTCGTGCAGTTCGACGTCCATCACTACGAGCGCGTCCACCAATGCGCTTTGCGCGACCCGCTCGAGACCGGATGGCCCCTCGTCCGCGGTGAGCAGCAGTACGTCGTGGTCGTAGCGTCGGGCGGTCGTCACCACCGAGGTGGCGAACTGCATCAGCACCGGCACGTGCATCCCCGTCCGCAAGGGGATGACCAGCGCGAGTACGTTGGAGCGGTTCGACGCGAGCGCACGAGCGCTGGCGTTGGGCCGGTAGCCGAGGGCGCGCACGCTGGCCTGCACCCGGTCGCGCGTGTCACCCGAGATCGACCGCTTTCCACTGAGAACATAGGAGACCGTGCTGGGTGCGACGCCGGCATGGCGGGCGACATCGGCGATCGTGACCACGGTCGTGGGCCTTCCTCTGGGAGTCGAAGCGCTTCGATTCGTACGGCTGGGAAAAGAGTCGAGTGAGCGGGCCCGTGTGTCAAGGCCCCGCGCCGAACCTCCTGCACGTCCTCGCCCACGCTGACCCGGCCCACATTCCACTGTAGGCGAATGTAATTCCTTGTCCTGGCCACTGGCTGTTGACCATCGATTAGCAGCCTGTAATAGTTCTCCTACTTCGCCCGGATGCTGATGGCAACGGATTTGTCGATTCGAATCGAATTCGATGATCCAGGCCGGATCAATACCGGTCAGTGAGGTATGTGCGGACTATTCGCGATATTTCCGCGCATTTTTTTCGAGGCAATATCGAAGCGCTTCGACAAACGTGTTACTCCCGGTGCGGTCGGTCCGCGGGTGGGGATCCGGGTTCCGTAGAAAGGGATCAGCAATGCGGAAGTCATGGAAGTTCCCGGTCGGCGTGCTCACGGTGGTCGTCGGCCTGGTGGCGACGAGTCTGCCGGCGCAGGCGGCGACGTTCGAGTCGTCCGACAAATGGGCCACCTGGTCCAATGGCGGCTACACCGTTCGCAACAACGTCTGGGGTGGCGGCGCCGGCCCGCAATCCATCTGGGCCAACTCGTACAGCCAATGGGGTGTCTGGGCGAACCACCCGAATACCGGTGGGGTGAAGTCCTATCCGCATTCGGCGAAGATGATCAATAGGCGGCTCAGTTCGATCGGCAGTCTGACCAGCAGTTTCAATGTCAGCCGCCCGAACAGCGGCGCATACACCGCGGCATATGACATCTGGGCCAACAACCACACCTACGAGATCATGATCTGGATGAACAAGCAGGGCGCGGTGGGCCCGATCGGCAGCAGGCAGGCGACCGCGACCGTCGGCGGTCACACCTGGGACATCCACCGGGGCTCGAACGGTTCGAACGAGGTCTTCTCCTTCGTGCGTACGTCGAACACCAACGCCGGCACGGTGGACATCAAGGCGGTGATGAACTGGATCAGAAACAGAGGCTGGTACGGCGACGTCACCGTCGGCGACGTGCAGTTCGGTTTCGAGATCACCTCGTCCAGCGGCGGTCTCAACTTCACCTCGAACAGCTTCTCGATCTCATCCAGCTGACCTCCAACGACATAGCACGGCCAAGCACAAAGCAGGCGGCGACCGGGGTCGATCCGGTCGCCGCCTGTCGTCGCGCAGTAGCACGCTGTGCCCGGCTGCGCAACGGATCTTGCGCACGCACCCGGCCATCGCAACACCCGGCCGACAGCACCGCCAATGCTCCCATCCTGAAGTCGCCGGCAATCCCGTCGGCCATTTCAGCAAAGGATGGACCGCCATGAATCGCTCGAAATCCCTGCAGAATAAGGCAACCCGTCGCAGCCTGCGCGGAGCCGCCGTACTCGCCGCCGCGACCGCCCTCTGCGCCACCATCGGCGGCGCGGCCAACGCCGTCACCATCGCCGAACCGGCCAACGCCGCCAGCGCGGTGGCGACCAGCTGGATCGGCTCGAACTCCGGTGGCGCGAATATGCGTACCTGCCCGAATACCGGCTGCGCCCGGGTTCTCTACCTGGGCAACGGATCCGAGGTCTACATGCTGTGCTGGACCGACGCCCAGACGGTCAGCCCGCCGAACTCGGACTACACCTCCAGCCGGTGGTTCAAGATCGGCCTGTACTACGACAACCGGACCGGGTACGTCCACTCGTCGCTGGTGGAGAACCAGTCGAGCGTCGGCCACTGCTGACCGTCTGACCGGTCCCCGGCGCGAGCTGCTCCGGGGCCCGGTCGGAGTGCCCCGTCGCTGAACTAGAGTCGGACGGCTCGGCGTGTGAGGCACGCGTATTGCGGGGTGTCGAAAGGATGTAGATGCAATTTCTGAAGGGCAAGTCCTTGATGGGCAAGCCTGTGGCTGCGGCGATCGCCTTCGGTGGCGTGCTGTTGCTCGGAGCAAGTACGGCGGTGCAGCCGGCGGAAGCTGTTTGGACCGGGACGTACGGGATCTCGGCCAGCGGCTGGACGGCGACCGATTCGCCGACCGTCGCCGTCGACCGGCAAGGCGATTCGCTGCTGGCGTGGACGGCGTGCGAGGCGGCTGCGTCCGCTTGCTACCACCAGGTGCAGGTTCGGCTGAAGTCCGCGACCGGTGGGCTCGGCCCGATCCGGACGCTGTCGCCGCTCGGCCCGACCGCGAACTGGCCCGAGGTCGCTACCGACGATGACGGCGATTCCGCGGTCGTGTGGGAGCAGGACGGCCGGGTCGTCGGACGCCGGGTTTCAGCCAGTGGCGCGCTGGTCGGACCGCTGCGCACGCTGTCGAACACGGCGGGGACCAACCCGAACGTGGTGGTCGAACCGGCCGGCCGCGCACTGGTGGTGTGGAACGACATTCGCAGCGGCTCCTTCGTGACGACGGCCCGATTCCTCTACAAGGACGGCACGGTCAGCAACGCGTTCACGCTCGGCTCGGGTGCGGCCGATCAGCCCGCAGTCGGTATCGATCGCAACGGCCTCGCGGTGGTTGCGTGGACTGAGTCCAATACGACTGTCGTGGCTCGGCGGGTCAAGCCCGGGTACATCGGCCCGCGCACGGTATTCCTCGGTGCGTCGTCCGGCGTCGGCTACGGCCGTGTCAACGTCGGTGTCGACCGTGATGGCGATGCCGTGGTGAGCCTGCGCCGCGCCCACTCCAGCGAGCCGGCCCGCCTCTGGGCTCGCCGTTGGCCGCGCACCGGTGCCCTCGGCCCGGTCATGCTGCTGGCGCCTACGACGGACAACCTGACCTTCTACCACTCACTCGCCAGCGATCTCGAGGGAGACTCGATGGTGATCTGGAGCAGGCGTTCGAGCTCTACCCAGACGGACGTATTCGGCCGCCGCATCACCCGGACCGGGGCGCTCGGCGCCATCACCCGCCTCGGTGTCGGCGACCGGCCACGCGTCGCTTTGGATGACGACGGCAACGGTCTCGCGGTTTGGCACTCGCCCGGTCCGCCGTACGACGCGACTCGGGTGTTCGCCCGTCCCATCTCGACGGCCGGCGCGTTCGGTGTGACCGCGACCCTCTCGACGGACGGCCGGGTGCCTCGCGTGGACGCCAGCCCTGGCGGCAACTTCGCCGTCGTCTGGCAGCAGAAGTCGTACCCGTACACGACTCGCGCGCGTTTCGGCCACTAGCCCTAAGGCTCCTCGTGCGGCCGCCCGGCCGCGCGAGGAGCTAAGCCGGCGTTGACTCGGCGGCGCGCTTCAGCGTGACCAGGGCTTCGTCGAGCACGGCTTCGAGCTTCGCGGTGTTGAAGATGAGCCCGAACAGCGGCCCGGCCATCGACTCCTCTGTCACCACACGCGTCTCGGTGTCGCCGACCGGCTCCAGCACGAACCGGTGCACCGCCTTGGCGCCGAAGGCCTTGCCGGTCCAGGCCAGCTCGCGCAGCGGCTCGACGACGGCGAACTGCGCCTTCATCGTGGCGCCACTCTTCTTGCGGGTGAAGCGGCCGTCGACCGTCACGCCGTTCGCCAGCTGGATATCGCGCACACCCGGCTCGAGCGTCTCGTCCCAGTTCGCCACATCGCTGAGCAACTGCCAAACCCGCTCGACCGGAGCCGCGATGGTCGTCTCCTTGACCGCCTTGATGCCCGCCGCGTCGTCGATGCGGTGCTTCTTCGCGTACTCCTCGTGCAGCACGTCGAGCTTGGGTCCGGCGTAGAACAGGTTGGGCATGCGACTTCCCTCGGCTTCCCGGCAACGACATGTTGCGCTGGCAGCAATATGTCACCGCTTCCTCCTAAACGCAACGAACTGTTGCATAATTGCCTTCGGCACCAAGTAGCAAGTAGTCGGAGGAGGCCGCGTGAGTGACCCCGGCACGGTTCGGCCAGGCGGCCGTACGGCGCGAACGCGCGCGCAGGTGTTCGGGGCGACCCTTGCCGAGCTCGCGTCGAGCGGTTACGACCAGTTCAGCGTGGACGCCGTCGCGCGCCGGGCCGGCGTACACAAGACGACGGTGTACCGGCGGTGGCGGACCAAGGACCAGTTGGTCGTCGAGGCGATGGAGGAGACGGCGCAGAAGTGGATCGACGTACCGGACACGGGCGATCTCGACCACGATTTGCGGGCGTTGGCGCGGGCGGTTCGGGCCCTCCTTGCCAGCCCGTACGGCGGCGCGACCATACGCGCGCTTGTCTCCGGTGCGCAGGCGTCACCGGAAGTCGCGCAGATCCTGCGACGATTTTGGACGACCAGGATGAGCCGAGTCGGCGCGATCGTCGAACGTGCCGTGAGCCGAGGCGAGCTGCCCGCCGGGACGGACTCGGATGAGTTGATGAAGCATTTGGCGGCGCCGCTGTTCCACCGGGTGCTGGTCACTGCCGAACCACTGAGCGAGGCAATGGCCGATCGCGCCGCCGCAGCCGCTCTGGCCGCTGCCCGGGCCGGAGTTTTCGATAAGTCGTAGTAGCGTCGGCGGCGTGCGAATCCTGTTCATCGGCAACAGCTACACGTCGCGCAACAACCTGCCGGGGTTGATCGCGGGGCTCGCGAGCGCGCGCGGTACGACCGTTGACCATCGGCTGATCTCCGCCGGTGGCGCGTCGCTGCGGCAGCACCTCAACGCGGGGACGGCGCTCGCGGCGATCGCCGAGGGCGCGTACGACGTCGTCGTACTGCAGGAGCAGAGCACGCTGCCCGCGAAGAACGCGAAGCGTATGCACGAAGGTGTGCGGGATTTCCACACCGCGATCGAGGCAGCCGGTGCGCGGACAGCGTTGTACATGACGTGGGCTCGACGGAATGCGCCTGAAGCGCAGCAGGCGATTACGGCGGCTTATGCGAGCGTTGGTGCCGAGCTCGGTGCGACCGTCGTACCGGTTGGCATGGTGTGGGAGGAGTTCCTTCGCACGTACGACGAACCGGTCCTGCATGACGCCGACAACAGCCATCCGGCCCTCGCTGGGAGTTACCTCGCGGCGTGCGTATTCCTCATCGCGCTATTCGGCGAAGACCCGGTCGGCATCGACGTACCCGTGAAAGGCCTCGACCCCGAAACTGCCGCCCTACTCCGCGAAGCCGCCTGGACCATTTGCGAATCCCTGGCGAGCTAGGGCCTGGAGGATCGTCTGGAGTTCGTCCTCGTTGAGGGAGACGAGTTCGAGGACTAGTTCGCCTTTGTTGGTCATCACGTGAATGTTGCTTGCCCTTAAGGCGTTTGCCAGCGTTGTGGCATCGATGCCTTGGGCAACTAGGACGACTCGCGATACCGGCAGGCCGGCGGGGTCGGGCCGGACGCGCGCCTCGAGGCCGGGGATCTTCGCGGCTTCCTCGGCGAAACGTGCGACCTTCGCGGCCTCGTCGGCGAACCACTTGTCGCGGTCGCGGGTTTGCCACTCGTCGAGCGCCGCGAGTACGCCGACGACCGCCTCTTTCGTGGGTTTCATCGCGCGCCCGATTCCCTTGTCCTGGGCGCGTACCGCTTGGACGAACGGCCGCGTGCCGATCACCACGCCGGCCGTGGGGGAGGCGAGGTACTTCTGGCCACTGAGCAGTACGGCGTCCGCGCCCGTGGCGAGTAGTTCGTCGACCCGGGGGAACTGGGCCGCACCGTCGATGATCGCCGGGACGCCTCGGCGATGCGCGGCGGTAACGGCTCCGGCCAGGTCGACCGGTTCGCCCTGGTGGACAAGACGTGACGACACGAGGAGAAGGCAGGCCACGTCCGGACCGGCGAGCGCGTTGGCTAGATCGTCAAGGTCGCATCGCTGCTCGGATCCGGCCGGTACGACGTACGCGCCGGCCAGTCGTACGGCCTGCAAGTTGGATTGGCCGTAGTCGATCGCATGACCGGCCGGGAGTACGACGTGGTTCGGGAGATCGCGTGTGTCCGGCAATTGGGCAATCCGGTCAGCGGCGGTTCCGGTCATCGCGGCCGCCACGGCGATCGTGGTCGCGGCTGCCGTGCAATGGACCACCGCGGCCGCCTCCGCGCCCGTCGCCTTGGCGATCGATTCGCTCGCGTGGTCCGCGAGTTCGTCCATCACGAAGAACTCCTGCAGCGCGGCCGCGACCGCCTCGGCCACGGCGGGCGAACTCCGCGACACCCCTAGCGGCGTATACCCTCCGCACGCGTTGATGGCCTTGCTCAACCCCAACCGCTCATGAATCCCCATCGCCCCAGTCTCACGTCCAGGCGGCTCATCGCGCCCACTCGTGGGCAAAGGGGAGCGGGGCGTCGGGGTTGGGGTTGGGGTTGGGGTTGGGGTCAGAGTTTCGGGACGGGGCGGCCGGGTGGGGTGAAGGCGGCTAGGAGGGTGGCGGTGATGACGGGGGCGGCCTGGTCGGTGGTGAGGCGGCCGGCGTTGATCTCGTCGGCGGCGCTGTGCATGACGGCGTGGGTGGTGCCGACCAGCCAGGAGATGGGCAGGTCGTCGCGGAACACGCCTTCGGCCTGACCGCGTTCGAGTAGTCGCTGGACGCGGTCCATCGGCTCGGCGTGCAGGGCGCGGATTCGGCCGGGCGGCAGCACGCTTTGCGCGGCCAGTAGCAAGGACCGGAACCGGTCGACCAGGTGCCAACTCGACTCGACCAGCCGGCTGAGCGCTTGCCGCGGATCGCCGGTCAGGTCGACCGCTTCGAGGGCGGCGTGCCCGGCCTCGATCGCGTGCGCGAAGGCGGCGTCGACCAGGTCGGCGCGCGAGGGGAAGTGCCCGTACAGCGTGACCCGGCCGACGCCCGCGAGCTTGGCGATCTCGCTGACGCTGACATCCGGGTTGCGGCTCAGGCTCTCGGTCGCGGCGTCCAGGATCGCGGCGATACTGCGCTGCGCGTCGGCCCGCTTGGGCGCCTTGACCTGCGTTCCGGCCCGCGCCTTGGGCTTCGCCGCGGCCTTGGCGCCCTTGGTCTCGGTGGCGTTGTGGGGCATGCGCACGCTCCCTCTTGTCGAACACTGCTGTACGAGTTACGGTACACGAGATAACCCGTACACCAGTGTTCGAATTAACCGGAGGTTGCCGCCATGTCCGACCCGACCCTGGACCCACGTCGGTGGCGTCTGCTTGCACTGCTCGGTGCCGCGCAGTTCATGCTCATCCTCGATGTCACCGTGGTGGCGATCGCGCTTCCGCATATCGGCGCCGACCTCGGCCTGGCTCGCGGCACGCTGACCTGGGTGGTGAGCGCGTACACCCTGATGTTCGGCGGCTTGATGCTGCTCGGCGGCCGGGCGGCAGACCTGTTCGGCACCCGCCGGGTGGTGCTCACCGGGCTACTGGTGTTCACCGCGGCATCGCTGGTGACCGGGCTTGCGGGTGGTGCGGCGATGATCATCGGCGGCCGGATCGCCCAGGGCATCGGCGCCGCGATTCTCTCGCCGGCCGCGCTGTCGGTGGTGACCAAGACCTTCCACGGTGACGAGCGGAACAAGGCGCTCGGCATCTGGTCCGCACTCGGCGGCGGTGGTTCCGCGATCGGCGTATTGCTTGGCGGCGTACTGACCGCTGGGCCGGGTTGGCAGTGGGTGTTCTACGTCAACGTCCCGATCGGTGTGGTCGTCTTCGCGCTGCTGAGCCGCACGCTTCCCGCCGACCAGCCGGCGCCGGATCGCGCCCGCCTCGACGTACTCGGCGCAATCCTCGTCACCGCTGCCACCGGCACGGCGATCTATGCCTTGATCAACGCGGGCGATCGCGGTTGGGTCAGCCTCGCCACTCTCGGCACTTTGGCCGGCGCAGTCGTGCTGTACGGCGTCTTCGCGTTCTCGCAGCAGGTCGTACGGTCGCCGCTGATGGATCTGCGCATCCTGACCAGGCGTCCCGTTGCCGCAGGCACCTTTCTCATTCTCGTGGCGACCGCTTTGATGATCGCGGTCTTCTTCCTCGGCTCGTTCTACCTCCAGCACCTGCAGGGGTACGGCGCTCTGCGCACGGGTCTGCTCTTCCTGCCGGTCGCGGTGGCAACGACCATTGGCGCGCACACGGCCGGCCAGAACATTGGTCGGGTTGGCGCACGACCGATCGCGTTGGCCGGACTTTTGATTGCCGCGGTTGGGACTGGCGTTCCGGCTCTCTGGGCGGGTTCGGCCGTTGTCGTGGCCGGGATCAGCGTTGCGGCCGCGGGTATCGGTGCCGCGTTCGTTGCGGCCTCCACCACCACGCTGGCGCAGGTCGAGCACCACGAGGCGGGGTTGGCGTCCGGCCTGCTGAGTACGTTCCACGAGTTCGGCGCGGCGCTCGGTGTCGCGGTCGTCTCGAGCATCGCGGCCGCGAGTATCGCCGGGACGAGTGATGAGGGCTTCACGCGCGGATTCGCGTTCGCCGCGATCACGGCCGCGGTTTCCGCCGTACTCGCCGTGCTCGTCGTTCCGGCCGGCAAGCCCGCGGCCGCCCACGCCCACGCCCACTGATGGAGTTGAGAATGAACAAGAATGACATCCGCCGAGCAGGTCCCGATGACGCGGGCCTGGTGAGGGAGATGCTCGGCGAACTCGCGGACCACCAGGACGAGGGCGAGTTCGTCCTGGTCACCGTGGACCACTGGCGCGAGCTGCTCGGCCGCGATGACGTGATCGTGCTGCTGGCCGAGCGCGCCGGCGAGGGGATGGGGTACGTCTCGGCCCTGCGCCGACCGTATTTGTGGACAGGTGGGGAGGTGCTCGCGCTCGACGACCTCTACGTACGCAAGGCGTTCCGCGACTCCGGCGTCGGCCGCGAACTGATGATCGAACTCGCCCGCTACGCCCAACCCGACAACCTCACCATCACCTGGGGAATGCGCCCCGAAAACGACCAAGCCCAACGCTTCTACACCCGCCTAGGCGCCCGCCTGCGCCCAAAGGTCGTCGCCTCCTGGGCCCCCACGTCGTACGCCGACTTGCTCCCCCCGCCCTAACCACCCCACAAAGCGGACCGCCAGCACTACATAACCCACACCTGAAACCATTCAAACGGGGGAAAAACGGACTTGTGTAGTGCTGGCCGTCCGCCCCCGACCGCCACGGCAGCCCATCGGCGAGCGTCCAAGCGTCGCAGGCAGCATCCACCCGGTGATCGCCTGAGCGCCCGAGTATGTACGCGACGACCCACGGATGAGTCAGAAGAGTCGCAAAACCTTCCCGCGAGGTGCCTCCTTGTGTCGCCTGGACGTTCGCATTCCGCGTCCGACCGTGGCAGGGGGTACGGGCGGGCCGCATTTCGCGTCCGACTGTGGCGCGGGGTGAGGGGCCAGTAGCCCATCCGCACGACGAGGAGTCAGTGGGTGGGGGAGTGGGGTGCTGCCAGGGGCGGGGTTCGCGTGATCAGGTCGATCAGGGCGATCAGGTCGGCGACGGCTCCGGTGGCGCACGGGCCCATCACGGCATCGGCGATCCGGACCAACTCGGGATGACCATCGGCCGGGACGGCGCTCAGGTCGGCCGTCTCGATCAGCTCTAGGTCGTTTGGGTTGTCGCCGATCGCGGCGACGCCGGTTAGCGGGATGCCCAGCAACTCGGTCAGCCGCAATAGCGCGGCTCCCTTGGTGGCTTGGGCCGGGAGGATCTCTAGGTAGGTACGTTCGGACCTGACTTGGCGTGACTTCGGCAGCAGCCCGGCGACCAGCGGCTCGAGTCGATCTAGCTCGGGCTCCGAGGCGATCAGCATGACCTTTGTGAGGTCATCCGGAGGTGGTCCCGTCAGCAGCTGGAGCTGGTCTCTGGCCGCGTACCGGCTCAACGCCTCCGCGGGCTTGAGCGCATACGCCACAGTGTCGACGAACCCGACTGCGCCGACCTCGTCGGGAAGCACTGGCAGCACGAGCTCGTAGCAGGCTCGCGCGGTCGACGTACCAAGGGTGAGATCGAGCAATCGCGTGCCGTCCGGTTCGACGATGCGCGCGCCGTTGTAGAGGATCAGCGGGGTGTCGAGCTCCAACTGCGCGTGGTATCGCCCGGCGGAGACCTCGTTCCGGCCGGTCGCGATGATGACGGTGCCGCCGGCCTCGCGATAGCGGCGTACGGCGATGAGGTTGCGCTCGGGGATCGCGAGATCGCGGGCGACGAGAGTCCCGTCCAGATCAGTGACCAGCCACGGCCAACGCAACAGCCGCAAAGCCGCTACCACTGCGACCCGACCTGGCCGCCGGGGAAGCCGTACGACGAGCTGTAGGTGGAGACGAACTTCCGCAACGCTTCCGGACGGAGCTGTCCCGTGTAAGCGGCATAACCCGGCTGGTCCCACCCCTCGCCACCGAACCCGTGGTAGCTCCCGCCGGCCTGCTCGACGATGAGCTTCGCGGCGCAGATGTCCCACGCGCTCACCGAAGTCCCGAGCGTCGCGTCGGCCCACCCGGCCGCGACGTGCGCGAGGCTCAACGCGGCACTACCCGGACGACGCACGGTGCCGTACGCCGTGACCAGCTCGGCGTACATCGCCAGTCCGTCCGGGCCGTCGTTGACCACACTGCGCGAGTCGGGATAGCTCGTGATCAGCATTGCCCGGGCCTCGTCGGTCACACCAGTCGAGCGGATCGGCTCGCCGTTGAGATAGGCGCCTTCCAGGTCGGCGGTGAACAAGGTGTCCGCCATCGGATCGAGCACCGCTCCGGCCACGATGACGCCGTCCACCACGGCACCGATCGACGTACAGAAGAAGGCCAGACCGTGTGCGAAGTTGGCGGTGCCGTCGATCGGATCGACGTACCAGGTGACGCCGGAGTCGCCGGCCCGCAGGCCGCCTTCCTCGCCCATGATGGCGCTGCCGGGGACGGCCGCCGTGAGGTGCTCCGCGATCCGCTGCTCGGCGCGTTTGTCGTGCACGGTGACCGGGTCGTGCTGGTCGCGCTTGAAGTCGATGTCCATGGTCGCGCGGAACGCGGTCACCAGGTCCGCGGCGACCAGCCGGGTGGCGTCGGCGGCGATCTTCCGCAACTGGGACGAGTAGGCGATCAACGCAAGGTCAGTCGGCATGGACGCCAGGTTACGCCGATCTGAATGCTTGGCTGTCCGGGGCCAGGACGATATCTTCCAGGCCCACTTCGCCAATACAGTCCCTCATCTACCGCCCTCGAGGGAGATACCCATGCCTGAAATCGGCCGCATTCGTTGCGGTTTTGCTCTTGCCGGTTGTGCTGCCGTCGCCATCGCAGGAGTCGCGCCGGCGACCGCTTCGAGCGCGTCGATCGGTGCCCGGCATACGATCGCGACGATTCACGCGGTGACCGAGACCCCGGCCCAGTTCGACGACGAGGCCGGCGGCAATGCCGACGCGGATGATCCGGCCATCTGGCGCAACAACGCCCGGCCAAGCCAGAGCCTGGTCATCACCACGGCCAAGGAAGGCGGGTTGAAGGTCTACAACCTGTCCGGCGTACAGGTGCAGGCTTTCGCGGTGCCGCCGGCCCCCGGGCCCGGGCTGGAGACTGGCCGGTTCAACAACGTCGACCTGCTCAGCGGAGTGCGGTTCCCCGACGGTACGGCGGATGTGGCCGTCGTTTCCGATCGCGGCCGGGACCGGATCCGCACGTACCGGATCAAACCGGCCAATCCGGCCGCACCGCTGACCGACGTCACGGCGTCGAACGTGCCGCGGATGTTCTCGCCGACCGAGGCGGACGTCGAAGACCAGAACACCGCGTACGGCCTCGCGTCGTACACGGACAAGGCGACTGGCAAGCATTACGCGGTCGCCAGCCAGCGCAACAACACCACGCTCAAGCTGGTCGAGCTCGTGGTGCGCGGTTCGACGATCACCTACACGCCCGTTCGCACGATCAACCTGCCGGCGTCGTTCCAACTGCCGAACGGGGTTTCGTGGCGCCCGTGTGACGAGCCGGGTTCGACTCCGCAGGTTGAAGGCATGGTCTTCGACGTGTACGCCGGCAAGCTGTACGCCGGGCAGGAGGACGTCGGCATCTGGAAGGTCTCGTCGAACCTGACCGGTACGCCCACGCTGGTCGACAAGGTGCGCTCGTTCGGCGTGCCCGGCACGTATGACGCCGAAACCGACGAGTGCACGTACGGCGCTGATCCCGGCTTCGGTGGTACACGGATCGCGGCCGATGTCGAGGGGCTGACGATCTTCGACGACGGTGATGGCGAGGGATACCTGCTGGCGTCGAGCCAGGGCGACAACACATTCGTGGCGTACGACCGCGAGGGCCGGAACCGCTATCTCACGAACTTCCGCATTGGGCCCAAGGGTGTTGACGGTTCGGAGGAGTGCGACGGGGCGATGGTGGCGAACGCGTCGTTCGGTAGTGCTTATCCCAAGGGACTGCTGGTCGTGCAGGACGGGCACAACGGGCCGGATGTGGTCGACCCCGATGGCGAGGTGCGGGCGAATACCAACTTCAAGTTCGTCCGGTGGGATGACGTGGCCGAGGCGACCGGCCTCGACGACTGACCCGACCGATACCGCTTGAAGAGGTCCTGCGCACCCCCTCGCGCAGGACCTCTTCACGCAGGACCTCTTTGCGGGTCTACTGGCAGCCGATGCCCGACTTGTAGTCCGCGGGGTTCTTGCCGGCGGCGAGTGCGTCCGCAAGTTCCCAGATGGCCGACGACCAGGCGCCTTCCTTCTCGATGTCCTTGAGGATCTTCCAGGACTTGCTGGTGTTCATCGCGTCGACGGCGGCCTTCATACCGGCGGTGTCACCGGCCTTCTTCGCCTTGATCCACTTGTCGATCCAGTTGCAGCTGACCGCGGAAGTGACGTCGGCGGCCACGTGGTAGCGGGCGTTCGGCGTTGCGCTGTAGAGCTTCTCGCGGTCCAGACCCGACGGGACCGGCATGTCGGACAGCATCGCATCGATCACCTTCTCCGCCTCCGAGGGCTTGATGACCGTGCCCGGCAGGGCGTCCACGAAGGTATCGGTGTTGACCGCGTACAGCTTGGCGACCAGGTCGCGGTAGGCCTGCTCCGAAGGACCTGCGCCACCACGGATCTCGAGGAAATACTTGCCCTTGGGCGGCAGCATCGAGGAGTAGTCCCCCTCGTTGTAGGTGACCATCGCACCCTTCTGCCCGAGGATCTCGATCGGCTTCCGCGGGCTGACCTCGGTGCGGTCGTCGTAGTACGACTTGTACAACTCGGCCTTGTACCAATGCACTTGAAGCCTGTCCTTGCCGTTCTTGAACTTCACTTCGCCGCCATCGAAACCGCCGCCGCCGTAGAAGTCCTCAACCTTCCAGCCCGGTGCGTTGAGCAGCATCCGCTCGGCGCTGTCCGTGCGGACCTTGGTGGTGCCCGCCGGCCCGGCCGGTGCGGGACTGGCCGGGTTGCCGCGGTTCACCGCGAAGGTCGTGAGCAGTGCGACGGCGGCGACGGCGGCGGCGGCCAGCACCATCGCGCGGCGGCCCGCCGGTTTGCGATCGGGCGTGGGTTCGGCGGTGATCATGATCTCCTCCAACAAGTCGGACTCGGCATCGTCGGTCGGCAGTCGCCGGACCGCGTCGTCGCCGAACGGGTTGGCCCGCGCGATCAGGCGGTCGAGCTCTTGGTCGTTCATCGCTCCTCCTGAATCGGTCGCGCGTGCTGGTCTTCCCGTACATGTCCGTCTAGCTCGAAAGCGTCTCCCAAGGATTTCCGTAATCGGGTCCGGGCCCGATGCAGCCGGGTCCGGACCGTTCGTGCCGGGAGGCCGAGCACGATGGCGACCTCGCGCGGATCGAGGCCTTCCCATCCGGTGAGCATCAGCAACTCGCGATCACCCTCGCTCAGGCCAGCCATCGCCGCGCGAATCACGGTCGTCGAGTCGACCGCGTCGGCCGGGTCGGGCGTCACCTGGGCCAGCGGCCGGCACTGCGCCAGTTGGTTCCGAAGGCGCTCGCCCAGCCGCTCGCGCCGGGTCTGCCCGCGCCGGTGGTTCGCGATCACGTGCCGCGCAACGCCGTACAGCCAGAGTCGTGCGGTCCCGTCGACCGGTACGTCGCCGATCCGCCGCCACGCCACCAGCATCGTGTCGGCGACGATATCGGCGGCGTCCTCGGGCGATCCCACCCGGCGCAGCGCGAAGCCGAGGAGCTCGCGGGAGTTCCCGGCGAACAGCTCGCGGAACCTGCGCTCTTGGTCCGACACCGCCCGCAGTGGCACCGGGCGCGGTGGACTCGGCGTACTCGTCATACTCCCCCCATGTCCGGCAGTATGCCGACCGTTACAGGCCAATTTCGCCCGCCCGCGGTAGAGGAGATGGCTGAGCCCGCCGCTTCTTGTAGCGACGGGCTCAGGGGCTTCCGGGTGGGTCAGGTGTTGAGGCTTGGCGGGTCGGCCGCCTCGACACCACCAGGGTGGGAGGTGGCCGGGTCGTCGTCGCCATGGTCGGGCAGGTTGTCGGCGTCCGTCGCGACGCGACTGGCCCGGCCTCGCGGCGATTGCGGCTGGGCGCCCTCGTCATGTTCGATCCGAGCCCGGCCGAGGGTGTCGTCGTCGACCTTGCCGGTCTTCTCGAGTTCCTCGTTCACATCAGAGTCGCTCACCGTGGCCGGTTTCCTGCCCGGTGGATACCGTCCGTCCGCTGTCAGTCCCATCGCAGCTCACCTCTCTCCTTCACCCCAACCAGTACCCATCCACGTGGCTGTTCATCGGTCCGAATACGGCCTGCGTACGACCTGTATACAAGCCGTATTCGGACCGATGATCATCAACAATGGGCGGATGTTCCCCGCGGAGATCGAGATGTGGCCGGCCGAGTACGTCGAGGGGCTGGGCGTGGTGTTCGCCCGGTTCGACGCCACTACGCAGGACTCCGGCAATGTGTCGTACGGCGTGAAGGCTCCGGCCGGGCGGTATTTCGTCAAGACCGCGGGCGATCCCACCGACCAGGCGCCGTACCTCGATTTCGACGGCCGAGTCGCTCTGCTCCGCAACGCCGTCCGGTTGGCCGAGGCGGTGCCGCATCCGCTGCTGCCCGAATTGCACGCGGTGATCGAGTCGCCGGGCGGCCCGGTGCTGGTCTACGAATGGCGCGAGGGCGAGCACCTCGGCACAACCCGCGAGCAGCGGGACGACCCGGCCACGGCGTACCAGCGGTTCCGTGCCTTACCGGCCGAGCAGATCCTGAAGGCGCTGGACGAGGTGTTCGACCTGCACGCAAAGCTCACCTCTGCCGGATGGGTCGAGGGCGACTTCTACGACGGCTGCCTGCTGTACGACTTCGGTGCACGGCGTTTGACCGTGCTGGACCTCGACACGTACCACTTCGGTGCCTACCGCAACGAGATGGGCCGGATGTTCGGCGCGAGCCGGTTCATGGCGCCGGAGGAGTACTCCCTGGGCGCACCGATCGACGAACGCACCACCACCTTCGTCATGGCGCGCACTGTGTTCGTCTTGCTCGCTGATGGCACGTTGGAACGCGAGGCCCTTCGCGGCAGCGACGCCATCTACGCCGTCGTACAAGAAGCCGTCACGACCAGATTCCCCAGCTACGACGCGTTCTATCAGGCATGGCTGGCGGCTCGTCAGACCTGACGCTCGTACGTCGGACCGGGCGTGCGCGTGATGGCCAGCGACGCGACTTCCGCGACCTCGGCCAGCCGGTTGGCCCGCGCGGATTCGGCCGGCGTGAACGGATTCCCTGGCCGGACGAACGCGAACAACCCACTCCAAGGCGACGGCACCTTGAGCACGGTCGCGTCATCGGCGGCGAGGCGGCTGGTCCCGTGCAGGGTGAGGCGGTCGGTCACGATCTGCGCGTCGAGCAGATCGGCGATGGCGTGCGGGAGTTCGCCCGGATCGGCGACCACGCGGGCCGACAGCGTGAGCGCGCGAGTCTGGCCGTCGATCAGCGCCAGTGCGGTAGTCGGCCAGATGTGCACGGCCCGGCCGCCACCAGCCCGGGCGGCGGCCGCGAGATCGTCGGCGCCGAGCACGTTCGGGCTGGAGATGATGAGCTCGTCGCAGACGCCGTCGGACAGCGTGTGGATGTGCAGACCGAGGATGTTCGCCTGGAGTTGGGCGAGTTCGTGGGTGACGGCTTCCAGCGCGCCGGGGCGATCGTCGAGGGTGAGGCGCAATCGCCAGAGCGCGGGCGCGTCCTCGACCAGACGGTGTGCCGCCGATCGCCGTTGCGTGGTGGGCGCGTGCAGCCAGTGGTGGAACAGGCGCATCGCGGACGGCTCGACCACCCAGATCACTAGAACGGTGGTGATGGCGGCGAGGCTGGTCACGGTCACGAGGAACGGTGGGTGCAGCCAGAGCACGGCCGCATGCAGCGCGAACTCGACGGGTAGGACGGCGAGGAGTTTGGCCAGGGACAGGCGAGTACGACGTGGATGCGGGAAGCGGCCGCACACGTCACACGCCAAACCGGCGACGATGTCTCCGGACAGCTGTGCACTCGGACTGGTCATGCCACCATGCTCCGATGCGCACGTTGCCGCCCGATTGCGCCGCTGTGAAGTCCTACAGCACGTTGACGGCGCGCGCGGCGACGACGGCCAGGGTCAGCAAGGCGATACCGGCTTGCACGGCCATCATGATCTTCATCCGGGCCGACAACGGCATCGTGTCGGTCGGGCTGAACGCCGTCGCGTTGGTGAACGAGACGAACAAGTAGTCGGTGAAACTCGGCACCCACGTCTTCGCGTCCCAGCCCTCGATCCCGCCGGCCATCTGCGGGAACAACAAGTCGGGCCGGTCTGCCGGATGCGGGTGATCCGGCAGTCGGGCGAAAGCGCCGCCGCGGTCGATCTCCCAATAGGCGATCGCGAACGCCACCACGTTGGTGACCCAGATCAGCAGGGCCGCCTGGACCAGATTCCGGCCGCTGGCGCCGTCGGCACCTTCCGTCAGGTAATCGATCAGCAGGCCCAGGTTGACCCCGTTCACCACGATCAGGAAGCCGACCAGCACGATCGCCACATAGCGGAGCCAGGGCTCGTCGCGGCGCAGGTGCATCGGATTGGCCCACACCAACGGCACCAGCAGTGCGGCCTCGCAGGCAGGCAGCAGCCACGCCGGGCCCGCGGTCATGCCCGACGGGAGTTTGAGCTGCAACACCAGCACGGCGATGACCGCCAGGGAGGCCGGCCATCGGCGGGTGTGATGCGTGGTCACGCGCCGATTCTGCCCCACACCTCGCCATCGGCCGGGTATGCGCGCCCGGAGGCCTGCCGGCTGTGCTGATCGGCCCGGTCGGCATCGCCCAGTTCGGCGTGGACCAGCGCCAGATTGGCGTGCAGCAGTTCCTGGCCGGCTGCGTGATTCTGTTGCCGGAAGCAAGTAAAAGCCTGCTCGAAGTACGACGCGGCCATCAGCCGTTCGTCCTTGACCAGATGCAGACAGCCCAGCGCGTTCAGCAGATACGCCTCGCCGATCGGCTCGCGTTCGGTCCGGGCCGCCTCGAGCGCCAAGGCGTAGAACTCGACGGCTTCGCGCCACGGCAGCACCCGGTCGACGCACGTGCTGAGCTCTAGCGCGATCCGCCACGTGAAGCCGGGATACCCGTTGCAGGCGGCCCACTCGGCCATAAACCGTACGGCGTCGAACTCCCGCTCTAGCCATTCCTGGCCGGCCTTGGTGGCTGAACGCAAGTACCAGTCCAGGAGACGTCGTACGGCGTCCGCCGGGGGTGATCCGGCGCATGCGCGTACGAGCGGGTGTAGGCCGTACCGATCGGGCTGGTTCCTAGAGACGAGCCTGGCCGCCTCTAGTTCCTCAAGCGCGTTCCGTGCGCGATCAAGCGGTACGTCGGCCAGAGAGCGGCTGCCGCCCGAAGGCTGATCCCAGTAGCCGGGTGTAGAGCCAGTAGGCCGAACATCTTCCCAGCCTCCGGCCCAAGTCTCGCAACGGCTGCAGTCACCGCATCCGCTACAGAGTGGCCAAGCGTCTCTGAGGCTTCGGCGATGACTAGTGCGAGCGGGACACCGCCGTACGCCTTGCAGAGAGCGGTGGCGGTTGCCGGGGGCGTGGCCGCTAGCAAGTTGACGGCTTGGTCTGGGGGCAGCGGTCCGACGGTTAGACGTTTTGCGCTGGGCAGGTCGAGTGGGGCGCGACTGGTGACGATGACGAGGGTGTCGCCGCCGGGCAGGAGCGGTACGACCTGGTCGGTGTCGCGGGCGTTGTCGAGCACGATGACGGCATGCCGATTCGCGAGTGCGGACTTGAGCAGGGCCGCGCGTTCGTCGAGTGGGGCGGGCACTCGATCAGCGGTGATGCCGAGGGTCTGCAGCAGGGTCGCCATCGCCGCGGCCGGTTCGACCGGCTCACCGGGGCCATGGCCGCGCAGGTCCAGATGGAGCTGTAGACGATCTGCCGTCCGGTGTACCCAGTAGAGCGCGAGGGCGGACTTACCGATGCCTGCGGCGCCGTCGATCGCTATGACGCCAGTGCCAGCTAGAGCGTCCAGTGCGGCCAGTTCGTCGTACCGGCCGGTGAAGCCGAGTACGGCGGGTGGAAGTCGGCGGGGGCCGCGTTGGACGAGTGAGACCGGGGGAGTGCGGAGAGTGCCTTCAAGCAGTACTGCGCGTTGCAGGGCGAGTAGCTCGGCCCCCGGGGGCACGCCCAGCTCGGCGCGCAGCGTGTCCCGAATCCGGCGGAAGGCGCGCAGGGCCTCGGCTCGCTGACAGGTGCGGTGGAGGACGGTGATCAGGTGCGCGGCGACGGGCTCGCGGGTCGGGTGCTCACTAGCTAGGTCCGTCAGCTCGTCGAGTAGCTCGTCGCCTACTGCGTCGCCGGCGGCGGCCAGTTCGAGCTCAATGCGGCGTTCGGTCGCGGTCAGCCACTGGTCGGTGAGTTGCGGGATCACTTCCTGGTCCAGCCAGGTCGAGCTGACCTCCGTGAACGGACGGCCGCGCCACAACGCGAGCGCGGCCCGGAGCAGCTCCAGCTCACTCTCCCCGGAGGTCTCACCGGATTCGGCCTGCTGCAGCGCCTCCGCGAGCAGCGCCTGGAACTGGTGCAGATCCGCGCTCGCGATCAGCCGATAGCCGCCGGGCCCACTAACGAGCCGCTCGTGCCCGACCAGGTGGCGGAGGCGGGCGACGTACGTATGCAGAGTGGCGCGGACTTTGGCCGGCTGGCCCTGCGGCCAGACCTGCTCGGCCAGCGTCTCGATGCTGAGCGGTTCACCGTCGGCCAATACCAACGACACCAGCAGGCTGCGCAGCCGCCCGGCCGGGACCGGCAGAGGCGTCGTACCAAGCTGTGCCTGCCAGGGCCCAAGCACCTGGAAGGCCAGCTGGTCGCTCACCACGACAGCACGATCGGGTTGCGCGGGACACGGCTACCCGTGTCTTGGGCGGGCTGCCGGGGCGGGCGCTCGCCGGCCTCGGCAGCGCGCTCGCCGGGCGCGTTGGCGCGTTCGACGGGTCGTCGATCGGCAGGCTTGATCGGCGGTGCCGGACAGGTGAGCATGACGTCCCTCCGCAGTGGTCCCCAGACGACACTGCGACGGTAGGTCTAGTCCGCTTACAGACCGCTTTCACCGGGTTGCAGCACCCGGGCGGCGGTCACCTGGGCGAAGCGGGCGTACGCCTCCGGGTGGTCGGGCAGGAACAGGTAAGGCTCGATCAGCTCGGCCTCCATCAGCAGGAACCGGCCGCCCGACATGATCCCGTCGATCCGCGCGTAAAGCGGCGGCACGCGGAGGTCGAGGGCCGCGAGCGTGGCGGCAGCAACCTCGAGTGCGGGCGCCGGGACCGGAGCGGCCGCGACCGAGCCGCCGAGGTGGTGCTGTACCCGGAAATCCCCATCGCCCGGCCGCTTCAGCACCGAATGGCTGAACTCGCCATCGAAGTAGAGCAGCGACCACTCACCCTCGGCCGTGATCTCGGGCTGGAACGGCTGCACCAGGTATGCCCCATCGGGCAGCGCATCCAGCGCGCCGGACAGCTCGTCGCCGCCCGCCACACCGCGCACGGTGTGCATGGCGCTGGCGCTGACCGTCGGCTTCACGACGATCTCCTCGCCGGTCAGACCGCCGACCACCTCGCGCAGGCAGGCCCCGGCGGCGATCTGCGTCGGCACGATCGCGACACCACGCTCCCGCAGCTCGAGCAGGTAGCGCTTGTCCGCGTTCCACCGGACCAGGTCGGTGTCGTTCAGCAGCCGGACGCCCGCCTTGTCGAGCAGCCCGAGCCACTCGGTGAACTCCAGATACCGCTCGTGATAGTCCCAGACCGAGCGCAGCAACACCGCGTCGAACGACGACCAGTCGATCGAGGGATCGGTCCACACCGCGGGCACCGGGTCCAGGCCGGCTTCGCGCAGCGCCGGCAGCAGCGGCAGGTCGTCCTCGTGCAACTCGGGATGCTCGGCGGAGGTCGCCAGGGCGAGGCGCGGAGTACGGCGATCGGACACGGGTGAGGCCTTTCACTGGAACATCAGTCGCTTGAACGTCATTCGCCCGCTTGGTGATCGGGCGACCTCAGTGTTGGCGCCGGTGGCCAGTCGGGTCAAACCGGATTACGCGCTTTCGGACGCTCGGTGAGAGCGCGAGCACGCCGTGTCGACCGAAGTGCCGTCGCGGTGAGGACAATCACGGTCGCGGCCAGGTAGATCAGGCTCTGCCGAGTCCCGTCGGCGTAGTTGGCGTACGCCGCGTAGCTGGCCATCGGTACGACGAGCCACTCGATCCGGCCCGCGAGTACGGCGAGGGCGATCAGCGGCAGGCCGTACCAGGGATAGGCCGGCGTGGTGACGAGCAGCGCCGCGCCGTACAACCAGCAGCAGGTGACCGCGACGGGTTCGCTGTTCTGGTGGCGCCGGCGTACGGCCAGGATCGCGAGGCCGAGGGCGATTGCTGCCGCGGGGAGTTGGCGGGCCTCGGGTGGGAGGAGCAGGCCGAGTACGGCGGAGCGTTCGGTGAAGTTCTCCTGGGTGAGGTAGCCGGGGAGGAACCCGATGACGAGGCTGCCGGAGACCAGGACGTACGGCAGGTAGGACGCGATGAAGGTGCCGATGGCAACTAATGGCGTCGCGAGATCGCGTCGTCGCAGGGTGGTGAATGCCGGGAGCAACAAAAGTGGTAGCAGTTTTACGCTGGCGGCGGCGCCTAGTAGGGCGGCGGCGATGATTGGGCGGCGTGCGAAAACGATGACGGCGGCAACGATCAGGAGTGCGGCCAGTACGTCGACGTGTGCTGCGCTTCCGGTTTCGAGCGCGACCATCGGCGACCATCCCCAGAGCTGGGCCCAGCGTGGGTCTCGACGGCGGTCACGTAGTTCGCGGGCCAGGAGCCAGGTCAGCAGTACGGCCATCGCGGCTGAGGCGAGTTGAAGGCCGAGCGTGCCTACGTCCCAGGGCGTGACCAGGGCAACCGCGGCGAAGTAGAGCTGGGCGACCGGCGGGTAGATGGTTGGTACTTGCGGACGGTTGATCTTGGTCCGCGGGTCGTCCTTCGCCAGCTCGTTCAGGTCAGCCGGGTTGTTCGGGAGGCGTGGTGGGCCGGTGACGCCGGAGCGGTCGCTCGGGCCGAGACCGGGGAAGAGGTAGGGATCGCGAAGGTGGGCCAGGTCGTCGTCGAGCGGCACATGCGCGTACGGCGAGTTGCCCGATACCGAGACACGTCCATCCCAGACGTAGCGGTAGGCGTCGGAGCTGGACAGCGGCGGCATCGTGAGCCCGGGCAGCTGGCACAACACGGCACCGATCACCAGCACGAGCATCACGTGCTTCCCGGCAGGACAACGGGTGACGAGATAGGCGATCCCGACCACCAACACAGTGGCCGCCAGCAGCAACCAGGTGTTGGCCCGCGCCACGAGCACTGCCGTGCACAAGCCAGCACTCGCGACAGCGAACCACGTCTCCTTTGCATTCATTCGTCGGAATCCGCCCTCCATCAAAGCTGACCGGTGCGGGTCTGCGGCGGGAGAGGGCGGATTCCGACGAATGAATGCAAAGAGGTGGTGGTGGCAGGCGTTCCGCAACGGCGGAAGGTGAGGAAGGCGCGGCCGTTGGCGCGCCAGTCTTCCGTGGCGAGTAGGTCGGCGGCGAGGGCGTGACGGAGTACCGCGAGGCTGCCGACTCTTGCCCAAGGCAATGGACGTGAGCGGCGGCCGTTGCTGTGCAGGACGATCGGCGCCGTCTCGTCCAGCGTGTCGTTGGGGTCGACCTCGACCAGCACCAAACCAGCCGGCCGGACCAGCTCGGCGCACCGGCGCAATAGCTCGGCCGGCGCGCCGCCGATCCCGATGTTGCCGTCCATCAGCAAGACCGTGCCCCACCGCCCCTCACCCGGCAACGGCTCCTGCACCGGACGCCGCAAAGCCGGCGCACCCCGCTCGGTGGTAAGCAACACAGCCTGGGCCGAGACATCCACACCAAGCGCCGGAATCCCCTTCTCCGCAAGGGCTGTCACGATCCGGCCGGGCCCACACCCGATATCAAGCACGGGCCCTTCGCAACGACTCAGCGCAAGCCGGTCAACCGCATCGGCGGGCGCCTGCCAGCGGGAGACCTCGGACAGCCCCGGCACGGCGCGACCATCGGGGCCGACAGCAACAACCCGCTCACCCGCGAGCGCCTTCTCGAACAACACGGCCGGATGCGCCGACCCATGCAGACGCCGATGCAGCCGCGACATCCGCAACCCGGGATATGCCGCCGCAACAGCCATCGCATCCGACGGCGTATCGACGTCACGAAGCATCGGCAACAGCCGCACTTTGTAGCCGAGGGCAACCAGTCGATCGAGCTGATCCGCACCCGTGTGATCCGTGGACATCGGCACACCGTCGAACACCCGCGGATCCGGATGGCGCAGCCCGATCGCCCAGTAACCCCCGTCCTCGGTCAGCCCGAGCGCAGCGTCGTACCCAGTCCAGTCGTACGTGAGCAGACGAGTCGTGAGCTGAGGCGTATCCATCCCGACGAGCAGCATCGGCTCACCGCGATAGGCGTCCTCAAACGCGGCCGCCAACCGCTCGGCGAGACCCCTGCCGCGTTGCGAAACCACCTCGAAGTCCGGCGGCAACCACGCGCCGGGTGAGCCGTCGAGCGCCAGCACGGTTCGGCACAGCTGGACCTTGGCGGCGGCGCGAACGGCGTACAGCGTGTCGGTCAACGCGGCCCGGGCCAACGCAGCGGCCTCCGCGGCTGTGAAGTCGGTCTGCAGGCGCGTCTTCACCCGGCCGGGCACGGGCTCTTTCGCGATCACGATGTACGTCACGTCGCCAGCACCTTGCTCATGTCACGGACTGCGCGCGCGGCCCCAAGCGGCGTACCGGTGACCTTGGAACGACCTGACCGCGGCAGGTAGTCGACGTCCACCTCAGCGATCCGCCAGCCCGCATCCGACG
Source organism: Kribbella sp. NBC_01245 (assembly GCF_036226525.1). Lineage (NCBI taxonomy): Bacteria > Bacillati > Actinomycetota > Actinomycetes > Propionibacteriales > Kribbellaceae > Kribbella > Kribbella sp. NBC_01245. Next base: position 326,507 of record NZ_CP108487.1, read on the forward strand.
CCCGTACGACGGTCTCCAAGGGATAGCCCGAACGGCGATCGATAATGCCCAGATCGAGCAAAGCCTGACGCCGGGCCGCTCGCATCGGGCCGAGATCGCGCAAGGTCAGACCAGTACGGCGGCGGATGCGGCGGGCGAGTTCGGCATTCGCGAGGCGCAGGTGCCAGGGCCAAGCCCGACGCGAGACCGGCTTGCGGCGACCGAGCATCAGGTCAGCGCTGCCGGCCTCGATCGGCGCGATGACCCGGACGAGCTGTCGCGGATCGAGCGAGGCGTCGGCATCCAGGAAGGCGACGATCGGCGCGGTCGAGGCTTCGAGGCCCGCGTGGCAGGCGGCGCCGTACCCCTTGAGCTCGCAATGGACGACGGTGGCGCCGTGCTTAAGGGCAATCGCGACGGAGTCGTCGGTGGAGCCGTTGTCGACCACGATCGCGCGTACGCCGGAGGGTAGGCGGTTGAGCACCCAGGGCAGGGCTGCGGCCTCGTTCAGGCAGGGGAGGACCAGGTCGACTTTCACCCTTCGACCGTAGGTACGCGATGGCGTGGATGGGGGCTGCGGGCGATGACGGCTTGCTTACGTACCGGTGTTGGCGGGTCTGATCAAGGCTTGAGGTTCTACGCTCAGACCGTGGCTACTCGTGTGCTCATCGTGGACGACGACCCGACGGTGTCGAACGTCGTTTCTGCCTATCTGACCAAGGCCGGATACGAGGCGCGGGTGGTCGCCGACGGGCTCGCCGCCGTCGATGCCTGGCAGCAGTGGCGGCCCTCGGTCGTCGTACTGGACGTGATGCTGCCCGGGCTGTCCGGTCTGGAGGTGCTGCGCCGGATGCGCGCGGCCGCCGATGGCGCGGCGGTGATCATGCTGTCGGCGCGCGGCGAGGAGGAGGACCGGCTCGTCGGGCTCGAGGTCGGCGCGGACGACTACGTGGTGAAACCGTTCAGCCCGCGCGAGATCACGTTGCGCGTGCAGGCGTTGCTGCGGCGGGAAGAGCGGTTGGCCGGGCAGGTGCTGACGCCGAAGAAGCTGGCCTGTGGGCCCGTTTTGCTCGACACGGGCGCGCGGACGGCGTTCCTGGACGGGGAGCCGTTGTCGTTGACGCATCGGGAGTTCGATCTGCTGGCGTTCCTGGTCGGGCATCCGGGGGAGGCCTTCACCAAGGCGGAACTGCTGCGGCGAGTGTGGGGCTGGGACTTCGGCGACTCGTCGACCGTGACCGTGCACGTGCGCCGGCTGCGGGAGAAGATCGAGGACGATCCGTCGGACCCGCGGCTGGTGCTGACCGTGCCGCGGACCGGGTATCGCTTCGCGGCTGAGGAGGAGTTGGCCGGATGAAGGACATGTTCACGATCCTCGCCTTCACCACTTTGACCACGGCGGTCGTGGCCGGCCTCGGCGTACTGCTGTTGTGGCGAGTCCGGCGGCGCTCGCTGCGGGTCACGATGATCGTCGCCGCGCTGGTGCCGATGGCCGCGGCGCAGGCGGCCGTGATCCAGAACGTGCAGGCCATGTTCATCTCCAGCCACGACTCGCTGGTGGTGATGTGGACGCTCGCCTTCGCCGCTCTGCTCGGCATTGGTCTGTCCGTGCTGCTGGGGCACTGGATCAGCGCGGGCTCTCGCGACGTGGGCCGCCGCCTTCGGGATCTGGGCGACGACGCTGGGCCTTCGGTCGAGGCCGGTGGGTTAGCGGTGCCGGCCGAGTTGGCGGAGTTGTCGGATGAGCTGGAGAAGACCCGGCAGCGGTTGTCCGCCTCCCGGGAGCGTGAGCGCGCGCTCGAGTCCAGTCGGCGTGAGCTGGTCGCGTTCATGTCGCACGACCTTCGTACGCCGCTGGCCGGGCTGCGGGCCGTTTCGGAAGGCCTGGAAGACGGCGTCGTCGAGGATGTGCCCGGCGCCCTGCGGCAGATGCGGACGACGGTCGACCGAATGACCGGGTTGGTGGACGACCTGTTCGAGCTGTCTCGCCTGTCGGCCGCTCCGGCACCACGTCGCCGCTCGGCCGTGAGCCTGCGCGAACTCGTCGAGGATGTCGCGGGCGAGACGTGCGAGCATGCGCGCGCCTCGGGTGTCACGCTTACGGTCGATACCCCGGTGGGCGACGACCGGCTCGCCGTACACGGTGATGCGGACGAGCTCACCCGGGCTGTGACGAACCTGGTCGGCAACGCGATTCGCCATACGGATGAGGGCGGTACGGTTCGGCTTTCCGTTGCCCGCGTCAACGATGGGCGGATCCGGCTCGCGGTGACCGACGGCTGCGGCGGCATTCCGGCCGACGACCTCGACCGGGTGTTCGACATCGGCTGGCGCGGCGATCTCCAGCGCACCCCGTCCGACAACGGCGGCGGCCTCGGTCTCGCCATCGCTCGCGGCGTCGTCGAATCCCACGAAGGCCGAATCGCCGTCTCCAACGTCACCGGCGGCTGCACCTTCGAGGTCGAACTCCCGCCGGTGCCCGTCGCTTAACTGATGAGGTCCTTGATGCCGGTGGGGAGGTCGTATGTCGGGGTCCAGGCGAGGGCGGTGCGGGCGCGGGCGGATGAGGCGGTGATGTGGCGGACGTCGCCCAGGCGGTATTGGCCGGTGATGACCGGCGGTTCGGCGTTGTAGGCGCGGGCCAACTCGGCCGCGAGGTCGCCGATGGTGTGCACGGTGCCGCTGCCGATGTTGTAGGCAACAAACTGCTGCTCGTTGCCCAGGGCAAGGGATACCGCCGACGCGACATCCCGGGCATGGACGAAATCCCTGCGCTGACGGCCATCCTCGAAGACGCGAGGGCGTTCGCCACGATCCAAGGCCGAGCGGAAGATCGCGGCAACGCCGGCGTACGGCGTATCGCGCGGCATCCCCGGTCCGTACACGTTGTGGAAGCGCATCGCGGCCACGGCGCCACCCGTCTCGCGTGCCCACGACGCGGCCAGGTGCTCGCCGTTGACCTTCGTCGCGGCATACGTGTTGCGCGGATCCAGTCGCGCGTCTTCGTCGATCAGGCCCGGTCGCAACGGCTGACCGCAGACCGGGCACGGTGGTTCGAAAAGCCCGCGCTCGAGGTCTTCGATCCGCCTCGGCCCAGGGGCGACAGACCCGTGACTTGAGCAGTCGTAATGCCCTTCGCCGTACACCACCATCGAACTCGCGAAGACCAGTCGTCGTACGCCGGAACGCGCCATCGCCCGCAGCAGTACCGCCGTACCAAGGCTGTTCGTGCTCACGTAGTCGTCGAGGTCGTTCACGTCGACCCCGAGCCCGACCTTCGCCGCGAGGTGGATCGCCGCGTCGGCGCCTGGCAGCACCCGGTCGAGCGCCTCGGCATCGCGGATATCGGCACGGATGAGGTCAAAGGGTGGTGGCTCGTTGTGTACGTCGGACCGGAGCGAGTCGAGTACGTCGACTTGGTGGCCGTCAGCAACGATCTGCCTGAGCACGTGCTGCCCGATGAAGCCGGCGCCGCCCGTCAGCAGGATCTTCACGGCAACTCGAAGGGCAGCGGCAGGCCGTCCAGCGAATGCCGGCAGGCGCAGTCGGTCTCGGGTAACTCGGCGATCACCTTTGCGAGCAGGTCTTTCAAGGTCTCGATGCTCTTGCCGAACTGGGCCAGCACTTCCGCATGAGTGACACCTTCGCCGACGGAGACGCCCGCGTCGTGATCGGTCACCACGGCCACGGAGGTGTAGCAGAGCGCGAGTTCGCGGGCGATCGTCGCCTCGGGCGCACCGGTCATCCCGACGAGCGACCACCCTTGTGCCGCATGCCATTGTGACTCCGCCCGCGTGGAGAAGCGCGGCCCGTTGATCACCACCATCGTTCCGCCGTCACGCAACCCCTTGCCCTGGGCAACGACCGTACGGCGGCCGCGCGGGCAATACGGATCCGCGGGGGAGACGTGCACCACCGGCGACTCCTCGTCGTACACGGTGTGTGCACGACCCCACGTCCGGTCGACGAGCTGATCCGGCACCACGATCGTGCCGGGGGTGAGCTCGGGCCGCAGGGAGCCGACCGCGCACGGCGCCAGCACCTGCCGAACGCCAAGCGCACGCAAAGCCCACACATTGGCCCGGTAGTTCACCCGATGCGGGGCGAACCGATGGTCGGCCCCATGCCGCGGGATGAACGCCACCCGGCGACCCGCGATCTCACCGACTACGGGTGGTTCGCTCGGCGGCCCGAATGGTGTCTCGATCGCGACGACCCGCGCGCCAGGCAGGAACGAGTAGAACCCCGAGCCCCCGATCACCCCGATCTCGGCACTTTTGCTGGTCATATCCCGACCCTAGATCGACCGTTGCACGTAGTCGCGGGCTCAGCGCGGAACGTCAGCACCCCGTAATCGCGGGCCGCCGCCGTCACAATGGGGGTGTGTGGGCCTGGATGCTGGTAGCGGTCGTTGTCGTCGTACTGCTGCTGGCGTTGTATGCGACCTGGACCGCGGGGAGGCTGGACCGGTTACACCATCGGGTCGCGACCGCCCGAGCGTCGTTCGAGACCGAACTGGCCCGCCGGTCCGCCCTGGTGGCCGAACTCGCCGGCGCCGGGGTGCTCGATCCGGCCAGCTCCCTTTTGTTGCTGGACGCCGCCCACCGAGCCCGTACGGCGCCTGAGGACGATCGGGAACAACGCGAGTCCGCTCTGACCCGGGCGATCGCGGCCACCCTCACCGGTACGACGGTCGAGCCTTGGTCGGGTGAGCTCGCCGGCACCATTCGCCGGGTCCAGATGGCCAGGCGGTTCCACAACGACATCGTGGTCTCGACCCGCGCGCTCCGCGAGCACCGATTGGTCAGCTGGCTGCACCTGGCCGGACACGCGCCGCTGCCTCGAACGATCGAACTCGACGACGGTAGTTAACCGCTTGGACACGCTAAGTCATTGACGAGTCGTTGATCGACAGTCCATGATCCGAAGCGGGGTAAGAAGCGGAGATCGCGCGCAAGGCGCTGATCCCGTGGGGGGATTCCGAGGGGGAATCAAACATGCATGCAGTAATCCTGCATGGGCGCAAGCCTGCCCGAAAGAACCGTTTACTAGTTGCCGTCAGCACATTTGCGGTCGCCTTGGCCGGCACTGTGGTGATGGCACCGACCGCGTCGGCGGCACCGGCGCCCGGCGCATCGGCCAGTCCGACGTCCGTGAGCCGGTTTGGCGTCTCGACGGTCACGCTCACGCTGGACGGCGAGAGCAGCACCCAATCCACGCCGACGGACCTGGTCCTGGTGCTGGACGAGTCCGGCAGCATCGACGGGGGTGAGTTCAACCAGTTGAAGGCCTTCGCCGACGACGTGGTGGAGGCCGTCGCCGACGACGGCCTGTTCACCAACGGCGGACGGGCGGCCGTGGTGGGCTTCTCCACCGCCGCGCACACGGTCATCGGGCTGAGCACCAGCGAGACGGACGTCCGCAATGCCATCACCGGGAACCCGCAGGCGGGCGGCACCACCTGCATCTCCTGTGGACTCAACCAGGCCAACACGGTGCTGGGCGCCGACGACCCGGCCCGCAATCAGGTCGTCATCGTCATCACCGATGGCAACGCGAACGGCGGAGATCCGACCGGAGCGGCCGCGACCTCCCTGCAGGCCAAGGCGACCGTCTTCGCGGTCGGCGTCGGTGACGGCGTCAGCCAGGCCACACTCGAGACCATCGCGAGTGGCCCGGGCAGCAGCAACACCTTCAGCGCGGGCAGCTTCGCCGACCTGGCGGCACTGCTCGAGACCCTGGTCGCCGCGGTATCGGTGCCTGGGGCAACTAATCCGTCGGTCGCGGTGACGCTGGCGGCGGGCTGGGACCTGGTGCCCGGCTCGGTGACATCGAACCTGGCCGGCGGATCGATCGGTGGCGAGAGCGTCAACGGCTTCACCTGGTCACGCTCGAACCTCGCCGACGAGAACCTCGTGATCACGTACCAGATCAAGCACGAAGGGGCGCCGTGCGGTCCGCTGCCGGTCAACTCGTCTGTGGTCTACAACGACGACGAGAACGCCGTCGTCAACTTCCCGCCGGTCGTCGTGACGGTGAACTGCCTGCCGCCGGTGGCCGACGCGGGTGCGGACAAGAGCGTTGCGGAAGGCTCCTCGGTACTGCTCGACGGTTCCGGCAGCCACGACCCTGACGGCGTTATCACCTCGTACGCGTGGAGCGGCGCCGATGCGGGCGTCGGAACCCTCACGAACGCCGGTAACGCCATCGCCACCTACAACGGCCTGGACGACGGAGCCGACGCGGTCACCCTGACCGTGACGGACGACAACGGGCTCACCGACGATGACAGCACCACCGTCACCGTCCAGAACGTCGCGCCGTCCTTGACGCTGACGTCCTGCCCGATTCAGCCCAACGCGGTCAACACCGACGTGTCGTTCACCGGGACGTTCACCGACCCGGGCACGCTCGACACCCACTCGATGTCCGTGAACTGGGGCGACGGTACGACGACTCCGGTGCCGGGCGTTTCGTCTCCGGTCGGAGCGACGCACCAGTACACGGCCGCCGGTATCTACGACATCGCCGTGACGGTCACCGATGACGACGGCGGTACCGACACCGAGACCTGCGGCTTCGTCGTCGTATACGACCCGGAGGGCGGCTTCGTCACCGGCGGCGGCTGGATCGACTCGCCGGCCGGCGCTTACCCGGCCGACCCGACGGCCACCGGACGGGCCAACTTCGGCTTCGTCTCGAAGTACAAGAACGGCGCCTCGGTGCCGACCGGTAGTACCGAGTTCCAGTTCAAGGCCGGCAACCTGAACTTCCACTCGAACGACTACCAGTGGCTCGTGGTCGCTGGGCAGAAGGCCATCTTCAAGGGAACCGGGACCGTCAACGGCGCCAGCGGCTACAGCTTCATGCTGACGGCCACCGACGCCAGCCCGGACCGGTTCCGGATCAAGGTCTGGGAGACCGCAGGCGGCACCGTCGTCTACGACAACCAGATCGGCTCCGCGGACGGATCCGACCCGACCACCGCCATCTCCGGTGGCCAGATCGTCATCCACAAGGGCTGACGCAGGGCTCTAACGAACTGCCGGCCGGCGTGACCCATCACGCCGGCCGGCACCCGTTGGTGGGTTGCTCAGCTGAGGCGTTCTACCAGGTCGTCGATGGAGTTGTCCCAGTCGCCTGGTTCGGGGTCGGTGACGCGCCAGAGCTCGAGCAGTTCGGAGCCGGGGGCGCGGACGCGTTCGGCGGCGAGGATGGCGAGGACGCGGTTCTCCTTGGTGTCGAGCTCGGGATGTTTCTCGCCCCAGGTCAGAGCCTCCGCGTTGTACTCGTCGACCTCCACCGGGCTGCCCGCGGCGGCCGCGACGACTTCGGCCGCGGCCAGTGCTTCGCAGGCGAGGTCCGCGTCGAGGACATCGTCCTCCGGTGTCGCGGCCACTTGCGAGAGGAGGTCCACGACCGATTCCACCGAACCAGCGTCGACCAGGTCGCTCGCCCAGTCGGCGGCGGTGTCGTTACCGAAGACCGATCCATCCCATGCGCCCATGAGAAAAAATGTAACTGCCGATCAGGTGCATGGCGAAGCCCTTCCCACCACCTTTCCACTCCTCGGAAACCCGTCCCACCGCAGACGGGCTATTTGGCGTTGGCATAGCACTCGACGGTGGCGATGGTGAAGGGGAAGCGGGTGGGGGTTTCGCCGAAGGCTATTCGGCCGGCGAGGGCGCCCGCGGCGCGGATCGCGTCCGCCACCTGGTCGGCCTCGTCGGCCGGGCAATGCACGATCACCTCGTCATGCTGGAAGAAGACCAGCTCGGCCTGGAGGTCGACGATCGAGCGACGCAACGCGGCCAGCATCAGCAGCGCCCAGTCGGCAGCACTGCCCTGTACGACGAAGTTGCGGGTGAAGCGCCCACGAGCCCGCGCGTCCGAGCCGGAATAGCCCGCGGCATACCGCGTCTCCTCGACCTCGACCGACGGATCGACCTCGCCAGTCCGTACGGCGGGTGGGCAGGTGCGGCCGAGATGCGTACGCACCAGGCGCCCCTCCTCCCCGGCACGGGCCGCGTCGTCGACGTACGCCACGGCCGTGGGGAAACGGCGACGGAGATCGGCCAGATTCTTCAGGCCGTCGCCCGAAGTCTGGCCGTAGATCGCCCCGAGCACCGCGAGCTTGGCCGTATCGCGATCACCCGCGAAGGCCCGATCCGAGACGGCCTTGTAGAGGTCGCTCGCCTGCCCGGCCACTTCCATGAACGCCTTGTCCCGGGAGATCGCCGCCAGGATGCGTGGCTCGAGTTGATCCGCGTCGGCCACGACCAAGCGCCAGCCGGGATCGGCGACGACGGCCCGGCGGATGACCTTCGGTATCTGCAGCGCGCCACCGCCGTTCGTGACCCAGCGCCCGGTCGCCGTACCGCCGGGCAGGTAACCGGGTCTGAAGCGGCCGCCGTGCACCCAGTCCTGCAACCAGGACCAACCGTTTGCCGTGTAGATCCGGTAGAGCGACCGATAGGCGAGCAATGGCGCGACTGCCGGATGGTCGATCGCGGAGAGCTCCCAGCGCCGGGTCGAGCGGACCTTGATACCGGCTTGGCCGAACGCCTTGATCACGTCCGCCGCGAGCGCGGGACGGACCGGCCGCCCGAACGCTTCGGAGACCTGGTCGGCGAGCTCGGCCAGCCGGCGCGGCTCGACGCCGCCCGCATAGCGCTCGCCGAGCAGCTCGTCGAGGAGGGCACGATGCACGTCGGCACTCCAGGGCAGACCGGCCTGATCCATCTCGGCGGCGACGAGCATGCCCGCCGACTCGGCCGCGGTGAGCAGGCGCATCCGGTCGGGATCGACCGCCTTCTCGTGCCGCTGGAGCTGATCGACGTACACCGTCAGCAACGCGTCGAACGGCACCGGCGTCGGCTGGATCTCGAACAGCGACGACTGCGATCCCGGCTCGGCCGCTCGCAACGGCGGATCCGGCGGCACCTCATGCCCTTGTAATCGCGCCCACGCGGCCGCCGCCGAACGAGGCTCGCCGAATCGCCCTTCGTGCGCGAGCAACAAGCCCTCGGCGTTCTCGATGTCATAGCAGCGCTCGAGCCGAACCCCGGCCGCGAGCAGCCGGGGATAGACGTCCGCCGTAGCACGCCAAACCCACCGGTCCACCGCCGGACGCGAGCGCACGGCAGCGACCAGATCGCCCTCGCGCTGGATCGGACCCGCCGGCCGCCCGTCCACCCCGAGCGCGACGACCTCAGCCCCACCGCCCTCCAGCGGCGCAATGGCCCACCGTTCGCTCATAGTTTCGATTCTCACACCACCCACCGACATTTCCCGCCACCCCGCCCTCCTCCTTGCGACCCGCTCCTTTCCTCCTTCCGCGAGTGGTCACTTCTGACCGCCGCCACGGCCCTCGCCTTCCTTCCACGAGTGGTCGCGTCTGACCGCCGCCGCTGTTCCCCTTCTTCCTGCCGCCAGTGGTCAGGTCTGACCGCGGCGCTCCCCTTCTTCATGCCGCGAGTGGTCGCGTCTGACCGAGTCGCGACCTCCTTCTTCCCGCCGCGAGTGGCCGCGTCTGACCGCCGCGCGGACCAGACGCGACCACTCGCGGGAGGTGGAAGGGGTGACCGTCGCGTGGATCGGACGCGACCACTCGCGGCAAAGGGGAGGAGGGGCGCGGTAAGTCCAGTTGTGGGAGAGTGGACTTATGTGGCGGACCGATGACCTTGATGCCGCGGATGGGACCAAGACCGCGCAGGTGGAGAGCCTGGTGTTGCGGCGGATCGAGCGGGGTGACCTGTCGATCGGGTCGCGGTTGCCGTCCGAGCGGGTGCTCGCGGAACGCTTGGGCGTCAGCCGGGTCACTGTTGTACGTGCGCTCGACCAGCTCCGCGCGGACGGCGTACTCGAGACCCGGCGCGGCTCCGGCACCCACGTCCGGCCACTCGATCGCCTGCTCGACCCGATCGCGCCTGCCTCGACCGTCAGCCGGACCCAAACCGAGAAGACCGACGCGGAAGCACCCCTGCTCGACCTCCGGTTCGCCACCACCGCCGCGCCGCACGACGTCGCCGAGGCGTGCGCGCAACTCGTCACGGGTGGGCTGCCGCAGGCGATGGGTGGGGATGGGCCGCCGCCGGGTGGTTCGGCCGGACTCCGCGCCGTACTGGCTGAACAGCTCACCAGGGAAGGCGTTCCGACCGAGGCGGATCAGCTGACGCTCACGGTTGGCGCCGCCGCCGGGTTGAACGCCGCGCTGGCCGGGTTGGACCTCGGCGCGGGCGTCGCGATCACCGAGTCCCCGACGTACCCGGCGGCCCTCGACATCCTCCGGCGGCACAACCTGGACATCGTCGGTTGGCCCGCGGGCGTTTGGGATCCGGATCAACTCGCGCATCTCTGCCGCCGGCACAAGCCGAAGCTGATCTACCTCCAGGCCGACAACCACAATCCGACCGGGTTGAGCCTGCCGGCCGATCGCCGTACCGAGGTGGTCGAGATCGCCCGCCGGTACGACGCGGCGCTGGTCTGCGACGAGACCCTGCGGCCGCTCTGGCTGTCGGATACCGAGCAGCCCGGACCGCTCAGCCGGTATCCGCGGACGGTCAGCGTCGGCAGTCTGAGCAAGACGGTGTGGGGCGGTCTGCGCGTCGGCTGGGTGCGCAGCGGTCGCCAGCTCCGGCGCCGGATGACCACGGCCGCGCAGCTCAACATCACCTCGCCGAGCGCGCTGGACGACTTGCTCGCGCAGGCGCTGGCGGATCGCCTGGACCAATTAGTTGTACGACGGCGCGCCCGGTTGCGGGCCAACCTGGCGGCGCTGGAGACGGGTCTTCGGACCTTGCCGGGCGTGGCATGGGCCACGCCGACGGGCGGGATGACGCTCTGGCTGGAGCTGACGGAGCTACGGTCGCGCCGGGTGCTGGAGATCGCGCGTTCGCACGGGTTGTTGCTGAGCGCGGGGGAGTTGTTCACGCCTGACGGGGCGGATCGGCGGCACGTGCGGATCCCGTTCACCGCGCCGCCGGAAACCCTGGGCCTGGTGGTGAGCCGGTTGGGCCAGGCGTTGACCGAGGCATCAGTCCACTCGATCTGAGGTGGACTGATATCGGGCTGCCGCGACCACTTACGCTGGGAGCGCAGCAGCCAGCACATTCATGGAGGATCGAGTGACCGAGAACAGCCCGCAGACCGGTACGTCGAAGGTCAAGCGCGGAATGGCCGAAATGCTCAAGGGTGGCGTCATCATGGACGTCGTCAACGCCGAGCAGGCCAAGATCGCCGAAGATGCCGGCGCCGTCGCGGTGATGGCACTCGAGCGGGTCCCGGCCGACATCCGGGCCCAGGGTGGCGTCTCCCGGATGAGCGACCCGGACATGATCGACGGCATCATCGCGGCCGTCTCGATCCCGGTGATGGCCAAGGCCCGGATCGGTCACTTCGTCGAGGCCCAGGTGCTGCAGAGCCTCGGTGTCGACTACATCGACGAGTCCGAGGTGCTGACCCCGGCCGACTACGCGAACCACATCGACAAGTGGAACTTCACCGTTCCCTTCGTCTGTGGCGCGACCAACCTGGGTGAGGCGCTGCGACGCATCACCGAGGGCGCGGCGATGATCCGCAGCAAGGGCGAGGCCGGCACCGGCGACGTGTCGAACGCGACCACGCACATGCGCCAGATCCGCCAGCAGATCCGCCACCTGCAGAACCTTCCCGAGGACGAGCTGTACGTCGCCGCCAAGGAGCTCCAGGCGCCGTACGAGCTGGTCAAGGAGGTCGCTGCACTCGGCAAGCTTCCGGTCGTGCTGTTCACCGCGGGCGGTATCGCCACCCCGGCCGACGCCGCGATGATGATGCAGCTCGGCGCCGAGGGCGTGTTCGTCGGCTCTGGCATCTTCAAGTCCGGCAACCCGGCACAGCGCGCTGAGGCCATCGTGAAGGCGACCACCTTCTTCGACGACGCTGACGTGATCGCCAAGGTCTCCCGCGGTCTGGGCGAGGCCATGGTCGGCATCAACGTCGACGAGATCCCCGAGCCGCACCGTCTTTCAGAGCGCGGCTGGTGATCACTGGGCTCAGTGACCGGACCGACCGGGAGTTGCGCGGCCTAGCCCGCGTCCTGGTCCGGTCCGGTTATGCCGACCGGGCCGAGGTAGAGGCCGCACTGACCGAGGCTGTCCGCGAGGACGCGCCTGAGGTCGATGCGGCCGCCCTGGTGCCCGAGTTGATCACTGAGGCCGTCGCGGACCTAGAAGCTGATGCGGCGACATGGCCCGCTCAGACCGACACGGACCGCCTGGACGACGTACTGGATGAGCTGGAGGCTCTCGGGCTTGTAGTTGTCCGGTACTGCGCTGACCACCATGACGCTCGTAAGGCGCTAGAGGCCGCTACCGAGCCCAAAGGCGTCGTGTTCTTCACGGACACCGACGTCTGGCACGCGGTCGACTTCGGGATGCTCGAGCTGAAGGTGTGGCACCCCGACACGGCAAACGTCGCGCCGGGGGAGGCCTTGCTGGACGACGTACTGGCTCTTCTGGCCGGGCGGGGTATTCAAGCGGCCTTCGACGAGGGCCGGATCGAGACCACCATCAACTGGCAGCGCCGAGGAGACTGTGACTTTGAGGAGCGACGTGAGTAAGCCCGTGGTCGGTGTATTCGCTCTGCAGGGCAATGTCCGCGAGCACTTGGCCATGCTGGCGCAGGTCGGCGTCGAGGGCCGGGCGGTACGACGTCCGTCGGAGCTGGCCGAGGTCGACGGCCTAGTGCTGCCGGGTGGCGAGTCGACCACGATGGACAAGCTGGCGCGCGCGTTCGACCTGTTCGAGCCGTTGCAGAAGCGGATCGCGGACGGGATGCCGACGTTCGGGACCTGCGCCGGGATGATCATGCTGGCGAACGAGATCAATGGTGGCATCGAAGGCCAGGAGACGCTCGGCGGGCTGGATGTGACCGTCCGCCGGAACGCCTTCGGCCGCCAGGTGGACTCGTTCGAGGCGGATCTGGACTTCGCCGCGCTGGACACGCCGTACCACGCCGTCTTCATCCGGGCGCCGTGGGTGGAACGGGTCGGACTGGACGTCGAGACCCTGGCGACGGTCACGGAAGGCCCGGCCGCGGGTAGGATCGTCGCGGTTCGCCAAGATCGGCTGCTCGCCACGTCGTTCCACCCGGAGATGACCGGGGACGCACGACTGCACGGCCTGTTCGCCGAGATCGTGCGCGGCCAGTAGCCAGGTAGAAGCAGTCGGGAAGGTTGGGTCGCGCATGTCAGGCCACTCCAAATGGGCCACTACGAAGCACAAGAAGGCCGTCATCGACGCGAGGCGCGGCAAGCTCTTCGCGAAGCTGATCAAGAACATCGAGGTGGCTGCCCGCACGGGCGGTGGCGACCTGGCCGGTAACCCGACCCTCTACGACGCCGTTCAGAAGGCGAAGAAGTCGTCGGTCCCGAACGACAACATCGACCGCGCGGTCAAGCGTGGTTCCGGTGCCGAGGCGGGTGGCGCCGACTGGCAGTCGATCACCTACGAGGGCTACGGCCCGAACGGTGTGGCGATGCTGATCGAGTGCCTGACCGACAACCGGAACCGGGCCGCGGCGGATGTCCGTACCGCGATGACCCGGAACGGCGGCTCGCTCGCCGACCCGAACAGCGTCGCGTACCTGTTCAACCGCAAGGGCGTCATCGTGCTGGCCAAGGAGCAGGACGGCCGCAGCCTGACCGAGGACGACGTGATGGAGGCCGTGCTCGAGGCCGGCGCCGACGAGGTGAACGATCTCGGCGAGTCCTTCGAGGTGATCAGCGAGGCCGGTGACCTGGTCGCGGTCCGGACCGCGTTGCAGGCCGCGGGCATCGACTACGAGTCGGCCGACGCGTCGTTCGTGCCGTCGATGACCGTCGAACTCGACGCCGACGGCGCGGGCAAGATCTTCCGCCTGATCGACGCCCTCGAGGACAGCGACGACGTACAGAACGTCTACGCCAACTTCGACGTCTCCGACGAGGTCATGGCCGAGGTCGGCTGACCTCTCCGCGGTGTCTCCGCGGTTTATTCGCGGCGCCTCGGTGGTGTCCGGAACTGGCCAATGGCTTTCCGTGCCCGGACGACTACAAGCCGTTGACGCTGGAGTTGTTAGCGATAACACTCCCGGTCAATGGAAAGCGATTGCCAGAGTCGCTTTCCCTTGACTCGGGAGACTCTCATGGCCAGATCCAAACGCATTGCGCTCCTCCTCGCCGTGCTCGCCGCGGCTGTCGCTCCGCCGGCTCAGGCGGCCCCGGCACCCGAACACGGGGTCGCGGCTGATTGCGGGACGGGCGCGTACAACGCCATCGTCACCGTCAGCGGAAGTACGTGGAGCGCTCGCAACGGCAGCAGTACGAAGTACACCGGGTCGAGCATGATGGCCGCGATGCAGGCGGCGGTGAACAGCCTCACCGCCGGACGTACCTCCAAACAGCGAGTCGTCGTCCAAGGCTCGGGCACGGTCAGCGCGGGCTCGCGACTATCGCTCGCGAGCTACACCGTGCTCGACGTCTGCGGCACGATCAACGTGACCGGCTCCGGTTCGGGCGACCAGGCGCCGGTCTACGCGCGCGGGGTTCGCGACGTCGAGGTCCAGCATCTGAAGCTGACCGGCGCACCGCTGTACGGCATCTTCATGCGCAACGTCACCAACGTCATCCTCGGGCAGATCGACATGCGGCTGTCGGGCGGCCTCGGCATCCGGATCGACAACCGTGGCGACACGAGCCAGTGGACGAGGAACGTGCGGATCGACAACGTGTACGTCTCCGGCTCCGGCACCCACGGCGTCGAGACGTACGGCGTCGACGGTTTGACCATCGGCACCGTGACCGCTCGCAACACGCGTGATTCCGGCCTACTGCTCAACCAGACGATCAACGCCACGATCGGCACGGTGGACGCCGACGGCGCCGGCACTGGTACTGGGTACGCCGCCTTCCGGATGGCCAACCGCAACGGCCGGGTCGGCAGCAGCTATCCCACCAACATTCGCGTTGGCACGGTGATCGCGCGGGGTGGCGGCCGCGGGGTCTTTTGCGTATCCGAGAGTGGTGGTGCCGTGATCGACCGGGTGACGATCTCGAACACCGGCAACAACTCGATCCTGGTCGAGAACTGCTACAACGTGAACATCGCCGCCGTGAGCGGGTCGGTCTCAGGTGGTGGCGAAATCCGCCTCGCCGCGCGGACCGAGTTCGCCAACAACCGCGACATCACCATCCAGAACCTCACGGTCACCAACTCGCGCATCACCGAAAACCCCTGCGGCACAAACACCACCTTCCGCAACATCACCCGCGTGAATTCCCCTATCAACGTCTGCAGCTAAACACCGTTCATCGGTCCCTTGTGACACGGCGCGTCGCGGTTCATCGGTCCCTTGTGACCAAGGGGTTTCGTGGTCACAAGGGCCCGACGATGGCCGACACGCCGCGTCACAAGGGCCCGATGAACGGAATGGAGACGTGGGATCCGACGATAGGCGTAAGGGACCGTTTACGGGATACGCCGGATGCCTGGGGGAGCGACTGTGCGGCACGCTGAATCGCGAGCCTGAAAACGACTAGTCGAAGGATTGAGGATCGTGACCGAGTACGGAGACGAGGCGCGGACGTTGGGGGAGATCGGGGCCGTGTTCCGGGATGCGGGGCTGCAGGCGGTGCGGGTAGTGGTCCCGGCAGTGTTGGCTGAGCGGGCGGTTGCCTCCTGGCAACGGGACGACGAGGGCGCCGCACCGCGGACGGAGGACCCCACCGAAAGGCTGCGCCGGCATCGCGCGGGCACGCTCGCTCTGATCGGCCTCGCCATCACCGAGCGTGGACAGACCGACGCGGACGGGAACACCGTGGTCGACCTCAGCCCGGAGCTGGTCGGCGTCGCGATGAACGCGGCCGACGACCTCGCCTGACCTCACGCCCGGTTAGACCATCTTCGAACCTGATCCCTTGTGACCAACCCTCGGCTTGGCGGTCGGGCCCTTGTGACCAAGGGCGCGAGCCTCTCTCACTTTGCATTCATTCGTCGGAATCCGCCCTCACAGCTCAGCGGACCAGCACAGGCAAGGGGACGGCCGAGGGCGGATTCCGACGAATGAATGCAAAGTTGAGGACGACTGGCGCGGAATCGCCGGCGGTGCGCGTGGTCACAAGGGACCGATGATGGGCGACACGCCGCGTCACAAGGGCCCGATGAACGGGATACAGACACGCCGGCGGGTACGTCGGTCAGGGGTCAGGGGTCAGGGGGTGCGGGTTAGGGCTAGGAGTTGGATGGCGGATAGGGCGTATTGGGCGGCGTCGTTGGTGGAGATGAAGGGGGCCTCGTCGATTGCGGTGAGGACTGTGGGGCCGGTGATGGGGGTTAGGCGCCAGGTGGGTTCGCGTTGGAGGAGGTTGTGGTTTAGCTGGTCGCCTTCGTCGAGGTGGAACTTGCGCCAGGCGAGGCGCATTAGGTCGGCGTCGCTGGTGCGGGCGGCGGCGTAGGCGGCGAGTCGGCTGTGCGCCTGGATGAGGGAGATGCCCTGCAGCGGGTGACCTACCTCGGCGGCCTGCTCTTCTGGTGAGGCTAGGTAGAGACGGCAGTAGTCGAGCCAGGTCTGTTCAAAACCGGGGACGTCAGTCAGGTCGATGAGTTCGGCAACGATTTCGGGGAGGCCGAAGACGGCTGATAGGTGGGAGACGCTGATCGCTTGCGAAGTCGTGTCGAAGCGGCCCGTGGCGAGGTTCATCCGCGCCTGGCCGGTGAGGAATCCACGGGGCATTGCTGCGATATCCGCCATCGTGCCGAGGAGTCGGTCCCGCGCGCGCTCGTCGCCGTACCGCTCCCAGCGCGTGAGCCAGGCGGCGGCCAGCGCACCCCAATCCGCGCCGAGTCCGACGGACAACGCGGCCGGGTCAGGCGTATAGGAGTCGGTTCGGACCTTCCGCAACGGATCGATCGCGAGGAACGTCTCCTCGGGATTCGTCAGCTCGTCGAGCAAATCGCCGGTCCGTTCGTCGGCGGTGAGGTAGTAGTAGATGCGCCGATAAGCCGCGTTGGAGATGCGCAACTGCTTGCAACTACAACCCCAGTGCTGCACGTTATGACGCGAACCCAGGCCGCGCCACCGACCAAGGTGGTAGACGTCAACCTCGCCGGTATGCCGCGTCATCGCCTCGGCGAAGCGGAACACGTCGGCCCGACCGGTGCGCAAATACTGGTACCAAAGCCACAAATCGGGCGAGAGCTCCGAGTTGTCCCACGCGAACCCACCAACGTCGTACCGCCAGGTGTGCCGATCGCGGTCGTACGCGTGCATGACGTCGCCGTAATCCCAGAAGCCGTACCACCGACGTTGCTCGCGTTGGCCGACGTAGAAGTCGAAGAGGAAGTCCAGCCGATCCTCGATCTCCTGGTACGCCGGATCCGGCAGCCCCCAGGTCCCGAAGACGTTTGCCTCGAGCAACCGTTCGGGCGAGGCCGTCAGCAGACCGGGGGAGTTGAGCTGCTGAGCGTACGACGCGAGGTCCTCGGCCGACGGCGTGGCATCGTGCACCCGAAGCGTGAGCTCGTGCGTGCGGGCGATGCCGCGCGGATCGCCGAAGCCCGGTTCGTAATCCTCGTACGTGATCTCCAAACCCTCGAGTTGTTCGGCAAACGTGTCCTGGCCCATCCCGTCGTGCCAGAACCGCAGGTCCATCGGCGGCGCGCTGGGCGACCACATCCACACGGTCGCGGTCGCGAGATCCGTCGCGGCTGCGCGAATGTCGAGACGCGTCGGATGCAATTTCCAGAAGTCGCGCAAGCCGAACCCGAGACCGCCTTGGCTGCCGCCGACATACCCGTAGCCCGGCGATCGTGTCCCGGCCGGAATCGTGACCCACGCATGGCCCGGCGCGGTCCGTTTACGCAAGCTGAAGCCGTCCGCGCTGGTTTGATCCAGGGTGTAGTCGTTCCACGCTGGAACCAACTTCTCGTTGAACTCCAAATCCCCTACTGGCCGGCCCGCGACCTGTGCCCGTCGTACGTCGTCGCCAGGATCGACCCGCAGTCCAGTGAGCCCACGGACCGCCTCGGTCAGGAACCCCTCCGGACCGGCCAGACGTACGTGCCGATTGTGCAAGGCGTCCCGCATCACCACATCAGCAGCCAGACCAAGTCCCGCGAGAAAGTCCTGCCCGGCATCGCCGTCCCACACGAAACTGTGCATGACCCGAACATCCGAGGCCCCCGCGTAGAAGACCAACCGGACACTGAACGGCAGCCAATCCCCATGGCGTCCCTCCAGCCGTACGACGGCCCGCACCGGTCCTTCCTGCTCGACCGTGATCCGCTCCACCCGGGCGACCGTCTCGGTCCGAACCCGCGAGCCATCGTCATCCGGAACGTCCTGCCGCAAACTGATCAACCGAACATCCCGCACGACCACCCGCCCGTCGTACGAGATCGTCGCGATCAACCCCGGCGCACACAACCGCCACTCGACCGACCCAGTGCTGACGCAAACGGAAGCCCCATCGCGCACAACAAGCACAGGCGAGGACGGTACGGCGGGCTCCTGGCCGGCCACCACGTCGTACGACGCTGCCGGTCGCGTCTGCGGGCCGATCGCGTGCGCGGACCACTTGACCGAGCCATCCGGCCAAGTAGCCGTGGTCCAACTCTGCAGCGCAGTGCCGTCAGCAAGCGCGAAAGGCGTGCCCGGCGAGATCGTGCCGCGGGGCCAGGGAACTCCCCACGTCGTTCCCTGACCCAGCGGTTCCTCCAACCAGTGGACCTCTGTCACTCCTTGACCGATCCGATCAGAACTCCCTTGGCGAAGTGCTTTTGCAGGAACGGGTAGAAGAGCAGAATCGGCAACGTGGCGACCACTACGACCGCGAACTTGAGGCCCTGCTCGGGGAACGCCACTGTCTCCAGCTGCTGCAGCACGTTGGCCGAGTCGGCATTGGTGGCAGTGAGCTGGCGGACGATCACCTGCAACGTCCACTTCTTGCTGTCGTCGATGTACAGCAGGGGAGACATGTAGTCGTTCCAGATGGCCACTGCGTAGAACAGGGAGAACGTGGCGATGACGGGCTTTGACAGCGGCAGCACGATCCGCAGGAACACGCCGAGCTCGTTGCAGCCGTCGATGCGCGCAGACTCCTCCAGGGCCTGTGGCAGTTCCTGGAAGAAGCTCTTGACGACGATCAGGTAGAACGGGTTGATCGCCAGCGGCAGGATCAGCGCCCAGTAGCTGTCGAGCAGGCCGAGGTCGCGCACCACCAGGTAGGTGGGGATCATGCCGCCACCGAACACCAGCGTGAAGATCACCATGTTCAGCACCAGCGCGCGGCCCGGCAGGTATCGCTTGGCGAGGGGATAGGCCATCGTCAAGGTCAGCATCACCTGGACCGCCGTACCGACCGCTGTCACGCAGATGGTCGTGAGCAGGGCCCGGACGAAGGTGTCGGTGGAGAAGATGTACTCGTAGGTATCGGTGACGAACTTCTCCGGCCACAGGAAGAACGGGCGTGAGGTGATCTCCGATTCGGTCGCGAACGACCCTGCCAGCACGTAGAGCAGCGGCAGGACCGTGATCACGGCCAAGCCCACCAACAGCAGGATGTTGAGCGCGTCGAAGGCCCGGCTGCCGACGGAGTCGTAGTGCCTGACGGTCTGGTTTCTGGCCATCTACAAGCTCCTCAGAACAATCCGCGCTGGCCGAGACGCTTCGCCAGCCAGTTGGAGCCGAAGATCAGGAGAACCCCGATCAGGCCTTTGAACAGCCCCACGGCGGTGGCGTAGCTGAACGCGCCCTGGGTGATGCCGACGTAGTAGACGTAGGTGTCGAACACGTCCGCCACCGACCGGTTCAGCGAGGTCGTCATCAGCCAGATCTGCTCGAACCCGGAGTCGAGCAGGTTGCCGGACGTGAGGATGGCCATCACCACCACGGTCGGCCGGATCGCCGGCAAGGTGACGTGCCAGAACTGGCGCCAGCGACCCGCGCCATCGACGCGGGCGGCCTCGTAAAGCTGGGAGTCGACCCCGGCCAAGGCGGCGAGATAGATGATCGTGCCCCAGCCAGTTGCCTTCCAGAGCAGCTGCAGCACGATCAGCGGGCGGAACCACGCCGCCTGCGCGACATAGTCCACCTTCTGCCCGCCGACCAGACCATGGATGTAGTTCGCTATCACGCCGAAGTCCACCGAGAACAGCAAGTAGGTGAGCGAGGCAACGATCGTCCAGGACAGGAAGTGCGGGATGTAGATCAACGACTGCACCGAGCGTTTCACCAGGTTGATCCGCAGCTCGTTCAGCATCATCGCCACGACGATCGGTGCCGGGAAGATGAACACGATGGTGAGCAACGCGAGGATCAGGGTGTTGACCATCAGCCGGCCGAAGTCCGGCCCACTGAACAGCTGCTCGAAGTGCTTCAGACCGACCCACGGACTGCCCGAGTAGCCGAGGAACGGCACGAAATCCTTGAAGGCGATCGTCAGGCCGTACATCGGCAGGTACTTGAAGACGATGAAGTACGCGACGCCGGGCAGCAGCATCACGTACAGCCAGCGATAGCGGAACAGCTCGCGGCCGAGCGGTACCCGGCGTGCCGGGCGCTTGCGGCGCCCGGCGACGACAGGGGTCACTTCAACAGGTGGCGGCGCCGGGTTCGGCGCCAGATCGGTGGCCACGACGGGTCCCTTCGATCGTGTTGGTGGTGGCGTGCGTGCGAGTGGTCAGCCGCCGAGCTTGGCGTACAGGTCGTTGATCTCGGCCGCGATCTGCGTGCCGCCGCTGTCGTACCAGCGCTTGATCGCTTCCTTCAGCTGGTCCTCGGTGATGGCGCCCGACAGGTACTTGATCCGGGCGTCGGACACGATCGTCTCGATCGTCTGGCCCTTCTCGATCGAGGTGGGCGCGACCAGCCCGATGGCCGGGTTGTGCACCGCCGTCTTCAGGTCCTCGACCATCAGCTGCTCACGCAGTTCGTACTGCCGGCGGCTCGGCTCGTCGTTGGGCTTGGGGGTGTACGCGCCCATGCCGACGCTGGCCCTCGTACCGAGCTGGATGAACGCCTTGTCCACGTCGTTCTTGATCTGCTGCACCTTGGGGTCGGACTCGTTGATCGGCACCGCGAACTTGCCCTCGGCCTTGAAGTTGCGGCCCTCGATCCCGTTGGTGAGCAGGACCTGGCCCTCCTTCGAGGCGAGCTTGTCCAGCACCTTCAGGACCTCGGCGAGTTGCTCGTCGGTCCGGATCTGCTGCTTGGAGATCGCGATGACACCGTTATAGCCGGTGAAGGGGTAGGAGAACTTCTTCCCGTCGGGCCCCACCAGGTTCCCGACCATCTCGACCTTGTCGAAGTCCTTCGGGTCCTTCTCCTTGAACAGGTCGAGCAGCGCCGTCCCGCGGACGTTGACGTCGATGATCATGCCGCCCTTGCCCTGCACGAACGGGTTGTTCCAGTCACCGGTGTCCAAGGTGGCGAAGTCGGGATTGATCAGGCCCTGGTCGACCCAGGTCTTCAGCCACCGGTTGGCCGCCAGGAACTCCGGTGTGTCGAAGCCCGGCACCAGCTTGCCGCCGCGCTCACCCCAGCCGTTGGGTGCACCGAACCACGTCTCGATCACGTCGTACGGGCTGGCGCTGCTGTAGTTCCCGGGCCACTTCGGGATGATCAGGCCGTACGTGTCCTTCTTGCCGTTGCCGTCCGGGTCCTGCTCGGTGAACGCCTTGGCGACGGCGTGCAGGTCCTCGACCGTCTTGGGCGCCTTCAGGTTGAGCTTGGCCAGCCAGTCTTTACGGATGACGACCGCGGAGCGCAGCAGCGGCCGGACCCGGTAAACGCCGTACACCTTGCCGTTCACCCGGGAGTTCTTGTCGGTCTGCGGGTCGGCGGGCTTGAGGTTCGGGTAGGCGTCGAGTTTGTCGGTGAGGTCCCAGAAGGCGCCGGCCTCGGCGGCCTTGACGAACGACGCGCCCTTCTCGCCCTGGATCACCATCACCTGCGGGATCTTGTCCGAGGCGAGCGTGACGTTGGTCTTGTCGCCGTACTCGGCGTTGGGCACCCAGGTGATCTTGAGCTTCTTGTCGATGAGCTTCTCGACGGCCTGCTGCACCTCGCCGGCGGGATCAGGGGCGGTACCGAACAGCGGGACCATCATGGTCAGCTCGTCGGCTGACGCCTGTTCGCCGTCACCACCGGAACAGGCGGTGGCCAGCAGGGCAGTAGTCAGTGCGAGAGCGATCGCGCGGGACAGCAGGGGTGGACGCTTCATGTGATGCCTTTCGCTTGCAGGCGCGCCTCGTTCTCCGCGAAGAAGCGCAGGCAGAGCCAGGTGTCGAGCTGGATCCAGGCGCCGACGGCTAGGACCAGCCCAAGGAACGGGAAGGTGTCGGCGACGTACACGACCGCCGCCAGCACGAACAGCAGTACGACGGACGAGGCCGGACGGGTGATGGCGAACAGTGACGCCTTGGGCAGATAGGCCCGCGCCGGCAGGTCGTAGTGGACGAACATGGGCAACAGGTAGGAGCTGACGACGATCAGCGCGACCAGTGCGGCGACCGTGGCGAGCCGGGGTACGGCGGCCGCGGGGCCGATGGACGCGAACCAGAAGTAGTTCGCGGCCAGGAGGGCGAAGGCGCCGGCCAACGGCAGCACCAGCAGTGATCCGCGAACGAACTCCCGCCGGTAGGCGGTGAGAAAGGCGGACCAGCCTTGAAACGATTCACCCGAAGCGCGCCGCCGAGCGACTGTATAGGCCGCGACCGTAGCCGGACCGATACCGAGGATGACGCCGCCGGCGAGCGTGAAGACGATCCAGAGCAGGGTGAGCGTGAACGCCCAGAACAGCTCGTCGGCCGCCTCGTAAAGCCGCAAAGACCAACCAGACAAGGTCATCGCGCGCCGCCGATCGGGCGATGCGAGAGGACGGGCCTACGACGTTCCACCGGTACACCTGCCTGATCTGGAGAGCGCTTGCCAGGGTGGGAAGTGTGAGGAACGTATATTTGAATCGTATCAAAGTCAATGCTCAGTCAGCGGGTTTGTCAGGAGCCGGTCACTGACCGCTGGACCCCGGGGTGACGCGCAGGTTCGCGTACTCGCCGATCATCGGCGCCATCTGCCGGAAGCCGATCCTGCCGCCCGCCAGCGGCTGGTCGTCCTGCCAGCGGAACGCCACCAGGCCATCGACCTCGAACGTGATCTCGCCGCCGCGCACCGTCAGGCGCATCGCGTACGGCCCTTGCGCGTCCAGCACCGCAGGCAAGGGATCCGGGCCCTGGGCGACGAGGTGGAACCCGTAGCTCTTGCGCAGGTTGCAGGTGTGCAGCTTGCGCTCGGACGGCCACATCCGGCGGAAGTACGAGACGTGGTAGGCGTCGAGGTCACCGTGGTGGTACTGGTCGTACGGCCCGGTGCGGGGTGCCAGGTCGAACAAGTCCTCGCCCTGGCGGCCATGAGCGTGGAAGAACAGGATGCAGAGGCCTGGCTCGCGGATCGGCCAGAAGTCCCACTCCACGGTGATGTCGGGCCCGAAGTCCTCGGGGCACCACAGCACGATGTTGGCGTCCTGGCCGTCCTCCGGTGGCCGGAGGCTTTCCAGCCGCATCCGCCCCTGCGGGAACGTGACGGCGCCGTCGCCCTCCATGCGGAACCCCTCGATATCGGCCGGCGAACTCAGCCGATTGAGGTATTGCTTGCGATCAGTCATGACGGGCTTCGGCGCTGGAGTCGCGGATCACCAGCTCCGGCTGGAAGGTCACTTGCCGGTGCCGATGGCCCTCAGGTGCCTCGACTTCCACTTGCAGCAGCTCCATCGCCGTACGGCCGAGCAGGTCGGGCGGTTGCCGAACAGACGACAGCGGTACGGCGGCGGTGGCGGCGAACTCGATGTCGTCGTACCCCACGATGGCCATGTCGCCGGGCACCGCCAGGCCGCGCGCGGCCATGGCCTGCAGGAAGCCGAGTGCCACCATGTCGTTCGCGCAGAAGGCGGCGGTCGGCCTGGATGACGGTGGCATATCCGCGACCGTCACGCCCGCGGTGCGGCCTTGTTCGGCGCTCATGCTGGGGAGTTCGAGGGTCTTCAGCGATACGCCTTTGGCTGCGGCGACGGCGGAGGTGATGCCTTCGTGGCGGTCGGACACCTGCTGGATCGAGAGTGGGCCGCCGATGAAGATGATGCGGCGGTGGCCTCGCTCGATCAGGTGCTCGCCGACGCGTCGGCCGCCGAGACGGTCGTCGATCGACACCGCGCAGTGGTCGCCCTCGGGCGCGGCCCGGTCGACCAGCACCACCGGCGTGCCTCTTGCCGCCAGCGAGCTGAGCAGCTTGTTGTTGTGGGTGCCGACCGGGGTGATGAGGATGCCCAGCACGCGTTGTTGTTCGAGCTGGTCGAGGTGGTGCCGCTCGCGGACCGGGTCGGTGCGGCTGTTGCACAGCATCACCACCGTGTCGTGATCGGCGGCCAGCTCCTCGGCGCCTTGGGCCAGGTCGGTGAAGAACGGGTTCGACACGTCGAGCACGACCAGGCCGATGGTGCGGCTGCGGCCGGCGCGCAGATGGCGGGCCGCCTCGTTGCGCACGAAGCCGAGCGCCTCGATGCTCTGCTGCACCCGCTCGCGAAGTGGTGGCGTGACGATCCACGGCCGGTTGAGCACATTGCTGACCGTGCCGACCGAGACGCCGGCATGCCGGGCGACCTCTTTGATGCTGGGAGTGCTGCTGGACGTGGTCATCGTCCTTCGTCAGGGGTGTTCGGCGGCGATCCGCGGGGAGACAACGTCGGACAGTGGGCGACATCATAACCGGTGCCGTTCCGGCTTAAGTGACTCGCGAGTAACGTACCTGGCATGGCGACCTCTGTGCTGGAGATGTACACGAAACTGAGCCGGCTGCCCGCGGGGCGGAGGCTGTTCTCGGCGGCGTTCGCGTGGAAGGCGCCGTACTTCCGGACGATCCGGCCGCGCTTCATCCAGGTCAGTCCGAACTACGCCAGCTTGGTGCTGCCGAAGCGCCGGGCGGTGCACAACCACATCGGCACGGTGCACGCGATCGCGGTGTGCAACGGCCTGGAGGCGGCGATGGGCGCACTGGCCGAGGCGACCGTGCCGAAGGGCAAGCGCTGGCTGCCGAAGGGCATGGAGGTCGAGTACCTCGCGAAGTCGACCACCGACCTCACCTGCAGCGCCGAGACCGACCCCGACGCCTGGTCGGCCGGCCCCGACGTACCGGTGCGGGTCAAGGCGACCCGTACCGACGGCACCGTCGTAGTTGCGGGAACCATCCACCTCTGGGTAACCGACAAGCCCGCGCGATAACTGACAAGCCAGGCCGCTAGCTGACGAATTAGGGTCGGCGTGTGACTGATGAGCTGCGGTTCGTGGACTTGACGGAAGACCAACTGGCCGAGGTGGTGGGCATTCGTTCGCGGTCGTTCGGGTTGATCTCGGCGGCGCGGCGCGAGCAGTGGCTGGCCGAGGCGCGGGAGTTCGTGACCGACGGGCGGTACTTCGGCGTACTCGCGGGGGAGCGGGTTGTCGCGGCCGCCCGGATCTGGGACTTCGACCAGTGGTGGGCCGGGCGTCCGGTGCGGATGGCGGGTGTGGCCGGTGTCGTGGTGGCGCCGGAGTTCCGCGGGCGTGGTGTTGGCAGTTTGCTGATGCGGGGAGTGCTCGAGCGCAGCAAGGCGTACGGCTTCCCGATCAGCGTGCTCTACCCGGCGACGGTGGTCATCTATCGCCACCTCGGGTATGAGTTCGCCGGTGGTCGGTACAAGTTCTCCTTCCCGGCGGCTGACCTCAGGGCTCTTGGTGGCAAGGAGGTTCCGCTCCGGCCAGGCCGTCCGGAAGACGCTGAGCTGTTGCTGGAACTTGTGGCCGGCGTACGTGGTCCCGGCCGGGAGAGCGGTCTCCTCCGCTGGCCGGTCGCCAAGGTGCGCGAGTGGCTCGAGGACGACGATAACTTCGTGTACGTCGGAGAGGACGGCTTTACCGCGTACACGTGGGATGGGTCGGACCTGCGGGTGGACGAGCTTGTAGCGGGCTCGGAGGCTACTGCCCGGGCATTGTGGGCCACGGTCGGCTCGGGCTCCTCTATTGCCAAGAACGTGTTTGCGTACGTATCGCCGGAGGACCCGATCCACTATCTGCTCCAGCACGAGGCGGATCCCGCGACGACGTACCAGCGGTGGATGCTCCGTCTGCTCGACGTACCTGCTGCTATCGCCGGTCGCGGCTATAACCCGGCACTGACGATCGACACCGAGTTGGAGATCGACGACGTGGAACTACCCGCCAACTCCGGCCGGTGGCGTCTCAAGATCTCGGACGGCTCGGGGGAACTCATCCCAGCCACCGGTACGACGCCGGCGCCGCGCCTCTCGGCCCGGGGTCTGGCCGCCCTCTACGCCGGTACGTCGCTCGCCACCTTGCGCGCGGCAGGACTTGCCACTGGCGACGACGAGCGCCTCGACGCGGCATTCGCGGGCTCCGCGCCGTACATGCTCGACTACTTCTAAACCCGTGCCCGTTGTCCACAGGCTAGGGCGCGTCGGTTGGGATCCGGGTGGGGTCGGCTATTAGGGTGGTCGAACAAACGTTCGGAGGTAGTTCATGCGCGTGCTCGGTGTCGACCCGGGTCTGACCCGGTGTGGTCTCGGGCTCGTCGAGGGTTCGGCCGGCCGGCCGCCGACGATGATCGCCGTCGGGGTCGTGAAGACGCCGGCCGATCTCGATATCGCCCGCCGGCTGGTGCTGATCGAGGCGGGCATCATCGAGTGGATCACCGAGTACAAACCGGATGCGGTCGCGGTCGAGCGGGTCTTTGCGCAGCACAACGTGCAGACCGTGATGGGCACCGCGCAGGCGGCCGGGGTGGCGATGCTGGTGGCGGCCCGGATGGGCTTGCCGGTCGCGCTGCACACCCCGAGTGAGGTCAAGGCGGCCGTCACCGGTTCGGGCCGGGCAGGGAAGGAGCAGGTGACCGAGATGGTGACCAGGATCCTCAAACTGCCCGAGCGCCCGACACCGGCCGACGCCGCCGACGCGCTGGCGCTGGCGATCTGCCACGTCTGGCGCGGTGGAGTGACGAACAGGTTCCAGCAGGCGGTCGCCGCGCAGGCGAGTAGCGCGAGTAGTAGAGGAGGACGTCGATGATCGCGTTCGTCCGTGGCCCGGTGGCCGCGATCGGCGTGGACAGCTGTGTGATCGAGGTCGGGGGAGTCGGGCTGCAGCTGTTCTGCCATCCCGGCACGCTCGCCGGGTTTCGGCCCGGCCAGGAGGCCCAGGTCTTCACCTCGATGGTGGTCCGCGAGGACTCCCTCACGCTGTACGGCTTCGCCGACGACGACGAGAAGCAGTTGTTCGAGCTGTTGCAGACCGCTTCGGGTGTCGGGCCGCGATTGGCCCAGGCAGCCCTTGCCGTGCTGAGCCCGGACCAGATTCGCCAGGCCGTCGCGAACGAGGACCTGGCCATGCTGGTGAAGGTGCCCGGTATCGGCAAGAAGGGCGCGCAGCGGATCGTGCTCGAGCTCAAGGACAAGATCGGCCTGCCGTCGCGGACGGTCACGGGTCGGCCGCTGCAGGCCGCGAACGACTGGCGCGCCCAGGTCCAGGCCGGTCTGATCGGCCTCGGCTGGTCGGCCCGCGACGCGGAGGACGCCGTCATCGCGGTTTCGCCGCTGGCGGTGGACCAGGCCGAGCCGTCCGTGCCGGATCTGCTGAGGGCGGCGCTGCGCACGCTGTCGAAGGCCTGACATGTCAGCTGACGACAACGTCCGGCCGCTGGTTTCCGGCGACGCCGATTTCGAGGAGCGCACGTTCGAGTCGGCGCTGCGGCCGAAGACGCTGGCGGAGTTCGGCGGCCAGCGCCGGGTCAGCGAACAGCTCGAGCTGGTGCTGCACGCGGCGCGCGGGCGCAACGGCGTACCGGATCATGTTCTGCTGTCGGGTCCGCCCGGCCTGGGCAAGACCACACTGGCCATGATCATCGCCAGCGAGTTGTCGTCGCCGTTGCGGATCACGAGCGGCCCGGCGATCCAGCACGCGGGTGATCTGGCCGCGATCCTGTCGGGGCTGAACGAGGGCGAAGTGCTCTTCCTCGACGAGATCCACCGGATGTCGCGACCGGCGGAAGAGCTGCTCTATATGGCGATGGAGGACTTCCGCGTCGACGTCATCGTCGGCAAGGGGCCGGGCGCCACCGCCATTCCGCTGGAGATTCCGCCGTTCACGCTGGTCGGAGCGACGACGCGTGCCGGTCTGCTGCCGGGACCGCTGCGCGACCGCTTCGGCTTCACCGGTCACCTGGAGTTCTACGAGGCGTCGGAGCTCGAGCGCATCATCAATCGCTCGGCCGAACTGCTCCAGGTCGACATGACTCCCGAGGGCGGCGCGGAGATCGCGTCGCGTTCGCGCGGCACACCCCGGATCGCGAACCGGCTGCTGCGCCGCGTCCGGGACTTCGCGCAGGTGCGGGCCGACGGCATCATCACGCTCGCGCTGGCCAAGTCCGCGCTGGACCTCTACGAGGTGGACAGGATGGGCCTCGACCGGCTCGACCGCGGTGTGCTGGACGCGTTGTGCCGGCGCTTCGGCGGGGGACCGGTCGGCCTGTCCACGCTCGCGGTGGCCGTCGGCGAGGAGCGCGAGACGGTCGAAGAGGTGGCCGAACCGTTCCTGGTCCGCTCCGGCTACCTGGCCCGTACGCCGCGCGGCCGGGTCGCGACCCCGGCGGCCTGGCGCCACCTCGGTCTGAACGTGCCGAAGAACGCGACTTTCGCGGACACCCTTTTCGATGCCGAAGACGACGCCTGACGGTCGCTCTGCGTGTACGCCGGAACTTTGGCCGTTCGTCGTGCGTAATCAGTCAGGGGCGAGTGACTTAACTGTGACCACGGGTAATGCGCCAGTTGTCGGCGGTCAGGGTTAGACTCCCCGGTGGCCTGGCCCCAGGTCATCCGTTCGCGTTTCCGGTGGGCTCTCGAGGACGTGCTTTTCGAGACCGAGCCGGCGACAGCCGTACTCGACGAAGGATTCTGGATCCCGATGGTTCTCTCCGCTGTCCCGATGGCCGAAGGTTCTTCCGGCGGTGGCTCCGGCTTCACGCTGCTGCTCCCGCTGATTCTGATCATCGGCATGATCTGGTTCATGAGCCGCTCGCAGAAAAAGCAGAAGGCTCGGCAGGCGGAAACCGTCGCGGCGCTGAAGCCCGGCACCCGCGTGATCACCACCAGCGGCCAGCTCGGCACCGTCTGGGACATCGACGACGAGTACGTCACTCTCGAGGTCGCGCCCGAGGTCTACAGCCAGTTCGTGAAGCAGGCCATCGGCCGCGTGCTGCCCGAGGAGGAGCCGGACGACGAGGCTGACGCTTCGGACGCCGCCGACACCGACGTGGCCGACGCCGACGTGGCCGATGACGCCGCGGACAAGTCCGTTGAGGACAAGGTCGAGGACACCCCCAAGCTTCCGCCCACGCACACCGAGAAGTGACCCTTCGGTCCTGTTCGGTGTAGGCGCCTGACCGCGCCCTGTAGCTCGAGGAAAGACTGACGTGGCAACGACGACGACATCTCCATCACGCCCCGGCCGGCAGCTCATCGCGCTGGCCGTGGTGCTGGTCATCCTGTTCGGCATCATGGCTCTGACGAAGAGCTGGAAGCCGAAGCTCGGGCTCGACCTGCGCGGCGGCACCACCATCACCCTGACGGCGAAAAGCTCCGTCACCGGTGGTGAGGTGACCGCGGACAAGCTCAGCGAAGCCAAGAACATCATCGAGCAGCGGGTGAACAGCCGCGGTGTGGCCGAGTCGGAGATCACCACCTCCGGCGGCACCCACATCACCGTCGCCGTGCCAGGTCAGAACAACGATGCCCTGGTGGCGCAGGTCGGCCAGACCGCCGAGCTGCGCTTCCGGATCGTGTACGACGCGCAGGCGGGCGGTGCGCCGACGCCGACCACCACGCCGACGCCGACGCCGACCCCGGGGAAGACGCCCACCGCGAAGCCGTCGGGCAACCCGAGCGTGAAGCCGTCGACGCCGACCTCGGTCAAGCCGACCAGCACGCCGAACGGACGGGCCTGGACCGGCATCCTCGCCGACCCGACTCCGACCACGACCCCGACGGTCGCGCCGACGCCGACCCCGACTGCTTCTGGCAGCCCGACTGCGTCTGGTACGCCGAAGCCGCCGGTGCTGCCGACGACGAGCGGCGACCCGCTGAAGTGGCAGCCGGACCCGGCGACGCAAGCGGCCTTCGCGGCGTACACCTGCGACTCGCCGAAGCCGGAGGACGTGTCGAACAAGCCGCTGCTGTCCTGCGACCGCACCGGCGGCACCAAGTACCTGCTCGGCCCGGCCATCCTGCAGGGCACCGACCTGAAGGACGCCTTCGCGGGTATCCCGCAGAACGGCATCCAGTGGCAGGTCAACCTGGAGTTCACCGGTGAGGGCGGCACGAAATTCCTCAACGCCACCACCGCGATCTCGCAGCGCGGCGAGGGCAACAACCTGTTCGCGATCGTGCTGGACGGCCAGGCCATCTCGACCCCGAGCGTGAGCGGCCCGATCCCCGGCGGCACCGCCGAGATCACCGGTACGTTCACCGAGGCCGAGGCCCGCGACCTGGCCAGCGTGCTGAAGTACGGCGCGCTGCCGCTGTCGTTCGAGGTCTCCGAGGTGTCGAACGTGTCGCCGCAGTTGGGTGGTGACCAGCTCGACGCGGGCATCCTGGCCGGTCTGATCGGCCTCGGCGTCGTGGTGCTCTTCTCGTTCCTGTACTACCGCGGTCTCGGTCTCGTCGTGGTGTTGTCGCTCGCGGTCGCGGCGGCGTTCACCTACGCACTGGTCGTGCTGCTCGGCAAGTCGATGGGCTTCACCCTGACCCTCGCCGGTATCGCCGGTCTGATCGTGGCCATCGGTATCACCGCGGACTCGTTCGTCATCTACTTCGAGCGACTGCGGGACGAGGTCCGCGAGGGCCGCAGCCTGCGCTCGTCGGTGGAGACCGGCTGGGCCCGGGCCAAGCACACCATCATCGCGGCCGACTCGATCACGCTGCTGGCCGCGGCGGTGTTGTTCCTGCTCGCGGTCGGTGGCGTCAAGGGCTTCGCATTCACGCTCGGCCTGACCACGCTGATCGACCTGCTGGTGGTCTTCATCTTTACCAAGCCGCTGGTCACGTTGCTGGGCAGGACCGACTTCTACGGTCACGGCCACAAACTGTCCGGCCTCGACCCGGAGAGCCTCGGCGTACAGCGGCTGCCGGGCCAGACCGCACCAGGGAAGAAGAAGTCCGGTCCGCGGGCCGAAACCAAGCCTGTCGGAGGGGAGATCTGATGTCGAAGCTCGGAGCAATCGGTGCCAAGCTGCACCGCGGCGAAATCTCCTACGACTTCGTCGGCAAGCGCAGGATCTGGTTCACCGTCTCTGCGATCCTGGTGCTGCTCTCGATCGTCGGCCTGTCGGTGCGCGGTCTCGCGCTCGGGATCGAGTTCCGGGGCGGTAACGAGTTCATCGCGGCCACGCAGGTCACCGACTCGACCGTCGCGGATGTCCGCGAGGCCGTGGTCGCGACGAACGCGCAGGACCTCGGCGACCCGATCGTCACCACGATCGGCGACGACAAGGTCCGGGTGCAGACCCGGCCGCTCGCCGACGCCGACGTGCTGAAGGTCCGCGATGCGATCGCCCGCGAGGTGGGCGTCACCAACCCCGAACAGGTGGATCGGCAGCAGATCGGCGCCTCCTGGGGTGAGCAGATCGCCAACAAGGCACTGCTGGCTCTCGGTGTCTTCCTGGTGCTCGTCTTCTTCGTGATCTGGCTGTACTTCCGGGAACCGAAGGCCTCGACCGCGGCGATCATCGCGCTGTTCCACGACGTGTTGATCACCGTTGGCCTGTACGCGCTGATCGGTTTCGACGTCACACCGGCGACCGTGATCGGCGTGCTCACGATCCTTGGTTATTCGCTGTACGACACCGTCGTGGTGTTCGACAAGGTCCGCGAGAACACCCG
The DNA here is from genome assembly GCF_036226525.1 of Kribbella sp. NBC_01245. NCBI lineage: Bacteria > Bacillati > Actinomycetota > Actinomycetes > Propionibacteriales > Kribbellaceae > Kribbella > Kribbella sp. NBC_01245. Next base: position 358,470 of record NZ_CP108487.1, read on the forward strand.
CGGTATCACCGGCTCGAACCGCCAGACCTACAGCGACGCGGCCAACCTCGCCGTGAACCAGACGGTCGTGCGGTCGATCAACACCACGATCATCGCGCTGCTGCCGGTCGGGTCGATCCTCTTCGTCGGTACGTTCGTGCTCGGCTCGGGTCCGCTGAAGGACCTCTCGCTGGCCCTGTTCATCGGCATCGCCGTCGGCGCGTACTCCTCGATCTTCATCGCGCCGGCCCTGCTCGCCGCCTTCAAGGAGCGCGAGCCCGGGATGAAGGCGCTGGACCGCCGGGTCAAGGCCCGTCGTGCCCAGGCCGGTGCCGCCGCGCCGGTGGGTGGCCTCGCGGTCGCTGGTGCCGGAGGTGGGGTCGCCACGGTCGAGGGCACTCGTCCGCAGGACGCGCCACGCAAGCAGGGCGCGCCGAAGGCCGGTGCCACCAGCGGTTCGGCCCGGCCGATCAGCAAGACCAGCAGTGCGGGACGGCCGCAGCCGAAGCGCAAGCCCCGGTCGAAGCGCGGTAAGTAGGTGCCGACGCTCGACGAGGTGCTGACCACGCTGATCCGGGACATCCCGGACTATCCGAAGCCCGGCGTGGTGTTCAAGGACATCACGCCGCTGCTGGCCGATCACGCGGGCTTCACTCAGGTGGTGGAGGCGCTCGCCGCCTCTGGTCGCGACCACCTGGGCCAGACCGTGGTGGACAAGGTGGTCGGGATCGAGGCCCGCGGCTTCATCCTGGCCGCGCCGGTGGCACTCGCGCTCGGGGCCGGGTTCGTACCGGTTCGCAAGAAGGGCAAGTTGCCCGCCGCCACGTTCGAAGCGTCGTACGACCTGGAGTATGGGCAGGCGACGATCGAGGTGCACCAGGACGCGTTCAGCCCGGGCGACCGGGTGCTGGTGATCGACGATGTGCTCGCTACCGGTGGCACGGTCGAGGCCTGCCTGGGACTGCTCCGGCGGTGCGGTGCCACTGTCGCCGCGACCGCCGTACTGCTCGAGTTGTCGTTCCTGCCGGGGCGTGAACGCCTCGCGGGGGAGCGGCTCGATTCGCTGCTCACCGTCTGACACAAGGCGGCTCCGGCGTGTTGTCCACAGGCGGCGTCAAGTCCGTTGGTGGCTTCCCTCTAGACTGGTAGAACGTCTGCGGAGGGAAACAATGTGGGTGAAGACCCGGCGATGACTTCGGCGGTACCGAATGTCGTACCGCCTGAGCCACCGCGCGCGCCTGCCGCGAAGCCTGCTGCGAAGCCAACGGCGACACCCGCGGCAGTGACTGCGGCTGCCCCGCCACCGGCGTCGCAACCGCCGCGGATCGCGCCTGCCCGGGTCCGTGCCCGTCTCGCCCGTCTGGGTGGTACGAGGCACCCGAACCGCGCGCCGATGCTGGAGCCGCTGTTCCGGGTCGTTCGCGCCACGCACCCCAAGGCCGACCTGGCGATCATCGAGCGGGCCTACCGGACCGCCGAGAAGCACCACACAGGTCAGCTGCGGAAGAGCGGCGACGCGTACATCACGCATCCCCTCGCCGTCGCGACGATCCTGGCCGAGTTGGGTATGACCGCGCCGACGCTGTGCGCCGCCCTGCTGCACGACACCGTTGAGGACACCGACTACACGATCGACGAGCTGAAGAAGGATTTCAGCGAGGAGATCGCGATGCTGGTCGACGGTGTGACCAAGCTGGACAAGGTCAAGTACGGCGAGTCCGCGCAGGCCGAGACCATTCGCAAGATGGTCGTCGCGATGGCCAAGGACATTCGCGTGCTGGTGATCAAACTGGCCGACCGGCTGCACAACATGCGCACGCTCGGGTTCCTCCGGCAGGAGAAGCAGGAGCGGATCGCCCGCGAAACGCTGGAGATCTACGCCCCGCTGGCCCACCGGCTCGGTATGAACACGATCAAGTGGGAGCTCGAGGACCTGTCGTTCTCGACCCTGCACCCGAAGGTGTACGACGAGATCGTGCGGCTGGTCGCCGAGCGCGCGCCGTCGCGGGACGAGTATCTGGCCAGCGTGATCGACCAGGTGCACGAGGACCTGCGCGCCGCCAAGGTGAAGGCCACTGTCACCGGGCGGCCGAAGCACTACTACTCGATCTACCAGAAGATGATCGTCCGCGGCCGCGAGTTCGGCGATATCTACGACCTGGTCGGCATTCGCGTGCTGGTCGAGTCGGTCCGGGACTGTTACGCCGCGCTGGGCATCCTGCATGCCCGGTGGAACCCGGTGCCCGGCCGGTTCAAGGACTACATCGCGATGCCGAAGTTCAACATGTACCAGTCGCTGCACACCACCGTGATCGGCCCGCAGGGCAAGCCGGTGGAGCTGCAGATCCGGTCGTTCTCCATGCACCGCCGGGCTGAGTACGGTATCGCCGCCCACTGGAAGTACAAGGAAGACCCGAACGCGCCGGCGCCCGAGGTGGGTGCGCCGCCGACCACCGATGTCGGCAGCCCGAACGACATGCCGTGGGTGCGGCAGCTGGTCGACTGGCAGCGGGAGACCTCCGACCCGTCGGAGTTCCTCGACTCGCTGCGGTTCGAGATCAACAACGCCGAGGTCTACGTCTTCACCCCGCGCGGTGACGTGATGTCGCTGCCGACGGGTTCGTCCCCGGTCGACTTCGCGTATGCCGTGCACACCGAGGTCGGGCATCGCTGTATCGGCGCTCGCGTCAACGGCCGGCTCGTCCCGCTCGAGAGCACCCTCGAGAACGGCGATGTCGTCGAGGTCTTCACGTCGAAGGCCCAGGGCGCCGGTCCGTCCCGCGACTGGCTGACGTTCGTCAAGAGCCCGCGAGCCCGGAACAAGATCAAGCACTGGTTCAGCAAGGAGCGCCGCGACGAGGCGATCGAGCACGGTAAGGACGCGATCGCCAAGCAGCTCCGCAAGGAAGGCCTGCCGCTGCAGCGCCTGCTCTCGCACGAGACCCTGACCCAGGTCGCGAACTTCCTGCGCTATCCCGATGTCACCGGGCTGTACGCCGCCGTCGGCGAGGGCCACGTCGGCGCTCAGGCCGTCGTACGGCGCCTGATCGAGATGCACGGTGGTGAGGAGGGCGCGGCCGAGGATCTCGCCGAAGGCGTCCGCCTACCCGCCAGCCGCGAGCGCCGCAAGCGGACCAACCGGGGCGACGCAGGTGTCATCGTCAAGGGCACGACGGACGTGCTGGCCAAACTCGCCCGCTGCTGTACGCCGGTGCCGGGTGACGAGATCATCGGCTGGATCACCCGTGGTGCGGGCGTTTCCGTGCACCGCAGCGACTGTACGAACGTGGACAACCTCAAGGCCCAGCCCGAGCGCATCGTCGAGGTCGAGTGGGCCCCGACGGCGCAATCGGTCTTCCTGGTGGCGATCCAGGTCGAGGCGCTGGACCGGGCGCGGCTGCTATCGGACATCACGCGCGTCCTCTCGGACTACCACGTGAACATCCTCTCCGCAGCCCTGACCACCACGCGCGACCGAATCGCCAAGTCCCGCTTCACCTTCGAAATGGGCGACCCAACCCACCTAGGCCACGTCCTAAAGGCCGTCCGCTCCGTCGAAGGCGTCTTCGACGTCTACCGCGTCACCCAGTAGAACGGCCGTGCGTGCACGCCGATTAGGGTGTGCGCATGGCTGAGTTCACCGGGTTCCCGGTTGCCGCATTGGACTTCTACGACGATCTCGAGGTCGACAACACCAAGACCTTCTGGTCGGAGCACAAGGAGATCTACGAGGAGTCCGTCCGCAAACCGATGAACGCGTTGGTCGCGCTGCTGGAAAGCGAGTTCGGCCCGGCCAAGGTCTTCCGCCCGCATCGCGACGTACGTTTCGCGAAGGACAAAACGCCGTACAAAACCAACCAGGGTGCGTTCATTCCGCGCGGTCCCTCACTCGGCTGGTACGTCGAGGTGGCCGCGCCCGGCGTCCGGGTCGGCGCCGGCTTCTACGAGGCCTCCGCGGAACGCCTCGCCGCCTTCCGCGACGCCATCGCCGACGAACGACGCGGCACCGAACTCCAGAAGATCCTCGCCAAACTCACGAAGGCCGGCTGGACCGTCGGCGGCGACCGCCTCAAAACCAGCCCCCGCGGCTACGACGCCGACCACCCCCGGATCGACCTCCTCCGCCACAAATCCATGACCCTCTCCAAGTCCTACGGCTTCGAACCCGTAATCCACACCGCTGAACTGGCGGACCAGATCCGCGAGGACTGGCGAACCACAACCCCGTTCGTCGAATGGGTCGCCTCCAACGCCCTCTGAGAGTTCACCACCTCCGCGGCAGCCGCGGCTCGATGCCCAACATCTCGCCAACGACGTACTCGAGGTCGACACGTCGGCCCCAGACGTCTCCTCGTCGTACCGGCAGGATCAACCAGCCGACGTCGTCGAGGTCGAGTCGGCGCGTTTCGTCCCGAAAGGAAGCGCGTCGGCCGCTGTGCCACTGGTCGCTGTCGTACTCGAGGCCGATCCGGCGACCGTGATACTCGATGTCGGGATAGCCGAGGTCGATCCGGCGCTCGCCGCGCGGCGTCAGCACCCGAACCTGCGCTTGCGGACGTGGGAATCCGGCGTCGAGAAGCCGCAGCCGTAGCCACGATTCGCCAGGTGATTCGGTCAGCGGATCAGCGAAGAGGGCGAGCTCTCGCGCCTGGGCGATGCCGGGATGCTTCGGATAGCGACCGATCGCGGCGCACAGCTGGCCATGGTCCAGCAGCCCGGCGTGGAGCATCGCGTCGAGGGCGGAGAGCGCATACGGACGTCGCAGATGGCGCGCGAGATGCACGGCGGTGGCCGCCGGCGTGGTGACGCGAAGGCCGCGATGGATCATCACATCGCCCGGCAAGACCGTCTGACTATGGCCAGTCACCTTCGATCGGCGAATGGCGCGATGCCGGCCGGGGCGCAGGGTGTCGATCGCCAGCGGCCCATCCCGCTCCTGGAGCGCGAAGGTGTCGATGCCGAACAGCCACGCGGCCGTACGGCGGCAGATCACCGCGTCCAAAGGCGTGACCAGGCACAGGGCCGCTGCCCGCAGCTCAAGCGAATCGGGGACCAGCGCATCGACGTACACGGTCTTGAGGACTTGCCGGATCAGCCCGTTGGCGAGATGCCGCCGCAGCTTCGCGTGATCCCAACCACCGCGCTCCGCCTGCGCACGCGTGAACGGCGCTCCGTCGAAATACCGCAGGTCGTCGAAGAGCATCGGACCAGAATGCGCCTCCAACCGCCAAAGCGCCTGCCGTTCATCCACAGGCCCGCATTCCACGTCCGACCGTCGAAAAGTTATCCACACCCGCGCCGCATAGTGCGTCCGACCGTCGCAGGGGAGTAGGCGCACTCACGGCCTACGGCGTCGCATTCCTTCCCCGCATTCCGGGTCCGACCGTCGGAGAGTTGGTCACACGTCGCCGCGGCGCGCCGTCCAAAACCTTCCGCCGGTCGGACGCGCCATGCGACGCCTACCCCACGAACCCCTGCCACGGTCGGACGCACTATGCGGTGCCGTCCACCACCCTGCGACGGCGCGCCACGAACGCTGCGACGGTCGGACGTGGAATGCGGCGAGGGGATGCGAAAGGCCCGCGCGTTCCAACCAGGGGACGTGCGGGCCTTGCGGTGGAGGGGTTAGCTGAAGTCGGTTAGGGCTTGTTGGGCTTGGGCTAGCCAGGCTCGGCGGGCTTCGGCGGCTTCGCGGGCGTCTTTGGCCTTTTTGGCGTTGCCGGCGGATTCGTGCTTGACGGCTTGGGCTTCGAGGTCGGAGATGAGCGACTCGAGTTGTTTGACCGTGGCTTCGGCGCGGGCTCGGGCTTCGGGGTTGCTGCGCTCCCAGACCTCGTCCTCGGCGGACTTCACGGCTTGCTCCACCGCTCGCAACCGAGCGTCGATCGGGCGCATCGAGTCGCGCGGGACCTTGCCGATGGCGTCCCAGCGGTCGAGCAGGACGCGGAGTTGTTCGCGGGCCGCCTTCGGGTCTTCGACCGGGAGGATGGCCTCGATCTCGACCAGCAGTTCCTCCTTGGCCTGGAGGTTTGCCTGCTGTTCGACGTTCTCCTCGGCCTGGACCGCGTCGCGGGCGCCGAAGAACGTGTCCTGGGCGGTACGGAATCGCGCCCACAGTTTGTCGTCGACCTCGCGCGGTGCCGGGCCGGCGGCCTTCCACTGGCGCATCAGGTCGCGGAAACGGCCGGACGTCGGACCCCAGTCGGTCGAGTTGACCAGGCCCTCGGCCTCGGCGGCGAGGCGTTCCTTCACCACGGCGGCTTCGTCGCGCTTGGACGAGAGCTCGGCGAAGTGCTGCTTGCGATGACGCGTGTACGTCGTACGCGCCGAGGAGAACCGGTGCCAGAGCTCGTCGTCGCTGGACTTGTCGAGGCGGGGGAGCGCCTTCCACTCGTCGAGCAGTTCGCGCAGCCGGGTGACGCCGTGGCGCCAATCCGTACCGGCGGCGATCGTCTCGGCCTCGGTGGCGATCTTGGTCTTGGCCTCGCGGGCCTCTTCGACCTTGGCCGCGCGCTCGGCCTTGCGCTTCTCGCGTTGCTGGGCGACGAGCGGGCTCAGCGCTTCCAGGCGAGCGCGCAGCCCGTCCAGGTCGCCGACGGCCTGGGCCTCGTCGATCGCGGTGGTCACCTTCTTGACGGCGGCGCGGGCGTCATCCGGCGAGACCGTGCCCGCGGCGACGCGCTGCTCCAGCAGTTCGACCTCGAACGCGAGGGCGTCGTACCGCCGGGTGTAGAAGGCGAGTGCCTCGGTTGGATCGGCATCGGGCCACTGCCCGACGGCTCGTTCGCCGTCCTTGGTACGGACGTAGACCGTTCCGTCCTCTGCTACCCGGCCCCAGCTGTCCTCGGCCACAACTCGCCCCTTTCGGCGGTATGTCTTGCGCTCGCTGCCCATTCTGGCCACTACCCGGTTCAATCGCGTAGCCGGGTGCCAAGTAGGCGTGTTGACGAGCCTCACAAACTCCTGCCGGGTATGCAACGGGGTTCCGGTCTCAATCCGGTTAGTCCCGGTGATGGTGGCACCGGTAATCTTGCTTCGTTCCGGATTCCCTCAGGAAGGTCAGTTGTGCTCATCGCCGGGTTCCCCGCAGGTGCGTGGGGCACGAACTGCTACGTCGCCGCCACCGGCCCGGGCACCGAATGCGTGATCGTCGACCCCGGTCAGGACGCCGTCAAGGGGATCGAGCAGATCGTCCGCGAGAACAAGCTCAAACCTGTCGCAGTGCTGCTCACGCACGGGCACATCGACCACATGTTCTCCGTGATGCCGGTTTGCGGGGCGTACGACGCGACCGCGTACATCCACCCCGATGACCGGCACCTGCTGGCCGATCCGATGGCCGGTATCAGCCCGGAGACGGCGCAGATGCTGCTCGGGGGGAACTACACCTTCGCCGAGCCCGACGACGTCGCCGAACTGAAGGACGCCGACACGATCGAGTTGGCCGGTCTGCGGTTCACGGTCGACCACACGCCGGGGCACACCCGGGGCTCGGTCACGTTCACTTCGCCGTACGACGGGCCGGAGGACGTGCCGGCCGTGCTCTTCTCCGGGGACGTGTTGTTCGCCGGATCGATCGGGCGCACGGATCTGCCCGGTGGGGACCATCAGGCCATGCTGCATACGCTGGCCACCAAGATCCTGCCGATGCGCGACGACATCGTCGTACTGCCGGGTCATGGTGGCCAGACCTCGATCGGCCGGGAAAAGGCGACCAATCCCTACTTGCAGGACCTGGAGATTCCAACAATATGAGCAAGGCCCAATGAGTAAAATCAGCCCGATCAGTGGGTTCCCCGAATGGCTTCCGTCGGACCGGATCGTCGAGCAGTTCTTCCTCGACACGATTCGGGAGACGTTCGAGCTGCACGGGTTCGCGTCCATCGAGACCCGGGCGGTCGAGCCGATCGAGCGGCTGTCCAGTCAGGGCGAGGACGCCGACAAGGAGATCTACGCCGTACGGCGACTCGCGGCCGGCGCGGACGACGACAGCGGCCCCGGTCTCGGGCTGCACTTCGACCTGACCGTGCCGTTCGCGCGGTACGTGCTGGAGAACTCGGGCAAGCTGGCCTTCCCGTTCCGCCGCTACCAGATCCAGCGGGTCTGGCGTGGTGAGCGCCCGCAGGAGGGCCGGTACCGCGAGTTCACCCAGGCCGATATCGACATCGTCAGCGACGGCACGTTGCCGTTCCACTACGAGGTCGAGCTGCCGCTGGTGATCGCGGACGCCTTCTCCAAACTGCCGATCCCGCCGTTCCGCATCCAGGTGAACAACCGCCAGATCCCCGAGGGCTTCTACCGCGGTCTCGGCATCGAGGACGTCCTCGCAGTGCTCCGGATCGTCGACAAGCTCGACAAGATCGGCCCGGACAAAGTGGCGAAGCTGCTCGTCGACGCCGGTCTGACCGACGCCCAGGCGAAGTCGGCGCTGCAACTGGCCGAGATCTCCAGCACGGACGCATCGTTCGTCGAGCAGGTCCGCGCCCTCGGCGTGAAGCACGAGATCCTCGACGAGGGCCTCGAGCGCCTCGCCGCGATCATGACCGCCGCCAACGAGCACGCCCCGGGTCTGCTGGTGGCCGACCTCAAGATCGCTCGCGGGCTCGACTACTACACCGGCACGGTCTACGAGACGCAGCTGATCGGCCACGAGTCGTACGGCTCGATCTGCTCCGGCGGGCGGTACGACTCGCTCGCCAGCGACGGCAAAACGACGTACCCGGGTGTGGGTATCTCGATCGGCGTCTCCCGACTGCTGGCGCGCTTGTTCAAGTACGGCCTGGTCGCGGGCAGCCGCTCGACCCCGACCGCCGTCCTCGTGGCGTTGACCCAAGAGGAAGACCGCGCCGACGCGATGCGTACGGCCGCCGCCTTGCGCAGCCGGGGTATCCCGACCGAGGTGGCGCCGGCCGCGGCCAAATTCGGCAAGCAGATCAAGTACGCCGATCGCCGGGGCATTCCGTTCGTCTGGTTCGGCGGCGTCGACGGTGCTGCCGATTCGGTGAAGGACATCCGCAGTGGCGACCAGGTCGACGCCGACGCGTCCACCTGGACGCCCGCACCCGAAGACTTGCGACCAAGCATCGAGAACCCCCAGGAGAACCAGTGATCCGTTCCCATTCCGCAGGCTCGCTCCGTGCCGAGCACGCCGGTCAGACCGTCGTCCTGGCGGGCTGGGTGGCCCGGCGGCGCGATCACGGTGGCGTGGCGTTCATCGATCTGCGCGACGCGTCCGGCACGGTCCAGGTGGTGATCCGGGACGAGGAGATCGCGCACCCGCTGCGCGCCGAGTTCTGCCTGAAGATCGTCGGTGAGGTCTCGCCGCGACCCGAGGGCAACGCGAACCCGAACCTGCCGACCGGCGAGATCGAGGTCATCACCACCGAGGTCGAGGTGCTGAACGAGGCCGCGCCGCTGCCGTTCCCGGTCGAGGAGCACCACGCGACGCCGGTGAACGAGGAGGTCCGCCTCAAGTACCGCTACCTGGACCTTCGCCGTCAGGGCCCGGGCAACGCGTTGCGCCTGCGCAGCCAGGTCAACCGGGCCGCCCGCGAGGTGCTGGCCAACCACGACTTCGTCGAGATCGAGACGCCGACGCTGACCAAGTCGACGCCGGAAGGCGCGCGCGACTTCCTGGTCCCGGCGCGTCTTCAGCCCGGTTCTTGGTACGCCCTGCCGCAGTCGCCGCAGCTGTTCAAGCAGCTGCTGATGGTGGCCGGTATGGAGAAGTACTTCCAGATCGCCCGCTGCTACCGCGACGAGGACTTCCGGGCCGACCGGCAGCCCGAGTTCACCCAGCTCGACATCGAGATGAGCTTCGTCGACCAGGACGACGTGATCACGTTGTCCGAGGAGATCCTGGTCGAGCTGTGGAAGCTGATCGGCTTCGAGGTGCAGACGCCGCTGCCGCGGATGACGTACGCCGAGGCGATGGCGCGATTCGGTACCGACAAGCCCGACCTGCGGATGGGCCTCGAGCTCGTCGAGTGCACGGACTACTTCAAGGACACGCCGTTCCGCGTGTTCCAGGCGCCGTACGTCGGTGCCGTGGTGATGCCGGGTGGCGCCGACCAACCGCGCAAGCAGCTCGACGCGTGGCAAGAGTGGGCCAAGCAGCGTGGCGCCAAGGGTTTGGCGTACGTGCTGGTCGGGCCGGACGGCGAGCTGGGTGGTCCCGTCGCCAAGAACCTGTCCGAGACCGAGCGTGCGGGTCTGGCCGACCACGTGGGCGCCAAGCCGGGGGACTGCGTCTTCTTCGCGGCCGGTCCGGTCAAGACGTCGCGGGCGTTGCTCGGCGCGGCCCGGCTGGAGATCGGCCGTCGTGGCGGGCTGATCGATGAGTCGGCCTGGTCGTTCCTGTGGGTGGTGGACGCGCCGCTGTTCGAGCCGGCCTCCGACGCGGTGGCGACCGGTGATGTCGCGGTCGGTTCGGGCGCGTGGACGGCCGTGCACCACGCGTTCACCTCGCCGAAGCCCGACTCGCTGGCGACGTTCGACACGGATCCGGGCAATGCGCTCGCCTACGCGTACGACATCGTCTGCAATGGCAACGAGATCGGCGGTGGGTCGATTCGTATCCACCGTGAGGACGTGCAGAAGCGCGTGTTCGCGGTGATGGGTCTGACGGACGAAGAGGTGACCGAGAAGTTCGGCTTCCTGCTCGACGCGTTCAAGTTCGGCGCGCCGCCGCATGGCGGGATCGCCTTCGGTTGGGACCGGATCACCGCGCTGCTGGCCGGGACCGAGTCGATCCGCGATGTCATCGCCTTCCCGAAGTCCGGTGGCGGGTTCGACCCGTTGACCGCCGCGCCCGCGCCGATCACCCCGGCGCAGCGCAAGGAGGCCGGCGTGGACGCCGTACCGGAGATCAAGTCCTAGTTGCCTACTTGAGCAACCCCGTGGTGAGGGGCGGAGAGTACGAGGTCCGCCCCTCCACCGCCAGGGAGTGCTCATGCTCAGGTCCTTATGCCTGCTCACAGCCATAACCGCGACAGGGCTGGTGGCGACGCCGGCCAGCGCTGTCGGTTTCCAGACCACTGCCAATAACCTCAACGTACGGTCCGACGCCTATCTGTCCGCGTCGGTGGTCAAGGTGCTCGCAGGTCCGACCGTGGTTGACGTCGACTGTCAGCGGTCGGGTGATTCGGTCACCGTGCCGGGGCGTGCCGCGACCACGTGGTGGGCGCATCTGCCCGCACACGGTGGGTACGTGACCGTCGGCTATATCAACACCAGTGAGACCAAGTTGCCTGGTGTGCCTGAGTGCGCGCCGAACCCGAATCCGCCGGTGAACGTCACGCTGGCCGACGTACAGGCGATGTTCGGGTCGCGGATCGCCAATCCGACGTTGGTCAATACGGGTCTTCCGTCGCTGAACAAGGCGATGGCGGACGCTCAGATCAACACGCCTCGTCGGAAGGCGGCGTTCCTGGCGACGTTGGTGCACGAGTCGCGGTTGGAGTACAACATTCGCGAGATCGGCGATACGCGGTTGTACGGCGGTCGGGGGTATATCCAGCTGACCGGTGACTTCAATTACGGGCCGGCGGGGCGGTATTTCGGGATCGATCTGCTGGGGAATCCCGAGTTGGCGCGGTCGTTGCAGTGGAGTGCGCCGATTGCGCGTTGGTATTGGACGGTGGCTCGCAATATCAATCCGATGGCCGATGCGTTGAACATGGGCAAGGTCAATGCGGCGATCGGGTATCCGGCCGGGGCCGAGGATCAGCGTCGGTGTGACTCGTTCAAGAACGCGTTGCGGTATCTGACCGGGTCGGTGCCGGCCGGGATCATCTGCACGCGGCCGACGGCGTACGCCGGTGACACCAGCAAGCTCACCCGCGCGCAGTTCGACGCGTTGGGCATCGCCGCGGGGACTGTTGGCTGATGTCTTAAGGGTCTTTGGACACAGTGCCGTGGCGGCTGGCTCGCCACGGCACTGTTTGCGCTGGTGTCGAAAGGCTTGAGTGCGGGTCTTGTTGGGTGGAAAGTGACGACGTCGTGACCGAGTGTCGGTAGTTACTCACGACGACCGCCTTTCCGCCCTTTTGCCCGCCCGGAAGAGACCTATGCGCACACGAAGTTTCCGCCGACTCGGAGCCACCCTGCTCGCCCTGGCCGGTATCGCCGCGGCCGGTGTGGTCGCCGCGACTCCTGCCCAAGCGGCGGTGTTCTCGACGTACGGCAGTGGGGTGAACGTCCGCGCCGACGCGTACCTGAACTCGGCCATCGTCCGTACGCTGCCCGGCCCGACCTCGATCGACGTCGACTGCCAGAAGTTCGGCGACCACGTGACGGTCTCGGGCGGCTCCAGCAGTTGGTGGGCGCATGTCCCGGCTTTGGGTGGTTACGTCACTGTGGCCTACGTGAGCATCCCTGAGGACAAGCTGCCCGGTGTGCCCGAGTGCGGCGGCGGCAACCCGGACCCGGGTGGCGATATCACCCTGGCGACGGTGCAGGCGATGTTCGGCAGTCGTATCGCCAATCCGTCGTTGGTCCAGCAGGGTCTGCCGTCGCTGAACCAGGCGATGCGGGATGCCAACATCAATACGCCGTACCGCAAGGCCGCGTTCTTGGCGACGTTGGTGCACGAGTCGCGGTTGGAGTACAACATCCGCGAGATCGGCGATACGCGGTTGTACGGCGGTCGCGGGTACATCCAGTTGACGGGTGACTTCAACTACGGCCCGGCCGGTCGGTACTTCGGTATCGACCTGCTCGGCAATCCTGAGTTGGCGCGGTCGCTGCAGTGGAGTGCGCCGATCGCCCGCTGGTACTGGACCGTCGCCCGCAACATCAACCCGTACGCCGACGCCCTGAACATGGGCAAGGTCAACGCAGCCATCGGTTACCCGGCCGGTGCCGAAGACGGGCGCCGTTGCGACTCCTTCAAGAACGCCATCCGCGTACTGACCGGGTCCGTCCCCGGCGGCATCATCTGCACCCGTTCGAAGATGCTCACCGGCGACACCACCAAACTCACCGCCACCCAATTCACCTCCCTGGCCGGCAACCCCGGCGCCAAGGGCTGACCAACCTCTCTTTTGCGTTCGTTCGTCGGAATCCGCCCTCTGCCGTCGCGGACCTGTGCCGGTCCGCGGCGCTGAGAGGGCGGATTCCGACGAACGAACGCAAAAGAGAGAGGCCTATCCTCGGCGATATGGGGATGGGTGTGGTGCCGGTCGAACTGTTGCCGCATTTGCGCCGGGCGCGCGACCTGGCCGATCGGCAGTTCGCCGAGCCGCTCGACCTCGACGCGCTCGCCTCGGCCGCGGGCGTCTCGAAGTACCACTTCCTCCGGTGTTTCGCCGCGGAGTACGGCGAGACGCCCATGCAGTACGTCGGCCGGCGCCGGATCGAGCGCGCCGCCGACCTGCTGCGAGCCACCAACCTGACCGTGACCGAGGTGTGCCACCTGGTCGGGTTCAGCAGTCTAGGGTCGTTCAGCACGCGGTTCACCGAGTTGATCGGGATGAGCCCGTCGGCCTACCAGCAGACCCAGACGGGGCCGCGTATCCCCGGCTGCTACGTCTTCATGCTCGGTCTGACCAGCGCAATTCCGGAGAAGCCTGATGCGGCTGGCAAGGCCTAACGTCGTACACGTCAACTTCTTCGAAAAGGGGCAGCCGTGATTACCAACGTTTCGCTGATCAGTGTGTTCGTGAACGATATCGACGAGGCCAAGGCCTTCTACACCGAGAAACTCGGCTTCACGCTCCAGGTCGACGTCACCGTCGGGGACGGCTACCGCTGGTGCACGGTCAGCCAGCCGGACCACCCCGAACTGGAGATCCAGCTGGCGCTACCAGGCCCGCCGTTGGACCCTGAGTCGGTCGAAGCGATCAAGCGGATGATGGCGAAGGGCTCGATGCACGGCTTCGGCATCGCCACCGAGAACTGCCGCAAGACTTTCGACGAACTGGTTGCCCGAGGCGTCGAGTACGTCCAGGAGCCCTCGGACCGCCCGTACGGCGTCGAGGCCGTCCTCCGCGACAACTCCGGCAACTGGCTGGTCCTAGTCGAGAAACACCCTTACACCCAGTCCGACTTCGACTGAGCCGGGATAACCGCTTGCCGTTGTATCAATACAGATGATACAAACTGCCGTATGGGCATGGCGTCGATGGCGATTGAGCGGCTCGAGCGATTGGCCGCGCTGCCGGACGACGCCGAAGCCCGGGAGGCGGCCATTCGGCGGCAGTCCTCCAAGAACACGCTGGGTCTGATCGGCGGACTGGTTGGTGCCGTCGTCGGACTCCAGCCGGTGCTGTCGCTTGGCCTGATGGAGGGCGGGCTCACCGCGTTGGCATTGCTGTCCATGCTCGGCGTGCTGCTCGGGATGTGGGCAGGTGACTTCGTCGCGTTGCGCCGGATCGCCGGTCAGGGGGACGTGCGGGTCGCTGCGCTGCAGCGGCGCACGCTCACCGACTATCTGACGCGGCTGGAGCTCGTTGCCCAGGGCTGGGCGACACTTACCGCTGTGTACACGCTGCTCGTCGGCGTGGTCGCCGTGAACCTGGGCGGTGGGGACCGCCGGATCGGCGTCAGCATGCTCGTTTGCGGCGGGGCCGGGCTGCTGCTCTGCTCGGTCGCTCCGGTACTGCAGCGCCGCGTGCTGCGGGCGTCGCGCCCTGCGTTGTCGGAGTCGGCGCTGCGCTGGGACGAAGCCGAGCGGGCGCAGATGCTGCGTGACGTGACGATCGGCGTTGCTTTGACGGCTTGGATGCTGGGCGGAGCCTTCCTGGGGCAGCAGATTTTCGACCTGTCGGATCGGCTCCCGGTGGCGCTGCGCTGGGCGGCGCTGCCATTGATCGTGATCGGATACGTGCTCTCGCTTTGGGCCGTTTATGCCCAGAAGGATGCGAAGACCTGGCAGCGGTTGCGGGAGCGCGCGTGATCATTTCGGTGGATCCGGCTGCGGCGACTCCTCCGTACGAGCAGGTGAAGGGGCAGATCGAGCAGTTGATCCGGCGCGGCGTGCTGGCGGAGGGGAGCCGGTTGCCGACGGTCCGGCAGCTGGCGGGGGATCTCGGGCTGGCGATCAACACGGTCGCGCGGGCCTACAAGGAGCTCGAGGCTGATCGGCTGGTGGAGACCCGCGGGCGCAACGGGACCTTCGCGCTGGCTCCGCAGGTCCAGGCGGACGACGAGGAGACGCGCGCGGCGGCGGTGATCTTCGCGCGGGCGGCGCATCGGGCCGGCCTCAGTCTCACCGAGGCGCGGCGCGTGCTCGATCAAGCCTGGTAGATGTCGGACCGATACGCTCGGCCAATGGACATCACGGTTGACCCGGTTGGGGCGACTCCGCCGTACGAGCAGGTGAAGGATCAGATCGAGCAGCTGATTCGTACGGGCGAGTTGGCCCAGGGGACGAAGTTGCCGACGGTGCGGCAGCTTTCGATCGACCTGGGCCTTGCTGTGAACACCGTGGCGCGTGCCTACAAGGAGCTTGAGGCGGATGGCCTCGTCGAGACACGTGGGCGTAACGGCACCGTCGTACTCGCCGGCCGCAGCCAGATCAACGACGCCGCCACCCACCGCGCGGCCACGGCCCTCGCCGTAGCCGCCCGCCAAGCCGGCCTGAGCCTTGCCGAAACCACCCAAATCCTGCACAACGCCTGGTAGCTCCCCGGATCAAGCGCGGAAGTCCATCACCTGCTCCGGCGGGGGGAAGCCGTCCTCGACGTTCAGCCCGTGGACCTCCCGGACATGGTCGCGGAACCAGCGGTCGAAGGGATCGTCCGACGTGGCCATGCCGGTCAGCGCCGCCTCCACGTCGTCGGCCTCCCAGTAGACGACGTTGACGTCGCCGCCCGGTGTGGACTGGAGGAAGACGGCCTCGCGGGTGATTCCCAGGTTCTTGCGGGACCGTTCGTAGTCGGCTTTCCGATCGCCGTTCCAGCACGACGTCATCGCCGCGCGGTCCGTTTCGGTCTTTCCCGGCAGCAGCGGGGCGACGAATCCGATCGAGGGCATCTGCTTGTCCTTTCCAAGGGGTTGCTGATGCCCCAAGAATCCAGACGCCGGACGCCGAAGACATCACTCGATCGCGTGATCCGGACCGTGGCGCGCGACCTCGGCCGCCAGCGCGGCGCGGCTCGGCACCGAGAGTTTCTGGAAGATGTGCCGGAGATGCGTGTTGACCGTATGCGGCGAGATGTGGAGGCGGCGAGCGATCTCGCGGTTGGTCAGCCCCTCGGCCACCAGTCCGGACACCGCGTGCTCGGTCGGCGTGAGGCCGTCCCACCCCGCCGACGGGCGCTGACGCGGCCCGCGCGTTCCCCTTTTCACCCCGTGACGCCGCAACATCGCCAGCGCCCGCATGGCCCAAGCGTCCGCGCCGACTTCCTCGTACCGCTCCAGCGCCTCTGACCACAGCGCTGTCGCTTCGTCCGTGCGGTTCGCGGCGACGAGCACGCCGGCCGCGTCCTCGCACGCGAAGAGATGGTCGATCAGCCGCCCGCTCGGACGAGCCAGCTCCACGGCGCGGATCATCCGGTCCGGATCCCGCTCGACGAGACCGCGACACCGCAAACCCGCGCTCTGAACGGTGGGGACGGCCGGCGCGAGCTTCGCTCCCGCTTCCACGGCTTCGGTCACCGTTCGGGCGACGTCGTCCTGGTCGAGCAGGAGGCTCAGGCGTACGAGCTGCGGGGCGAGGTATCGGTGGTGGTAGCGGCATTCCCGTTGTTCGTCGAGCTGCCAGAAGCGCAGGAGCAGCTGGTACGCCTTCGTCGCCTGCCCCTCGGCGTCGGCGAGCAGAGACGTCGCGAACGCCACCATCTCCACGCCGTACTCGGGGACGTCGCTGACGAGCTGCGCCTGCACAGTGGCCAGCGCCGCCTCGGCCGCGCGATGGTCGCCCCTCGCGATCGCCATGATCGCCTCACACGCCCGCGACTGCGGCTTTGAGATCTTGTGCCCGCGCTCGTGCGCGACGCGCAGACCTGCCTCGAGCTCGGACCAGGCGTCGTCCCACTCGCCGACGATGAAGCGCAGCTCCGCAGCGAGCAGCAGTGCGTCAGGGAGGATCCACGACGAACCGAGAGTGGAGCACTCGTCCACGGCTCTGCGAAAGGCCACGCGGGCCTCGTCGAGGAGGTCCGCGTCGCTCAGTGCCATGGCCAGGAAGAAGTAGGGGTGGCGCAGTCGCGCGCCGTCGTTCGGCGGCTCGAAGGCCAGCTCAACCGCGCGTCGGGAGAGCGTCAGGGCTTCGGCGTACCGGCCCTGGGTCTTGATGGGCACGGACAGAGTGCCGAGGCTCCACACCGTCATGGCGACATCGCCGGCCTGCATGGCATGGTCGAGCGCGCGCTGTGCGGTCGCCTCTCCGCCGACGAAGTCGCCGGAGAAGGTCCGGCCGTAGCTGGCTTGCGCCAGCACGAGCGACTTCTGGGCATCCGTGAGGCCGTGCGCTCCTTCGAGGGTGGCCTCGGCCCTGTCGATGAGCTCCGGCCCGAGGTTCTGCAGGGAGAGCGACTCGAGCAGCCACAACCGGACGGGGGTGTCCACCTCCGGACGATGCGGCCGATCCAGTACGGCGTTGGCCTGCGCCGTTGCTTCGGCGACGTTCCCCGCGAGAAGGAGGATTTCGACCAGCTCCGCGGCGAGGAAGTCCGCGTCGGGATGCTGGTCGGGCAACAACCGCTCGGCGCAACGAAGGAGCTGTACGGCTTCCGCAGGGGCGCGTGGCGCCGACTGTCTGGCCGCCGCACGCAACCAGCGAACGGCCTCGAGGTCGCCAGGGCTCGCGCCGAGTACGAGATGGCCGGCCACGTGCGTCAGGTCGGATCCGGCGCGCGCGAGCGCTCCCGCGGCGTCGCGGTGCAAGGCCGAACGAACCGGCCTCGGCATCGACTGGTAGATGGCGTCGTGGACGAGCTGGTGGCGGAAGACGACGGCAGTTCCCTTCTCGCCGAGCAGCTGGGCCCGGAACGCCTCGCCCAGGGTGGCGACCAGATCGGCGGCTGGTCGACGTGTCACGGCCGCGAGGTCGCTGATCGACACCGCGTCGCCGAGAACAGAGGTGACCCGCAGCAGGTCGAGCGTTGCTTGGGGCAGGTCCCGGAGCCGTCGTACGACGAGATCCCGGAGCGAGTGCGGCAGCTCGGACGACGTGATCTCGGCGACCTCCGAGCCGCGCTGGACTCGCCCGTCGGCGGACAGCGAACGGAGGATCTCGACCACCCACAAGGGATTCCCGCCGGCCTTGGCCACCACCGCGCCGAGCTCAGGCCCAGCCGGGAGGCCCAGCTCGGCCCGCACTAGCGCGTCGACTTCTGAGGGGGAGAGGGGAGGCAACGAGATCGATGGCGCGCCGATCTCGAGCAGATCGTCGACCAGCAGGGTCAGCTCGTCCGAACGCGGCGACGGACGCAGCGAGGCCACCAGGAACAGCGGTACGTGAACGAGTTCGCGCGCCATCGTCCGGACGGCGAGCAGCGTGGAGGTGTCGGCCCAGTGCAAGTCTTCGAGCGCCAGCAGCACGGGAGCGCGCGAGCACTCCGCCTCGACCAGATCGACGATCTCCTCGATGACGCGGTAGCGCAGGTCGGTCCCTGCGGTCGTCGATGCTGGAGTGGCCTCACCGCCGAGGATCTCGCCGATCGACGCCCGTCGCGGATCGCTCGAGTTCCGCCGCAGATCGAGCGCGCTGATCAACGACCCGAACGGCCTCGTGGTCTCGAACGGATGGGCCGCGCCGCTCAGCACGCGCAGGCCGTCGGCGCGTGCCTGGTCCGCGAGAGCCCGAATGAAGCTCGTCTTCCCGACCCCCGCCTCACCCTCGATCAGGAGGGTGGCGGTATGGCCGGCTTCGACGTCGCGCATGACTCGCCGCGCAAGGCGGGACTCGTCCTCTCGCCCCACGAGCGGCTCGACCACACTTCGACTGTACGTGTTAGGCCGTTAGCCAGGTGGTGATGTCGGCAAGCGCGGTGGCGATGATCTCGGCGGGTGCGTCGCTGGTCTCGATGGACGTACGGGCGATGTCCGCTCCGGTACGACGTCCAAGACCTGGTGGACGACTCGAACAGTTTTGGGCTATAGCTGGAAACGTTTCTAAAGACAACGGCTTCGGGGTCTGGATCGTCCGCTACAACGTTGTTAATCTCCCCGGGACTTGACAGCGATGTCACCCGATGGGGAGGTCTCGAATGGTCTCGCGGCGTACGTTCCTGGCAGGCAGTGGGGCGG
Source organism: Kribbella sp. NBC_01245 (assembly GCF_036226525.1). Classification (NCBI taxonomy): domain Bacteria; kingdom Bacillati; phylum Actinomycetota; class Actinomycetes; order Propionibacteriales; family Kribbellaceae; genus Kribbella; species Kribbella sp. NBC_01245. Next base: position 377,643 of record NZ_CP108487.1, read on the forward strand.
TCACGATGGGCGGCCTCGGCCTGATCCCATCCCTTCCAGCACAAGCCGCAGGCCGGCGATTGTTGCCGGTCTTCGAGCGACCGGGACACCTGCATTTCGGCGATGTGAGCACGCTGACCGGCAACGACCAGACGCTACTCACCACCTTGCAGGGCGTCGTGAACCGGCGACGGCCCGAGCTGTACTTCCTGTTCAGAGACGGCGATGTGGACGCCCGCTGGCTAGCGGACACCGGGCTCCCGCGGACTCGTCACGCCAATCCGCTCGACCTCGTCAAGGAGTACGCCGGACGCGTGCGCGGTGCAATCGTCTGGGACCCGGAGGTGCCGGATTCGCTCAACGTCGCGACCACCCTCGCCGGCCTGTACGACGCGGTGGTGGCGGACGCGGGCCAGGTCGCCGAACACAAGCTGCGGGTGGTGCAGGACCTGCGCGGCAAGTTCGACGACGACCGGGTGAAGACCTATCGCTGGCAGTTGCAGAACCTCTTCCCGCGCTGCAGTCATCGCCTGCTCGCAGGGCTGCCGCCGACGATGGTGGTGGACGTCGCGAACGTGTCCTGGCGAGAGGTCGCGCGCGAGACTCGGCAGATCCGCGACTCGTCCAACCGGGGTTCTTACACGTTCGACGTATCGGCCGATCTCGGCGCGGACGGGGTGTTCGTCCGATTCCAGGACTCGTTCCGCGACGACGGCTGGGGTCCGTCGGTGGCGTCTGTGCTGGTCAAGGCCGATCGCGCCGAGTTCGCGTCGTTCAAACCTGGGGATGCGGCGGAGGCGTCGTACCTCTTTGATGGGTTGAACTCGTCGGTCGGGGGTGAGGGCAACCGGTTCTCCGATGGCAGTGGGTACTTCATCTACCAGTTCAAACCGCCGGCGGGTACGACGTCTCTGACCGTCACTGTGGAGATGTGGAACCAGTACTTGGTCACGGCGACGGACACGGCGCCTACCCGGGTTGAGCCGTTCCCGTTCTTCCGGGACTACGTAGTCGCGACGAAGACGATGGTGAGCTGGTTGCCGCCGAACGGCCCGACGGGCGAGCTGTTGTCGGAGATCTTCCAGGCGGTTGAACCCACTACGCCGTACGCCGGCTGGTTCTCGAACGACGTCGCGGGGGAGTGGAGTGGGGTCGACCTGGCGGCGCAGGCCGGGTTGGAGGTGTTGCCCGCGGACTTCTACATGAACGGGACAGTGCACTCGGGAGTCGTTGCGCCGATCTCTTCCGAGGTTCGGCCGCTCAAGAGGGTTGCGGCCGAGAAGAAGATCTACGTGACGATGACGATCGGGGAAGGCGACAACGTCCAGTACTGCCAGCGGCGGATGCGTCAGCTGTGGGACGACCCGCGTCGTGGTGATGCGCCGGCCAACTGGACGGTGAGCCCGCTGTTGGCTGACATCGGTCCTGGCCTGCTTAGCCACTACCAGCGGACTGCTACTGCCAACGACCTGCTTATCTGCGGTCCGTCCGGTGCTGGATATACGTACCCGGGGGCTTGGCCTGCTGCCGACGTAGACGCCTATATGCGGTTGAGCGGCGAGTACATGCGGCGTACCGGTATGGATCTTGTGTATGCCTACAACCATCGGGAGAACGACAAGTGGGTTCCGTTCTCTGAGGCGATCGGGAAGGCGTACGCCACGTACACGCCGGTGAAGGGGATTGTGCAGTCCTGGGAGGCCGGAGATCTTCTGGTGAAGCGTGGCGGTCTGCCGGTCATCGGTAACTTCTCGCCGCCCGGTAAGGCTGTTGAGTACAAGGACGCGCTAGTGCGGCACACAGCCGGTTGGGACGGCTCTGCCCCGCTATTCGTGGCAGCAGCCATCAACGCGTGGTCCTGGACTCCAACGGATATCGCAGAGCTTGCCGAGCTCCTGAAGGCGCCGCTCGAGGTAGTCCGCGGCGACACCTTCTTCGACCTTCTCCGCCGCACCCTCTGAGGGATTCCGTGGTCACAAGGGACCGATGAACGCCGACACGCCGCGTCACAAGGGTCCGATGAACGGGTTAGTCGGTGCGGGGGAGGACGGGGGAGACGGCGACCAGGGCTAGGGAGAGGGCTAGCGGGAGGATCATGGCGTTTTGGATGCCGATGTGGTGGACGAGTTGGCCGATCAGGACCGGGCCGATGAGGAAGGCGGCGTAGCCGAAGGTGACAACGACGGCGAGCATGCGGCCGCCGCCGGTGTGGCCCGCGACCGCGTAGACCTGGGGCGCGACGAGTCCGACGCCGAGGCCGACCAGGGCCCAGCCGACCAGCAGGAGCGGCAGCGGTTCGGTGAAGACGGTCACCAGGTAACCGAGGACCGCGGTCACGCCACCGAACCGGACCACCGCGCGGCGGCCGACCCGATCGACGATGCGGTCGCCGAGCAACCGGATCACCACCATGAAGCCGCTGACCGCGACCAGACCGAGAGCGCCGGTGGACGGATCTATCTTGGCGACATCCGTGACGTGTACGGACGACCAGTCGACCGCCGTACCCTCGGCCAGCCCAAAGCAGAAGGCCATCAGGCCGAGCAACCACGCCAGCCGGGGGAGCGGCGTACGGACGCCGTCCTGGTGGTGCTCCATCCGCTCGCCCACCGGGACGAACCGGAACACCACCACCAGCCCGATCAGGCCGAACGCGCACAATGTGCCAAGGGCCGGGCCGACGACCGAACCGCCGGGGCGATCGAAGGCGCGCGCGATCAGCACGATCATGCCCGCGCCGAAGAGGTTGCCGATACTGAAGAACGCGTGGAACCGGCTCATCACCGGCTTCGGCCGGACCTTCTCGACCTGGACGCCGAGGGAGTTCATCGCGACGTCCATCGCGCCGTTGCCGAGGCCGGCCAGCACCATCGCGACGATCGCCAGCGGCAGCGATTGCGCGAGCGAAAGGGTGCCGATGGCAACGACCAGCATCACGGCGGTGAACAGTGCGACCGGCCGGGCGCCGATCGCGTCGGCCAGCCGGCCACCGATCTGCATGGACAGTACGGCGGAGACGGCCACGCACAACAGCAGCAGCGAGATGCCGTTCGCGTCGATGCCGAGGCGGTCCCGCAACGCCGGCAGCGCGCCGCCGATACCGCCGAGGATCGTGCCGTTGATCGCGAACAACGCGCCGACCGCGACGGCCGCGGACTGGGTGGACAAGGGACTGCGGGCTTCGGTGGGTGCCGTCATGCGAGCCGGATTTCCGCCCCGGCCGCGCGGTATGCCTCGAGCGCCTCCGGATCGGCGTCCGCGTCCGTGACCAGTACGTCGACCGCTTCCGCGCCTGCCACCGTCACCATTGCCGTCCTCTCGAGTTTGACCGATTCGATCGCCAGCAGGACCCGTGCCGACGAGGCGATCAGGGCCCGCTTCATCGCGTTGTCCGCGAGCGTGTTGGTGGTCAAGCCGTCGGCGGGCAAGGCCGCGCAACTGCTCACCACGGCGGTGTCGAAATGCAGCCCTCGTACGCCGGCCTCGGCCATCGCGCCGTACGACGCGAGCTCGGGTGAACTCACCTCACCACCGGGCATGATCAGTTTGGTCCGGGCCGATTCGCCCAGTACGACGGCGGAGTGCAGCGACAGCGGCATCACCGTGATCGGGCGGCCGGCGAGTTCGCGCGCGATCGCCAGGCAGGTGGTGCCGTTGTCCAGCGCGACCGCCTCACCGTCGCTGATCAGCTCGGCGACGACGGCCGCGATCCGGCGCTTGACCTCGGTGCCCTGCTTGTCGCGCAGCGCGAACGGGATGACCTCGCCCCGCTGGACCACACCAACGGCCCCACCGCGCACACGTCGCAACAGCCCTTGGCCTTGCAGCAGGTCGAGGTCCCGGCGAATCGTCATCTCCGAGGCTCCCGCATCACGCGCCAGCTCCGCCACGCCGACCCGCCCCGTACGCGCCAGCTCCTCCACGACGTACTTCAGCCGCTCTTCACCATTCACCTGTTCATTCGAACACGCCTCATGTGCGATCCACAACCCCGCAGTTCGCGGCTATCCACCCGCCCTATTCCGGGTGTCGACACCCGGAATGGGGAGCGGACCCTCGAAATTTGGCGTGTCCGCCCCCCATTCCGAGGGCCGACACTCGGAATGGGGAGAAGGGCTGACCCTGGAAGAAGTGGGAGATGGGTCGGTGGTCAGGCGGGTAAACGGGAGGCGGGTAAATCGGTTGGTGGGGGCTGGGAGGATCGGACACGTGGATGACTTGTTGCGGGTGTTTCATGAGCGGATTCGGTTGCCTGATGCGGATGTGATTCCGGGGTGGGTTCGGGAGACGTCGGGGCTGGTGCATCGGTCGTATCCGCCTGACCCCGGTCCGAACGCGTGCGGGTTCATCGAGTCGCCGCGCGGGCTGGGGGAGGACCCGGACAAGGTCATTGCGGAGCAGCGGGACTTCTACGCCGGCATGGGGATGAACGTCGAGTGGAAGACGTACGACTATGACGAGCCGGCAGACCTTGGCGCGCGTCTGACTGACGCCGGGTTTGTGCCGGACGAGCCGGAGACGCTCATCCTCGGCCACGTTGACGCCGTACTGGCCATGCCGTCCGCATTGCCTTCCAAGATCGTGCTGCGCGACGTACACGAGTCTGCCGACTTCCGGCGCATTGCCGAGCTTGAGGCCGACATCTGGGGTTCCAACCGGGACAACGTGCATGAGCAGCTTGCGACGGAGCAGCGCGAGTTCCCGGACCGGTTGATCGTCACGGTGGTTGAAGAGGTGTTCGGCGGCCCCGGCGCTCACTGCTGGCTGGGTGCGGCTCCACCCGGGCACTGGTTTCGCGAGCCTCTGGGGTGGCGGGACGCGGCCGGAGTGGCGGCGGAAGGGGCTGTACCGGGCTGTACTCATGCACCGGGCCAAGCTCGCCAAGGCCCGCGGGTACGACTACTTGCGAGTGGACGCGTCTGAGGACTCCCGGCCGATCCTGCAGAAGTGCGGCCTGTTCGCTGTCGCGACAACAACGCCATACGTCTTCAAGCCGAGCTGAAACCCCGACACACCGACCTGCCTGGGGGAACCCGTCGCGGAGGCTGTACGTTGCGGAGATCATGGCACTGAAAATCACCTCGCGCTTCCGCCGGCTCCTGCAGCGCCCCGGCTCGATCGACCTCGGTCCTTACGAGCGGATGACGGCGGCCATCGCCGAGTGCGAAGAATCGGTCGAAGCGCTGACCGACGAAGAGCTGACGGCGGCGGTCGACGCGCTGCGTACCGAGGGCGGTCTGGACGAGGACGCGCTGATCGAGTTCCTCGCGCTGGCCCGGGAGGCGGCCCGCCGCGCCATCGGCGAGCGTGCCTTCGACGGCCAGCTGGTCGGCGCCATCGCGCTGCTCGGCGGTCGCGTGATCGAGATGGCCACCGGTGAGGGCAAGACCCTGGCCGGCGCCATCGCGGCCGCGGGTTATGCCATCGGCGGCCGCCGCGTCCAGGTGATGGCGGTGAACGACTACCTCGCACATCGTGACGCGGAGTGGATGGGCCCGGTCTACGAGCTGCTCGGTGTGTCTGTCAGCGCGGTCGGCCAGGCGTCGACGCCGGAGGAGCGCCGCGAGGCGTACCAGGCGGAGATCTGCTACGCGCCCGTCAGCGAGGTCGGTTTCGACGTACTGCGTGACCGGCTCGTCGCCGACCCGGCCGAGCGGGTCAGTGCCAAGCCCGACGTGGCCCTGGTGGACGAGGCCGACTCCGTGCTGATCGACGAGGCCCGGGTGCCGCTGGTGCTCGCGGGCGCCTCGTCGTCCGAGGAGATCGACGATGACGTGGTCGCCATGGTGCGGACGTTGCGCGCGGGTGTCGACTACGAGATCGACGGCGACGGGCGGACGGTCGCGCTGACCGACAAGGGCACCGACGTGGTCGAGGAGCACCTCGGCGGGATCGACCTGTACGACGAGGAGAACCTCGAGCGGATGACGCAGGTCAACGTCGCGCTGCACGCGGAGGTGCTGCTGCGTCGCGACGTCGACTACCTGGTCCGCGACGGCAAGGTCCACCTGGTCAACACCAACCGCGGCCGGATCGCCAAGCTGCAGCGCTGGCCCGACGGTCTGCAGGCCGCCGTGGAGGCCAAGGAGGCCGTGCCGGTCAGCGAGAGCGGCGAGATCCTCGACAGCATCACCGTCCAGGCGCTCATCACCAGCTACCCGACGCTCTGCGGTATGACCGGTACCGCCGTGGTCGTCGGTGAGCAGCTGGAGGAGTTCTACGGCGTCGAGGTGGCCGTCGTCCCGCCGAACAAGCCGAACGTTCGCAAGGACGAGCAGGACCGGCTCTACCTGTCGATGAAGGACAAGCAGACCGCACTGGTCAACCACGTCGCCGAGGTGCACGAGACGGGCCGCCCGATCCTGATCGGCACCCACTCGGTCGAGGAGTCCGAGCAGCTCAGCGAATTGCTCGAGGCGGCCGAGATCGAGCACGTCGTGCTGAACGCCAAGAACGACGCCGAAGAGGCCGCCATCATCGCCGAGGCCGGTGTGCCCGAGACGGTCACGGTTTCCACCCAGATGGCCGGCCGTGGTACGGACATTCGCCTCGGTGGTCGCGACGGCAGCCACGACAAGGACCGCGCGATCGAGCTCGGCGGGCTGTACGTCATCGGCACCGGCCGGCACCCGTCGAGCCGGCTGGACGACCAGCTGCGCGGCCGGGCCGGACGGCAGGGCGACCCGGGTGGTTCGGTGTTCTTCGCGAGCCTCGCGGACGAGCTCGTCACCCGGTACTCGGTCACCAGCGGTCTGCGTCCGTCGCCGGACAAGGAAGGCCGGCTGACCGATCGCAAGGCCCTCGGCGTGGTCGAGCACGCGCAGCGCGTCGCCGACGGCGCGAACCACGAGCTGCACCGCAACACCTGGTCCTACCACCGGCTCACCGGGCAGCAGCGGGCCATCGTGCTCGAGGTCCGCGAGAAGGTGCTGACCGAGGACCTCGCGCAGGCCGAGCTGGCCGAGCGCCAGAAGGAGCGGTTCGACGAGCTGGTCGAGCAGTACGGCGAGGAGGTCGTCGCGGAGGCGGCCCGGACGATCGCGCTGCACCACCTGGACCGGCGCTGGACCGAGCACCTGGCCTATCTCGCGGATCTGCGCGAGGGCATCCACCTGCGTTCGCTGGCCGGTGGCATGGTGCACATGAAGCCGATCGACGAGTTCAACCGGTCGGCGATCGAGTCCTTCGACACGCTGATCGCGGACGCGTGGAACGACGCGGCGAAGACGTTCGAGACGGCGGAGATCACGGCGGACGGGCTCGACCTGGACGCGAGTGGTGTCGCGCGTCCGACGGCCACCTGGACGTACCTAGTCAACGACAACCCCTTCGGCACCGAGGCCGACCGGATCCTCGGCCGCCTCCGCAACCTGATCAAGCCCGACGCGCCCGCCATCGAGGACACCGTGCCGTCGGAGCTGGACGGCGAGACCGAGTTCGTCGACCTCCCGCCGGAGCTGGCCGAGGCCGACGACGACGAGGACGCCGACGACTCGGATGACTCCGATGACGCGGATGACGTCGACGAGGTCGAGGCGAAGGACGACGAGGACGGCAAGAAGAAGTAGTCGGCCAACTTTTCTTAGCATTCATTCGTCGGAATCCGCCCCCTGACGCCGCGGACCTGCACCGGTCCGCTGTGCTGAGGGGGCGGATTCCGACGAATGAATGCCATAGGCTTGCGGTGTGACCGAAGGTTTGTTCGATCTGCCTGGTGCGCCCGCCCCTGCTCGCGGGGGTGGCAGCCTGGCCGATGCCGATCACACGTCGGCGCCGTTGGCCGTGCGGATGCGGCCGCGCAGTCTGGACGAACTGGTCGGTCAGCAGCACCTGCTCGCGCCCGGTTCGCCGTTGCGCCGGCTGGTCGAGGGCGATCAGCCGATGTCCTTGCTGCTCTGGGGTCCACCCGGTACCGGTAAGACCACGATCGCGGCGGTTGTGTCCCACCAGACCAACCGCCGATTTGTCGAGCTGTCCGCGGTGACGGCCGGCGTGAAGGACGTGCGCCAGGTCATCGACGGCGCCCGTCGCGACCTGGCCCGGCCCGGGAACACCGTCGAGACGGTCCTGTTCATCGACGAGGTGCATCGCTTCACCAAGGCCCAGCAGGACGCGCTGCTGCCCGGCGTCGAGAACCGGTGGGTCACGCTCGTCGCGGCCACCACGGAGAACCCGTTCTTCTCGGTCATCTCGCCGCTGCTGTCGCGTTCGTTGCTGCTGACGCTCGAATCGCTCACCGATGACGACATCTCGGTGCTGCTGGATCGGGCGCTGACCGATGAGCGCGGGCTGAACGGCCAGTTCGAGCTCGCCGAGGACGCGCGCGATCACCTGCTCCGGATGGCCGGGGGAGACGCCCGTCGCGCCTTGACGTACCTCGAGGCCGCGGCCGGTGGCGCCCGCGCGAAGCAGGCCGATGAGATCGACCTTCCGACTTTGGAAACGGCCGTCGACCAGGCCGCCGTGCGGTATGACCGGGCCGGCGACCAGCACTACGACGTCGCCTCCGCGCTGATCAAGTCGATCCGCGGGTCCGACGTGGACGCGGCCATGCACTACCTGGCCCGGATGATCACGGCCGGGGAGGACCCGCGGTTCATCGCCCGCCGCCTGGTCATCTCAGCCAGCGAGGACATTGGCATGGGCGATCCGACCGCGCTCGGCGTGGCCGTCGCGGCCGCCGACGCGGTCGCGTTCATCGGCATGCCCGAGGCCCGGATCAACCTGGCCCAGGCCGTCGTCGCGCTCGCGCTCGCGCCGAAGTCCAACTCCGTCATCAGCGCGATCGACGCGGCGATCGCCGACGTGAAGGCCGGCAAGATCGGACCCGTGCCGCCGCATCTGCGCGACGCGCATTACGCCGGCGCGAAGAAGATCGGGCACGGGCAGACGTACAGGTACGCCCACGACGACCCGCGTGGCATCGTGCCGCAGCAGTACGCGCCGGACGTCGTCGACGACGCGCAGTACTACAAACCGACGCGGCGCGGCGGCGAAGCGGCGTACGCCGACCGGCTGGCGAAGATCCGCGAGATCCTCAAAAACCGCTAAAACCGCGGCTACGGCCGCCCGGGCCGGTCGGGTTTGGGCTTCTTCGTCCTGGTCGCCTTCGGCTGGACGGTCACCTCGAGGGTCGACTGCACGGCGGTAGGCGTCGGCTGAACAGTCGGCCGCACGGTCTGGTCGGTTGGCGTCGGCCGAACCGTGGGCTGCACCGAAGGCGTCGGACGCTTCGCACGAGCCAACGCCGGCGTGGGCGTCGACTTCGGCCGAGGCGTGGTCGTGGTCTTCGTCGTCGAGGTGCCAGGTCGTAAGCCAACCGGAGTCACGGTGGGAGTCGGCGAGTCCTCCGGCATCATCGACCCCACCCGGCCGCCCGGATCGAGCATCAACGCGGCCGCCACCGCAACCCCGACCCCCATGGTCGCGATGGCCAGCAACGACTTCCTCTTCCGCGCCGCCTGGACCACCACCGGCTCGGGCACGGTCGCCGCGTTCCGCGCCCACTCCGCCAGCTCGGACGCGGTGGGCCGGTCCTCCGGCTCCTTGGCCAGCAACCGCAGCAGGTAGTTCTCGAACGGCCCCTCGAACTCCGGCCGCAACTCACCCGGCGGAACCGGCGGCGTGTGCACATGCTGGTAGATCACGCCGGCCGTGTTGTCAGCGGTGAACGGGACATGCCCGGTCATCAACTGGTAGAGCACACAGCCGAGCGAGTACATGTCGGAGGCGGGCCCGGCCGCCTGAGCCATCGCCCGCTCCGGCGCGAGGTAGTAGCTCGTCCCGACGATCAGGCCGGCCTGAGTCAGACCTTGATCGGTCTCATCCAGCCGCGCGATCCCGAAGTCGGCGAGTTTGACCGTGCCGTCCGGCGTCACCAGCAGGTTGCCTGGTTTGATGTCGCGATGGACCACGCCGTGGCGATGGGCCTCGGCCAGCCCGGCCGCCACCTGCCCGGCGATCCGGCGCACCTCTCGCGGCGGCAGCGCGCCGACCTTCTCCAGCCGGTCGGCCAGGCTCGCGCCGGTGACCAGCTCGAGGATCAGGTACGGATGGCTTTCGTGGTAGCCGAAGTCGTGCACGGCGACCACGTTCGGATGGCTCAGCCGGCCGGCGATCATCGCCTCCCGGCGGAACCGCTCGCGGGCGGCGCCGTCCGGACTGGTCGGCAGCAGCAGCTTCACCGCGACCTCCCGGCCGAGCACCTCGTCGGTCGCGCGCCACACCTCGCCCATCGCGCCACGCCCGAGCGAAGCGGTGAGCAGGTAGCGGTCGGCGACCAGCATGGGTTACCTCTTCCAGTAGATCGGGCCTGGTACCCGGGACCTTGCCGCTCGCGCGATAAGGTCCGGGTACTGAGGCGTAACGAGACAGGGTCGCCATCGGTTACCCGAGGGACATCGCGAGTCGAACGGAAGGTGGATCGAATCCATGAGCGTCGGTGAAGTGGCAGGGCTGATCGCGGCCTGCGCACTGCTCATCCTGGTGGGCCTGCTGGCCTATCCGATCCTGAAGCTCGGCAAGGTGTTCGACGAGACCCGGATCATGGTCAAGGGCGTGTCGGACTCGAGCGTGCCGCTGCTCGGCGAGGTGACCACCACGGTCGCCACCACGAACGCGCAGCTGGCCAAGGTCGACACCATCACCGACAACGCCGCCACGGTCTCGACGAACGCGGCCGCGCTGACCTCGCTGTTCGCGGCGACGGCCGGTGGCCCGCTGGTGAAGGCCGCCGCGTTCACGTACGGCGTGCGCCGGGCGTTCGGCGAGAGCCAGCGTCGCGATGTCGCCCGCCGGGTGAAGAGCGAGATGAAGGCCGAGCGCAAGGCGGGTAAGCGGTCCGCGGCGCCCCGGCAGAACTTCGACAACCCGGAGTCGGTGCTGTGAAGAAGCTCTTCTGGTTCATCATCGGTACGGCGGTCGGGGTCTACGCGGTGACCCGGCTGAAGAAGAAGGCGCAGGTGCTCGCACCCGAGAGCCTGCAGGCCACCGCCGAGAAGCTCGCCAGCGCGATCCGGCACTTCGGCGACGAGGTCCGCGAGGGCATGGCCGAGCGCGAGGGCGAATTGCGCGAGGCCCTGGGTATCGACACAGCAACCAACGAGCAGCGTGAGGACTTCCGGTAACAACCCATGGAAACAAGTGAGATCCGGCGCCGGTTCCTGAAGTACTTCGAGGACCGCGGCCACACCGTCGTACCGAGCGCGCCGCTGCCGTCGGACGACCCGAACCTGCTGTTCGTCCCGGCCGGCATGGTGCCCTTCGTGCCGTACTTCGTCGGCCAGGAGACCCCGCCGTTCAAGCGTGCGACCAGCGTGCAGAAGTGTGTCCGGACCCTCGACATCGAGGAGGTCGGCAAGACCACCCGGCACGGCACGTTCTTCCAGATGAACGGCAACTTCTCCTTCGGGGACTACTTCAAGGAGCAGGCGATCGAGTTCGCCTGGGACCTGGTCACCAAGTCGCAGGCCGACGGCGGTTACGGCTTCGACGAGTCCGTGCTCTACGCCTCGGTGTACTACGAGGACGACGAGGCCATCGACATCTGGAAGCGCGTCGCGGGTCTGCCCGACGACCGGATCGTCCGCCTCGGCATGAAGGACAACTTCTGGTCGATGGGTGTGCCGGGTCCGTGCGGCCCGTGTTCGGAGATCCTGATCGACCGCGGCCCGCAGTTCGGCGCCGACCGGGACTGGGAGGCCGGCGACCGGTACCTGGAGTTCTGGAACCTCGTGTTCATGCAGAACCTCCGCGGTGACGGCCCGGGCAAGGAGGGCTACGACATCCTCGGCGAGCTGCCGAGCAAGAACATCGACACCGGTCTCGGCCTGGAGCGGGTGGCCTACCTGCTGCAGGGCGTCGACAACATGTACGAGATCGACGAGGTCTTCCCGGTCATCGAGCGGGCCTCGGAGCTGAGCGGCAAGAAGTACGGCGAGAACCCGGTCGACGACGTCCGGTTCCGCGTCGTCGCGGACCACGTCCGCAGCGCGCTGATGCTGATCGGCGACGGCGTCACCCCGGGTAACGAGCAGGGCGGTTACGTGCTGCGTCGGCTGCTGCGCCGCGCGGTGCGGTCCATGCGCCTGCTCGGCTACGAAGACCCGAGCCTGCCCGAGTTGCTGCCGGTCAGCATGGCGAAGATGAAGGCGTCGTACCCCGAGCTCGAGCAGGGCTTCGGCCGGATCAGCCAGATCGCGTACGCCGAAGAGGACGCCTTCCGTCGTACTCTCACGGCCGGGACGAGCATCTTCGACGTCGCCGTTTCCAGGCTCAAGGCGGACGGCGGTTCGACGCTGCCGGGTGCGCAGACCTTCCAGCTGCACGACACGTACGGCTTCCCGATCGACCTGACCATCGAGATGGCGGCCGAGCAGGGGCTCGAGGTCGACACCGAGGGCTTCCGCACCTTGATGGCCGAGCAGCGTGAGCGCGCGAAGGCCGACGCCCGGTCCAAGAAGCTTGGGCACGCGGACACCAGCGGTTACCGGGAGCTGCGCGAGCGCGGGATCACCGAGTTCACCGGCTACTCCGAGCTCGCGACCGACTCCCAGGTCCGCGGCATTCTGCGCGAAGGCGCGATCGCCCCGGCCGCGGAGCAAGGCGAGATCGTCGAGGTCGTGCTGGAGAAGACGCCGTTCTACGCCGAGTCGGGTGGCCAGATCGCCGACGAGGGCGAGATCGTCGCCGACGGCGTGAAGCTGCAGGTGCTCGACGTCCAGCGTCCGGTCAAGGGTCTGATCGTGCACCGGGTCAAGGTCGTCGAGGGAGTGCTGCAGCCCGGCACCGACGTACACGCGCAGGTCGATCGCGAGTGGCGTATCTCGGCGTGCCAGGCCCACTCCGGCACACACGTCGTGCACGCGGCGTTGCGCCAGGTGCTCGGCCCGACGGCGTTGCAGAGCGGTTCGTACAACAAGCCCGGTTACTTGCGGCTCGACTTCGCGTGGGGCTCGTCGTTGGACCAGGCGACCCGCAGCGAGATCGAAGAGGTCTCCAACCTGGCCGTCCGCGAGGATCTGGCCGTCTCTGCGGAGTACATGCCGCTGGCCCGGGCCCGCGAGATCGGTGCGCTGGCACTGTTCGGCGAGACGTACGACGAGGAGGTGCGCGTCGTCGAGATCGGCGGACCGTGGTCCCGTGAGCTCTGCGGTGGTACGCACGTGAAGCACTCGTCCCAGGTCGGCGCGCTGACCGTCACGGGCGAGTCCTCCGTCGGTGCCGGCGTACGGCGACTCGAGGCCTTCGTCGGCATGGAGGCGCTGCGTTTCCTGGGCCGCGAGCGGGCTCTGGTCCGGACCCTGAGCGAGAACCTGAAGGCCCGGCCGGAGGAGTTGCCGGCCCGGATCGCCGACCTGGTCGAGCGGTTGCGGGTGGCCGAGAAGGAGATCGAGCGGGTGCGCGCCGGGCAGGTGCTGGCCGCCGGTGCGGAACTGGCTGCCAACCCGAAGGACGTCTTTGGCGTCAACTTCGTGGGTCGTCGCACGCCCGATGGTCTGGGTGGCGGCGATCTGCGCAAGCTGGCGCTGGACATCCGCGGCCGGATGCCGGCGGATCGTCCCGCGGTGATCGCCGTCGCGGGCGTGTCCGACGGTAAGCCCGGTGTGGTGGTCGCGCTGAACGACACCGCACGCGAGTGGAGGCTGAAGGCGGGTGACCTGGTTCGGATCGCGGCCGAGGCGCTCGGCGGCCGTGGTGGCGGTAAGGATGACGTCGCCCAGGGTGGCGGAACCGATCCGGCCGGTGTCGATCAGGCCCTGGCCGCGGTCGAGCACGCGGTCGGTCAGTCCGTCACCGGCTGAAGTCCCCGTGCGTAGGGGAGTGCGGCTGGCACTGGATATCGGCGACGCCCGGATCGGCGTCGCCGCCAGTGATCCGCACGGCATCCTCGCGACGCCGGTCGAAACGGTACGCCGCGGTGCCGGTGACCTTGACCGGATCGTTATCCTCGTATCCGACCTCGAGGTGTTCGAGATCGTCGTGGGACTGCCCCGGTCTTTGTCCGGCCGGGAGGGTCCCGCGGCGGCGCGGATCCGCGAGGTCGCGGCGCAGATCGCCGACCGGATTCCGGGGGCCGAGGTGCGGCTGGTGGACGAGCGGTTCACCACTGTCACCGCGGAACGGATGTTGCGAGAGCGGGGCAAGAAAGGCCAGAAGCGCAGGGCGGTGGTCGACATGGCCGCGGCCGTGGTGATTCTGCAGCATGCGCTCGACTTCGAGCGGGAGACGGGCAACCCACCGGGTAGCCCGTTGTGACAGTGGACAGGACTCCGGTGGATGAAGACAGCGATCTGAACGACGATCTCGGCCTGCGCGCGATGAGCCGCGCGGATCGCCGTGCCGAGAGCCGGAAGTTGCGGGCGCGCAAGAGCCGTGGCTGCCTCGCGGTCGTCATCTCGATGGCCGTGGTGGCCGCCCTGGTCGTCGGTGCCGTGCTGGGCTTCGGCCGGATCCGGGACAAGGTCGACGGCATCTTCGCCGCGCCTGACTACACCGGTCCGGGCAGCGGCTCGGTCACGGTCGAGATCGCCAAGAACTCCACCACCAAGGGCATCGGCGAGGCGCTCGAGGCCAAGGACGTGGTGAAGAGCGCGAAGGCCTTCGAGCGGGTCGCGCGGAAGGACTCGCAGTCGCTGTCGATCCAGGCCGGCACGTACACGATGCGCAAGAAGATGTCCGCCGAGGCGGCGCTCGCGCTGATGCTGGACCCGAAGTCGTCGATCCAGGTCCGCCGCGTGAGCATTCCCGCGGGTAAGACGCTGAAGCAGGCGGCCGCCCTGCTGCAGGCGTCGAAGGCGGCGAAGCTTCCGGCCGGCTCGGTCGCGGCGGCGCTGGAGAAACCCAGCAGCCTCGGCCTCCCGTCGTACTCGCATGGCAGCGCGGAGGGCTTCCTCTACCCGGGGACGTACGACCTGCCCAAGAACGCGACGGCCACGTCGATCCTGCGGCAGATGACGATGGAGTACACCAAGGCCGCGATCGAGCTCGACATGCAGCGGATCGCGCAGGCTGGTGGCCCTGATCCGTGGACGGCGGTCCGGGTGGCGAGCATCGTCGGTGCCGAGACCAACCGCAAAGCGGACTACCCGAAGGTCTCCCGCGTCATCTACAACCGGCTCAACGCGGGCATGCGGCTCCAGATGGACTCGACCGTGCACTACGTCGCCGGCCGCGACGGCAAGGTCTTCACCTCGAAGGAAGCCCGCGAGTACGACTCGC
The DNA here is from genome assembly GCF_036226525.1 of Kribbella sp. NBC_01245. Taxonomy (NCBI): domain Bacteria; kingdom Bacillati; phylum Actinomycetota; class Actinomycetes; order Propionibacteriales; family Kribbellaceae; genus Kribbella; species Kribbella sp. NBC_01245. The sequence continues at coordinate 392,841 of NZ_CP108487.1, forward strand.
CGTACAACACCTACAAGTACGAGGGGCTGCCGCCGGGGCCGATCAACTCGCCGACCCGGGAGCTGCTGCAGGCCGCGTTGCATCCGGCGAAGGGCAGCTGGTTGTACTTCACGCTCGTCGACCTCGACACCGGCGAGACCGCGTTCGCCAGTTCGCTCGCGGAACACCAGACGAACGTGAACAAGTTGCAGGCCTGGTGCCGCGCGCACAAGGGCCGGTGCTGATGCCCGATCGTTGTGCCGTGCTCGGGCAGCCGATCGCCCACTCGTTGTCCCCGGCGATGCACCGCGCGGCGTACGCCGAACTCGGGCTCGACTGGACGTACGACGCGTTCGAGGTGGGCGAGGACGAGCTCGCGGACTACCTGGCCTCGGCCGGGCCGGACTTGCGCGGGTTGTCCCTGACGATGCCGCTGAAGCGGGTCGCGATCGAGCTGGCCGACAAGGTCGATCCGGTGGCCGAGCTGATCGGCGCCGCGAACACGTTGATCATCGAGGCGGACGGCTCGCGGTCGGCGTACAACACTGACGTGCCGGGTCTGGTGAACGCCTTCGCCGAGCGCGGGATCACGCAGGCCGATAGCGCGGTCATCCTCGGTGGTGGCGCGACGGCCGCGTCGACGCTCGCGGCCCTGCGGGGGATGGGTGTGCGCGAGGTGACGCTGGTGGTGCGCGACGCGTCGAAGGCCTCTCGACTGGCCGACTTGGCGGCGGAGCTGGGGATGCGGGTCGCGGTGGCGACGTTCGACCAGACCGAGCAGGTTGGCGGGTTCGATCTTTGTGTGTCGACGTTGCCGGGTGGGGCTGTCGATCCGTACGCCGAGCACTTCGCCGCGGTGGCGCCGGTGGTCTTCGACGTGGCGTATCACCCGTGGCCGACACGGCTCGCGCAAGTGGCGTACGGGATCGGTACGGAGCTGTTGAACGGCCTTGACCTTCTCGTGCATCAGGCGACCCTGCAAGTGGAGATGATGACGGGTAGGTCGCCCGCGCCTCTGGCGGCCATGAGGTCCGCCGCGCTGGAGGAGCTTGATGCCCGTGATGCCCGTTGACCGCCGGACGCTACTGAAGGCCGGCGGCGCTCTCGCCGCCGTCACCATCGCCGGGTGCACTGATTCACCTTCCGGTCACGCCTCGCCGTCTGCCCCTCCCGGTCCTGATGTTGCCGTCGCGCCGGATTGGGCCGGGTTCGGGCGTGGGCTGGATGGCCGGTTGTATCGGCCGGGCGGCTCGGGTTATGCGGCCGCGCATCAGCTCTTCAACCCGCGCTTCGATAGCGTGCAACCCGGTGGCGTGGTGAAGGCCGCGTCGATCGCGGATATCCGCGAGTCGGTGTTGTTCGCGCGGAAGAACCGGCTCACCTGTGTGCCGAAGGCCGGCGGTCATTCGTACGTCGGCGCCTCGTCGATCGCAAACGGCCTGATGGTCGATATCGGCAACCTGCGCTCGATGTCTTATGCGAACGGCGTGCTCACGGTCGGTGCGGGCGCTCGCCTGTACGACGTGCATGCGTTTCTCGATCGGTACGGGCGTTCCCTGCCGACCGGCACCTGCCCGACCGTTGGCGTCGCGGGGCTCGCGCTCGGCGGCGGGATGGGCGTGCACACCCGGGCGTACGGGCTGACCGGCGACCGCATCATGTCGATGCAGGTGGTGACGGCCGACGGCGTCTTCCGGCCGTGCAGCCCGACGCAGAACGCCGACCTGTTCTGGGCTTTGCGTGGTGGTGGCGGTGGCAACCTCGGCATCGTCACGTCGTTCCGCTTGTCGACGATTCCGGGCGGCAAACTCGGCCTCTTCATCTTGAAGTGGACGCAGTCGCAGGCCGCTGCGGTGATTCGCGGGTGGCAGCGATTCGCGCGCGAGGCGCCGACGTCCTCGTGGGCAAACCTCCATCTCGACGCCCGCAGTGACGGCACCATCGCCGTACGGGCCGTTGGCGTGTCGACCACTGGCTCCGCGACGGCCGCTGCGGCTCAGCTCGAGTCGTTCATCGGGATCCGCGCGTCGTCGCGTTCGTTCAGCCAGAAGTCGCATTTGGAGGCTGTGCGTTTTCTTGGTGGTGGCACCAGCAGTCCGCGTACTGGCTTCACCGCTGGGTCGGACGTCTTGCGTGGGCCGATGGACGCTTCGACGATCAGCGCGTTGGTTGGTGCAGTCAAGGCGCGAGCGGGTGCGGGCATGACGGCGTCGGCGATTCTCGATCCGCTTGGCGGGCAGGCGGCCAAGGTGCCGACGGGTGGTTCGGCTTGGCCGTGGCGGTCGAGCCTTGGCGTGATCCAGTGGTACGTCGGGCTCGCCGCGCATCCGACCGCCGCGTCGTACAACTCGGCCCGCTCTTGGATCACCTCTGGTCATCGGGCTGTCGCCAAGGCGTCGGCCGGGGGTTACGTGAATTACGTCGAGCCGGGGCGTGCGATCCAGTCGTATTACGCGTCCAGTTTTGCGCGACTGAAGACGGTCAAACGCAAGTACGACCCGGCCAACGTGTTCCATACGCCGTACTCGATCTCCTAGCTACGCGGCGCCGGCCGCTGTCAGGACCGCGATCGGCAGGAGCAGAATCCATTGCGGAAGGCGGAGCAGGGGCCTCGGCCAGCCGACCGACAGCGTGATGACCAGGAAAGCGACTGCGTACGCCAGGAAGTGCGCAGCCACGAACCACGCCATCAGGCCAGTCGCCGACGTGGTGTCCGCCAGCGCGAGATAGACCAAGGCGGCCGCTGAGAGCACCAGATCGACGCTCACCATGTGCCACACGGCATGAAGGACGCGCTTGGGTTCGTCTGCGAGTCCGCAGGAGAGCAGCGGGCGCACCACGTCCCGGTGCCCGCCGACGATGTGCGCCGCGGCCACACCGAACGCGGTGATGCCTGCTGCGAGAAGCCAGCCGTTCATCGGATCTCGATTCCTTTGGCTATGACAGCAGCCAGCCGGCCGGCCAGCTGAGGGTCGGCGGGTTCCCCGACCAGACCGACGTGAAAGAACACGGCTCCTGCCAGCGTGTCCAGGACCAGATCCACGGGCGTGCCGGCCGCGATCTCCCCGCGCGCCACGGCCCGCTCGAAGACGATCAGCAGCCGCTCCTTCGACGGGGCCAGGAAGTCGCTGCGGATGCGTGCCTTCAGCACCGGATCGGCGGCGAAGTCAGCGAGCAGCCCCGGGAGCGCCGCTGCGGCGGCAGGTGCGTCGAACTCGTCAACCAGGTCCTGCAGCAGTGCGGTCAGGTCCGCGGTCAGCGTTCCGGTGTCAGGGACCGGAGCCTGGTCGGTAGACGTGAATACTGCCTCGAAGACCAACTCCGGCCTGCCCCGCCAGCGCCGGTAGATCGTGTCCTTGCCGACACCGGCACGCGCAGCCACCGCCCCGATCGAGGTCGCGGCGTAGCCGACTTCGGTCAGCAGCTCGGTGGCCGCGCTGACGATCGCCTCGTGCGAGCGGGGATCCCTGGGACGTCCTCTGGAGGAGTTCATACCGTTTACGATACGGGTCGACCCGTTTGGTAAATACCCGGGGTCCTGCGCGCATAGTCCAGAGCGCTCCTCGCGCGCCCTAGGATGCCGGTCATGCGATGGCGGGTAGTGGCCGGAATGGTCTTGGCGGTAATCGGTTTGGGCGTGGTGTCGCCCGCCTGGGCGTGCGGCTGCGGCGGGTACATGCCGGAGGCCGGATCGGGGTCGGCCGCCGAGCGAGCCCGGGTGTACGGCGAGCGCGCGCTGGTGCGGTTCGAGAACGGCCGCGAGGAGATCACGCTCGCGATGGCTGTCCGGGGTACGTCGAAGAAGGCCGCCTGGATCATGCCGGTGCCGTCCGAGGCGAGGGTCCAGCTGGGTGATCCCGACCTGTTCGGCGACCTGGCGATGGCGACGCGGCCGCGCACGGTTTATCGCACTACCTACTGGCCGTTTCGCGGTTTCTTGAAGGAGTTGCAGGGCCGAGGTGATGGTGCGGGCGCTGCGCCGACCGCGGGCAGTGTCGACGTTCGCCAGCAGATGCGGCTCGGCCCGTTCGAGGTCGCGCGACTCGGAGCGACCGACCCGGCTGCGGTGACGGCCTGGCTCGACACCAACGGGTACGTCGTACCTTCCGGGCTGGCGGCGAACCTTGCGCCGTACGTGAAGGAGAAGTGGGAGATCGTCGCGGTTCGGTTGGCGCCTGAGGACGGAAGCCAGGGCCTATCCGGCGAGACGCCGCCGCTGCGGTTGAGCTTCGCGTCGGACCGAATCGTCTACCCGATGCGGCTGAGCAAAGGCGCGACCACTCCCCAAACCGTCACCGTGTACGTCGCGTCCGGGCATCGCGTCGAGCCGACCGTACTGCCGGATCCCGACGTACAACCCGAGCTGGTCTACGCCGGCCGGACCGAGGTCGCCGGCACGTCGTCATACCTAACGGCCTTCTCCGTGCGCTACGCCCAGCCCGAGCGCATCACCAACGACTTCACCTTCGCGCAGGCACCAACGGACGACGAGTTCCGCCAGACCGTCACGATCACCAAGAACAACCCCCTATGGACCACCCTCGCCGTCCTGGCCCTCCCACCCTCACTCGGCGCCCTAGCCATCGCCCTCGCCATCCGCCGCCGACGACGCCAACCACAGCTGAGCTGACACCTCTCCCTCCTCCCGCGAGTGGTCGCGTCTGAACATCCCCGCGAGTGGACGCGTCTGACCTGACCACGCGGCGCGGCCAAAATCAGCTCCCTCTTCCTGAGCGGACTGGACGTTTTAAGGCCCTCAAAACGTCCAGTCTGCTCAGGAAGCTGCCAGATCCGGTGGTGGTTCGAGGCGTGGCCAGCGCGAGGAGGTAGCCGGGTCCTCGGTACGCCAGAGGATCGGTTCACCGCCTCGGCGGACGCCCCTCGCGAACGCCTGCCACATCCGGCGTACAAGCTCGGCCGGCTCGTTGACGGCGTCTTCCCAGCCGAAGCGAACAAGCTCGGCGCCCCGCGCGGCAAGGCGCTGCTCTCGATGGAAGGCCGCCCGATGCAGACGACGCCGCTCGGCCGCACTGGCCGCTTCGAATTTGGCCAGGCCGTCGGCCTCTGCATGGGTCCGGAATTGGGGCCACCAGAAGTCGGTGCGCTCCGGCATCCACTGGTGACCATCCCAGAAGCGCGCCTGCAGAACGGGTGGCGGGATACCTGCCTCTGCGAAGACCGCCCGCGCAATCGACTCAAGGGCGGACTCTGCCCGCGGATCGCCTAGACCGATGGCCGCCTTTGCCCGCCTCACCCCAGGCCAACCGCGCTGGCGATCGAGAACCTCGTCGAGCTCTGCGCGGGTGACCATGACGTCCAGCGCGTGATCGATCACCACCAGCGCCTCTCTCAGCGGTAGCTGCCTCGCGAGGTCGACAACAGTCCGGGCCGGCGTGGTCATCGGCATTCCGTCCAGGCAGACCAGCGGGTCTTCGATCGCCGCGACGCGATGCTGGCGGACATCGAGCGGATCGATGCGGAGTTGCCGGAGTACGACGTCCGGTCCACCATCCGCACGGCCAATGCCCACTGGCCTGGTCAGCCATACCCGGCGTTCGGACTTGGGAGTTGCGGTCCACGTGCGAAGGCCGCTCAGGTGGGCCGCGCTGAAGTGACTGAAGACCGATCCGGGATGAGCGGACTGAGCACACAGCATCCGCGCCGCCTCCGATTCGAACGCGCCGCTGACGTACCGGTCACCAAAATGATGAAGGCCGCCGTTACGGGCCAGCCGCTTGATGTCGCTGTCGGAGAGGCCGAGCCGATGCAGGTCTCGACGACGCAGCGGACGGTTCATCGCGATCACGAGCCGCCGCCTGGTCGTCTGATCGAGCCGGTGCACGCGCCGATCCTGCCCCGCCCAGCACTCCACCGCACCCCACCCGCTGCTCACCTGTGGATAACCCATCTTCCTGAGCGGACTGGACGTCTTAAGGCCCTGAAAACGTCCAGTCCGCTCGGGAAGATGGCGCTAGCGCGAGCTGTGCAGCGGCCGGGCATTAGGCTCTCGGTTCATGCTTGAGGACTGGCTCGTGGCTATTGGTGCTGCCGTGGTTTGCGGGGGCGCTGCGTATTTTCTCGGGCCGTGGTTGTTCAAGCGCATCCCTGAGCCCGAGTTGGACGAGGGCGATACCAAGCTCGCGTACCGGGCATTGGCCACACGTCGTACGGCGGTCTGGTGTGGGATCACGGGGGTCGTTAGTGGGGGAGTGCTCGGGGCCAGCCTCGGGTGGTCCGCGCCGTTGGCCGCTTGGCTCGCATTGGCCGTCTCCGGATCTGTGCTCGGCTATGTCGATCTGCGGACGCGGTTCCTGCCTTCGGCCATCATCTGGCCCACGTACGTCGTGGTCGCGCTCTTGCTGCTCGCGGCCTCCGCAGGCTCGGGCGATTGGAGTGCGTTCGTCAGAGCGGTTGTAGCGGCAGTCGTCGGGTTCGTCGTCTTCTACCTGTTGTGGTGGGTCTATCCCGCCGGAATCGGCTTCGGCGACGTACGCCTGTCCGGACTACTTAGTGGCGCCCTCGGCTGGCTCGGCTGGAGCCACGCGATCGTCGGCGTGTACGGCGGCTTCGTGCTCGGCGCGATTCTCGGGGTCGCGCTGACGGTCACGAAGGTCTTCGACCGCAAAGCCTTCGCGTTCGGCCCGTTCATGCTCGCCGGCGCCCTAGCCGGCGTCGTCTTCGGCGGCCCGCTGGCCCGCGTCTACTTGGGCTGACTCTCCAGGGTGGTCGCCGCCCAGCTGGCCAGGAGGTCGAGTGCGTCCTGCGACGGCGAGCCTGGTTCGGCGGTGTAGGCGACGAGGTTCTGACCGGGATCGGCCGGCAGTGGCATGGACTCGAAGGCCAGGTCGAGATCACCGACCACCGGGTGGTGGATCAGCTTGAGGCCGTGGGTGTGGATCCGGACATTGTGGGCGGCCCACCGAACGCTGAATTCCTCGCTGCGGGTGGATAGCTCGCCGATCAGGTCCGACAGTTGCCGGTCGTACGGATCTCGGCCGACCTCGGCGCGCAGGATGGCGACGATGTCATTGGCGACGCTGTCCCATTCGCGGTAGAACTCGGTGGCCTTCGGGTCTAGGAAGGCGAACCGCGCGTTGTTGGCCGAGGTGTGGAACAGCGCGCTCCCGAGGGCGTTCGCGGCCAGGATGTCGAGTCGGCCGTTGAGCACCAGGGCCGGTGTCCCGGTCATCGAGTCGAGGATGCGTTGCACCGTGGGGCGGACCCGCTGGCGGCTGGGCCGGCGGCGCGGCGGGCGACGCGTGCTGCCGACGGCGCGGAGCAGGTCGAGCAAGTGCATGCGCTCGGCCTCGTCGAGTTGGAGCGCGTGCGCGATCCCCTCGATGACGCCTTCGGACAGGCCGGTGGCGTTGCCGCGCTCGAGCCGGACGTAGTACTCGGTCGAAATGCCGGCCAGCAGAGCGACCTCTTCGCGACGCAGTCCCGCGACCCGACGGCGGGCGCCGCCGTAGATCGGCAGCCCAGCCTGCTCGGGGCTGATCCGGGCCCGCCGGGTGCTGAGGAACTCCCGGATCTCGATCCGGACGTCGTCACGGATGTCCCCGTTGGCTGCCATGTTTTCCACTGTAACGACGGATTCGCCAGGCTGGGGGTCACTCCCAGTACCCCTCTGACAGAGTCTCCCGCCGGTCCGCGCCGACTGGTCTGCTGGGCATTGCCACCGCTGAACGACGCGGTGTTCACAGCAACCAGAGGGACGTGCACTCGCATGGCAGACAAGAAGGTTTGGTTCATTACCGGCGCCGGTCGCGGCCTGGGCGTCGATATCGTGAAAGCCGCGCTGGCCGTCGGTGACGCCGTGGTCGCCACCGGGCGCAACGTCGAGCGGGTTGGTGCCGCGCTCGGATCACACGACGAGCTCCTCGTCGTCCAGCTCGACGTCACCAACCCGGCCGACGCCGAGGCCGCCACCCGTGCCGCAGTCGACCGGTTCGGCCGGATCGACGTACTGGTGAACAACGCGGCCAATTTTCATGCCGGCTTCTTCGAGGAGGTCAGCCCGGCGGAGTTCCGGGCGCAGCTCGAGTCCACCTTCTTCGGCCCGGTGAACGTCACCCGCGCGGTGCTGCCCGTCCTGCGCGCCCAACGCGCCGGTCTGGTCGTGACGATCTCGTCGACCGCGGGCCTCACGGGCGGGGAGTTCTATAGCGGGTATGCCGCCGCCAAGTTCGGCGTGGAGGGCTGGATGGAGTCGCTGCGGCCCGAGGTCGCGCCGTTCGGCATCCACACGATGCTCGTCGAGCCGGGCTTCTTCCGTACCGAGTTGCTGTCGCCGGAGTCCACGAAGTACGCCGAGTCGACGATTGACGACTACGCCGAGCGGACGAAGCAGACCATTGCCGGTTGGCAGAGCATGGACGGCCAGCAGGGCGGCGATCCCGCCAAGCTCGCCGCCGCCCTGATCCAGGTCGCGGGCCAGGACGAACCGCCGCTGCGCTTCGCCGCCGGCGCCGACGCCATCGCGACCTTCGAGCAAAAGGCCCAGCAACTCCTCGACCAGGCCAACGCCTACCGCCCCCTATCCACCAACCTCGCCTTCGATGCCTGAGATGACGACGTCAAAACTGACCGGAACCGTTGCTCTCGTCACCGGTGCGAGCAGCGGCATCGGCGCCGCCACTGCCCGCCTCCTCGCCGAATACGGCGCCGCCGTTGCACTCGTCGCCCGCCGCAAGGATCGACTGGAAGAGCTTGCCGCCGACATCGAGAAGGCCGGCGGCACCGCCCTCGTGGCGGCAGCCGACATCACCGACCGCGCCCAGGCCGAGGCGGCCGTTCAACAAGCCGTTGAACGATTCGGCCGGCTGGACACACTCGTCAACAACGCGGGCCTGATGCTGCTGGGCCCAGTCGTCGGCGCGGATGTCGAGGAGTGGGAGCGGATGCTCGCCATCAACGTCAACGGACTGCTCTACACCACCCGCGCCGCGCTCCCGCACCTGCTGAAAGCCGCCGAGGATGGTCCACGACGGGTCGCCGACATCGTCAACATCAGCTCGATCGCCGGCCGCGTCGCCTGGAACGGGTACGGCGTCTACAACCTGACCAAGTTCGGCGTGAACGGGTTCACCGAGTCGCTGCGCCAAGAGGTCACCCAGCGGCACGTGCGCGTCGGCGTACTCGAGCCCGGCGGAGTGGACACCGAACTGGGCTCGCACAACAAGCCCGAGGTTCGCAACGAGATGATCGATCCGTTCTACGAGCAGACCGAAGTCCTTGCTCCGCAGGACATTGCCGACGGCGTCGCCTACATGGTCACTCGGCCCCGCCACGCTGCCGTCGCAGAGCTATGGATCATGCCCACCGACCAGTCATGAGCCGGGATAGCGCTCCACCCACTCCGGGGTGTGGTTGGGGGCGGTGAACTCGAGGACGAGGTCGTCGGCGAGTTGGCAGATGGCGGCGCGGCCTTCGACGGTTGCGGCCAGGTCGGGCGGGAGGGCGGACTCGCCGTGGAGGGCGCCGAGGATGTTGCCGCAGATCGCGCCGGTCGAGTCGCTGTCGCCGGAATGCGTGACCGCGAGGGCCAGCGCGTCGAGGACTTCGTCGGGCCCGGGATGGGCGAGGGCGGCGTACAGGCCGATCGCCAGCGCCTCCTCGGCCACCCAGCCGCCGCCGAGCTGCTCGATCGCCTGGGCGGGCGCTTCCCGGGCGGCGATGATGGCGCGGCTGGTCTCGTCGTGGCCGGGGTATTCGGCCAGCAGGCCAAGCGTCCAGTCGACCGCCTTGGTGAGGTCGGCGCCTTCGACCAGCGCGCGGATCAGTACGGCCAGCGCGCCCGAGGCCAGCTTGCCGGTCGGATGGCCGTGCGTGAATCCGGCTGCCTCGGCCGCGGCGTCGAACGTCCAGCGCGGGTCGGCCTGGCCCGGCGGCAGCAGTCCGATCGGCGCGACCCGCATGACGCCGCCGCAGCCCTTCGAGTCGTTGACCGCCTGCTGACCGAGCTGGTGATTGCGGCGCGCCTCGGTCAACGCGCCGAGGCAGGTATTACCCGGCGCGCGCCGGGCGTACAGCCACTCCTCGGCCTGCAACCAGCCGTCACGAAGGCCGCCGGGAAACGGCAACAGTTGCGTATCGAGCCACCGGTCGTAAGCGTTGTGCAGCACCGAAAGAGTGAAACCGAGCCCGCGATCGGTCCGAACGCCCGCCCGGATCATGCCCTCGGCGGTGAACAAGGTCATCTGCGTGTCGTCCGTGATCGTGCCCGGCGGCCAGCCAGGTCCACCGGATACGAACGTGCGCACCCCGTCCGGATGATCGGCCAGGATCTTCGCGAGGGGGTCGAACTCGACCGGGCCACCAAGCGCGTCACCAATCGCACCGCCGAGCAGACACCCCCGGACCTTTGCCCGGTACTCCTCGGCCGCAGCCCTTTCCATGACGTCCTTCCGTTTGACAGACCCGCACGATGGTAGCGCCGACGCGACCCTGGCTCGGGCTCGTGCACCAGGGTGCGGGGCGTACTGAGATCAGGAACGAGGTCCCGGTGCTACTACTGACGCAACCGGTGACCCGCGTACGACGTAAGCCAGTGCCCTGAAGATGCACAAGCGCCTCTCGGCTTCACGTTTTGTCACCCTCGAAGGCTCCCGGACGCATGGCGTGTTCGGCGATCCGGAGGCCGGCTGCGCGAACGCCGTCGTGCTGAAGTACCTAGCCGACGGCAAGCTCCCTACCCCCAACATCACTTGCCAGAAGAGCTAGTCAGACGAGCCCGTAGGTGGACGGGGTGCGGGGAGTCCGGCGCAGCGTGAAAGAATCGGCCTCATGCTGCGCTGGCTCACCGCCGGCGAGTCGCACGGACAAGCGCTCGTCGCCGTACTCGAAGGTCTTCCCGCAGGCGTCCAGGTCACCACAGATGATGTGGCCGACGCCTTGGCCCGTCGTCGTCTCGGCTATGGCCGTGGCGCCCGGATGAAGTTCGAGCGGGACGAGGTGACGTTCATCGGCGGATTCCGGCATGGGCTGTCACTCGGCAGCCCGATCGCCATCCAGGTCGGTAACACCGAGTGGCCGAAGTGGGAGCAGGTGATGGCCGCGGATCCGGTGGACCCGGCGATCCTGGCCGATCTCGCCCGCAACGCGCCGCTGACCCGGCCGCGGCCCGGTCACGCCGACCTTGCGGGCATGCAGAAGTACGGCTTCGACGAGGCCCGGCCGGTGCTGGAGCGCGCGAGCGCCCGCGAGACCGCGGCCCGGGTGGCGCTCGGCGAGGTGGCGGCGCGATTCCTGAAGCAGGCGTACGGCATCACGATCGTCAGCCACGTGGTCGAGCTCGGCACGGTCAAGGCGCCGTACGGCTCGGTGCCCACGATCGAGGACGTCGCCCGGCTCGACGAGGATCCGGTGCGCTGCCTCGACGCCGACGCGAGCAAGGCGATGGTGGCCGAGATCGACGCCGCGCAGAAGGCCGGTGACACCCTTGGCGGTGTCGTCGAGGTGGTCGTGAACGGCCTGCCGCCGGGCCTTGGCAGCTACGTGCACTGGGATCGCCGGCTCGACGCGAAACTGGCCGGCGCGCTGATGGGCATCCAGGCGATCAAGGGTGTCGAGGTCGGCGACGGCTTCGACCTGGCCCGGACGCCGGGCTCGAAGGCGCACGACGAGATCGTCAATGTCGACGGCGTGGTCCGCCGGACCAGCGGCCGCTCGGGCGGTACCGAAGGCGGGATGAGCACGGGCGAGACCCTGCGTGTGCGCGCCGCGATGAAGCCGATCGCCACCGTGCCGCGCGCGCTGCGCACGATCGACACCGCCACCGGCAAGGCCACCGCGGCGCACCACCAGCGCTCCGACGTGTGCGCCGTCCCCGCCGCGGGCATCGTGGCCGAGGCGATGGTCGCCCTGGTCATCGCGGACGCCTCGGTGGAGAAGTTCGGCGGCGACTCGGTGACCGAGACCGCGCGCAACCACCAGTCGTACCTGGACAGCCTGCCGGCCACGATCGCCGCAATCCGATGAGCCCTGTCCCGATGAGCCCTGTCGTGGTGCTGGTCGGCCCGCCCGGCTCGGGCAAGTCGACCATCGCGGCTGCGCTCGCCAACCGCCTCGGCGTGGTCCATCGCGATACCGACGCGGCCGTCGAGAATGAGGCCGGCCGGTCGATCTCGGACATCTTCGTCGACTCCGGCGAGGCCCATTTCCGTAAGCTCGAGCGGTCCGCCGTGGCCGCCGCGCTGCAGCAGGACGGCGTACTGTCGCTCGGCGGTGGCGCGATTCTCGACCCGGAGACCCGGGCGGATCTGGCCGGCCATTTCGTGGTCTTCCTCGACGTGACGCTGGGGGAGGCGGCCAAGCGAGTCGGGCTTGGTACGTCCCGGCCGCTGCTGCTCGGCAACGTCCGGACCCAGATGAAGAACCTGATGGACGCTCGCCGCCCGTTGTACGAGGAGGTCGCCGCGCTGGTCGTCAGCACTGACGGCCGTACGCCGACGGACATCACCGACGAGATCCTGGAGAAGATGTCGTGAGCGACGCCCGCCGGATCACCGTCGACGCCAGCGCGCCGTACGACGTGGTCATCGGTCACAACCTGCTCGGCGAGTTGCCGGCGCTGCTCGGTGACGACGTCCAGCGCGTCGCGGTGATCCACCCGCGCGCGCTCCGGGCCAGCGGCGACGCGATCCGCGACGACCTCGTTTCGGCCGGTCTCACCGCGCACGCGATCGAGATCCCGGACGCCGAGGAGGCCAAGTCGGCCGAGGTCCTGGCCTATTGCTGGTCGGTGCTCGGGCAGGCCGGTTTCACCCGGTCCGACGCGATCGTCTCGATCGGCGGCGGTACGACGACCGACCTGGCCGGGTTCGTCGCGGCGACCTGGTTGCGTGGCGTGCGTGTTGTGCACATCCCGACCACGTTGCTGGGCATGGTCGACGCCGCGGTTGGTGGTAAGACCGGGATCAATACGGCCGAAGGTAAGAACCTGGTCGGCGCCTTCTGGGAGCCCGCTGGGGTGTTGTGCGATCTCGCGGCGCTCGAAACGCTGCCGAAGAACGACTACATCAGCGGTCTGGCCGAAGTGGTCAAGTGCGGGTTCATCGCCGACCCGGTCATTTTGGACTTGGTGGAGGCAGATCCGGCTGGTTCGACTTCGCCGGGTTATCAGCACACCGAGGAGCTGATCGCCAGGGCCATCCAGGTGAAGGCTGACTCGGTTGGTGCCGATCTACGCGAGCGGACGAGTTCTGTGAGCGGCAAAATCGGGCGGGAGGCGCTGAACTACGGGCATACGCTCGGGCACGCGATTGAGCGGGTTGAGCGGTTCAAGTGGCGTCACGGTGCAGCGATCAGTATTGGCATGGTCTTCGTCGCAGAGTTGGCCCGAGCCGCTGGACGCCTCGACGACGCTACTGCCGACCGCCACGTCACTGTGCTGGAGTCACTCGGTCTGCCGGTCCGCTACCGCGCTGACGCCTGGCCGCACTTGCAGGACGCTATGAAGCTCGACAAGAAGACTCGGGCCGACCGGCTCCGCTTCGTCATCCTGGACGCGCTTGCCAAGCCCACCATCCTCGAGGCGCCTGACCCGAGTCTGCTGGTCGCTGCTTACGCCGAGCTCACGTAGTTCCTTGGTGTAGATGACGTCGAGCCGGGAGACGGCTCGCGTCAATGCGACGTACAGGCGGTTGAGACCACGCGTCTCGGCTTGGACGATGTCGGCCGGTTCGACGACGATCACGTGGTCGTACTCGAGTCCTTTCACCAGGGATGCCGCGATCACTGTTACGCGGTTGTTGGTGATTTCGGCTAGCTCGTCGCTGATTTTGGTCAGGCTGGTGTCGGCGACGATTACGCCGATCGAGCCTTCGGTCTTTAATGCCTCCCTCGTTACCTGCAGTGTGCCGCCGCGGTTGAAGCGGACTTGGCCGTCGGAACGGAACGAACGCGTCGGCGGTACGTCTACATCCAGCAGCGGCAGCAATCGGTTGGCCAGGGCAACCACTTCGGCCGGTACGCGATAGCCCGTACTCAAGGCGACTATCTCCGCCTGAGGTTTACCGAGATGCGCTAGCTGTTCCTTCCAATCCCTAGTCGCCCAGGCCGTCGTACCTTGCGCTAGATCGCCCAGCACCGTGATCGAGCCCATCTCGCTCCGACGAGCTATAGCCCGGCACTCCATCGGCGAGAGGTCCTGCGCTTCGTCGACGATTACGTGGCCATAGCCGTCTGGGCGAGCCAGTAGACCCTCTAGCTCGTCCAGCAGTACGACGTCGGCCAAGGACCACCTCGCGCTCTTGAACGACCTCGGCGGCTTCTGCCAGGCCAGAGCCTCTTGCTCCTGAGTCGTCAGTACGCCGTCGGCCCTGCGGGCTATGGCATCCCGTGACGACAGGAGATCGGCCAGCACTTCTACGGCGGTTGCAGCGGGCCAAACGGCGTCTACGAACGGTAGGACGGCCCGCGACATCTTGCGCGTCCAGATCGCGTTGGCCGTTTGCCCGCGCGCTTCGGCCTGCCTACGCATTGCGGCGACTACGCGGGCGATTACGCGCTCACGGCCGACCAGGTACGCCGTACCCTCTCTGCGCGTGTCATCCACGATCCGCCGGAACTCGTCCTGGTAGACCCTCCACCGGTAGGAGCCGTCTTTGGCAACCACTGGTTCTTCCGGCTTGGTGACCAGCCCGTACAAGGCATTACGCAGTACGTCGGCCATGCGGGCGTCGTGCTTCACCACGGCGGTGCCGGGACTATCGACGGCCCTCGGCTCTCCGCGAGCCAGTAGGCGCTCAACCGTGGTCTGCTCGACGTCGACCTCGCCGAGTGTCGGTAGCACTGCGGAGATGTAGTGCAGGAATGCGCGGTTGGGGCCGAGCACTAGTACGCCGTTGCGCTTGAGGCGGTTCCGATGGGCATAGAGCAGGTACGCCGCGCGGTGGAGGCCGACGGCCGTCTTGCCGGTACCAGGTGCGCCTTGGACGCAGATCGACTCCTCGAGGCCGGCACGGACCAGTTCGTCCTGCTCGGGTTGGATGGTCGCCACGATGTCCCGCATCGGTCCGACCCGAGGGCGCTCGATCTCGGCCATCATCAGCCGGCTCACGCCTTCGGCTTCGGCTTGGTCCCTGGGTTGGTCTCCGGCTTGGTCATTGGCCAGGTCTCTGGCTAGGTGTTTGGCCTGATCCAGGCGCTCGTCCTCGAAGCCGGTCAACGTGCCGTCGGACCAGCCGTACCGGCGGCGGAGGCCGATGCCGAGCGGATCGCTCGCCGTGGCCCGGTAGAACGCCGTCGACACCGGGGCACGCCAGTCGATCACCAGGGGAGGGCGGCCGATCTCGTCGGAGATGTGCCGGCGGCCGAGGTAGTACTGCTGGCCGCGATGCTCCTTCAGCGGCGAATCCGCCGGGTACGCGATGGTGCCGAAGAACGGCGGGCTGTCCGGCTCATCCGCGAGCTCCCGCGCCAGGCTCTTCAGGTAATAGCCGAGCCGCTCGGCCGTATAGCGATCGCCCCAGGTCAGCTCGCCGGTCGCGATATTCGACCGCGCACCGTCGACCATGCGCCGCAAGGCCTCCCGGCAGCGGTTCGCGTACGCCGCCTCTGCGGTCAGGTCTCGCATCACGCTCCAAAAGGTTAACTCGGTTAAGACATTGACCAGGTTAACACTTTGCTAGGCTGAGCTGTGGCCGGATTGCGGGACTTGAAACGACAGCGCACGCGCGAGGCGATCTCGTCGGCGGCGATCACTCTTTTCCTCGAGCGTGGTTTTGCCGCGGTGTCGGTGGCGGACGTTGCCGCGGCGGCACAGGTGTCGAAGCCGACCCTCTTCAAGTACTTCCCGACCAAGCAGGACCTGGCCCTCGATCGGATCGCCGACCACGAGCGCGAGGCGGCCCGCGTCGTCCGCGAACGCGAATCGGGCGAGGATCCGATTCAGGCGTTGCGTCGGCATTTCCTGGCGAACCTGGAGAGTCGCGATCCGGTGACCGGGCTCAACGACCACCCCGTAGTGCTGGCGTACCACCGGCTCGTCTTCACCACGCCAGAACTCGCGAGCCGCGTGCTCGACCTCGTCGTACAGGATGAGGAAGCGCTCGCCGAGAGCCTTATCGAGACCTATGGCGAGTTGGCCGCCAACGTGCGGGCCGCACAAGTCGTCGCGACCCAGCGAGTGCTTGCCCGGCGCAATTGGCAGGCGCTGGCCGACGGTTCGACCGCCGCCGAGCGCTATCCGGTGGCTGTCACGGAGGCATCCGAAGGGTTCGACCTACTAGGCTGATGGCGTGACGGAACTGCGCAAGGTGCTAGTGCTGAACGGGCCGAATCTGGGCCGGCTGGGGTCGCGGGAGCCGGACGTGTACGGCGCGACGACGTTCGCCGACCTGGTCGCCGACTGCGAGAAGACCGGGGCCGAGCTCGGGCTGCAGGTCGAGGTGCGGCAGACGGACGACGAGGCCGAGCTGGTCGGCTGGTTGCACGAAGCGGCCGATGGCCGGGTGCCGGTGGTGCTCAATCCGGCGGCGTTCACGCACTACTCGTACGCCCTCCGGGACGCTTGCGCCCAGCGCACGGCCGCCCTGATCGAGGTGCACATCAGCAACCCGGCGGCCCGCGAGGAGTTCCGGCACAACAGCGTCGTCAGCGCGGTCGCCAACGGCACGATCGCCGGTTTCGGCCTCGACTCCTACCGCCTGGCCCTGCGCGCCATCACGACGCTGCCCTGACCTGCCGGGGGTTGCCGGCAGAAGGCCTTTAAGGCTTCCTGAAGGCTTGGCCGGAGGATTGTTGACGAGTCGATGTCTGAGACTCCGAACCGTCTACGCCACGCTCTTGGGGGAGTGAAAGTTTTGACGAATCACCGCATTCCGGTCTGGGTAAAAGCCCTAGACCCGCTATCCCAGTTCGGCCTCGTACACGCCCTACGCCAGCGCCCGGAGATCGCCCTACTCACCGACGCCGACCTGGCCCAGCTAACCCCACCGACCGCCCACACCCGCACGGCCACCGCCCCCAACGGCCACGCGGCCGCCGGTTCCAACGGTCACGCCATCCCGGGGGCTAACGGTCACGCTGTCGCCGGCTCCAACGGTCACGCGGTTGCCGCGCCCGCGGTCGCGGCACCTGCCGTGCACAGGCGGCCCCTCACTGGCCCGCCCGTGATCGGCCTGATCGCGGCCGACTCGCTCGACCCCGTCGCCATCCAGGTACTGCGCGCCGCCACCAAACGCGGTTGCCGCCGTACCGTCCTGATCGGTGGCACCATCGACGACGAGGCCCTGATGACCGCCGTCGAGCTCGGAGTCTCCGGCGTACTCCGCCGCTCCGACGCCACCGCCGACCGGATCGTGCACCTAGTGCGGTCAGCTGCCGCCGGCGACGGCAGCCTGCCCCCGGACCTACTCGGCCGGCTCCTCGGCCAGGTCTCCCGCATGCAACGCCACGTACTAGCACCGCGCGGCCTATCCCACACAGGCCTATCCGACCGCGAAACCCAAGTCCTCCGCCTAGTCGCCGACGGCAAGGACACCCAGGAGATCGCCCGCGAACTCTCCTACTCCGAACGCACCGTCAAAAACGTCCTCCACGACGTAACCAGCCGCCTCCACCTCCGCAACCGCTCCCACGCCGTCGCCTACGCCCTCCGCGAAGGCCTCATCTAGCCGACCCGCCCCATTCCGCCGCACACCACGGTCAGACCCAAAATGCGGCCCCGCCTGTGGACACCACTACGACGGTCGGACGCGAAATGCGGCCCGCCGGTGGGCACCCCCTGCGACGGCCCCTGCGACGGTCGGACCCAAAATGCGGCCCGTCTGCGAACACCGCCACGACGGTCGGACGCAGAATGCGGCTCGCCTGTGGATACCCCTGCGACGGTCGGACGCGGAATGCGGGGCGCCTGTGGATACCGAGCCCACGGCCCCTAGGCCCGAACCGCACACATGCGGGCGAATTTGTGCAAAACCCTCCCGCGAGGTGCCTCCTTGTGTCGCGCGTGTGCAAACACAACAAGGCACCTCGCGGGGGAGTTATCCCCAGATTGGCTTGGGCGTATGGCATTCCGCGTCCGACCGTGGCAGCGATATCCACAGGCGCCCCGCATTTTGGGTCCGACCGTCGCAGGGGTGTCCACAGGCGGGCCGCATTTCGCGTCCGACAGTGGCAGGGGAAACGCCGGTGTGGAACCGCCGGTGTGGAACCGCCGGTGTGGAAGCGCCCGAGCGGCAGCCCGCCTGCGGTTCGTAGGACCAACTCAGCGGCGTAGGACCCGCTTAGCGGCGTTGGTGCCAGTCGATTCGGGCGAGGTTGGGGAGGCCGGCCATCGGGTCTGGGTTCACGATGCCGACGTCGATCCGGGTCGTGCCGGGGCTCGGCGTCAGCCCGCCACCACCCATTTGGTCGGCGGGGGCATCGAGGAGTTTGCCGGCCTTGTCGCGTACTTGGGTCTCGACCTGGACCTTGTCGCCCTTGCGGAACACCGTCGACTTGTCCCAGGTCTCCAGGTAGACGTACCCGTCGACCGCATCCCCGACGTACCAAGGCCCGGCCTTGCCGTTCACGAGGATGCGCTGGCGCATGGTCGCGACCCGCTCGTCGACCCGGTACCAGCTGTACATGGCGAAGAAGGACGGTTTCGCATCCAGCGAGACGTGCCCCGTCTGGGACATCCCCTCGGTCGGCGCGGCCGGGTGGGTCCGGTCGGGCGGGTTGAGCCTGATCTTGTGTGCGGCGGCGGCAGCCGGATCACCACCGACGACCGCGGCCTCGAACTGCGGTTGGCCCGCGATGAACCGCCCGACGCAGCCGTAGATCAGGCCGCTCCGAGCGTCGGTGACGGTGAGGGTGAGCCTGGTCGGGTACTTGCCCGAGCCACGCGATCGCAGCGGATGGGCGATGTCGCCGACGATGCCGTTCGGGACCACCTGCCGAAGACAACCGGCCGCGGCCGCCGCGCGTTCGCTCGCCTTGAGCCGTCCGACGGTGAGGGAAATGCTCTCCTCAGCAGGCGCGACGGCCGTCCGGGAAGTAACAGCCGTCTGGGAAGTAGAGGCCACTGGCGGTTGATCGGGCAACAGCTCAGCGGCACCACCACGCGAGGCCACGAACAACCCGCCCGCGACGACTGCCACCGAAGCGGCCGCCGCGACCGGGATCAGCCAGGTACGACGTACCGGGTGGTTGCCGTCGGCAAGTACTTGGTCGAGCACGGCCTGCGGTTGCGGGAGCCGTCGTTCGGCCGGAGGCTTGAGCGTCATTCCGATACCTCCAGGGCGGGATTACCGAGATCGAGACGGGTGGCGAGGGCACGGCGGGCGCGGGCCAGCCGGGATTTGACCGTGCCTTCGGGGATGCCGAGCGCGCGAGCCGCCTCGGCCATCGAGCACTCCGACCAGACGACGAGTTCGACCACCTCGCGTTGTGCGGCCGGGATCTCGTCCAGGACTTCGCGGATCCGGGCCATCGCGCGTTCGTCGTCGAGTCGGGACGCCGCGGCGGCGGCAGGGTCGGGCTCGTCGGCGCCACGGTCGAGCGCGGTGATGCGGTCCACCAGCGCCAGGTGGCGACGGCTGGACCGAAGCAGGTTGCTGCACTCGTGCCCGGCCATCACCAGCAGCAGCGGCCGGGCGGATTCGAGCGTGAGTACGTCGATCCGGCCGCTTCGGGCCCGTCGCCAGAGCGAGGTGAAGGTGGCCTGGACCGCGTCCTCCGCGGCGGACCACGACGACAACCGCCGGAACGCGAAGTTATAGACGGCATCGCTGTGCCGACGGAAGAGCGCGGTGAGGGCCTGCTCGTCGGCCTCCCGTAATCGCGCCCACAGATGCTGGTCAGGGGCGCCGATATCGCGATCCGACCGGGACACGGCCACCCCCAGCGTCGCTGCTCGTGTGCTCATATCCGGAAGAGTCCGGCCGAGCGACGCCGGTTCCGCGGCAGCGGGTGGTCAGTCCAGATCGATCTCGGAGTCGAACACCGAGTTGTCCTCGTCGGCCCGCCCGGCCGAGGCTGAGGCCGATCGGGGCTGGCCGGCTTCGCGGACCGTACGCCAGAGCTCGTCCATATCGGTACGGTCGTCCGCCTCGGGCTTGTCCGTCCAGCCGCTGGCCCAGCCCTCGTCCTCGCCGAGGTCGAACGTCGACGTGGCGAACGCCGCCGACCCGATATCCCGCGTCTCCGGATCGACGTCACGCTCGTCCGCCGTACGGCGCTGTGCCGGGGCAGCGCCATCCAGACCGGCGGGCGCTGTCAGACCGGCGGGCGCGTCCAGACCGGCGGGCGCGTCCAGGCCGGCGAGCGAGCGGGCGTAGCGCTGCGCCTCGATGATGCCGAGATCCGCCTCGTCGCAGAGCAGCCGGACCGCGCCGACCTCGTGGCCCGCGTCCATCAGCTTGCGCACCCGGCTGTCGAGATCCTGCTGGCTCGACGGCACCCGGTTGATCGGCTGCCGCCCCGGATCCGTCTGGAACGGCATCTGCACGCCAGGCTGCCAGTGCTGCCCGCCCACCGGCCCGCCCTGGTATTGAGGCCCGCCCTGGAACTGCACCGGACCGCCTTGGTACTGCTGAGGAGCTCCGTACTGCTGCGGCCCGGGCGTAGGAAAGCCCCCAGGCGTGGGAAAGGTATACGGCTGAATCGGCGCGATCGGCGCCGGCTGCATGGCGGGCGGCATCGGCTGCGGCGCCGCCCAGGTCTGCAACCGCTGGGCGCCGTTCTGCACCCGGGCCCACGGTGCCGCCGCGGCCGGCTTCTTCTTCATCGCCTTCGCCACATTGCCGAAGAGCACGATGATGACCACCACGATGGCGAAGAGGATCTCGAACATGGCGCCTCCCGGCGTCCGGCGTACCGCTGTCAGTTCCGCATCGTAGGCCGCTACCAGTCCGCGACCGGTCAACTACCCGCCCGCGAGCGGCGGACCGATAGCACGGAATCGGCTGAGAGGGGTCCTGACCGCTACAATCCGGTGTACCGCTGACGACTTTCACTGCGTCATCGACCTGATCGACATCGAAGGGCTTCCCGCGTGGCAACGACGAACGACCTCAAGAACGGCATGGTGCTCAACCTGGATGGGCAGCTGTGGTCCGTCGTCTGGTTCCAGCACCACAAGCCGGGCAAGGGCGGTGCGGTGATGCGCACCAAGCTGAAGAACGTGCTGTCCGGCAAGGTCGTCGACAAGACGTTCAACGCCGACGTCAAGGTCGACGTGGCGAACGTCGACAAGCGCGACATGACGTACCTGTACAACGATGGCGAGTCCTACGTCTTCATGGACGCCGGGACGTATGAGCAGCTCACCATCACCCCCGAGGTGGTCGGCGAGGCCTCGCACTTCCTGCTGGAGAACCAGGAGGCGATCGTCGCGGTGCACGAGGAGCTCCCGCTGTACGTCGAGCTGCCGGCCTCGGTCGAGCTCACCGTGGAGTACACCGAGCCCGGTCTGCAGGGCGACCGCTCCACCGGCGGCACCAAGCCCGCCAAGCTGGAGACCGGCTACACCATCCAGGTGCCGCTGTTCCTGACCACCGGCGAGAAGGTCAAGGTGGACACCCGGACCGGGGACTACCTCGGCCGCGTCACCTCCTGATCACCTGACTCGCGAGAGAGCCGCTAACCAAAGATGTCTGCCCGGAGTAAGGCCCGCAAGCGCGCCCTCGACGTCCTGTACGAGTCGGAGGTGCGTGGCCTTGCCGTTGGCGGCACGCTGGCCGAGCGGCTCGAGGACAACGACCCACCGGTGGCGGAGTTCACCGTTTCCCTGGTCGAAGGGGTGTCGACGCACATCACGGCGATCGACGACCTGCTGAGCACTCACTCGGTCGGCTGGACGCTGGACCGGATGCCCGCCGTCGACCGCAACATCTTGCGGATCGGCGTCTACGAGCTGCTGTACGACGAGCAGGTGCCGGACGTCGTCGCGGTCAGCGAAGCGGTGGCCATGGCCAGGGATCTGTCCACGGACGAATCCCCGGCCTTCGTCAACGGGTTGCTGGCCCGTCTCCTTCAGCTCAAACCCACCCTCGGCGTCTGACGCCTGCTCGCTTCAGGCTGGGTTTCGAGACTTTGAGCGAGATGGATCCGGTCGCGGCACGTCGCGCGAAGCGGCAGCGCCAGGCGGGACAACCGGCCGTGCTGGTCGGCGCGATCATCGGCGCGGTGGCGCAGGCGGTCTGTGCCTTCGTGCTCGGCCGGGGCATCGGCGCGTTGGTCGAAGTGCTGAGGCATACGTTCACCGATAGCGTCTTCGACGAGCGGGTGCCGTATCCGACCTACTGGGGGCCCGCGACGATCGGCATCCTGCTGGTTGTCGGCGGTATCGGGATGGTCGTGGCGGCCGGGGTGACCTGGTCCTTGGTCGATCGCTACCGCGGGGGAGAGAAGCGGCCGGCCCTGCTGGCGCCGCTCGGGGTCAGCGCGGTCGCGGCCGGCGTCGTGGTGGACTCGCGAAGCTGGATCAAGCCGCTGGAGGTTGGGACAAAGGTCGATACAGCGTTCCACACCGACGAGTCGTGGAGCGTGTTCGGCTGGATCGCCTACTACGCGGATATCTGGTTCCCGGCGCTTCTGGTGGTCATCGCCGTGCTCTTCGTCGTCTTCGGGATCAAGCACAACCGACGGTTGAAGCAGCAGATCGCCGACCGGACCCGGCTCTTGACCGAAGGCCGCCGGGTCGAGGGTGAGATCACCGAGGTCACCATCCGGACCAGCCAGAACGACCAAGGCCAGCGCACGATCGTCGGCGCCGACATCGTGGTGAAGTTCGCCGACGCCCACGGGACCGATCGCTGGGTGACCCGCCGGAGCAACGACCGATCCGCGATGCCCGGCACCGGCTACGCCGAAGTACTTTTCGACCCGATGCGTGCGAGCGAAGAAGACCTGATCTTCGTCGCCTTCCATCGCGATCCGGCTCCGGGCGACTGGATCGGCACTGCCGGCTGATCCAGGGCCGCTTGGCCCACCCTCGGCGTCTGACCACCACTACGCCCAGGGTGGGCAATCCCACTCTCCTCAAAGCCCTCTTGAGAGCTGCACTACGGTCGCCGCGATCTCCTCAGAATGCGGCGAGTACTGCTCAAGCGCCGGCGGTCTCCTCGACCTCGACGTCACCCTTCGCCTCGGGGTTGAGAACACCCCAGGAGATGAAGCGCTCGGTCAGAGTGGTCGGAGACTCGTCGTAGATGACGGCGAGCGTGCGCATGTCGTCCTGACGGATCGACAGCACCTTGCCGTTGTAGTCACCACGCTGCGCCTGAATGGTCGCCGCATACCGCGTGAGCGGTCCGGCCTCCGACGCGTCGAGGTGCTGAAGGGCCTCCAGGTCGAGGATCAGCCTCGGCGGAGCGGCCGCTGCCGCCGCCGCACTCGCGGAACCTGGGAGTAGCTCACGGATCGGCACGCCATAGAAATCGGCGAGCTCGGCGAGCTTCTGGACGGTGACGGCTCGGTCGCCACGCTCATACGAGCCGACCACAACCGCCTTCCAGCGACCCTTGGACTTCTCTTCCACGCCATGCAAGGACAGGCCCTGCTGCTGGCGGATGGCGCGTAACTTGCCGCCAAGTGTCTTCGCGTATTCGCTAGGCACGCTGGTCATTCCCTCCGATGTCAGATCCCAATGCGGATCCCGTTGCGGTGAACCCCCCACGGTTACACAGAGTAACAATATTCCGGCTCAGAGGCCAGCGTCAAGACGGCGTGTCACTTCCGATACCATGTCAAGCGTCCGAACATCCTTTAAAGACCCGTCCAGAGAGGCGGGAAAGGAGGAACGGTGGCAATCACGCCTGCCTCGGCGATTGAGCCGAGAACAGTCCTTGACGCTTCCGACATCTCCCGGGCATTGACCCGGATCGCGCACGAGATCCTCGAGCGCAACAGGGGCGCCGACCCCGTCGTCCTGCTGGGCATTCCGACCCGAGGAGTGGGACTCGCGTCCCGTATCTCGGCACGCATCGCGGCGGTCGAAGGGCAGACCGTGCCCACAGGGTCACTCGATGTAACCATGTACCGCGACGACATCGGCCTCAAGCCCGCCCGCGCGCTCGAGCACACCGACATCCCCGGCGACGGGATCGACGGCAAGGTCGTCGTCCTGGTCGACGACGTGCTCTTCTCCGGCCGCACCATCCGCGCCGCGCTCGACGCGATCAGCGACATCGGCCGCCCGAAGGCGGTCCAGCTCGCGGTTCTGGTCGATCGCGGCCATCGCGAACTGCCGATCCGCGCCGACTATGTGGGCAAGAACCTGCCCACCTCCCTGGTCGAGCGGGTCACCGTCCGGCTCACCGAGTACGACGACTCCGACGCGGTGCTGATCGGCGTCGGTGCTGACGCCAAAGTCGGTGCTGACGCCAAAGTCGGTGCTGACACCAAAGCCGGCGAGAAGGGGGGCGTGAGATGAAACACCTGTTGAGTGCGGGCGATCTGAGCCTGGACGAAGCCAACTTGATCCTCGACACAGCCGAGGAGATGCGGTCGCTGGCCGACCGCCCGATCAAGAAACTGCCCGCCCTGCGCGGCCGGACCGTGGTGAACCTCTTCTTCGAGGACTCCACCCGGACCAGGATCTCGTTCGAGGCCGCCGCGAAGCGCCTCTCGGCCGACGTCATCAACTTCTCCGCCAAGGGCTCGAGCGTGAGCAAGGGCGAGAGCCTGAAGGACACCGCGCTGACCCTGCAGGCGATGGGCGCGGACGGCGTGGTCTGCCGGCACGGCGCCTCGGGTGCACCGCACCTGCTCGCCACCTCCGGCTGGCTGCGCGGCAGCGTGGTCAACGCCGGTGACGGCACCCACGAGCACCCCACCCAGGCCCTGCTGGACGCTTTCACCATGCGGCGGCACCTCGGCTCGCTCGACGGCCGCCGGATCACCATCGTCGGTGACGTGCTGCACAGCCGGGTCGCCCGGTCGAACGTGTTGCTGCTCTCGACGCTCGGCGCCGAGGTCACCGTGGTGGCACCGCCCACGTTGTTGCCGGTCAACATGAACGGCTGGCCCTGCGAGACTTCGTACGACCTGGATGCCGTGCTGCCGAAGAGCGACGCGGTGATGATGCTGCGGGTCCAGCGGGAGCGGATGGGCGAGGCGTTCTTCCCGAGCGCCCGCGAGTACAGCCGGCGCTACGGGCTCGACGTACACCGGATGGCACAGCTGCCGGAGAACACGATCGTGATGCACCCAGGCCCGATGAACCGCGGCATGGAGATCACCGCGGACGTGGCCGACTCGACCCGCTCGGTCATCGTCGAACAGGTCACGAACGGCGTGGCCGTTCGCATGGCCGTCTTGTATTTGCTGCTATCCGGAGCCAACGACACCGCGAACACAGAGGAGACGACCGCATGACCGCCTACCTGATCAAGAACGCCCGCATCCTGGGCGGCGAGGCGGCGGACCTGCACCTCGACAACGGCGAGATCGTTGCCGTCGGCAAAAACCTCTCCACCCCCGAAGGCACTCAAACCATCGAGGCCGACGGCCTGATCGCGCTGCCCGGCCTGGTCGACCTGCACACGCACCTCCGTGAGCCCGGTCGCGAGGACGCCGAGACCGTTCTGACCGGGACGCGCGCGGCGGCGCTCGGTGGTTTCACCGGCGTGCACGCGATGGCCAACACGGACCCGGTCGCGGACACCGCAGGCGTCGTCGAGCAGGTCTGGCGCCTCGGGCGTGAGGGCGGCTACTGCGACGTGTTTCCGGTCGGCGCGGTCACGGTCGGCCTGAAGGGCACGCAGCTCGCCGAGCTCGGTGCGATGGCCGACTCGGCCGCGCGCGTGCGGGTCTTCTCCGACGACGGCCTCTGTGTCTGGGACGCGGCCCTGATGCGTCGCGCACTTGAGTATGTGAAGGCCTTCGGCGGCGTCATCGCGCAGCACGCGCAGGAGCCACGCTTGACCCAGGGCGCCCAGATGAACGAGGGCGAGCTGTCCGGCGTACTGGGGCTCACCGGCTGGCCGAGTGTCGCCGAGGAGTCGATCATCGCGCGCGACATCCTGCTGAACGCGCACGTCGGTTCCAAGCTGCACGTCTGCCACCTGTCCACCAAGGGCTCGGTCGAGATCGTGCGTGCGGCCAAGAAGCGCGGCCTCGCGGTCACCGCCGAGGTCACGCCGCACCACTTGCTGCTGACCGAGGAGAAGGCCACGACGTACAACCCGGTCTTCAAGGTGAACCCGCCGCTGCGTACGAAGGAAGACGTCGAGGCGGTCCGTGAGGGCCTGGCCGACGGCACCATCGACATCGTCGCGACCGACCACGCGCCGCACCCGGTGGAGGACAAGGACTGCGAGTGGAGCGCGGCCGCCTTCGGCATGCTCGGCCTCGAGACCGCCTTGTCCGTCGTCCAGCACGCGATGGTCGACACCAAGCTGATGACCTGGGCCGACGTCGCCGACCGGATGAGCTTCCGGCCGGCCAGGATCGGTCAGCTCAGCGGCCACGGTCAGCCCCTCCAAGCGGGCGCGCCGGCCAACGTCACGCTGGTCGACGCGAGCGCCACCCGCACGATCGTGCCGAGCGAGACGGCCTCGCTGTCGCGCAATACGCCCTTCGACGGCATGCAGTTGCCCGGCCGGGTGGTCGCGACCTTCCTTCGTGGTGAGGCGACCGTGCTGGACGGGAAGCTGGCCAAGTGACCTACGCACTGGGCGCCGTCGGCACCCTGGCCGTCATCGCGCTGGCCTATTTCGGCATGTTAAAAGGCTGGCGTCATCGCCAGCAGCGGCAGGCCGATCTGGCCGAGCTGCCCGCGGTTCCGGACATCACTGACCAGGGCGTGGAAGGTGTCTACATCGCCACCACCACGGCCGGCGACTGGATGGACCGCATCGCCGTACAGGAGCTCGGGGTTCGCAGTGTCGCGGACCTGGCCGTCACGGACGCCGGGCTGTTGTTCCGCCGCCGTGGCGCGGCCGATCTCTTCATCCCCGCGGATCGCGTCACGGAAGTCCGCACCGACCGCGGTATCGCCGGCAAGGTGACACCGGAGTCGTCGGGTCTCGTGGTGGTGACCTGGCAGCACGACGGGCGCGACCTGGACACCGGGTTCCGCCCGCGCCGCAAGGCCGACATCGCCACCTTGACCAGTTCCATCTCGACCCTGATCGGAGCAGACCGATGAGTTCGCACAAGCCCGCACTGCTGGTGCTGGAGGACGGCCGGACCTTCGCCGGTACGTCGTACGGTGCGGTCGGCGAGACCTTCGGTGAGGCGGTGTTCACCACCGGCATGACCGGATACCAGGAGACGCTGACCGACCCGTCGTACCACCGCCAGATCGTCACCCAGACCGCCCCGCACATCGGCAACACCGGTGTGAACGACGAGGACGACGAGTCGTCGAAGATCTGGGTCGCCGGATACGTCGTGCGCGACCCCGCCCGCGTTCCGTCGAACTGGCGCTCCGTCCGCACGCTCGACGACCAGCTCAAGGCCCAGGGCATCGTCGGCATCTCCGGGATCGACACCCGCGCCCTCACCCGCCACCTGCGCGAGCGTGGCGCGATGCGGGCCGCGATCTCCACCGAGGAGCTGAACCCCGAGACGTTGCTGGCTCGCGTCTTGGAGCAGCCGAAGATGGCGGGCTCCGATCTGGCGTCCGAGGTCACCACCGAGCAGACGTACGTCGTACCGGCTGAGGGGGAGAAGCGGTTCACGGTTGTCGCGCTCGACCTCGGTATCAAGACGATGACGCCGAAGCGGATGTCCGAGCGTGGCATCGAGGTGCACGTGATGCCGATGACCTCGACGCTTGAAGAGGTCCTCGCGGTCAAGCCCGACGGCGTGTTCATGTCGAACGGCCCGGGTGACCCCGAGACCACCGAGCACCCGACCACGTTGCTGAAAGCCCTGCTGGAGAAGGGGATTCCGTACTTCGGGATCTGCTTCGGCAACCAGGTCTTCGGTCGTGCGCTGGGCCTCGGCACGTTCAAGCTGAAGTACGGCCACCGCGGGATCAACCAGCCGGTGCTCGACCGCGCCACCGGCAAGGTCGAGATCACCGCGCAGAACCACGGCTTCGCGGTCGACGCGCCGCTCGACGGAGGTGTCGAGACGCCGTACGGGCTGGCCGAGGTCAGCCACGTCTCGCTCAACGACAACGTGGTCGAGGGCTTGAAGCTCACCAAGGACGGGAAGCTGAAGGGCTTCTCGGTCCAGTACCACCCCGAGGCGGCGGCCGGCCCGCACGACTCGGCGTACTTGTTCGATCGCTTCGTAGACCTGATGGGTGAGAGCTGATGCCTCGTCGTACTGATATCGACTCGGTGCTGGTGATCGGCTCCGGCCCGATCGTGATCGGCCAGGCCTGTGAGTTCGACTATTCCGGCACGCAGGCCTGCCGGGTGCTCAAGGAGGAGGGCTTCCGGGTCGTCCTGGTGAACTCCAACCCGGCCACGATCATGACCGACCCGGAGTTCGCCGACGCGACGTACGTCGAGCCGATCACGCCGGAGTTCGTCGAGAAGGTGATCGAGAAGGAGCGCCCGAACGCGCTGCTCGCCACCCTCGGCGGCCAGACCGCGCTGAACGCCGCGATCGCCCTGCACGAGAACGGCGTGCTCGCCAAGTACGGCGTGGAGCTGATCGGCGCCTCCGTCGACGCGATCCAGCGCGGCGAGAACCGCGAGTCGTTCAAGGCCATCGTCGAGGAGCTCGGCGCCGAGGTCGCACGCTCGGTCGTCTGCCACACGCTGGCCGACGTGCTCGCGGCCGCGGACGAGCTGGGCTACCCGCTGGTCGTCCGGCCTTCGTTCACCATGGGTGGCGTCGGTTCCGGCATGGCGTACGACGAGTCGGATCTGCGCCGCATCGCGGGTGCGGGTCTGGCCGCCAGCCCGACCACGGAGGTCCTGATCGAGGAATCCATCGTGGGCTGGAAGGAGTACGAGCTGGAGGTGATGCGCGACAAGGCCGACAACGTCGTGATCATCTGCTCGATCGAGAACCTCGACCCGATGGGCGTGCACACCGGCGACTCGATCACGGTCGCGCCGGCGATGACGCTGACCGACCGCGAGTACCAGACGATGCGGGATCTCTCGATCGGGATCATCCGCTCGGTCGGGGTCGACACCGGCGGCTGCAACATCCAGTTCGCGGTCAACCCGGTGGATGGCCGGCTGATCGTGATCGAGATGAACCCGCGGGTCTCGCGTTCGTCCGCGCTGGCGTCGAAGGCGACCGGCTTCCCGATCGCGAAGATCGCGGCCAAGGTGGCGATCGGTTACACCCTGGACGAGATCCCGAACGACATCACCCAGCAGACGCCGGCGAGCTTCGAGCCGACGCTGGACTACGTCGTCGTCAAGGTGCCGCGGTTCGCCTTTGAGAAGTTCCCGGCGGCCGACAACACCCTGACCACGCACATGAAGAGCGTCGGCGAGGCGATGGCCATCGGCCGGAACTTCACCGAGGCGTTGCAGAAAGCCCTTCGCTCGTTGGAGAAGCCGGAAGCCCGGTTCTCCTGGTTGTTGCCCGCAGCAACGTCGGTGGAGCCCTTGCTGGAGGAGATCCGCACGCCGCGCGACGGTCGCCTGCGCAAGGTGATGGACGCGATTCGCGCGGGCGCCTCGGCCGAGCAGTTGTTCGAGGCAACCAAGATCGACCCGTGGTTCATCGACCAGCTGTTCCTGATCCACGAGACCGCGCTGACCGTTGCCAAGGGCACCCGAATGACGCCCGAGGTGATCCGGCTGGCCAAGCGGCACGGGTTCTCCGACCTGCAGCTGGCGGAGATCCGCGGCCTCGAGGAGGACGTTGTGCGCGGCGTCCGCCAGGCCCTCGGGATTCGCCCGGTCTACAAGACGGTCGACACCTGCGCGGCCGAGTTCGCGGCCAGCACGCCGTACCACTACTCGTCGTACGACGAGGAGACCGAGGTGGCACCGCGCTCCGAGCCCGCCGTGCTGATCCTGGGCTCGGGCCCGAACCGGATCGGCCAGGGCATCGAGTTCGACTACTCCTGCGTGCACGCGTCGATGGCGCTGCGCGACGCCGGCTATTGCACGATCATGGTCAACTGCAACCCGGAGACGGTCTCGACCGACTACGACACCTCGGACCGGCTGTACTTCGAGCCGCTCACCGCCGAGGACGTGCTCGAGATCGTGTACGCCGAGATGCAGGCCGGCCCGATCGCGGGCGTAATCGTGCAGCTCGGTGGTCAGACCCCGCTCGGCCTGGCCCAGCGCCTCGCGGACGCGGGTGTGCCGATCGTCGGTACGTCGCCGGAGGCCATCCACCTCGCGGAAGAGCGCGGCGCCTTCGGCAAGGTGCTCGCGGACGCCGGATTGCCCGCGCCGAAGCACGGTACGGCGATGTCGTTCGGCGAGGCCCAGGCCATCGCGGCGGAGATCGGCTTCCCGGTGCTGGTCCGGCCGTCGTACGTGCTGGGCGGTCGCGGGATGGAGATCGTCTACAGCGAGGCCGAGCTCAGTGCCGCCCTGGTGCGGTTGAGCGGTGGCGAGGAGGTCGCGAGCTGGGAGCACCCGGTGCTGATCGACCGGTTCCTGGACGACGCGGTCGAGATCGACGTGGACGGCCTGTTCGACGGCGAGGAGCTGTTCCTCGGTGGCGTGATGGAGCACATCGAGGAGGCCGGGGTGCACTCGGGCGACTCGTCCTGCGCGCTGCCGCCGATCACGCTCGGCCGGGCCGATATCGAGAAGATCCGCGCCTCCACCGAGGCCATCGCGCGTGGTGTCGGCGTGCGCGGGCTGCTGAACGTGCAGTACGCGCTCGCGGGTGACGTGCTCTACGTGCTGGAGGCCAATCCGCGCGCCTCGCGGACCGTGCCGTTCGTCTCCAAGGCGACGGCCACGCCGCTGGCGAAGGCGGCCGCCCGGGTGATGCTCGGCGCGACCGTGGCCGAGCTGCGGGCCGAGGGCATGCTGCCGGCCGTCGGTGACGGGGGCACACTGCCGCCGAACACGCCGATCGCGGTGAAGGAGGCGGTGATGCCGTTCAACCGGTTCCGTACCGTCGAAGGCGCCTCGGTCGACACCGTGCTCGGGCCGGAGATGCGGTCCACCGGTGAGGTGATGGGCATCGACGACACGTTCGGTACGGCGTTCGCCAAGTCGCAGGCAGGCGCCTCGGGACCGCTGCCGTCGTACGGGAAGGTGTTCGTGTCCGTCGCGAACCGGGACAAGCGGCACATGATCTTCCCGGTCAAGCGCCTCGCCGACCTCGGGTTCGAGATCCTCGCGACCGAAGGCACGGCCGACGTGCTGCGGCGCAACGGCGTCGAGGCCAAGGTGGTCCGGAAGAACAGCGAGGGCCCCGGCCCGAACGGTGAGCCGACGATCGTCCAGGTCGTGCACGAGGGTGAGGTCGACCTGATCGTCAACACCCCGATCGGCATCACCCAAGGCGGTTCGCCGCGGATCGACGGGTACGAGATCCGGAGTGCGGCCGTCGCGCGGAACATCCCGTGCATCACCACCGTCCAGGGCCTCGCGGCCGCCGTACAGGGCATCGAAGCGCAGCGCGCCGGCGATATCGGCGTCAGATCCCTGCAGGACTGGGCCGCCCGGATCCGCGGAACCGAGCAGTGAGCCTCTATCGCCGCCTGGTCCGGCCGGTGCTCTACCGGCTGGGCCGCGGCGATGCCGAGGTCGCCCACGAGCAAACCTTGCGTGGTCTGCGTTTGCTCAATGCTGTTCCCCAGCGGCTCTTGGGACGTACATCGCCCGCGCTGGCGACAACGGTCTTCGGCATCCGCTTCCCGTCGCCGGTCGGACTGGCGGCGGGAATGGACAAGAACGGCATCGCGCTGCCGGCCTGGCGAGCCCTTGGTTTCGGGTTCGTCGAGGTCGGCACGGTGACGGCCGAGCCGCAGCCGGGTAATCCCAGGCCGCGATTGTTCCGCCTCGTGGACAGCGAGGGCATCATCAACCGAATGGGCTTCAACAACGAGGGTTCCGAGGCTCTTGCAGCGCGGTTGAAGTCTTATGGCGACCTGGGATATCCGCTCGGCGTGAGCATCGGTAAGTCGAAGGTCACGCCATTAGCAGATGCAGTCGGGGACTACGTCACCTCGCTGCGCCGCTTGTATGCCTATGGCAACTACTTCGCGGTGAACGTGAGTTCGCCCAACACGCCGGGATTGCGTTCCCTGCAAGACGCCGGTCAGCTTCGCGAGTTGCTGGTTGCCCTGCGCAACGAAGCGCTTGCCTTGGGCAATGGCGCTGATCCGAAGCCGATTCTGGTGAAGATCGCGCCCGATCTCACCCTCGAGGCGATCGACGAACTGCTCGACGTCTGCACCGAGACGAAGATCGCCGGCATCATCGCCACCAACACCACCTTGAGCCGCGACGGGCTCAAACCCGACGACGTCGCGCTCGGCGCCGAGGCGGGCGGACTGTCCGGCCGCCCGCTGACCGGCCGCGCCCGCCGTACCGTCGCGCACATCCACCAGGCCACCGGCGGGCAGCTACCGATCATCGGCGTCGGCGGCATCCTCGATCCGGACGACGCGTCGCGGATGATCGACGCCGGCGCGAGTCTGGTGCAGATCTACACCGGCCTTATTTACCGCGGTCCCGGCCTCATCCGGCAGACGAACCGGGCCCTGCGGACCAATATCTTGGAGACCAGATGATCGTTCCCTTCGGCACCCGTCTGCGCGCCGCCATGGCCGCGCGCGGTCCGCTCTGTGTCGGTATCGACCCGCACGCCCACCTGCTGCAGGCCTGGGGTCTGCCCGATGACCCGAGCGGCCTGGAGAAGTTCACCTTCACCGTCATCGAGGCTCTCGCCGAGCAGGTGGCGATCTTCAAACCGCAGTCCGCGTTCTTCGAGCGATTCGGCTCGGCCGGCGTCGCCGTACTCGAGCGCGCCATCCCGGCGGCCCGCGCGGCCGGTGCGCTGGTCCTGCTGGACGCGAAGCGTGGCGATATCGGTTCGACCATGGCCGGTTACGCCTCGGCGTACCTCGCCAAGGACGCGCCGATGGCCTGCGACGCCTTGACCGTCAGCCCGTACCTCGGCTTCGGCTCGTTGCAGCCCGCCTTCGAGGAGGCGCACGTCGCCGGGGCTGGCGTCTTCGTCCTGGCCCTCACCTCGAACCCGGAAGCCCCTGCCCTGCAATCAGCCCGTACGGCGGGAGGTCCGACCGTCGCCGGGTCCGTGCTCGACGGCCTGCGCGGTCTCAACGAGGGCGTCGAGGATCTCGGCTCCTTCGGCGCGGTCGTCGGTGCCACGATCGGCTCGACCGACGAGGACCTGGACATCCGCGGCCCACTGCTCGCACCCGGCCTCGGAGCCCAAGGCGCCACCGCGGAAAGCCTCGCCAAGATCTTCGGCTCCGCGCTGCACAACGTCGTACCCAACATGTCCCGCGAGATCCTGGCCGAAGGCCCCTCGGTCCAGGCCCTCCGCGACGCCACCACCAGAGCCAACGACACCCTCGGACCGGTGCTGGGGTACTAATCGGTCATGACCGACTCCTTTGGTGATCTGCTCCGGCGTCGCCGCCGGGGCAGGTCCCTGACTCAGCAGGCCCTGGCGGAGCGGTCCGGGCTGAGCGTGGAAGCGATCGGGGCGCTGGAGCGTGGTACGCGGCGCATGCCCTATCGGGAGACCGTCGAGCAGATCGTGTCCGCGCTCGAGTTGGACGAGTCGGAACGCGTCCAGCTCGAACAAGCCGCCCGGCCTGGTCCGCTACCGGTCGAGGAGGAGCCG
The DNA here is from genome assembly GCF_036226525.1 of Kribbella sp. NBC_01245. Taxonomy (NCBI): domain Bacteria; kingdom Bacillati; phylum Actinomycetota; class Actinomycetes; order Propionibacteriales; family Kribbellaceae; genus Kribbella; species Kribbella sp. NBC_01245. Next base: position 426,468 of record NZ_CP108487.1, read on the forward strand.
ACCGGCTGGGTTGTGCCGGCCCAGTTGCCGACGGCGGTCGCGGACTTCACTGGGCGGGGCGAGCAGGTGCGGACGGCGCTGGCGTGGTTCGCCGATGGTGGGCCGCCGGGAGCGCCGTCGATCCTCGCGATCGAGGGAATGGCGGGGGTGGGGAAGACCGCGCTCGCCGTACAGCTCGGTCGTCTGCTGGCCGAGCGGTATCCCGACGGTCAGTTGTATCTGGACCTGAACGGGTTCAACGCGATGACCACGCTGTCGCCGCTGGACGCGCTCGGCGCACTCCTGCGCGCCGTGGGGGAGTGGGTTGTTCCCGCGGAGCCGGCCGAGGCGGGTGCGTTGTTCCGCTCACGGGTTGCCGGGCGCCGAGTGCTGCTGGTGCTGGATAACGCCGCCGATGCGGCCCAGATCGACGCGTTGATCCCGGCCGGGGCGGGTTGCGCGGTACTGGTCACGAGCCGGCGCAAGATGATCGGCCTCGCCGCCGCACGCCACCTCGAACTCGACGTGCTGGAGCCGGGGGAGTGCCGGGACTATCTCGGCTCGATCCTGGGCCGGAAACGCCTTACGGCCGAGCCAGGTCCGGCGGATGCGCTGATCGAGCTGTGCGGCCGGTTGCCGCTCGCGCTCGGGCTGGCTGCGGCACGATTGCGGGCGCGGCCGGACTGGCGGATCGCTGACCTCGTCACCGAACTGGACGATGAGGGTGCGCGCCTCGAGCGCCTCGACCGGCTTGAAGCTGCGGCCGATCGAAGCTTGCAGGCGCGGTCTCCATCGGCTCGCCGATCGCCGGCGCGAGTCTGGACGACGACGCCCGGCTCGCGTTTCCGGCCCTCGGCGTGATTGCCGCGCAGGACCTCAGCCTGCCGGTCGGCGCGGCGATCCTCGGTCGCCCGCCGCAGCAGGCCGAGGCGGTGCTCGAAGCTCTGGTCGACCTGCATTTGCTGCGGTCCACCTCGCCGGAGCGTTACCAGTTGCACGACCTCGTTCAGGTGTACGCCCGGACGCTCGCCGAAAACCGATTGTCCGCCGCCGAGCGCACCGCCATTCTCGAACGCGTGCTGTGCGGCTATCGGCGAATCGGCCTGGCGACAATCGAGTTGTCCGAGCCGTCCAGCGCGCTGCTCTCCTGGATCGACGCCGGCTGGCTCGAGGCTCCGCGTGGGTTCGACGATCCGGCGGCCGCTTTCGAATGGCTGGATCGTGAGCTGCCGACGCTGCGGGCCGTCGTACGGCAGGCGACGCAGGCCGGCGGGGAGACCGCCGAACTCGTGCCCGGGGTGGTGCTGAGCCTGGTCGGCTACCTGATGGCCCGGAACAACGCCGTCGACTGGTGTGACTTGTTGAGCGATGCGCTCGCACTGGACCTCGACGATCGGGTCCGCGGGATGCTGGTGATGCACCGGGGCATGTCCGAGGCGATCGCCGGGCTGCGGGACGAACCCGTGCAGAGCTTCCGCGACAGCGCTGAGTTGTTCCGGCGGGGTGGCGACGCGCAGGGCGAGGTGGCGGCGACCGGCAACCTCGGGCAAATGCTGAACCGCCTCGGACGACTCGACGAGGCGGTCGAACCGATCGAACGAGCGCTGGCGATCAACCGTGAACTCGGGAACGAGAACCAGGCGGCGAAATCCCTGCGTACGTTGGGGAATCTGTTCTGGATGCGTGGCGATCACGCGCGCGGGCTGGAGACGACGGAGGCCGCCTTGGCGTACTTCCGCGCTGCGGGTGAGGCCTGGGACATCGCCATGTCGTTGCACATCCTCGGCGAGATGCGTCGGCAGCAGACGCGCTATGCCGAGGCGGTCGACCACTTGCTGGAGGCCGCCGGGTTGTATCGCTCGATCGGTCACCTGTCCGGGCTGATGGAGTTGCTGGGGGATCTCGCCGCCTGTCACGTCGAAAGCGGTGCCCCCGACCTCGCCGTACCGGTGTTCTCCGAAGCCATAGAGCTCGCAGAGGAGCTGAGAGATCCCGGCCGGGCCCGACGGTTCGGAGCTGCTCTGGATGCCGCGCTCGAGCAGATCGAGGCGGATGGGTGACGTTCGGGCAGCTGCTGCGGCGGCATCGGCGGGCGGTCGGCATCACCCAGGAGATGCTGGCCGCGCGGTCCGGGCTGAGTGTGGAGGCGATCGGTGCGCTGGAACGTGGCACGCGGCGAGCGCCGCACCAGGGGACGATCGAACAGCTCGTTGACGCCCTCGGGCTTGCCGACGAGGCCCGCGACGAGTTCGAACGGTCGGCTCGGCCCGCGGATGCGGGTTGGCCGGGTACGCGCGGTCGCCTGCCGCCGGTGTTGCGGCATTTCGCGGGCCGGGACAGCCAGGTTGATGAGGTCGTCGACCGGTTGCGGGCCGCGGGGAGGCGGGGTGCCGCGCCGATCCTGTCGATCGAGGGAATGGCTGGGACCGGGAAGACCTCACTTGCCGTGTACGCCGCGCATCGGCTGGCCGACGCGTATCCGGACGGGCAGATCTATCTGGAGCTCAACGGGTTCAGCGCTCGGCCGGCGCTGACCGAGCTGCAGGCGTTGACGCGGTTGCTCGGAGCCGTCGGCGTCCAGGCGAAGGCCGTACCGAGTGAGGTCGCGGAGGCGTCCGCGCTGGTGCGGTCGAAGCTCGCCGGGCGGCGCGTACTGCTGCTGCTCGACAACGCGGCCGACTCGGCCCAGGTCGAGCACCTGATCCCGGCCGATGCCGGTTGTGCGGTCATCACGACGAGTCGTCGCAAGCTGATCAGTCTGGCCGGTGCGGAACACCTCGAACTCGGGCTGCTCGAACCGGTTGCCGCTCTCGCGGTGCTCCGCTCGGTGCTCGGGAGTGGCCGGGTGGACGCCGAGCCCGCCGAGGTGGAGCGGCTGGTCGAGCAGTGCGGGCGGCTGCCGTTGGCGATCGGTCTGGCCGCCGCGCGGTTGGCGGCTCATCCGTCGTGGCGCGTGCGCGATCTGGCGGATCGGCTCGCGGACGAACAGGCCCGATTGGACGAACTCGCGGCCGGCGATGCTGCGGGCTTTGCTGCGGCCTCTGCCTCGGGATTTGCCGAGTTGCGGGCCGCCTTCGCCGTCTCGATCGATGAGCCGGCGGATTTCGCCCGGCTCGGCGTGGTGGACCTCGAAACGATCGGCCTGGCGGTCGGCGCCGCGATCCTGGACCGGCCGTTGAGCGCCGCCGAGGCAGTGCTCGAGGAGCTGGTCGACCTGCACATCCTGCAATCGGCCGCGCCCGAGCGGTACCACTTGCACGACCTGCTGCAGGTGTACGCGCGCGAGCAGGCGAGCATCACGCTCGCCACCGACGAGCGTGACGCCGTACTGACTCGCGTGATCGAGCTCTACCGCCGGGCGGCGCTGGAGTCGACCCGGCTCTACGCGCCGAGCAGCAAGGTGCTCGGCTGGGCCGACGACGCCTGGTCGAGTCCGCCGATCGGGTTCGCTGACGCGGCCGAAGCGTTCGCCTGGCTGGACGCCGAGCAGCCGAACCTGGTCAGCGCGATCAACCAGGCCGCCCAGCAGGGCGAAGCGGCCGCGGAACTGGTGCCCGGGCTGGTCCTCGGCCTGGTGCCGTACTTCATCTCCCACGGCCCGATCTCCACTTGGCGCCAGCTGATCGAGACGGCGCTCAGGCTGACCGGCGACTCGGTCACCCGGGCGATGCTGGTGGGGGATCGCGGTATCACCGAGGCGCAGCTCGGGCTGCAGGACGAATCCATCGAGAGCTTCGACCAGGCCGTCGAGTTGTTCCGGACCGCGGGTGATCGCGTCGGTGAAGCGATGGCGGTCGGCAACCTCGGGCGTCAGCTGTCCCTGATCGGACGGCGCGAACTCGCCCTGGCACCGCTCGAGCGGAGCCTGGCCCTGCATCGCGAGCTCGGCCTGGCCGCGGGGGAGGCGGGCCTGCTGCTGACGCTCGGCATGCACCACTGGATGAGCGGCGAGCGGGAGTTGGGCCTGGACCTGGTCTGGCAGAGCCGGGAGCTGAACGAGCGGCTCGGCAACGTTCGCGGACTCGCCATCGCGGAGCACAACATCGGGCTGCTGTCGGTCGAACTGGGCAAGATCGCCGACGGCGTATCCGCGCTGATCACCGCCATCCACCTTCAGGGGCTGATCGACCATCGGGCCGGAGTGGCCGATGGACTCGCCGATCTCGGCAGTGTCGTGGCCGAGTACGGCGATCGCGCGGACGGCCTTGCGCCGATCCGGGAGGCCCTCGCGATCGCGTCGGAGCTCGGGGACAAGCTCTTGCTGGCCAAATGCCAGGGCGCCCTGGCGAAAGCGCTGGGCTGACGCGGTAGGTAACGGTCTCGTTCCATCCTGGGCAAGCGTTCTAGATCACCTCGGGGACTTGGGTCGGATGACCCCGCGAATCCGTCAAGGTTCATGTCGACGGGGACCACTCGGGATCCCCCACAGGTACGAAAGTAGGACCAGATGCGTAAGGTTGCGGCCCTCGCTGCGGTAATGACCATCAGCCTCGGCGCCCTCACCGCCTGCTCGGGCTCCAGCGGCTACTGCAGCGCGCTGAAGGACAACTCCGGCGCGGCCTCGATGCCTCAGAACGGCGACTTCGGTCCCGTGATCGAGAAGGCCAAGAAGGTCGCTGACAAGGCGCCGGCTGAGCAGAAGGCCCACTGGACCGTCCTGATCGAGTTCATGGAGAAGTTCCAGGCCGCCAAGGGCGACCCGGCCAAGACCGCCGCGCTGGCCGGTGAGAGCGCGAAGGTCGCGCCCGCGAGCGAGGCCATCTCCAAGTACGCCAAGGACGAGTGCAAGGTCGAGATCAAGGGCGCCTGATCGCCTTTCAGGACCTCACCACCCGGTCGCCGGTATTCGGCGGCCGGGTGGTCTCATGAGTACGTGGGGTACGGGCGTCGTACCGATGGGTAGTTGGACCGGGTCGGTAGGTTTGCGGGTTCACAGTGAATCGAATGGATTGGGTGAGGATGCGCAAGGTTTTCGCGACCGCGGCGGTAGTGGCATCGGTTGCTGGTCTGACCGCTTGTACCGAGGAACAGGCCTACTGCGTGGATCTGGCGGGTTTCGCGGCGGCGGCCTCGGAGGTTGACCCGACGAATGCGGCCGACTACGGAACGATTGTGGACGACGCCAAGAAGATCGGGGCGACCGCTCCGGCCGAGGTGAAAGACGACTGGCAGAAGGTGATCGCCTTCGCCGAGAAGGCCAAGGCGGCGAACGGTAATCGGGTCGAAATGGCCCGGCTGAGCCAGCAGACCGCCGGCGTCACGAAGGCGTACAAGGCCATCGCGACGCACGCCAAAGACGCCTGCAAGGTCGACGTGCCGAACCTGAATTAGCCCTGGTGTTTGCCGCTGCCCGGACTCGTTGGCTAGGTTCACCTGCTGAAGCCACAAAACGGGACAAGGTGAAACGGTGCCACTTCCTTCGTTGAGTCCGGAGCAGCGGACAGCAAACCTGGAGAAGGCCGCAGCCGCGCGGCGAGAGCGAGCAGAGATCAAGAACCGCATTCGTCACTCGGGGGCCTCCCCGCGCGACGTGCTGCACGAGGGCCAGACGAACGACGTGATCGGCAAGATGCGGGTCAGCGCGCTGCTGCAGTGCATCCCCGGTGTCGGCAAGGTCCGGGCGCAGCAGATCATGGAGCGGGCGGGTATCTCCGAATCCCGGCGGGTCCGGGGCCTCGGCACCAACCAGATCGCCGCCCTCGAGCGCGAATTCGCCGAGTGAGCGAAAGAGCAGAGTGAGCATTCAGTCGATGGAGGTCACGGTGGGTACGCCGGACGCACCGCCCACGGACAAGACGGGCCACGGTGGCGCGCGTCTGACCGTGCTGGCCGGCCCGACCGCGGTCGGCAAGGGCACGGTCGCGGCGGATATCCGCGCGCGTTATCCGGAGGTCTGGATCTCGGTCTCGGCCACCACCCGCAAGGCCCGGCCGGGCGAGATCCACGGTGTGCACTACCTGTTCGTCTCCGATGAGGAGTTCGACCGGATGGAGGCCGAGGACGAGCTGCTGGAGTGGGCCGTCGTCCACAAGGCCGCCCGGTACGGCACGCCCAAGCAGCCCGTGCTCGAGAAGCTGGCCGAGGGCCGTCCGGCGCTGCTGGAGATCGATCTGCAGGGCGCGCGGCAGGTCCGCGAGCGGATGCCGGAGGCGCTTTTCGTCTTCCTGGCACCGCCCAGCTGGGACGAACTGGTCCGCCGGCTGGTCGGCCGGGGCACCGAAACGGCCGAGGAGCGGGAGCGCCGGCTGGAAACGGCTACTCTGGAGCTGGCCGCCGAAAAAGAGTTCGACGCCACGATCGTCAACGCCTCGGTGCGGGAAGCTGCCGATCACTTGGTAAAGTTGATCCGATCACCCTCCATCTCTGGAAAGAGCTGAACCTTGTCAGGCACCCAGCCCGTCGCCATCGGCATCACCTCCCCGCCGATCGACGACCTGCTCACCCACACCGACTCCAAGTACAAGCTCGTGCTGTACTCGGCCAAGCGTGCGCGGCAGATCAACGCCTACTACTCGCAGCTCGGTGAGGGTCTGCTCGAGTACGTCGGTCCGCTCGTCGAGACCCACGTCCAGGAGAAGCCGCTCTCGATCGCCATGCGCGAGATCAACGAGGGCGTGCTGACCTGCACCGACATCGACCCTGAGGCCGAGGCCGCCGCCGCGGAGAAGTCCGCCGAGTAGTACCTCCACCTCCTGATGACCACCTCGACGACCGACGGCACCGCTAAGGCGCGCCCGTCGGTCGTACTGGGTGTCGGCGGCGGAATCGCGGCGTACAAGGTCTGTGACCTGCTACGCCGTCTCACCGAGTCGGGCCACCAGGTCCGGGTCGTGCCGACCGCTGCCGCCCTGGAGTTCGTCGGCGCCTCCACCTGGGCCGCGCTCTCGGGTCAGCCGGTCACGCCCGACCCGTTCGACGACGTGCACGAGGTCCCGCACGTCCGGATCGGCAAGGCCGCCGAGCTGGTCGTCGTCGCGCCCGCCACGGCGAACCTGATCGCCAAGGCCGCGCACGGTCTGGCCGACGACCTGCTCACCAACACCCTGCTCACCGCGCGTTGCCCGATTCTCTTCGCGGCCGCGATGCACACCGAGATGTGGGAGCACCCGGCCACCCAGGCGAACGTCGCGACCCTGCGTGAGCGCGGTATCACCGTGCTCGACCCGGCCGTCGGCCGCCTCACCGGTTCGGACACCGGCCGCGGCCGGTTGCCCGAGCCCGCCGAGATCTTCGCGATCAGCCAGCTGATGCTCGCCGACGAAGCCGCTCGCGCCGCCGGCCACAAGATCGCCGACCTGACCGGGCGGCACGTGCTGGTCAGCGCCGGTGGCACTCGCGAACACCTCGACCCGGTCCGCTATCTCGGCAACTCGTCGTCCGGCAAGCAGGGCTATGCACTGGCCCGCATCGCGGCAGCCCGTGGCGCCAAAGTCACGTTGGTCGCGGCGAATTCCGAGTTGCCCGACCCCGCCGGCGTGCACGTCGTACCGGTGACATCGACGCGCGACCTGTTCGACGAGATCACCGCGCGTGCCGCGGATGCGGACGCCGTCGTGATGGCCGCGGCCCCGGCCGACTTCCGCCCTTCCGATGTGGCCGAGCACAAGATCAAGAAGACCGCCGACGGTTCGGTGCCCGCGGTCAACCTCGTGCAGAACCCGGACATCCTCGCCACCATCTCGCACGACCGCGCACGTACCGACCAGGTCATCGTCGGGTTCGCGGCCGAGACCGGTGATGCCGAGCACAGCGTGATCGACCTGGCCCGCGCCAAGCTCGAGCGCAAGGGCTGCGACCTGCTCGTGGTGAACGACGTGTCCGGCGGCAAGGTCTTCGGCAGCGACATGAACGAGGCCGTCATCCTCGACCGCGACGGCGGCGCCCTGCCAGTCCCCTCCGGCAGCAAAGACGCCCTCGCCGGCGTCATCTGGAATCTCGTCGACGCCCGCTGGCAGTAGTTTTTGGGAGTAGTGGCCAGTTCCTGACCGGTACTGCTGGTTGATTATTGGTATGAAGCTCACCTGGGACCAGGTCTCCGCTCGTCGGCTGCAGCGCCATTTCCCTGGTGGTCAGGACCTACCGGCCGTGGTCCGGGCGATGTCCGGCGCACACGCGCAGATCCTCACCGCCGCCGAACTCTCGATCGCCGTCCGCTGCGATGGCATCACCCGGTACGACGTACAGAGTGCTCTGTGGACCGAGCGCTCCCTCGTGAAAACGTTCGGCCCTCGCGGAACGGTGCACCTCCTGCCAACCGACGACCTGCCGATGTGGACCGGCGCCCTCCAGGCCCTGCCGACCAGGGCGGCGTTGTTCGCGACGGACGTCCGGATGACGGCAGCGCAGACGGAGCAGGTGATCGCGGCGTTGGCGGACGCACTCGCGGATGACGAGCTGACGGTTGAGGAGTTGACGGTTGCGGTTGTGGCTCGCGTGGGGAAGTGGGCTGGGGATTTGGTGATGCCGGCGTTCCAGGGCTTCTGGCCGCGCTGGCAACAGGCGATCACCGAGGCGGCCAATGCCGGGGTGCTTTGCTATGCGCCGAACAAGGGACGGAAGGCGGCGTACACGAATCCGCAGCGGTGGTTGCCAGGGTTCAAGCCGATGCCAACCGACGAGGCGGTTGCCGAGTTGGTGCGCCGGTACTTGTACGGGTACGGGCCGGCCACCTCGGCGAATTTCGCGCGCTGGCTGAGTGCGCCGGAGACGTGGGCTGCGAAGGCGTTCGCGTCGTCCGATCTTGTGCAGGTGTACGTCGAGGGGCGCGAGGCGTGGGTCTGCGCGGACGACGCCGCGTTCTCCTCCGCCGAGGCTTCCGGGGGTTCCGGGTTGCGGTTGCTGCCGTACTTCGACGCGTACGTGGTTGGTGGTCAGCCCCGGGATCTCCTCTTCCCGGGGAAGGCGTCGGAGCGAGCGTTGGCGGGTGGGCAGGCGGGGAACTACCCGGTCGTGCTGGTCGACGGCGTGGTCGCGGGCGTCTGGCACCAACGCCGCTCCGGCCGCCGCGTGGACCTCACGGTCGAACTCCTCGGCTCCAGCACTGCCCGGGTACGTCGATTGGTCGAAGCGGAAGCCGAACGCATAGGCGAAATCCTGGGCGCGACTCCCACCGTCACCTTCGACGTGGTGTCGGTGGGGCCGCACGCGTAGTCGGGTTCGCTGGCATCCAGTCTTTGGTGGGTTCTGACCGGGTGTGGTGGTTGCCCGGCGCTGCCGTGTCGCGTGGTGCCGTGCACCGTGTGGACCTGGCGGTCGCACCCACGCGGCACAACTCCACGCGCGGCACCACTTGACGCGGCAGCGTCCGGGCCACCACCAAAGCCGGTCAGACTTCACCCGTCCCCCTGACAATTCGCAAGACGTCAGGGGGACGGGTGCCACCTCAAACCAAGGTCACCCAATACGACCAGAATCGCTGAAGGATCATCCCGACGACGGCCAATCCCCATACCGTCAGGACGACGCTGTGGAAACGGGCGAGCCGTAGGGAAAGGCGGTGGGGGACCAAGTACCAGAAGAGGGGGATGGTGACGAGCCAGACGACCATGCAGTACGGGCACAACGCCCCGATGCGGTACAAGCTCTGGAAGATCAACCAGTGCACGAACACCACACCTGCCGTAGCGCCCACCTGCAAACCAACCCACACCCACCGAGGCAGAGCGGCTCCGGCGAGTAGGACCACCCCGAGGGTGAGCACGATGGTGAAGCCGACGATCCCGATCAGCGGATTCGGGAACCCGAACGCCTCGGCCTGGGGCTTGCTCATCACCGATCCGCAAGACAGCACCGGGTTGATGCTGCAAGACGGCCGGTGTGACGGATCCTTCAGCAGCAGGAACTTCTCGACCGTCAACACCAACGCGGCAGCAAGCCCAAGCGCTCCACCGCCCACCATCAACCAAGCGACCGCCCGGCTAACACCCGAGCCGGCGCCCGAGTTAGCGGTTGAGTTCGGCATCGATCAGCCTGGTGAGGTCTTCGAAGGACTGCGGCTGGATCTGCTGCCCGTTCAGGAAGAACGACGGCGTGCCGCGGACGCCGACGGCGATTCCGTCCTCAGCGTCCTTCTTGACCCGCGCCAGCGTGGCCGGATCGGCGTACGCCTTGTCGAACGCGGCGAGATCCAGCCCAAGCCCTTTGGCGAACGCCCGGAACTTCCCGTCCGCGGCAACCTGCTGCTCACCCCACTCGCCCTGCGACTCGTACATCTTCTTGTACATCGCCTCGAACTTCCCCTGCTGCGCAGCCGCCTCGACCGCCCGCGCCGCGCGTTCCGCGTTGAAGTGCGACTCGATCGGGAAGTACCGCACGACGAACGTCACCTTGCCGTCGTACTGCTCCCGCAACTTCTCCACCGCCGGATAGGCCGCACGACACGCCTCGCACTCGAAGTCGAGGAATTCCACGAACGTGACCTTGCCATCCGCCGCCGTACTGAGCCGATGACTGTCCGGCCGCACCAGCCGAGGATCCGGAGCGACGCCACCACTGGAGGAAGCAGGCGAGGGACCGGGGGAGTCGGTCGCGTTCACGACCAGGAGGACGCCGACGACGAGCGCGAAGGCGGCCGCGATACCAATGGACAACCGGGTGTTCAAACTCATAAGGGATCTCCCAATGCCAAGAAGTAGCCAATGCAAGAAGGACCAACAGGCCTGGCCTGCTGGTTGAGGACGCGGAGAACCGGCTGGCCGGCTCAGGTCCGGGAGATCCCCAGTTGCAGAGGTGTGACCGCGGCAAAGGCGGTCCGGTCGCTCTCGATCGACCAAGGCGGCAGGGGTGTCCGATGGAAAACAGCCCAGCTCTTCGGCCGCAGGAGCAACATCACGAACAGCAAGATCCCGAGCAACACGCCGCAGAGATCCGGCAAATCCAAGCCGATCGGCGTCGACGCGCCCTCGTCCATGGCGAGGTCGTCCACCTGGATCGTGTACGTCGGCACGCTCGGCGCGCCGGCGTCAGGATGGAACCGCTCGGCGCTATAACTCCCCACCAGCACGAGCGCGGTCGCGAAGAGCAGCACGGCCAGCCGCACGAAGGCGGACGCTGATCCCGGGCTGCTGGACACGGGCGAAAGTCTAGCCAGCCCACCGGATCACCGTTCAAAAGACGAGCATGGCAGTCTTAAGTAATGGTCAGCCGTCTCACAGACGTGGATATGGGACCCCGGGCTGGCATACTGCGGGGGCATACGATCCGAGGGAACTGAGGGAGAACCGTGGCACGGCGCCTTTTCACGTCCGAGTCGGTGACGGAAGGTCACCCGGACAAGATCGCTGACCAGATCAGCGACTCCATTCTCGACGCCCTGCTGGCGGAGGACCCCAAGAGCCGCGTAGCGGTTGAAACGCTGGTCACCACCGGCTTGGTCGTCGTCGCGGGCGAGGTCACCACCTCGGCGTACGTCGACATTCCGGGCATCGTGCGGAACCGGATCCTCGAGATCGGTTACGACTCGTCGCTCAAGGGTTTCGACGGCGCCTCTTGTGGGGTCTCGGTCGCGATCGGCAGCCAGTCGGCCGATATCGCGCAGGGTGTCGACACCGCGCACGAGACCCGTACCGGCGCCTCCGCCGATGAGCTGGACCTGCAGGGTGCCGGCGACCAGGGCCTGATGTTCGGCTACGCCTGCGACGAGACGCCCGAGCTGATGCCGCTGCCGATCACGATCGCGCACCGGTTGTCGGAGCGGCTGTCCGAGGTCCGCAAGGACGGCACCATGGCGTACCTGCGTCCCGACGGCAAGACCCAGGTCACCGTGGAGTACGACGGGGACAAGGCCGTGCGGATCGACACCGTGGTGGTGTCCAGCCAGCACGCGGCCGACATCAGCCTCGAGTCGATGCTCGGGCCCGACGTCAAGAAGCACGTGGTCGACCCGATCCTCGAGCAGTTCGAGATCGACTCCACCGACTACCGGCTGCTGGTGAACCCGACCGGCCGCTTCGAGATCGGTGGCCCGATGGGCGACGCCGGTCTGACCGGCCGCAAGATCATCATCGACACGTACGGCGGCATGGCCCGCCACGGTGGTGGCGCGTTCTCCGGCAAGGACCCGTCGAAGGTGGACCGTTCGGCCGCCTACGCGATGCGCTGGGTCGCGAAGAACGTTGTCGCCGCCGGTCTCGCCAGCCGTTGCGAGTGCCAGGTCGCGTATGCGATCGGCAAGGCCGCTCCGGTCGGTTTCTACGTCGACACTTTCGGCACCGAGACCGTGCCGGTCGAGCAGATCACCGATGCCGTGCTGGCCGTGTTCGACCTGCGCCCGGCCGCGATCATCCGCGACCTGGACCTGCTGCGCCCGATCTACACCCAGACCGCCGCGCACGGCCACTTCGGCCGCACCGGCGATGCCTTCACCTGGGAGCGCACCGACCGCGTCGAGGCGCTCAAGGCCGCCATCAAGCAGTAGCTCAAAAGCACGTAACGACAGCCCCGGCCGTGCATCGGCCGGGGCTGTTGTGTGTCTGATCCCGGACCTGTCGATGCCGCCGTTTAGAGTTCGCTGGTGACCGAGCAAGGACAAGAGCCCGAGCAGCTGATGCTGATACGGCAGACGGTCCGCCGCTCGAAGACCAAGGAGCCGGCCGGACTGGCCACCGAGCAGCCCATCGCGCGCGTCGCGGTGGACGTTTCGCTGCCGCATCTCGATCGGCCCTTCGACTACCTGGTGCAGGCCGACCAGGACGAGAACGCTCAGCCCGGCGCCCGGGTGAAGGTCCGCTTCGCCGGCAAGGAGCTGGGCGGGTTTGTGCTGGCCCGCCTGGACGAGTCGGCTCACCTCGGCAAGCTGGCCCGCCTGCGCAAGGTCGTATCGGGCGAGCAGGTGCTCTCGCCCGAGATCGCCGACCTCTGCCGCGCCGTCGCCGACCGCTATGCCGGCGTCTTCCCCGACGTCACCCGCCTGGCCGTGCCACCCCGCCATGCCAAGGTCGAAGGCGAGCCGCCGCAACCCGACCAACCCGTCGCGCCCGTCGGGGACCTGACCGAGTGGGCGGCCTACCCGCACGCCCAGTCCTTCCTGGACGCGCTCACTCGCCACGAGGCGCCGCGCGCGGCCTGGACCGCAGTCCCGGGCACCGACTGGCCGCGCGCCTTCGCCCAGGCTGCCTCCGTCACCGCCGCGGCCGGTCGTGGTGCCCTGCTGCTCGCGCCGGACGCCCGCGACCTGGCCCGTCTGGCCGATGCCTGCGTGGACGTGCTCGGGCCGGACGGATTCGTCACGCTCTCCGCCGACCTCGGCCCGACCGCTCGCTACCGCGCCTTCCTGATGGCGCTTCGCGGCAACACGCGAGTCGTGATCGGGACGCGCGCGGCCGCGTTCGCCCCGGTCACCAACCTGGGCCTGGTCGCGATCTGGGACGACGGCGACGATTCGTACGCCGAGCCCCGAGCGCCGTACCCGCATGCCCGCGAGGTGCTGCTGCTGCGCTCCCACCGGCAGGCTTGCGCCGCCCTGCTCGGTGGATTCGCCCAGTCGACCGAGGTGGCCGCCCTGCTGGAGTCGGGCTGGGTCCGCGAACTCGTCGCAGACCGTACGACGATCCGCGCGGCCGCGCCTTCCGTGCACGTGACGGGTGAGTCCGACACCGACCTGGCGAGGGATGCCGCAGCGCGGGCCGCCCGCCTCCCGCACCAGGCGTTCGAGGTGGCGCGCGACGGTTTGAAGACGGGCCCGGTGCTGGTCCAAGTTCCGCGCGCCGGGTATCTCCCGAGCCTGGTCTGCCAGACCTGCCGCACGCCATCACGATGTACGTCGTGCGGCGGGGCGTTGCGTCGTACGGCGTCTGCCGGGCCGGCCGTCTGCGGCGTGTGCGGGCGTCCAGCGGAGGACCATCGCTGTCCCGAGTGCGGCGACCACCGGATGCGCGCGGCCGTCGTAGGCGCGCGTCGTACGGCGGAGGAGCTGGGCCGGGCCTTTCCCGGCACCACGGTCCGTACGTCGGGAGGCGATGCCATGCTCGACACCGTCGCGGACAAGCCCGCGTTGATCGTGTGTACGCCCGGGTCCGAGCCGGTCGCGACTGGTGGTTACAGCGCCGCGTTGTTGCTCGACACCTGGCTGATGCTGGCGCGGCCCGAGCTCAAGGCGACTGAGGAGGCCGTCCGGCGCTGGTTCAACGCGGCCGCGCTGGTCCGGCCCGACGGCTCGGTGATGGTCGTCGGTGAGGCCGGCACGGTCCCGATGCAGGCGCTGGTGCGATGGAGCCCGGAGTTCTACGCGAACCGCGAGCTGGAGGACCGCCGTACGGCGCGACTCCCACCGGCCGCGCGGGTTGCCGAGGTGACGGGCTCAGCCGAAGCGGTGGAGGACTTCCTCGGCCGCGTGCGCCAAGCGGTGACGGTGCTCGGCCCGGTCCCGGTCGACGACGAAACCGTGCGCGCGGTGCTCAAAGTGCCACGCGGCGTCGGCCTGGAGTTCGCCCGGTCGTTGCACGAGGCCCAGGCCGCGCGCAGCACGAAAAAGGTCCCCGGCTCAATCCGCATCCAAATCGACCCACCCCACCTCGGCTAGCGCGCCTCCGAGGCTTAGTGGCCTGGCCGCCTCCGCGCGGGTCTGGCGGCCTCCTTTGTCGTTCATTCGTCGGAATCTGCCCTCTCCCGCCGCGGACTTGTACAGGTCCGCGGTGCTGAGAGGGCAGATTCCGACGAATGAACGACAAGACAGTCGGTCAGGCGGCTAGCAGGAGGTCGTTGCCTAGGGGGGTGCGGAAGTAGAGGACGGTGCGGCCTTCGCGGCGGGAGTCGACGACGCCGGCGGCTCGGAGGATGCCTAGGTGGATGCTCAAAGTCGGCGCGGCGAGGCCTAGTTGATGCGCGAGATGGGTGGTCGACATCGGTAGGTCTAGGTGGCCGACGATCGCTGCCCGGGTTTTGCCGACGAGGTCCGCCAATGGGGATCCGGTCGTGTCCTGGCGGCTCTCCCACAGCCGGCCGAGGCCGCGTGGGGGATAGGTGATGGTCGGCACGTGCGGTGTCGCGGTCACCTGCAGGGGGACCGGCCAGGTGAAGACGCACGGCACCAGCAGCAGCCCCTGACCCGGCTGCGGAGCGCCTTCGCAGAAGAACGGCTTGTCGACCTCGATCCGGTCCCCGGTGAACGAGACTGACGGATGCAGGTTGCGGAACAGCCGGTTCACACCACCACTGGCCAGCTCCTCCAGCCGAAAGGTCAGATCGTCTTGCAACAGCGCGCGCATCCGGCCCCAGTCCGGCTCGAGTGTGCGCTTCCAGTAGCTGTGCAAGGCGTCGGTGATCTGCTCGAGAGCCCGGGCCGGATCCGCGATCAGCTCATCCAGCAGCGGATCGGGCGTCTCATCACGCAACTTCCGAAGCTCCGCCACCACCAGCTCATGCGGAGTCGCGGCGATCGCAGCCAACCCGGATTCGAAACTGGTCGACCGACGCGGCGGCGCCGGCGTGATGAAGTCCGGGATATACCCGATCGCCGGAATGAGCGCCCTGAGCAACGAATAGTCCGGCCCGGCGACAATCGGCCGGACCCGGCTCAACCACGGCCCGTGCAAGCTGTTCAACCCATTGGTCCGCAAGGCCCGCACGCTCGTGACCGTCTCCCAGATCGGCGAGAAGGCGAACCGGATCCGCGCGAGGTCGTCCGCGGTGAGGGCGATCGTGATCACCACGGCAGTGTACGACGATTAGCGCTCAAGCTAATGATCGACGCCTGGGAGATTGGCCGGGAGGCTTAGTCGCATGCCTACCGATGTCCCCGCCCTGCCGAAAGCCTTCTGGGCGTTGTGGGCCTGCCAGCTGGTCAACCGGCTCGGCGGGTTCGTTCAGCCATTCCTCGTGCTCTACCTGACCCAGGACCGCCACCTGTCGGCCGGAACCGCCGGAGCTGTTGCCGCGGCGGTCGGAGCCGGTTCGGTCGTCTCGCAGTTCGTCGGCGGCTGGCTCACCGACCGGATCGGCCGTCGGCGGACCATGCTGACCGGCTTCGTCGGTACCGCGGCCGCCTTGATCGCCCTCGGCTCGGCCGCCTCGATGGCGTCGATCTGGGCCGCGGCGTTCGGCGTGGGCCTGATGGCAGACCTGTTCCGGCCGGCGGTCCAGGCGACGGTGGCGGACCTGCTCGGGCCGCGCGAGCGCGTACGGGCGTTCGGCCTGCTCTTCTGGGCGATCAACCTCGGCTTCTCGATCTCGACCGTAAGCGCGGGCGTGCTCGCCAGTGTCGGCTACAGCCTGCTGTTCTGGATCAACGCCGGTACGTCGCTAGTGGCGGCTCTGATCGTCTACAAGGTCGTGCCCGAGACCCGGCCGGTACTGGTCGAGCAGGTACGACGGCCGTTCCTGCCGGTCGCTGCGCGTGATGCGACGCTACTGGTGATGGTCGGCATCTCTGTCGTCTACGCCGCGATCTACTTCCAGGGGTACTCGACGTTGCCACTGGCCATGGCTGCCGACGGACTGCCCAGTTCGACGTACGGCATTGTGCTGGCGTTGAACGGCGTAGTGATCGTGCTGGTACAGCCGTTCGTCGGGAGGCGTCTGGCCGAGAAGGACCGTCCTACCGTTCTGGCGGCGTCTATGGCGCTAGTAGGCCTCGGGTTCGGCCTAGGAGCCTTGGCGGACAACTGGTGGACGTACGGCCTGTCGGTGATCGTATGGACCGTGGGGGAGATCGGGTACGCCACGATGTTCGGGGCCGTCTTCGCGGACCTTGCGCCGATAGACCTGCGTGGAAGCTACATGGGTCTCGGAGGCGTGGCGTGGGGCCTTGGTGCCGTCATCGGGCCTCTGGTTGGTACCAGGGTCCTAGACGGTGCTGGAGCCACCACTGTCTGGTCTGGATGCGCAGTGCTCGGTGTAGGCCTCTTTGTCGCGCAGATGCTGCTAGCGCCCGCACTACGCGCCCGAGCAGCCCAGGCCGATCTAGCGGCTACAACTGCATGAGAGGGTTGGAGCCATGCCTATCGACACCGTGGTCTTCGACATCGGCGGCGTGCTACTCGACTGGAATCCGAACTACCTCTACGAAGAGCTGATCCCGGACCAGGAGCAGCGCGAGCACTTCCTGACGAACATCGCGACGTCCGAGTGGAATATGCGCCAGGACGCCGGCCGTGCCTGGGCCGACGCGGTCGAGGAGCTCTCGGCCCTCCACCCGCAGCATGCCGAGTGGATCAGCGCGTACGACACCGGCTGGCTCAAGATGGTCCGCGGCGTCATCGAGGACACCGTGCAGCTACTGGAGGAACTACGCGCGGCCGGCATCCCGACGTACGCCCTGACCAACTTCTCCGCCGAGAAGTGGCAGGTGGCGCTGGAGGCCTTCCCGGTGTTGCGCGGGTTCGACGGCACAGTGGTGTCTGGGGTCGAGGAAACGGTCAAGCCCGACGAGAAGATCTACCGGATCCTGCTGGAGCGGTACGACCTGGACGCGGCCCGCACCTTCTACACCGACGACGTCCAGCGCAACGTGGACACTGCCCGCGCTGTTGGCCTACAAGCCGAACTGTTCACCGGTGCGGCCGACCTACGCCAGCAACTGAAGGACCACGGCCTACCCGTCTAGTCGGCGGGGGTCACCAACGCGTCGGCGTACTTCGAACCAGCGGCCAGACTGGCGCTTTCAACCAGTAGCTGCGACTTCTGGCAAGTCGGGGCGCTCAGTGCCGTCTCAGGCTCGCTGACGAATACGCTCTGCGGGTCAGAGCCTTCGCGCCACCGGTGGATCTCGTAGTGCTCGACGCCATCAGTGACGCGTCTGACCTGCCAGTAGATCCAGCTACCGCACGGGACGATCGTGTCCGTCATGATCTGGCCGAGCTTCCTGGTAGGCGCAGCCGCGCTCACACGCACGTACCCCTCGCTCTGGTATTGGTCGCTGGAACCAGCAGGCACCTCGGACCAGACGGCCGTCCCGCGCAAGCTGGCGCCACTCCACTGGATACACGGTTTGGCCGGCGCGATCGGCTTGGCGGAACCACCAGCCAGTGCAGCCGTCAGGAGGCGCTTGCAGCGTTTCGCCGTACCGGGC
Organism: Kribbella sp. NBC_01245; assembly: GCF_036226525.1. NCBI lineage: Bacteria > Bacillati > Actinomycetota > Actinomycetes > Propionibacteriales > Kribbellaceae > Kribbella > Kribbella sp. NBC_01245. Next base: position 444,451 of record NZ_CP108487.1, read on the forward strand.
GCAGTGATCTCGCTAAAGGTGACCGAGTCGGTCGAGACGATCGGATCGGCCAGATAACCCGGTGCCTTCACACAGCCGACCAGGTGATTCTCGAGCGTGCCGATATCGGCCACGACCAGGCACGAGAGCTCCTTGGCGTCAGTGGTCGTGTAGGCGAAGGTGCTGCCGTTCGCGCCGATCTCGGGCTCGGTGATGTGGGGGAGACCCTTGATGCTGCCGAGGTCTTCCTTGCTGCCGGCATCCAGGTTGTACCGCGTGGCGCGGATTTCGGGATTGGGTCCATCGGAGCGGATGTCCTGGATCAGCGCCCATCGCCCGGCCAGTACGACCGGCGACTGGGCGATGAACCCGGCCGCTGGTTTGTGCCGGAGCACCACCTTGTTGCTGCCACGGTCGATGATCGACGTCGTACCGGCCGGATCGCTGGCGCGGACCACCACGAACGGCCCGTCGATCCCGATCACGTGATCGCCGTCCACCGCCCCGCGCCGCAGCCTGGTCCACCGCGGTGCCGGCGCCGGCCCGGTCGGCTTCGAGCTGATGGTCGGACTCGAAGACGGCGTTGGCCCGGTCTGATCCGAAGCTGGAGCCGAGCAGGACGCGGCCAGCACCACCACCGCGGCAACTACAAGTGGGGCCCTCCGCATCCGGTTAGAGCCCGATGTTCTTGAACTGGTTGGCTAATGTCGCGTTGAACAGCGCCGAGGCCGGGATCTGCTTCGATCCGGCAGTCTCGTTGCCCCGGCTGTTGAACCGCTTCTCGTTGAACACCTCGAAGATGGTGATCGTGCCCTCGTCGACGTTGTAGCCGCGCCCGACCTGGTAGTGCCCGCTGTAGTTGTAGGCCAGGTAGGGGAAGTACCGCTTCAGCAACTGGGTGTGCTCGATGATCGGCGCGCCGGTGCCGTCGCCGAGGTGCGTGCGGTGGATGTCGAAGAACTTCTTGGTGTCCCAGTGACCAACGCTCTGCACGATGTACGTACCGGCGTGGTTGTCCCACTTGGTCTTCAAGTTCGTCTGCTGCACCATCGCGGCGATCCCCGTGCCGGACGTCGTACTGCCGAGGTCCTTGGCCCAGGACGCCTGGCTGTCCTTCTGCTTGTCGTCGGCCCAGTCGATCGACTGGAAGCTGGCCGGGCCACACCAGTAACCGCGCTCCTGGGACGTCCCGTACGAACCCATCAGCGCGAGCTTGTCCGGCAGTTGCCGCGCGCTCGTGACCTGGTTCGTCCGCATCGCCTTGGCCTTCTCGCGGCCCTCCCACGCGGTCCGCATCTCGGCCAGTTCGGCGTTGAGCCGGTCTTCCTCGTTCATCGCGGACCGCTGGTGTACGAAATCCGTCGTACTCAACGCGCCGGTCCCGCCGCCGAATTCGGCGTCCGTGGGCAGCGCTTCGACCGGTGTGGCGGCCGCGACGATCTCGTCATCGGTCGGGACCTCGTCCACGAAACCGAGACCGAGGCAGTAGTTCTCTTCCTTGAGCTGGAAGCACCGCATCGTCTGCGTGGCGCGCTCGGCGGGCCCGGCCTCGGCGGCCGCGCTGGCGGTCGGCGCGGTCTCGGCGACCTGCTGGACGAGCTGGCTCCAGGTTTGTGCGGGCTGCTCGCTGACCGGCTCGGGCGCGGCCTGCGCGGCTCCGATCGGCGCGATCAAGGGTGTCAGTAAGGCACTGATGAGGATGAAGGTGGCCCCCCGTGCTGCTGTGGCCATGGTGCTCTCCCGTTCGGCGTGTGACTGAAGTGACGGTAGGTACGCCTGTCAACACAGTACGTCGTCACCAGCGAGAACGCGAAGCCCATTAGACTGACAGGGTCCCCTTGAGTCGGTGTTGTGGAGTTTCGCGTGTCGGTTGTGCCCATTCGCCTGTTCGGCGACCCCGTTCTGCTGACCAAGGCCGACCCGGTCGTGGACTTCGACGCGGAATTACGCCGCCTGGTCGACGATTTGACCGAGACCATGCTCGCCGCCCCGGGCGCAGGCTTGGCCGCGCCTCAGCTGGGCGTGGGTCTGCGCGTGTTCACGTACAACGTGGACGGCGAGATCGGGCACCTGGTCAACCCGGATCTGACCCTGTCCGACGAGGAGCAGCTCGGCCCCGAGGGCTGCCTGTCCATCCCCGGGCTCACGTTCGACTGCCGCCGCTCACTCCAGGTCGTTGCCAAGGGCTACAACATGTACGGCGAACCCGTGGTGATCGAGGGCTCGGACCTGCTGGCCCGCTGTATCCAGCACGAGACCGACCACCTGGACGGCGTACTTTTCCTGGACCGACTCGATACGCCGACCCGGAAGGCCGCGATGAAGGCGATCCGCGAGGCAGACTGGTCCGGACTGGGCGGTCCGCCCGTGCTCAAGGTCTCTCCCCATCCGGCTTCTCCCCACCTCACGAACGGATTCGGTCTGTGAGACTCGTCTTCGCCGGCACCCCCGAGGTCGCCGTCACCGCCTTGCAGGCGATCGCCAAGTCCGGCCACGAGCTCGTTGGCGTCGTGACTCGCCCCGACGCGCCGGCCGGTCGCGGCCGCAAGCTCGTCGCCTCACCCGTCGCGGAGTACGCCGAGACGCTCGGGGTCGAGATCCTCAAGCCGGTTTCGCCGCGCGAGCCCGAGTTCCAGGCCCGCCTAGCCGAGCTGGCGCCGGACTGTTGCCCGGTCGTCGCGTATGGCGGACTGCTGCCGCAGGAGGCGCTGGACATCCCGACCCATGGCTGGGTCAACCTGCACTTCTCGGTCCTGCCGTCCTGGCGTGGCGCCGCGCCCGTGCAGCACTCGATCATCGCCGGGGATGACGTCACCGGCGCGAGTACGTTCCAGATCGTGAAGGCGCTCGACGCCGGCCCGGTGTACGGCGTACTCACCGAGCCGATCATGCCGACGGACACCGCGAGCGATCTGCTCGGGCGGCTGGCCGAATCCGGCGCGAAGCTGCTGGTGGACACGCTCGACGGCCTCGAGAAGGGCATTCTGGAGGCGCGCGAACAGCCCTCCGACGGGGTTTCGCTCGCACCGAAGCTGACCGTCGGGGACGCCGAGATCGACTTCGACGCGCCGGCCCAACGGGTCGACCGGCTGGTCCGTGGCTGCAACCCGTCGCCGGGCGCGTGGACCACGTTCCGCGGTGAGCGCCTCAAGGTGCTGCAGGTCAAGCTCGCGTCGGACGCCGAGGTGCTGGTGCAGGGCGAGCTGCTCGCCTCGAAGTCGTCCGTCCTGGTCGGCACCGGGAGCCACCCGGTCGAGCTGGTGACGGTTCAGCCGCAGGGCAAGAAGCCGATGGCCGCAGCTGACTGGGCGCGCGGCGTCCGGGTTTCCGCCGACGACCGACTCGGCACGGTGTGAGCACCCCGGGCTCGACCGGCGCGGGATCAGGTGGCCAGCGGAACGCGCGGAACAAAGCGCCGCAACGACGTCCCGACAAGGTCCGCCGCGTCGCGTACCTGGTCATTCGTCAGGTCAACGCCGAGGACGGATACGCCAACCTCGCGCTGAACAAGGCACTGCGCGATCACCGGCTGAGCGGCCGCGACGCCGCCTTCTGCACCGAACTCGTGCACGGCACGCTGCGCTGGCAGGGCACGTACGACGCGATCCTGGCGTGCTGCGTCTCGCGTTCGCTGGCGGATCTCGACCCGGAGCTGCTCGACCTGCTCCGCCTCGGCGCGCACCAGTTGCTCCGGATGCGCGTCGACTCGTACGCCGCGGTCAACGAGATGGTCACGCTGACCCGCACCGAGGTCGGCCAGAGCCGCAGCGGCCTGGTCAACGCCGTACTGCGCAAGGTCAGCCAGCGGACGTTCGACCAGTGGATCGACTCGGTCGCGCCGGCCATCGCCGATGACGCGATCGGCCATCTCGAGATCGCCCGGGCGCACCCGCGCTGGGTGATCGACGCGTTCGCGGACGCCCTCGGCATCGAGCCGGGCGACTCGCTCGCGGAAGTGGCCGAACTCCTTGCCGCCGACAACGACCCGGCCCGGGTGACGTTGGTGGCGCGGCCCGGCCTGGCCGACCTGGACGAGCTGATCGAGGCGGGCGCCACGCGCGGCCGCTTGTCGCCGTACGCCGCGGTGCTGCAAGGCGGGGGAGACCCGGGCGCGATCGGGGCCGTCGCGACCGGTCGTGCGGGCGTTCAGGACGAGGGCTCGCAGCTGGTGGCGTTGGCCCTGGCGGCAGCACCGGTCGAAGGTGAGGACTCCCACTGGCTCGACCTGTGCGCTGGACCGGGTGGAAAGGCCGCGTTGCTGGCGTCACTCGCCATCGAACGCGACGCCGTACTCACCGCGGTCGAGCCGTTGCCGCATCGGGCGGAGCTCGTCCGGTCGAACCTGCGCGCCGTCCGGGGCGAGCACCAGGTTCTCGTCGGGGACGGGACCGAGCCGACGTGGGCCGAGGGCTCGTTCGACCGGGTGCTGGCCGACGTACCGTGCAGCGGGTTGGGGGCGCTCCGGCGTCGGCCCGAGGCCCGCTGGCGTCGTACGCCGGAGGACGTGGCCGAGCTGACGCCGCTGCAGGAGCGGTTGCTCGACTCGGCCATCCAGTCGGTCCGGGTCGGTGGGCTGGTGGCGTACGTGACGTGCTCGCCGCATCTGGACGAGACGCGGGGCGTGGTCGACGCCGTGCTGGCGAAGCGCGGGGACGCTGACTTGGTCGATGCTCGCGAGTATCTGCCGGACGTGCCGGAGCTGGGCGACGGCCCGGACATTCAGCTTTGGCCGCACCGGCACAACACCGACGCGATGTACCTGGCGTTGATCCGGCGCGTTCGTTAGGTGGACCTGAGTCAGGGGTCATCAGGTCGAACGGTCATGATGGGGTAGTGACTTTAACGCAGACCCGGCCCGTGCGCAGCGCTCAGACCAAGCAATATTGGGGTCTGGGGGCGGCGTTCGGAATCGGGATCCTGGTGGCGATCCAGTCCCGGGTGAATGGCGATCTCGGTCAGCGGCTCGACGACGGCATCGCGGCGGCGCTGATCTCGTTCGGGACCGGCCTGGTGATGCTGCTGATCGCGTGTGCGGTCGTGCCACGTGTTCGCGGCGGCCTGGCGAGCGTCTGGCGCACGATCCGCAACCCGCCGGCCGGTGATCCCGAGCGAGGCCTGCGCTGGTGGCAGTGCATCGGCGGGCTGGCCGGGGCGTTCCTCGTCGCCACGCAGTCGATCACGGTCTCCGTCATCGGCGTGGCCGTCTTCACCGTCGCGGTGGTCGCCGGTCAGGCGGCAACCAGCCTGGTCGTGGATCGCCTCGGCTTCGGTCCGGCCGGCCCGCAGCCGTTCACCACCCTGCGCGTGGTCGGCGCGATCGTCGCCGTACTCGCGGTGATCCTCGCCGTCTCCGATCGCCTGAGCCACCCGGCCGGCCTCGCGCTCGCGATCCTGCCCGCGATCGCCGGCATCGGCACGGCCGTACAGCAGGCCATCAACGGCCGCGTCGCCCGCACCGCCTCGCCCGACGCGTACGGCGCGGTGACCGCAGCGGTGATCAACTTCACCGTCGGTACGACGGCCCTGGCGCTGGTCTTCGCGATCGACGTCTTCTTGCGCGGCGCTCCGCGACCCCTGCCGACCGAGCCCTGGCTGTACGTCGGAGGCGCGTGCGGTGTCGCCTTCATCAGCCTCGCGGCAACCGTCGTACGCGTCGTCGGCGTCTTCGTACTCGGCCTCGGCACGATCGCGGGCCAGTTGATCGCCAGCCTCTTCATCGACCTATTCGTGCCGGCCGGCGACAACCCGGTCACCGCGCCCGTAGTCGCCGGCACCCTCCTAGCCCTCGCCGCCGTAGTCCTAGCCGCCCTCCCCGCCCTCCGCCTCGCCGCCCGCATCCCTTCCCCCTCGCGCTAGGCCTCTTGCGGGATGGGGGCTTTCGTAAGGGGCGTTGGGCGGCGGTTGAAGATGCCTTGGGAGACGGCGACGCCGGCTAGGACGACCAGTGCGCCGACCGGCTGGTACCAGGTGAGGCGCTCGTCCAGGACCAGGACGCCGACGACGATCGCGAAGATCGGCATCAGGTAGGTCACCATCGACGACATGCTCGCGCCGATGATGCGGATGTTGCGCAGGCTGAGCACGAAGGCGAGCCCACTACCCAGCGCGCCCAGAGCCAGCACACTCAGCAGCACCTCGACCGACAGGTCCCACGGCGCGGGTGGTGCCTCCCCGGCCAGCAGCGGCGCGATCACGGCGAGTTGGACGGTCGCGCAGATCAGCAATGACGCCGACAGAGAGATGCCGGACGTGGTGCTGCCGGCGACGTACCGCTTCTGGTACGGGATGGCGATGCCGTAGAAGACCGCGGCCGCCATGCAGAGGATCTGGCCGAGTAGGTCGGCGCCGCCGGAGGTGTTCCAGGCGCCGAGCACGACCAGCATGCCGACGAAGCCGACGACCAGACCGAGCACGCGCTGCAGTGTGAACTTCTCCGTCCGGAAGACCAGCACGGCGATCGGCAGCACGACCAGCGGGGTGATGCCGTTCCAGATACCGGCCAGCAGGGACGGGATGCGCTCCTCGCCGTACCCGAACAGCGTCCACGGGATGGCCGAGCCGACCGCGCCGAGCACGAACTGGTGCACCCACATCATCGGGTCGCGCGGCAGCGAGTCGCGCTTGATCGCGAGCAGCGCGAGCAGGACCAGGGCGCCGGCCGCGACTCGGCCGAGGGCCAGGTAGGCAGGGTGCAGCTCACGCACACCGACGGAAATGAACAGGAAGCTGCAACCCCAAATCGCGGCCAGCAGCAACATCGTCGGCAGCCAGGCCCGAAGCGGCGGCTTGTCAGTAGTCGTCAGTGTGCTCACTCCTGACATCTTGCAGTACGGCACCGACAGTCCGCACCCCGGATCCCGTGGGATGGCATGGGGCAGGATGGCCGGTATGGCCGTTTTCGATGTCGCCGCCGTTCGCGACCAATTCCCAGCCCTGGCCGAAGGGGCCGCCCACTTCGACGGACCTGGTGGTTCGCAGACACCCCAGGTGGTCGCCGACGCGGTCGCGGCCGCGATGACCGGCGCCATCGCGAACCGGGGCCGCAACACCCCGGCCGAGCGCCGCGCCGACGACATCGTGGTGCAGGCTCGTGCGGCGATGGGCGATCTGCTCGGCGCGGATCCGGGCGGCATCGTCTTCGGGCGGAGCATGACCCAGTTGACGTACGACTTCGCCCGGACGCTCGCCAAGGACTGGGGGCCGGGGGACGAGATCGTCGTGACCCGGCTGGACCACGACGCGAACATCCGGCCCTGGGTCCACGCCGCCGAGGCCGTCGGCGCGACCGTGCGCTGGCTCGAGTTCGACCCGGCCACCACTGAGCTGTACGACGTGGCCGACGTCCTCTCGGAGCGGACCCGACTGGTTGCCGTCACGGGCGCGTCCAACCTCGTCGGCACTCGCCCGGACATCCCGGCGATCGCCGCTCGCGTGCATGCGGCCGGCGCCCTGCTGTACGTCGACGGCGTCCACCTCACCGCGCACGCCTCGGTCGACGTACGGGCGATGGGTGCGGACTTCTTCGCGTGTTCGCCGTACAAGTTCTTCGGGCCGCATTGCGGAGTTGTTGCCGCGAGCCCCGATCTGCTGGCGTCGCTGCGACCCGACAAGTTGCTCCCAGCAACCGACGTCGTGCCGGAGCGGTTCGAGCTCGGCACCTTGCCGTACGAGCTGCTCGCCGGGACCACCGCCGCCGTCAACTTCATCGCCGGCCTGGGCACGGTTGTCGGTGATCGACGGGCCCGCATCCTCGACAGCATGGCCACGCTCGAGGCCTACGAGCACGGCCTGCTGACTCTTCTCGAGAACGGTCTGGACGGTCTAGGCGTCACTCGCTACAACCGGGCCGCCGACCGCACGCCAACCGTGCTCTTCTCGATCGAGGGCCGCGAGTCCGCCGACGTGGCGAAAGCCCTTGCGGAGCGCGGAGTCAACGCGCCCGCCGGTTCGTTCTACGCCCTCGAGGCCTCGCGCCATCTCGGCCTAGGCGACACCGGTGCGGTCCGCGCGGGCCTCGCGCCGTACAGTGACCACACCGATGTCGAGCGTCTGATCGACGGCCTGCGCTAGTTCTGCGTGGCCCAGGGGGCGCCGGGGCCGTCCATGCGGTGGGCGAACGGGTCTTCCGGGGTGATGTCGCCGTGGAAGACAGGCCTTGCGGTAAAGGCGGATCGGTAGATCGCGGCCACCAACTCCAGCGTATTCCTTGCCTCACGCAACGAAACCGGCGGCACCGTTTTGTTGTCCAGGGCATCGAGTACGGCGACGACCTGTGCGTGGTGACTGCTCGGCCGCCCCTGCGGGCCTTCCGCCCAGGCGGCGGCCACCTGATCCTCGAACCCGGGTGCTGCCGTGACGGTGAAGTCGTCATCCGTATAGCCGTACAGATGGTCCAACTCGACCGTGGCCTGCTCGAAGTCGAACCGCAGATGCGAGACCTCGCGCGGGGAGACGACCGAGTTCACCACACTCGAGAGAGCCCCCGAGGCGAAACGGATCATCGCCATCGAGACGTCCTCGGTGCCGGTGTCGCGCGAGGTCCGGGCGGCGAGCGCGGTGACCTCTTGCCAGTCGCCGAGCATCGCGAGCAGCAGGTCCATCTGGTGGATGCCGTGGCCCATCGTCGGCCCGCCACCCTCGATCTCGAACGAGCCGCGCCACGGCACGGCGAAGTACGCCGCATCGCGGTACCACTCGGTGTGGCAGGTCGCGATCAGCGGCCGCCCGAAAGTCTCCTCGACGACGATGCGCCGGAGCCGTTCCGCGCCCGACCCGAACCGGTGCTGGGAGACGACCGCCACCGAACCCTGCGACTCGGCCTCGACCGCGAGCAGCCGGTCGACCGCCGCGAGCGAGGTCGCGATCGGCTTCTCGACCACCACGGTGGCGCCGGCCGCGAGGGCCTGTTCGGCCAGTTCGACGTGGCTGCCCGGCGGCGTACAGATGTGCACCAGGTCGTACCCCTCCACGTCGGCCAACGCCGTCGCGGCGGTCGGGATCGACCACTGCTTGGCGAACGCCTCGGCCCGATCGCGGTCGACGTCGATCGCGGCGACCACCTTGGCTCGGTCCGAGGCTTTTTGCAGCGCCTCGGCATGGGCGTTGGCGATACCGCCGGTGCCAACGATCGCGACTCGGTACATACTGGTCCTCCAGGCAGGCGGGAAAACGCATTCCCCGCTTGTCTACCCGAGTAGATCGGTAAGGTCAACGGCCTTGACACCTATTCGGACAACTAACTAAAGTCATTGGGGTAAATCATCGGGCCCTTGTGACGCGGCGTGTCGCCGTTCATCGGTCCCTTGTGACGTCTAGGCGGGAGGTCTCGGTGTTCCGTCCGACCGCGATCTTCGTCGAGGGCGAGACGCTGCGCCCATCCGGCGGCGACCGCTGGGTTGGCCCGGGCATCCAGGTCACTTGGCGCCCATCGCAGGACGCGGCGGATGTCTCAGCGGATGTCTCTGCGGATGTCGAGGTGGCCGCGTCGACCCGGGTTTCCCGGATCGCCGTGCGCTGGGCCTTGCCGACCCCGCCCGGTTCGCTGATCCTTGGGGATGCCTGGGAGCGCTCGTACGGCGATCTGCAATGGCGGCACCTCCAGCCCGACCGGTTCCTGCCTTGGTACTGGCTGTCGCATGACCCGGTCACGGGCCGCACCACTGGCATGGGTGTCGACGTACAGCCGGCGGCCTTCTGTTCGTGGACGGTCGACGCCGACGGCGTGACGTTGTGGCTCGACGTCCGCAATGGCGGCGGGCCCGTCCAGCTCGGCGATCGAGCACTGACCGCCGCGACGATCCGCTTCTTCACCGATGCGGGTGATCCATGGGCGACGCTCGAAGCGGCGGTCGCCCTCATGAGCTCCCGACTGCCGGCGCGACCTGAGCCCGCGCCGGCAGTCGGGGCCAACAACTGGTACTACGCGTACGGCGTGGATTTCGACGAGAAGGCCGTGCTCAAGGACGCGACCACCATCGTCGAGCTGGCCGATGGTCATCCGGTCAAGCCGTTCAGCGTGGTCGACGACGGCTGGAACCCGGGCGGTCCTGCCTCGGGTGGCCCCTGGGACAGCGGTACGCCCGGGCTGTTCGACGACATGGCGGGTACGGCGGCCGCGGTGAAGGAGATCGGCGCCCGGCCGGGTCTTTGGTTCCGCCCGCTGCTCGCCCGCACAGCAGGTCCTTGGGGGATCCCCGGCCGCCCTGAGCGCACCTTGGATCCATCGCGTCCTGAGGTGCTCGATGTCGTCCGGGCGGATTTGCAGCGCTTCCGCGACTGGGGTTTCGAGCTCGTCAAACACGACTTCAGCACGTACGACGTCTTCGGCCGGTTCGGGCCTGCCATGGGCGCGCGCCTGACCGATGACGGCTGGCAGCTGGCCGATCCGACCCGGACCACCGCCGAGGTGATCCTCGATTTCTACCGGGTGATCCGTGACGCCGCCGGCGAGCTCGTCCTGATCGGCTGCAACACCGTGAACCACCTCGCCGCCGGGCTGGTCGACATCCAGCGCACCGGCGACGACACCTCCGGCCGGGACTGGGAGCGCACCCGCCGGATGGGCGTCAACACCCTGGCCTTCCGGCTGCCGCAACACGGGCGCTTCTTCACGGTCGACGCCGACTGCGTGCCGTGCACCCCGCAAACGCCGTGGTCGCTGAACCGGCGCTTCCTCGATCTGGTCGCACGTTCCGGCACGGCGTTGTTCGTCTCGATCGACCCCATGGCCCGGACCGACGAGACCGACCAGGACCTGAGCGCCGCGATCCGGATCGCCCTCGACGGCGGCGACCCCGGCGGCGTCAAGCCGTTGGACTGGCTGCACAACACGACGCCGAACGACTGGGCTCTTTCGGGTGGCACCACCAAGTACGGCTGGTCCGAGCCGTGGGGCGCCGATCCGGCGGCAGGCTGATGGCAGGTCAGGCGCCCGCGGCTCGCCGTGGGACGAACCTGCTGCGGGTGGGCGATTTCAACGAGATCGTCATCCTGGATGCGATTCGCCGGGCCGAGCACCTGCTCAGCCGGGTCGAACTCGCGGCCGCGACCGGTCTTTCCGGCCAGACCATTTCCAACATCACGCGCCGCCTGCTCGAGGCCGGACTGATCCGTGAGGCAGGCCGTCGCCCGGCCGATGGTGGTCTCGGCAAACCTCGCACGCTGCTCGCGCTCGAACCCACCGGCCAGTACGCCGTCGGCGTCCACCTCGACCCGGCAGTCGTCACCGTCGTACTGCTGGATCTCACCGGTCAGGTGGTCGCGCGTCATCGGTCCGAGCCCGCTGGCGCTGCGGATCCGGCCCGTTTGATCGACGGAATCGCTTTGGCCATTGACGATCTGATCCAGTCCGCTGGTGTTGACGCAGACCGGGTTGTCGGTGTCGGGATCGCCGCGCCCGGGCCCATCGACGTACGGCGTGGAGTAGTCGTCGATCCGCCGAACCTGACCGGCTGGCACAACGTCCCGCTACGCGACGAACTGGCCGCGCGGACTGGGTTGCCGGTGCTGCTCGACAAGGACGTGACGGCGGCCGCTTCGGCTGAGAAGTGGGCTGGTGGTCCGCAGGGCGAGGGCAGTTTCGTCTTCTTCTACCTCGGTACGGGCGTCGGCGCCGGGCTGGTCATCGGCGATGAGGTCGTGCGCGGTTCGTCCAGCAACGCGGGGGAGATCGGTCACGTGATCGTGGACCCGGACGGCCCGTTGTGCCCGTGCGGCCGGCGTGGTTGCGTGGGGGAGTCGAGCCAGCCGCGATACCTTGTCCAGCAAGGGATCGACGCCGGAATACTTGCCGCCGGCATCGACCTGGACGATCGGCACGAGGTGGACGCCGCCTTCGCCCGGCTCTGTTCGTTGCCGGAGGCATCGGAGCTACTCGCCTTGCTGGCAACGCGAATCGCCAAGGTGGTGGAGGATATCGCCAACCTGCTCGACCTGGACCGGGTCGTCTTCGGCGGTCCGCATTGGGAACGACTCGCGCCTTCGTTCGGCCCGGTGCTGCGCAAGGAGCTGGAACGGCGCTTCCTCGTGCGCGCCGTACATCCCTTCACCGCCGTCGGTACGTCGCTCGGCGCGGACGTTGGTGCCGTTGGGGCGGCGAGCCTGGTGCTGGATCACACGTTCTCGCCCAATCCGTCTGTGCTGTTGCTCGGCTGATGCCGAATTCTCGAGAGGTGATGCAGTGATCGATCGTCAGGTCCTGGCCCGGGCAGTCGACGAGGTCCGCCGGGCGACGGGTGATGCCGTGGTGGCCGAGATGTTCGAGCGTTCGATGCGGGACAACCTGCCGGCCGTCGCGGAACGCCTCGATGACGGCACGACCTTCGTCCTCACCGGCGACATCCCTGCCATGTGGTTGCGCGACTCGGCGGCACAACTGCGTCCGTACCTCGTGCTCTGCGGGGATGACCCGGACCTGCAGGACGTCCTCATCGGCGTACTGCATCGTCAGTTGGAGTACGTCGCTCTCGATCCGTACGCGAACGCCTTCAACCGTGAGGCCAACGGCGCCGGCCACACCACCGACGAGACCGAGATGTCGCCGTGGGTGTGGGAGCGAAAGTACGAGATCGACTCGTTGTGCTATCCGCTCGAACTGGCGTACCGGCTTTGGCGTATCACTGGGCGCAAGGACGTCATCGACGAGCGGTTCGCCGTTGCCGCGCGGGCGATCCTGGACCTGTGGACGGTTGAGCAGGACCACGAGAAGCGGTCGGCGTACCGGTTCCAGCGGCACGACGAGGCACCGACGGACACGTTGATCCGCGACGGGGTTGGGCCGTTGACGCGGCCGACGGGGATGTCGTGGAGCGGGTTCCGGCCGAGCGATGACGCGACCACTCATGGGTACAACGTGCCGGGCAACATGTTCGCCTCGGTGGTGCTCGGTTATCTGGTCGTGTTGGCGTCTGAGGTGCTGGGCGACCGTGAGCTGGCTGCGCGGGCGGATGACCTCAAGACTGAGATTGACGCCGGCATTGCGACGTACGGCGTGGTGGAGCATCCGCGGCACGGCCGGGTCTACGCCTACGAGGTGGACGGCTTCGGCCGTACCTTGCTGATGGATGACGCGAACATGCCGAGCCTGCTGTCGATCCCACTGACCGGTTTCGCTTCTCGTACCGACCCGGTCTATCTCGCGACGCGTGCGCTGCTCCTGAGCGAGGACAACCCGTACTACTACGAGGGGACGGCCGCTGTGGGCATAGGCAGTCCCCACACCCCTGAGCGACATGTCTGGCCTATCGCTCTAGCGGTGCAGGGACTGAGCAGTGACTCGCAGGACGAGAAGCTGCGCCTACTGACGTTGTTGCGGACTACGGATGGCGGGACGGGCCAGATGCATGAGTCGTTCCATAGCGACGATCCGACCGTCTTTACCCGGGAATGGTTCTCCTGGGCCAATGCGATGTTCTGCGAGCTTGCACTCGACTGTGCGGGCCTGACCATCTCAGGAGCCCTTAAGTAACGTCGCGCTTCCTGGTGGAGATGGCGGCCACGATGGTGAAGAACGCCGTGTAGGCGAGCAGAGTCACCAGTGCGCGCGTCCCGCTTACTGCGTCGCGTACGCCGGGTGGGGCGTCCAGGCTGGCCATGTCCGTCGCTGCGAAGATGAGCGAGCCCGCGTTCGCCCCGGGCATCAGGTTCGCCACAACGTCCAGGCTGGGTAGGAGACTGGCGACGACGCCTGCGAGTAGTGCCTCGACGCCGAGGATCCAGACGACGCCCAGACCGATTGGCAGCGCGACGTTGCGGAAGGCAACGGCCAGCAGTGCGCCGAACAGACACCAGGTGGTGAGCACGAGCAACCCGCTGCCGAGCGCCTCGGCGATGGCCAGCGGCCCGGGCCAGTTCATCGGTCCGTTCTCCGCGGCTGCGATGCCGATACTGCACAGGGCACAGGCGGCGAAGATGCCGAGCACCCAGACGGTCAGCATCGTGACCAGCGCGGCCACCTGTGCGCCGAGCACCTGAATCCGGCCGGGACGCTGGGTGAGGATCGTCTTCAGCGTGCCCCAGGCGTACTCACCGCCGACGACGATCGCGCCCAGTACCAGCGCGAGCGCGCCGGCGAAGACCGGGAATCCGCCGACGGTGTTGTCGAGAACGCCTTCCGGCAGGATGCCCTTCAGCACTTGGTCTCGCGGGACGCCGTCAGTCTGCTGGTTCTGGTCGCCGGTCGCGTAGCTGATGTACGGCAGGAGGTAGCCGAAGATCAGACTGAGTACGAGACCCGCGGCGAACAACACCCAAACGGCAGAGCGTTTGCGGAGCTTCAGTAGCTCCGCGCGGTAGCTACCCAACATCGGACTTCTCCTCATTCGTCGTTTCGCCTTGAGTTGTGTCGCCCTGAGTCGTTTCGCCTTGGGTCAGTTGGAAGAAGACGTCCTCCAGCGCGCGTTCGGTGGTACGGAGTTCGGAGACGGCGATATCCGCCTCGACCAGGCGCCGGTTGAGCTCGGCCGTACGGCCCGGATCGACCTCCACCCGCAGCTTTCCGTCGTACGGGTGAACCGCGTCCGCACCGAGCAGGTCCGCGATGACCCGCTCGGCCTTGTCCAACGGGTCGGCGCCGATGACGAGGTCCTGCTGCTCGCGCAACTCCTGGACATCGTGTTCGGCGACCATCCGGCCGTGGCTGATGATGCCGACGCGATCGCAAATCTGCTGGACCTCGCCGAGCAGGTGACTCGACAGCAGTACGGTCCTGCCGCCGGTGCCGAGCTCGCGGATGAGTCGGCGCATGTCGCGCATTCCGGCCGGGTCCAGCCCGTTCGTCGGCTCGTCGAGGATGACCAGCTCGGGGTCCTTGAGCAATGCCCCGGCGACACCGAGCCGCTGCTTCATCCCGAGCGAGTACGTCGAGAACCGGTCGCGGGCGCGGTCGGTGAGATCCACCAGCTCGAGCACTTCGTCGATCTTGCGCCGAGGCACCGCGGCGTACTCGGCCAGCAGGCGAAGGTTATCCAGGCCCGACAGGTACGGGTAGAACGCGGGCGCCTCGATCAGGCTGCCGATCCGGCGCAGTACGTCGGACTGGCCGGGCCTGCCGCCGAGCACGCGGACCTGGCCTGCCGACGGCGCGATCAGGCCGGTGAGGATCCGGAGGGTGGTGGTTTTGCCGGCACCGTTCGGCCCGAGGAATCCGTACACCTCGCCGGGCCGGACGGTCAGATCGACACCATCAACCGCGATGGTGTCGCCATAGCGTTTGGTCAGGCCGGTGACCTCGACCAGCGGAGCAACAGTGGTAGTCATACCGAGAGCCTCCCGTTGGGGAGGGGGTCGGCGCGTCGTCTCGGGGGAGTGACCGGCCCTACCTCACGGGGAGTACCCGGCCGCCTCCGACCTGCCTCAGCTCGGCAGGGTTCGCCTCGGTTTTAGCGTGGTTCGGCGTGGTTTTAGCCGAGCCAGCCAGGGCGGACGAGGCCGGTCTGGTACGCCACGACGACGAGTTGAGCCCGATCACGGACGCCCAGCTTCACCATCGCGCGACTGACGTGCGTCTTCGCCGTCGCAGGACTGAGCACCAACCTCGCCGCGATCTCGTCGTTCGAAAGCCCCTCGCCGACCAGCGCCACGATCTCCCGCTCGCGCTCGGTCAGTACGTCAAGTTCCTTGCTGGCATGGGGTTGCCGGCTCCTCGACGCGAACTCCGCCACCAGCCGCTTCGTCACCCCAGGCGACAACAACGCATCCCCACGAGCGACCACCCGGACGGCCTGCAACAGCTCGACCGGCTCGGTGTCCTTGACCAGGAAGCCACTGGCCCCGATCCGCAACGCCTCGAACACATACTCATCGAGGTCGAACGTCGTCAGGATGACCACATGTACGTCGCTGAGCGTAGTGTCGGCCCCGATCAACCGAGTCGCTTCGAGCCCATCCATACCCGGCATCCGGATATCCATCAGCACGACGTCAGGCTTCTCCTCGCGCGCGACCCGCACCGCCTCAGTGCCATCGGCCACCTCACCCACCACGGTGATGTCGTCCTCAGCGTTCAGCAACGCCCGGAACCCAGCCCGCACCAACGCCTGGTCGTCCGCCAGCAATACCCGAATCACCCGCTCACGCTAACCCACAACAGAGTCGTCAGGCGGCATCGAGTGCCGACCTGAGAATTCATCCCGCAAACCGTTGACGGCTGCCCATCGTGTCCGCAAGCTAGCTCCTAGTCAGCAAGTTGAGGGGTAAGGAATCACCGGGGTCAGCGGCCCGGACGGCAGGTTCCGCTGTTGGGGGATGGGGACGTTAATCGGTAGTCCGGCTGCTTTGGCGCGCCCGCGCGCCAGTGGGGGTGTCTCGGTGAGGAAGCGATTCGCAGGATTCAGGGGTGGCAGGCGCGCAGCGTTCGCCTCGATGGTGGTCCTCGCACTACTCGGCTCGGTCCTGAGGCCGTCCATCGCACCGGCGGCGCGGATATCCACGCTGCCGCCGGCGCTCGGGTGCACCGCCCCGGCGGCCGCGGGGCCACCCGCCGCACCGAAGGCAACGCCGTACACGAAGTTCGTCGACCCCAAGCAGCCCGGCCATATCGCCGTGGCGCACGAGGACTCGAAGCTGCTGATCGGGCCCGACTCGGTGGCCGCTCCGGTGACCGTCTCGGTGACCGCGCTGGCCGAGAATGAGTTGCACGAGCTCGCGCCGGGCATGGAGAACGTGACCAAGGGTCCGCGGCGCGGGTACAAGTTCACGCCGCATCCGTTCAAGTTCGACCGCAAGGTCGAGCTGACGCTGCCCTACGACGCGGCAGCGGTCGGCACCGCCACCGACGACCTGTACACGTTCTACTACGACGACCAGCGCGGGTGCTGGCGGCCGCTGGAGCGGGTGCGGGTCGACACGGTCAACAACGTGGTGGTGTCCCTCACCGATCACTTCACCGACATGATCAACGCGACCGTGGTGGTGCCGGACCACCCAGACGGCGCGTCGTTCGATCCCACCCAGATCAAGGACATCCAGGCCGCCGATCCGAGCTCCGGAGTGAACCTGATCGCGCCGCCGGCCCCGGCCAACTCTGGCGAGGCGCGGATGACCTACCCGCTCGAGGTGCCGCCGGGGCGGTCCGGACTGACGCCCAAGCTCGGCGTGTCCTACTCGTCCTCGGCGGCCAACGGCTGGCTGGGCGCGGGCTGGGACCTGCCGTTGCAGGCGATCACCGTCGAGACCCGCTGGGGCGTGCCGCGCTACAGCGACGGCCTGGAGACCGAGACCTACGTGATGGCCGGCGAGCAGCTGACTCCGGTCTCACACCGTACGGCGCCCGGAGCGCGGACCGCGGAGAAGGTGTTCCACACTCGGACCGAGGGCGGCTTCGCGCGGATCGTGCGGCACGGCAGCTCGCCGGACGGCTACAGCTGGGAGGTCACCGATAAGTCCGGCGTCCGCTGGCTGTACGGCGGAACCGCCGGGTCGACCCTCGCCGACGACAGCGGGAACGGCTTCTTGTGGGCGCTGCGCGAGGTGCGCGACCGGCACGGCAACACGATGCGCTATCACCATGCCCGGGTGGACGACCCAGGCGTCGCCGCCGGCGGAACCGTGCCCGGCCGCGACCTGTACCTGCAACGCATCACCTACACCGGTAGCGGCGACACCGAAGGCCCGTACAGCGTCACCTTCGTCCGGGACCGCGAGCTGGGCGAGCCGCGCCGCAAGGACGTCGGCATCAACGCCCGCGGCGGCTTCAAGCGGGTCACCGCGGACCTGCTGCGGCGGGTCGACGTACAGCTGTCCGGCGCGTTGATCCGGCGGTACGAGCTCGACTACCAGACCGGGGCGTTCGAGAAGACGCTACTGAAGTCGGTCTCGCAGTTCGACGAGGACGGCCGGCTGTTCAACACCCACGAGTTCGAGTACTTCGACGACATCCGCGACGCCGAGGGCCGCTACCAGGCGTTCGGTCAGATCGACTGGACCTCGCCGGACGACAACGTCCGCAACGGCACGGTCAACGCGATCCGCAGCGGTGCCGGCGAGGCCGGAGCGATCAACGGCAGCGAGAGCTCCGGCGGTGGCGGCCACCTGTACGTCGGGTTCGGCACCGGGCCGACCAAGACGAACTCGGTCGGCGTCAAGGCCGGCTTCAGTCGCGGCGAGGACGACGGACTGCTCGCACTCACCGACGTGGACGGCGACGACCTGCCGGACAAGGTCTACAAGAGCGGCGGCATCAGCTACCGCAAGAACCTGTCCAAGCCTGGTGGCGAACCGCGATTCGCCGCGCAGGCCAAGCCGTTGGGCAACCTTCCCGGCATCATGTCCGGGCAAGCCGACACCCTGACGCTCGGCGTCGAGGGCTACCTCGGCGGTGTCGCCGCGCAGCTCGACTACGTCAGCACCACCAGCACCACCGACCGGTACTTCACCGACGTCAACGGCGACGGCATCACCGACCTGGTGAACGGTGGCCGTGTGCTGTTCGGCCGGGTCGGCCCGGACGGCGTGCCCGTCTACGGCCTGGCCGCCGACACCCCGGCGCCGATCGGGTCCGCCTCGGTCGATCCGAACGGCCTGCTCGGTGACTTCGCCGCCGAGCGGGACCGCCGCAACGACTCGTTCCCGCTGGTCGACAGCGTCCGCCGCTGGGTCGCGCCGTTCGACGGAACCGTTGCCGTGACCGGTGCAACCAAGCTGCTCCCGGCGGAACCGGGCGCACGCTTCGCGCACCCGGACGGCGTCCGGATTGCCGTCCAGCACGAGAACACCGAGCTGTGGTCGCAGACGATCGCCGCGAACGACTTCGCGGCGCACACCCCGACGGGCGTCGACACGATCGCGGTGACGCGAGGTCAGCGGCTGTACTTCCGGGTCGGCTCCCGCGACGACGGCAGCGCCGACCGGGTCTCCTGGGACCCGGTGGTCAGCTACGTCGGCGCGCCCGCCACGACCGATGTGAACGGCCTGACGCCGCACCGCTACCAGGCCTCCCGCGACTTCACCCTCGGCGGCCGTAAGTCGGAGGTGACGGCGCCGGTCAACGGCACGCTGCACCTGGGCGGGACGTTCACCAAGTCCGGTCCGACGACCGACGACGTGACGGTACTGGTCACCAGCAACGGCACGCCCGTGTTCCAGCAGACGATCTCCGGCGCCGACACCAGCACGGTGACGATCGACCAGGACGTCGCGGTGACGCGTGGGCAGAAGCTGTCCTGGCGAATCAAGACCGACTCGTCGATCGACCTGGACAAGGTCTCCTGGACGCCGACCGCGCACTACACGGTTGCCGAGGGCATCGACCGGCTGTTCGACGAGAACGGCCGGCCGCTGGTGAAGATCGACCCGCCGTACGACGCCGACATGTACCCGGGCAACGACCTCACCGCCGCGCAGGCGTCGTACCCGGTGAGCAGCGACGGCACCCTGTCGGTGCAGCCGCAGCTGACGTTCGACTTCGGCGGCGCCGCGTACGACAGCACGGTCGTCTTCACGGTGAAGAGCCGGACCGGACTCAAGGCGAAGAAGGTTATCGAGATCACCGACGGGCAGCTGCCCGACCCGGCAACGCTGCGACTCGACGTACCGGCGACCGCCGGCGACGAGCTGTTCTTCGACTTCAGCACCAGAGACCGCAAGCTGAGGTCGTTCCTCAGCAGCCAGTCGGTCACGGTCGACGGTACGGCGGCGCCGAGCGCGTTCCACCGGTCGGTCGAGGAGGGCGCGTTCGCGCAGCCGTACCGCGGCTGGGCGGTGATCGGCTACAACGCCAACCGGGATCGCGCCACCCAGCCGATCCGGCAGACCGACCTCGTGGTCGACGAGAACTTCCGCGACCAACTGCCGGCCGACGTGGACCCGCAGCGCGACCAGGCCGCATTCACCGCGGACCCGCGGATCACCCCGCCCAAGGTGATGGTGTTCGCGCCGTCTCCGGCGGACAACCGGTGGGCATCCGGCCAGACGTCCTGGATCGCCAAGGACTCGGTGTCGAGCTCGCGGCTCGGCGGTCAGTCGATCGACCTGCCGACGGCGGCCGACCTGACCGGCGTCGTGGCACCGCCGCGCGTGGCGAGGTCGCAGCAGGTCTCGCTGACCGGTGGCGTTGGTGGCCCGATCGGCAGTGTCGGCGGCAGTATCGCGACCGGTGACAGCACGGGCGAGCTGGACTACCTCGACCTGAACGGTGACAAGTTCCCGGACGTGGTCGGTTCCGGCGGTATCCAGTACAGCGATCCGATCGGGACCCTCGGCGGTACCCGTGGCAACCTGCCGGACGGCAGTGTGCGGCGCAGCCACAACGTCACCGGCAACGCCAGCGCAGGCAGCGCGGCCCGTACCCTCTCCACCGGACGGGGAAACGCGGCACCGCCCGGCGATGGCACCGCGAACACCTCCCAGACCGGCAACGACATGCCGCCTCTCGGCATCGGTGGCAGCCTCGGTACCGGCACCAGCGACAGCCGGTTCGACCTGCTCGACATCAACGGTGACGAGCTGCCCGATCGGGTCTACGAGAACGGCCGGGCGGCGCTCAACCTCGGTTACCGATTCGCCGCGGCCGAGCCGTGGCCGGGCGGGGCGCTGAACGACGGCGAGAGCTCCAACGCCGGGATCAACATCGGCTTCAACACCGACTTCTACGGCCTGGCCGGCGGCGCGTCGTTCAACCAGGGGGACAGTAACACCGACGGCACCCTGCAGGACGTGAACGGCGACGGCCTGGCGGACCGGGTCTTCGACGGCAACCCGATCCGGGTCGCGCTGAACACCGGCAACGGGTTCGCGGCGGCGCAGCCGTTCCTCGGCAGCCTGTCCGGGATCAACGCCGACGCGAACGCCAAGCTCGGCGGTGGTGTCTACTTCACCATCCCGATCTGCTTCCTGGTCGGCTGCATCATCATCAACCCGGGCGCCGACGTGTTCACCGGCGCCAGCCGCGCCGAGCGGGCGCTGCGGGACCTCAACGGTGACGGGTACGCCGACCACCTTGCCTCGAGCAACGACGGCCAGCTCACGGTGGCGCAGAACCGCACCGGCCGGACCAACCTGCTCAAGTCCGTGTCCCGGCCGCTGGGTTCGCGGATCGACCTCGACTACACCCGGGACGGCAACACCTACGGCCAGCCGCACTCGCGCTGGGTGCTGTCGAAGGTCGCCGTGACCGACGGCCACCCCGGCGACGGACCCGACGTCCAGCTGTCGACGTACAGCTACTCGGGCGGGAACTACAGCCGGCTGGAGCGGGAGTTCTTCGGTTACCGCACGGTCGTCGAGCGGCACCACGACACCGGTGCCGGCAACGCGACCTTCAGCGCCGTGACCCGCGACTACCGCACCGACAGCTACTACACCCGCGGCCTGCTCGAGCGCGAACGCGTATCGGACGGGCAGGGCCGCCCGTTCACCGAGACCGAACATGGCTACCAGTTGCGCGACGTGGCGACCGGAGCGGTTGCCAATGGCAACAGCACGACCGCGACCGTCTTCGCGCAGCTTGTTCGCACCGACCAGCGCTGGTTCGAGGGACAGGCTCAGCCCGGCAAGTCGACGTACATGGAGATGTCGTACGACGAGTTCGGCAATCTGGCCCGGCAGATCGACCACGGGGAGGCCGGAACGGCCGACGACGTCGACACCCGGACCGATTACTCGCGTTGCCTCGACCAGCACATCGTCGGCACCCCGACCTCGCTCGAGGTGCGCGGTGGGGCAGGCACGCTGATGCGCAAGCGCGAGTCGACGATCGACTGCGGGACCGGAGAGCTGACCCAGCACCGGGCCTTGCTCGCGGACGGTTCGGCGGCGGTCACCGATCTGACGTACTTCGCCAACGGCAACATCGCGTCCGTGACGAGCCCGGGCAACCTGCGCGGGCAGCGCTACCGGCTCGACTACACCTACGAGACGACCGCCGGCACGCACGTCAACTCGATCACCGACAGCTTCGGCTACCGGTCGACGATGACGCACAACCTGAAGTACGGGCTGGTGGAGACCACCACCGACGTCAACAACCAGCAGCTGCGGCAGCTCTACGACAAGGTGGGCCGAGTCGACTCCGTCGCCGGTCCGCACGAGATCGGCGAGGGCCGGCTGAGCATCGATTTCGAGTACCACCCCGAGGCGCCGGTGCCGTACGCCGTCACCCGGCACGTGGACCGGCAGGCCGACGGCAGCGTCAAACCGGACACCATCGACACGGTCACCTTCACGGACGGGCTGAAGCGAGTCCTGCAGACCAAGAAGGACGCCGCCGTGCACACCGGGCCGGACTCGCAGCCGGCCGACGTGATGACGGTCTCCGGCCGGACGATCTTCGACGCGTTCGGGCGGACCGCGCAACAGTTCTTCCAGGTCACCGAGCCGAAGGGCGCGGCGAACACCACGTTCAACCCGGCCTTCGATACCGAGCAGCCGACCAAGAAGACCTATGACGTGCTCGATCGCTCCACCCGGGAGACACTGCCGGACGGCACGGCCAGCACGACGGCGTACGGGTTCGGTGCCGATCGCGCGGGCGTCCAGCAGTTCGAGGTCGTGGCGACCGATGCCGAGGGCAACATCACGCGCACGTTCGCCGACACCCGCAAGCAGACGACAGCGGTCAAGAAGTCGAACCCGGCCGGCAACCAGCCCACGATCTGGACCAGTTACGGCTACGACCCGCTCGGTCAGCTCACCCGGGTGCAGGACGACAAGAACAACGTCACCACTTCGGCGTACGACAACTTCGGCCGCCGTACCGTGGTGGACAGTCCTGACTCCGGCCGCACCGTGACGTCGTACGACCTGGCGGGCAACACCACCCGGCGGGTCACCGCCAAGCTTGCCGCAGTCGGCAAGGCGGTCGAGTACGACTACGACTTCAACCGGCTGGCCGCCGTCCGGTACCCGCTGTTCACCGACAACAACATCACCTACACCTACGGCCCACCCGGTGCCCCGAGCAACGGTGCCAGCCGGGTTACCGCGATCAGTGACGCGGCCGGGACGGTGACCCGTGCCTACGGGCCGCTGGGCGAGGTCGTCACCGAAACCCGGACCGTTCCGGGACAAGGCAGCCACACGCAGGTGTTCACCACGCGATACACCTACGACACCTGGAACCGGGTTCTCAAGCTGACGTTCCCCGACGGCGAGGTGCTGTCGTACCGGTACAACAGCGGCGGCCTGGTCGACGCGGCCACCGGCGTGAAGGCCGACAGCAGCTACCACTACCTGAAGCGGCTGGACTACGACAAGTTCGATCAGCGGGTCCTGCTGGATGTCGGCAACGGCACCCGCACGACGTACAGCTACAACGCCGCCGATCGCCGGCTCGCCAACCTGCAGTCGAAGCTTGCCCAGGGCTACGTCTTCCAGAACTACGACTACGACTACGACAACGTCGGCAACATCACCTCGCTCGTGAACGACACGGCGCCACCCGACGGCCCCGAGGTCGGCAGGCAGGTGGGCGGGCCGAGCCAGCAGACGTTCCAGTACGACGACCTGTACCAGCTCACCCACGCGGCGGGAAGCTACACGTCCCGCGGACCCAAGACCGACAAGTACACCCTCGATCTGTCCTACGACTCGATCCACAACCTGATCGGCAAGGACCAGTTCCACGAGTTGATCACGAACGGCAACTCGGTCACCCAGCACAAGACGACGTACGACTACGGCTACACCTATGCGAGCGGACGGCCGCACGCGGCGTCCGGACTCGGGCCGCACTCGTTGCAGTACGACGCCAACGGCAACCAGATCAGCCGCGACCAGCAACCACGACCGCGGCGGCAGTTGATCTGGGACGAGGACAACCGGCTTGCCTGCACGCACGAGAACGTGCAGAACAAGGTGCTGCCGCAGGACCCGACCTCCTGCGACAACCCGGGCGGCGCCCCGGACGTCCGGTTCGCCTATGACGACCGCGGCAACCGGGTGATCAAGGACTCCAGCCAGACCCACGTCTACCCGAACCACAACTACTCGACGGTCGGGAACAAGGCGTACAAACACGTCTTCATCGGCGACACCAAGATCGTCACCAAGTTCGTCGAACCCGACCAGCGCTACGAGGACCGGCAGTTCTACTCACACGGCGACCACCTCGCCTCCACCGGGTTCGTCACGGACGTCTCGGGCGGGATGTCGGAGCACCTGAACTACTTCCCTGGCGGCGAGACCTGGGTCGAGGAGCACCCCAACCAGCCGGTGCCGCACCAGTTCACCGGCAAGGAGATCGATCCCGAGACCGGCCTCTACTACTACGGTGCCCGCTACTACGACCCGCGGACGAACGTGTGGCAGAGCCCGGACGAGGCGCTCGAGAGCTACCTCGACGGATCGCCGAACAGCGGGGTGTACGCGTCGGCCAACCTCGCGGCCTACACCTATGCCAACAACAACCCGATCCGGCTGACCGATCCGGACGGAAACTGGGTGCACATCGCCATCGGTGCGGGCATCGGTGCCCTGGTCGGCGCGGGCATCGAGGGCTACCGCCAGTACAAGTCCGGCGAGGACTTCAGCCCACTCCGGCTGGGTGGAGCCGCACTGGGTGGCGCGGTTGCCGGTGGCGTCGGTGCAGCGACTCTCGGCGCCAGTGCGGGTGGCGCGGCAATCGGCGGCAGCGTGCTGGCCAGATCCACCGCGACCGTAGTCGGCGGCTCGGCGTCCGGTGCGATCAGCGGCGCGGCCGGCGGCGCGACCGAGGCCCTCGTCACGGGCGACGACGTCGGCGGGAAGGCACTCGAGGGTGCGGTGGCCGGTGCGGTCACCGGGCCACTCGGCGCAGTCGCAGGCAAGGTCGCCGGTGGCCTGTCCGTGCATGCGCGGGCGGGTGCGTACTCGACCGTCCGCGGCCACCACCCGGTCGCCCAGGCCGGGATGCGCAATGCAGCCAACTACGACGCCGGTGCCGCGCTCGCGGTGCCCGACAAGGTGCTGCGGCAACTGGGTGTCCCGCACATGGGCCGCGGCAGCATCTCGGCCTTCCAGAACACCCACTACTCGGCCTGGCGCAGGGCCAACCCCGGTGTGGCGCCGACATGGGAGACTATCCGGCAGGTCGAGACGAAGGCGATGGCAAGCGCCGGGATGGACCCGACCCTCGCCCGCACGATCGTCGATCGCGCGATCAGAGATCTCGAGTCCCGCGGCGTGACCGCACCGACCCGCATCCCCTGGAGAGACCCGTAAAATGGACGACCCGGCTCAGCTGGACCGCTTCGGCCAGCAGCTGATGACGTCGGTGCGCGACGAGGCCATCGCCGACCTCGACGCCCTCGCGGCCCGCCGAATGGGCGGGCCCGAGGGCAAACGCTGGCGCTCGCTGCTGGCCGATGCGGACACTCGGCGGACCGTGCAGGAGCTGATCCCGGACATCGTCGACCTGGTCCTGGCCCGTCTCCTGCACGCCGCCGACACCGGCTCGCTGCCCCTTGGCTGGCAGCGAGCCGACGGTTCGTGGGAGGAGCTCGGCGGCAGCGGTGAGCTCGTCGGCTGGCTGATCGACTCCGAAGGCTGGCGGGTTCGCTACTCGGCTTCGCGCTACAACGATCCGACCTAGAACGACCGTTGAGGTCAGCCGAGGCGGGCGGCGCGGTAGAAGCCTTCGATGTGGTTAATGACTTCGGTCGCGGCGAGGGTTGGGTCGCCGGCGCGGATGGCGGCGATGATGGCGCGGTGTTCGGCCCGGAGGCCGACGGCGGTCGCTTCCCAGTCGGGCAGGTTCGGGA
This sequence comes from Kribbella sp. NBC_01245, assembly GCF_036226525.1. NCBI lineage: Bacteria > Bacillati > Actinomycetota > Actinomycetes > Propionibacteriales > Kribbellaceae > Kribbella > Kribbella sp. NBC_01245. The sequence goes on from NZ_CP108487.1 coordinate 470,100, forward strand.
CGGCGGCCAGGACGTACCCGTGGATTGCCGATCGCAGCGAGGCCATCACGGCGGCGATCAGGATGTTGCCCGCGAGGCCGGACAGCGCGACGTGGAACTCGGCGTCCAGGAGATGGAAGTCCTCCGGCGAGATCGACAGGTCGTCCATCGTGTCCAGCAGGGTCTCGGCCTGCGTCAGGCCTGCCAGCACCTCGGAGGTGCCGGTCCGGGTGGCGGCTTCGCGGGCGGCCCAGGACTCGAGCAATACGCGGGTCTGGACGATGTCGCGGATCGGGAGGTGGTTTGTGGCGAGGTGCAGGCGCAGGAGGGAGGTCATCGGCGAGCTCGGATCCGCCACGATGACGGCACCGGCATCCGGGCCGGAGCCGACGGCCGTTCGGATCACGCCGAGCGCCTCCAGTACCCGGATGGCCTCGCGGACCGATGGCCGGCTGATTCCGAGCTGCTCGGCCAGCGCGCGCTCACCCGGGAGGCGGCCACCCAGGCGCAGACGGCCCGCGGCGAGATCGGCCTCGACATGGCTGAGGACGAGCTCGTAGTTCTTCATGTGGACACTCTAGTGGTGTGGTCAGACCACAGGGCTTAGAGTGTGGTCAGACCACAGGATTCGATTCGGAGAGTGCGCCATGACCGACCGCCAGATTCCCCGCTGGTCCGAGCTCAAGCCCTTGCTCCGGCCCAAACCGCTCACGCTCGATGCGACCGAGCGCCGCCTGGGCAAGGCGCTGACGATCGCGGATCTGCGCGCGATCGCCAAGCGCCGTACGCCGCGCTCGGTCTTCGACTACACCGACGGCGCGGCCGAGGGCGAGATCAGCCTGGGCCGGGCCCGCCAGTTGTTCGCCGAGATGGAGTTGCGGCCGTCGATCCTGCGTGACGTGTCCGATGTCGACACCAGTACGACGATGCTGGGCGAGCGTTCCGCACAGCCGTTCGCGTTCGCGCCGACCGGGTTCACCCGGATGATGAACCACGAGGGCGAGAGCGCGGTCGTGCGGGTGGCGGACCGGGTCGGCATCCCGTACGCGTTGTCCACGATGGGCACCACCTCGATCGAGGACGTCGCGGCCGCCGCGCCGAACGCGCGCAAGTGGTTCCAGCTGTACGTCTGGAAAGACCGCGATTCCGGCGAGGACCTGGTGAAGCGCGCGGCCTCTGCCGGGTACGAGGCGTTGATGCTGACGGTCGACGTGCCGGTCGCGGGCGCGCGGTTGCGCGACGTACGGAACGGGTTCACGATCCCGCCTTCGCTGACGGCCAAGACGGTTCTGGACGCGGCGTCGCATCCGGCGTGGTGGATGAACCTGCTGACCACCAAGCCACTCACGTTCGCGTCACTCTCGAACTGGAACGGCACGGTCGCGGAGTTGCTGGACAAGCTGTTCGACCCGACCATGACGATCGACGACCTGGCCTGGTTGCGTTCGATCTGGTCAGGACCGCTGATCGTGAAGGGTATCCAGACCGCGGACGACGCTCGCCGCGTGGTCGATGCCGGCGCAGACGCGATCGTGTTGTCGAACCATGGCGGCCGCCAGCTCGACCGGGCGCCAACGCCGCTGCGCATCCTGCCCGAGGTGTCCAAGGCCGTTGGCGACAAGGCCGAGGTCTATCTGGACACGGGCATCATGAGTGGCGCCGACATCGTTGCGGCGCTCGCGCTTGGTGCCGACGCGTGCCTGGTCGGTCGCGCGTACCTCTATGGCCTGATGGCCGGGGGAGAGCGTGGCGTGCAGCGGGCGGCGGACATCCTGAGCACGGAAATCCGTCGCACGATGGCGCTGCTAGGCGTTCGTCAGGTGTCGGACCTCAATCCGGATCACGTTCGTCTTCCGCACTGAGGGGGAAGTGGGCCGTCACCCGGAAGCCGCCGCTGGGCGACCGGGTGGTGGTCATCGTGCCGCCGAGGGCGGTCGCACGTTCGCGCATGCCGACCAGGCCGTTGCCCTCGACAACTGTTTCCGGTACGCCGTTGCCGTCGTCGTCCACCCACAGCTCGAAGAACGTTCCGCCGTACTGGAGGTGGACGCCCACCTTGGTCGCGCCGCTGTGCCGAACCACGTTGGTCAGCGATTCCTGGATGATCCGGAAGGCCGCCCGGTCCACGCTCGTCGGGAGTGCATGCGGCAGACCGGCGCTGGTCTTGTAGACCTCCAACCCGGCCCCGGATGTCCGGCTGAGCAGGTGCTCGAGGCGCTCGAGTCCGGGCACGGGCTGTCGAGGAGCAGACTCGTCGGACTGACGCAGCACGCCGACGATGGAGCGCAACTCGACCAAGGCCTCCTTGCTGGCCTCCTTGATCGCGGCCAGCGCCGTCCCGGCTTGCTCGGGTTGCCGGTCGACCAGGTGCAGCGCGACCCCGGCCTGCACGTTGATCAGCGAGATGTGGTGAGCCACCACGTCGTGCAACTCCTGCGCGATCCGCAGCCGCTCCTCGCCCGCGCGTCGCAGCTCTTCCTGTTTTCGGGTCCGCGCGACCGCGGCGGAACGCTCGCGGCCGTTTCGCACCAGTTCGGCGACGATGACCATCACCACGAACCAGGCGCCGACCGCGAGACTCTGATAGATCCCGTCCTCGTTGATGCCGAGTGCTATCCGCCCGAGGACGTGCCCGAAATACAGCGCGGCCGCGGCGACCCAACCCGCCAGCCGGTGCCCCGCGATCACGGCCGAGAAGACGGATATGACGAAGCTCAGGATGACCGGACCATACGGATACTGCAGCAGCATGAACGTCAGCGTCGAGATCGTTGTCGCGGTCAAGACGAGGACCGGCCGCTGGCGCAGCCAGTACAGCGCGATCGGCCCGATCAGCGCGAGCACCACCATCAGCGCATCGGGCTCACGCCGCTCGAGCTGGCCTCGGTAGGCGCCGTACGAGCCGGCGACCTGAACCAAGCCGATCGCAAGCGGCAGCCACAATCGGCGCAGCCGCCGCCGGGTGGAGGTGGGCTCAGAACTGGTCACGTATGAACCGTAGAGGCCGACGCCGACAAAAGTCATCGCCGCCACGGCGTATCCGCGACTGCGCCCTGGGGAGTATTACCAGGCGTTGGATACTGTAGAAACGCATGACCCGCCAATTACGTATCGCCATGATCGGGATCGACGGATCAGGCAAGACCACGCTCGCCCATGCCCTCGCCGACCAACTCACCGCAGCCGGCCGACCGGCCGCCTATCTGCAGGCTCCCAGTGGCCGACCGACACTGAATCGGCTGGCGGTTCGCCTCGGTCGCCGCGACGCCATCGATCTCTTCGGCCGGTTCGTCTATCTCGCGATCGAATCGACCATCCGCTTCGCCGTGATCAGCTACGCCTTGATCAAGTCCGCTCTGACCGGGCGGATCGCCGTGCTCGATCGCTATGTGTACTGCCAGTTCGCGGTCGTGCGTGCCAGGCGGCAATCTGGTGAGCGATTCATCCGCGCGCTGTTCGGGCTGTTCCCGAAGCCGGATCTCGTGTTCTTCCTGGCGGTCTCACCCGAGATCGCCCAGCGTCGGGTGGCGCTGCGGGGTACCGACTCCGAGGAGCTCGAGTACTTGATGGCCTCCGACCAGGCCTACCGGTCGCTGCCGGAATGGCCGGACTTCGTCGTGATCGACGCGGATGCGGGTCCCGACGAAGTCCTGGCCGAGGTGGTGAATTTGGTTCAGGACGCGTACAGGCCGTTGGCGTAGCTGGGGCCGTAGTACTCCTCGAGGGTGGCGAGGTCGTCCTCTTGCCGCTCGAGGGCCTTGGCGATGCGCGGGCGGCTCGGCACGGCGTCGAGGTTCCAGGTCTCCGGCTTCCACAAGCTGGAGCGGAGGAACGCCTTCGAGCAGTGGTGGAAGATCTCGTCGATCTCGACCAGCAAGGCCAGCTGCGGCCGATGGCCCTTCACGATCATCTCGTCGAAGAAGGGTGCGTCCTTCACGAGGCGGGCGCGCCCGTTGATGCGGAGCGTGTCGCCGCGGCCGGGCAGGACGAAGATCAGCCCGACGTGCGGGTTGGACAGGATGTTGCGGAAGCCGTCCATCCGCCGATTGCCCGGTCGCTCAGGCAGCGCGATCGTGCGGTCGTCCAGTACGACGGCCAGGCCGGCCGGATCGCCCTTGGGGGAGACGTCGCAGTTGCCGTCCGCATCGGAGGTCGCGATCAGGCAGAACGGCGACGCGGCGAGCCACTGGCGGTCGAGCTCGTGGAGCGCGGAGCGGGCCTTCTCGGCAGTGCGCTTCAGGGGTGGCGGAACGATCTCCCGCAGCTCTTCTTGGGTAGTGATCTCGACCAGTCCAGGAATCTCCATCAGTGCGCATACTCCTTTGTAGGCAAGGAACTCCGTGCTGCCCATCGTACGGCGGGACCAGTCAGGCAACTGGTACCTAGGAAGAGCGCACCGACCAGCAGCCAGCCGATCGGACCCCAGCCGAGGATCATCGTGGTGAGCAAAACCGGGCCTAGCATCCTGGCGATAGCCGGCCCACTTCCGAAGAAGCCCTGGTACTGACCCTGCTTGTCCGCAGGCGCCAGAGCGAAGCTGATCTCCCAGGAGCCCGACGCCAGCATCATCTCGCCAAAGACGAGTAGAGCCGCGCCGAGACCGAGTACCAGTACGGCCGACTCCGTGGACAATCCGGTTGCCGATAGTGCGAATACCGCGCAGGCGAGGAGCATGGCCAGTCCGGCGTTCCTTACTGACTTGGAGGCGGTCCGAAGGTCAGTGACGCGCCGGGCCACCTTCACCTGGAAGAAGGTGACAGTCATCGTGTTGAGCACCAGTAGCGCGGCCATAGTCCAACCAGGCGCGTCGGTCTGGGTGACGATCCACAACGGCAGCACCAGGCTCAGGAGCGGCATGTAGAGCAGCATGATCGCGTTGAGCAGCGTCAGTACGGCGTAAGGCTTGTCCCGCAGCACTGCGAGCTTCGGCCCGGCGGTGCGGGTGGTAGCGGCTGCGACGGCCGGAAGCCGGTGCAACGCGATTGCGGCGATCAGGAAGCTCAGACCGTCCAGTGCGAACACAACCAAGTACGCCGCGGAGGTGTCGACGGTGAGCGCCAAACCGCCTATGCCGGCGCCGATCGCTAGACCGGCGTTGACCGTCGACTGGAGGTACGCGCGAACAGTGGTTCGCTCAGCCGCGTCAACCAGTCCTGCGAGTAGCGCCTGCCTCGCGGCGGCCAAACCTGTCTGAGCTGTTGCGTAGACGATGGCGGCTGCTACGAATAGCGGGAACGACCGGACGAAGAGGAATGACCCGACGGCTGTAGCGGTCAAGACGGCCAGGAGGATCGCCGTACCGCGTGGGCCTCGTCGGTCGGCCAGGTGCCCGAGGGGTACGCCGGCGAGGAATCCGACGGCCCAGGCGATCGTCAGGCCTAGTCCGACCTGGCCCGCGCTCAGACCGACCACGCGGGTGAAGAAGAGGGCCGAGGTGACGAGGAAGGCGCCGTCGCCGATGGCGTTCGCCAGCTGGGCCAGGGCTAGGCCCCGAGCATGGCCGGCGGGCGGCAGAAGGCCTGCGGTTCGGCGTACTGCGGTGGTGGTCATCTCGTCTCCCTTGAGCTCGGTGCTTTGAGCCTATTGATCGATCGGCCCAGCTGGGAGATCCACTTTGGCCTCATTCGCATGGGCCACTTGGATCCGGCCTGACCGAATGGTGAGAAGCGCGGAGAGACGGTTGACGAATGTCTAGTGCGCCTGTTGACATTGACCTCATGACCGCCGAATTGATCTTGGTGCAGCGCCGCCATATCGATTTGCTGCGTGTCGCGTCCCAGGCGTGTTAAATCCGCCTCGTTTCCCGTTGATCGCCACGGCCTGACCGCCTGGCGCTGATCCCCTGTGCGTCCTTTCCGATCGCACGATCTCTCTTTTGGAACGAGGAATTTCCATGACCACTGTTTCGCATCGTCCTGCCCTTACGCCGGTCAAACCAAAAACTTCTGAGGAATGGATTCAGCGGGCGGCCGAGGTGGCCGCCATTCTCGCCGTTGACGCCGCCGAGCGGGATCGCGCCGGCGCTACGCCGTTCGAGGAGGTGCGCCTGCTGAAGGAGTCCGGCCTGGTCACGTTGCTCGGCCCGGCCGAACACGGCGGCGGCGGGCAGACCTGGCCCACGGCGTACCAGGTGATCCGTACGGTCGCGGCGGCCGACGGGTCGATCGGCCAGCTGCTCGGGTACCACCTGCTCTGGTTCTGGGCGGCCCGCCTGGTCGGCACCCGCGAGCAGATCGCTCATGTGGAGGCGGAGGCCACCAAGAACAAGTGGTTTTTCGGCGGTGCGGTCAATCCGCGCGACGAGGACGTGATCGTCACCGACGAGGGCGACACCATCGTGTTCAACGGGCGGAAGAGCTTCTCGACTGGCAGCAAGGTCTCGGACGTGACCGTGCTGGAGGGCACTCTGCTCGGCAGTGACACGCACGTTTTCGCGATCGTGCCGTCGGATATCGAAGGCCTGAACTTCCACGACGACTGGGACAACCTCGGTCAGCGGCTGACCGAGAGTGGCAGCGTCAGCCTCAACCACGTCCGCGTTGGCTGGGATCAGGCGGCTGGTTTTGTCGGCAAGACCTTCCAGCCCCGGGTTTATAACACGTTGAATGTCCCGACAATCCAGCTGGTATTCGTCAATTTCTATCTGGGGATCGCCCGTGGTGCGCTGGAAACAGCGATCACCTACACGCGCGAGAAAAGCCGGTCCTGGTTGCACGGTGGTTATGAGAATGCCGTGGACGAGCCTTATGTGATCGATATCTACGGCGATTTACAGGCCAAGCTCTGGGCCGCCGAGGCGCTTGCGGATGCGGTCGCACTCGAGGGGCAGCGAATTCACGAGAACGCGTGGGAGGTCACCGCGGAACAACGCGGAGAGCACGAGGTGCGCGTTGCCGCGTTGAAGGCGCGGGCGACCGAGGTGGCGTTGGAGGTGACCAGCCGGATCTTCGAGGTCACGGGTGCGCGGGCGACGGCCAGTAAGGAAGGTCTCGACCGGTTCTGGCGGAACGTGCGTACGCACACGCTGCACGACCCTGTGGCCTATAAGCGGCGTGAGGTCGGCCGGCACCTCCTGACCGGCGAACTGCCCGAGCCCACCTGGTACTCCTGAGAGGTACGGCCGATGACCACCGAAAGAGTGTCCGACCAGGTCCGCTACACCGCCAGCTACGGCGCCGAGTTCCAGTACGAGTCGACCAGCTTCAGCCTCGCTCTGCTGCTGGCGACTGAGCGGCTCAAGGTGATCGCTGCGGTCCATCCCGGCCTCTGGCAACCCGGCGTACTCGCGAAGCTCGGTGCCACGGCGGACCACCTGTCCAACGGCAGGTTCGCGGTGAACGTGGTCAGCGGCTGGTTCGAGGGGGAGTTCACCGCACTTGGTGAGCCGTGGCTCGAGCACGACGAGCGCTACCGGAGGTCTGCCGAGTTCCTGCAGGTGCTGCGCCGGCTGTGGACAGAGGACGACGTGGAGTTTGCCGGGGACTTCTACCGGATCCGCAACTTCACCTTGAAGCCCAAGCCGGTTGTGGTTCCTGAGCTCTTCCAGGGCGGCAGCTGATCGGCACGCCCGAGCAGATCGCCGAGCGAATCGTGGCCTATCGGCACTGCGGAGTCGACCTGATCCTCGGTGGTTTCCTGCACTTCCAGGAGGAGATCGAGTACTTCGGCGCGAAGGTGCTGCCGCTCGTGCGCGAACTCGAAGCGTCCCCTGCCGGCACCGGGGCGGAGCTGGCAGGGGTCTGATGAGGCGTCGGGCTGGGTGGTCTCAGGTGCCACCCAGCCCGGGGCTCACTCGTACTTGTAGGCCTTCAGATTGCGGAGCAGTAGGTGGCAGTTCTGCAACGAGCCGGAGGTGTCGCCGAGCGACCGGTAGATGCCCCACTTGGGCCGGAGCCGGTCGCCGAGCCAGGTGTCGACGCCGGTCTTCGTGGTGTCGATGACGGTCGTGCCGCCGTTGCGCACCACCCAGCGCAACCGGCCGTTGGAGCCATCGCCGGCCTTGATCTCGACCTCGGTATCGATCCAGCGGTTCTGCAGCGGGGCAAGGTCGACGGCTCCGACCAGGACATTGCCCTCAGTGACCTTGAACTCGATCTTCGGCACGCTGCCGTGGCGCCGCAACGACATCACCGTGACAGGCGCGGAACCGAGGCCCGGCATCTTGGTCTGCATGATGTGGGTGAAGGTCGTCGTGGCCTTGAGGCTCGTGGGGATGTACATCGAGTAGGTGATTCGCCAGGTCTGGCCGTTGAAGATGTCCACCACGTTGCCGCTCTGGCGCATGCCGCGGACTTCGTTGCGTTGCCGGTCGGTTGAGGTGTCGCGGTCCTGCGTGTGCATGTCGAAGCGGTAGCTGTCGCCGCTCACGTAGATATGCGTGGCGCTCGGGTGTGAGTCGGCGCGGTCGTCCTCGATGCCTTCGAATGCACGCAGGCCGGTGCTGCTGGGGGTCGGATTCCACTTCAGGTTCCAGCCGGCGGCGGTTGCCGGGAGCGTGCCGGTAAGGCTCAGGGGGAGCGCGGCGGCGCTGCCGAGCAGGAGGGATCTGCGGCTCAGGGCCATGGGTTTCTCCTTCGTGCTTTGGAGGGTGGACGTCGCCGCAGGGATTGGAAAACGGTCTTACTAATAGTCGCCGAGTCGTGTGGGTGTCAATGGGCAGTGGCGGGCGATCGGTGAAATTGACCTGTGGATAACGCGGATTTGGGCTCATAACGCGTGCATCTTCCCTGCATGGGATTTCAGGATCTGTCAGAGGGTTGGCGGGACCGGCCGGTGTCGGACCCGCATGTGATGGCCGACGTGGTCGACCTGTTCGTGTCCGAGCAGAGTCGGCACTGCGGCGCGCTCTACCTGCTCTTTTGCGACGAGCAGAATCGCGTGGCTTTGCCGATGGTGTTCGACGACGTCGATGTCGGCCAGCCGGAGGATTGCCGGGAGCGGCTGGTGCCGATTCTCGCGATGGTCGGTCAGCGGTTGCCGGGCGGCAGCGTGGTGGCGGCGCTCGGCCGGCGAGGTCTGCCGCGTGTTACCGCGGTCGACCTGGAGTGGATGGCGGGAGTCCGTGACGCGTGTGAGCGAGTGCAGACGCGTCTACTCGGCTTCTACGTCGCCGTTCCGGATGGGATCCTCAACGGGATGCCCTGAGTAATGCCCACGGAGGTCGGTCAGCTCTGTGATGAGTTGCCGGCGTAGATCGTCATGTTGCGGACCTAGGAGGGTGGTGGGGTTATTGCGAGAGGACCTTGGATAGCTGGTCTCTGGCCCGTTGACGTACTCGGCCGGTTCCCAGTCGTAGCGCGCGTGGATGTGTGCGTGGAGGTAGGTGTCGAGATTGCCGAGTACGGCGTAGTTGACCCGGCGGAACTGGGGATCGCGGCGCTGGCAGACGCGCTGGACGGCTTCGCCAACGAGATCGACGTCGGCTAGAAAGGCGAGCCGTCGACTCCGCGGCAGGTCAGCCAGGCGATCCTCGGCGGGGTTGTCGGAGAGGAAGACGCAGTAGCCCGGGAGGTGCTGGCTGTCGCCGATCACGGCAAAACCGGTCGCGAGGCGCGCGAGTACTGTCGGGTTCTCGCCGCGCAGCGCTGCGCCGATACGGTCGGCTCGCCAGTCGGTCATCGGGCCAGGTTAGTCGGACGGACGACCGTACGGACGGACGGACGGGCGGACGGTTGGTCGGGCGGACGGGGGCGGACGGTTGGTCGGGCGGTGTTGGGGTGGTGGGCGGATCAGCTTGCCTCGTCGAGGAGCCAGCCTCGGTCGGCTGCCTTCACGCCGGCCTGGAACCGGCTGCGTGCGCCGAGCCGGTTCATCAGCTGCGCCACCATTCGCCGTACGGTGCGAACGGAAATGCCGAGCTGCGTCGCCACGACCTCATCCGTCGCTCCCAGTGCCAGCAGGCGGAGCATGTCGCGCTCGCGACCGGTGATGTCGGCGTCCATGGGCAGTTCGCCGGCCGCGAACGGTACGGCGGTCGGCCAGATGCGCTCGAACAGTTCGGTGGTAGTCGTCACAACACTGGGCAGGCGGAGTACGACGACGCTGTTGGCCGACGAGTCAGCCGGCAGTACGGCGATCGAACCGTCGATGACCAGCGCGTCCATCGGGACGGTCGGAGTCGTCCGTACGTCGACGCCGTTCATCGCGAGCATGCTCAGCCTTCTACCTAAGGTGTGCGCGGTTCGGGCGCTGTCGGGGAAGACCGCCCGGTAGCGCAGCCCTTGCCGCGTCGGCGTCCCGTGGCGGAACCCGCCGTCACCCGACAACGTGCTGAGGGCAATCACCTCGTGCCGCGCATTCGCGACGAGCGCGTGTACGCCGTCGGTCGCAGGCATCCGGTGGATCTGGTCAGGCTGGTCCACGATCGTCAAGAGCCTGTTCATCAAGGCACCCCCAGGGAGCGTTATCGCGTCAAAGGACCGTTCACGCCCCACACTCCGTTGCCGCGATGACATTTTGATGACACGGCCGGTCACAGCCCCACCACCTGTGCCATCCGACCGCCCGCCTACCCGCGGTACTCGGGTCAGCGAGGTGGTTCGCAGCGGCCGGCCGGCGGGTCCGCTACCCGCGGTGCTCGGGCCAGCGTGGTGGTCAGCGACGGCCAACCGACGGGGTCCGCAAACGTCCAGAGCGCAGGGTTCGCGGTCGCCGGTGACGGGCGGGGGCTGAGTCAGTCAGCGGATGCCGCTGGGTGGTGGGGGTTGGGTCAGCGGATGCCGCTGGGTGGTGGGGGTTGGGTCAGCGGATGCTGCTGGGCGGTGGGGGATTGGGGCAGCGGACGCCGCGGGGTGGTGGGGGTCAGCGGACGCCGCGGGGGCTGCTATCGGGTCGGCGGACGCCGCGGGGGCTGCTATTAGGTCGGCGGATGCCGCGGCGGGGCGGCTGTCGGGTCAGCGGACGCCGCGGGCGGTTATCGGGTCAGCGGACGCCGCGGGGGCGGAATTGGATGCTGATTCGTGGGCCGACGTACTTGGTGGTCTTGGGGATGGCGTGCTCCCAGGTGCGTTGGCAGGAGCCGCCCATGACGATCAGGTCTCCGTGCCCCAGTTGGTGCCGGATGGTCTCGCCGCCACCGCCGCGGGGTCGGAGCAGGAGCGCGCGGGGTGCGCCGACTGAGAGGATCGCGACCATCGTGTCGACGGTGTTGCCGCGGCCGAGGTTGTCGCCGTGCCACGCCACGCTGTCTCGCCCATCGCGGTAATAGCACAGCCCGGCGGTCCGGAACGGCTCACCCAATTCGTCGGCATAGTGCGCGCTCAACGCGGCCTTGGCCTCAGTGAGCACGGGGTCGGGCAACGGTGAACCCTCGTCGTAGAAGCAGAGCAGGCGCGGTACGTCGACCACCCGGTCGTACATCTGCCGACGCTCTTCCCGCCAGGGAACGTCCGTCACCAGTCGCTCGAACAATAGGTCAGCGCCGCTCAGCCAACCCGGCAGAACGTCGACCCAGGCTCCGCGCGACAAGGGTGTGCGACGCAAGCCGGTCAACGCTCCGAGCGCAGGCTGATCGACCTGATCGAATAGCGATGCCTGAAGCGCGGTCATGCCGATTAGCGTACCCGAGATCGAACACATGTTCCCTTGAGCTCGTCGTATCGTGTCTTTGATGTAGCCGACGTGGCCGGATCGGCCCATGCTCTGTGGTGAGGTCCGTCGTTATCTGGAGTGTCGTTCACGCTCGGGAGGCGGCAATGGGTCTGTCAGTTCAATGCGTCGACGTATGCGGCGAGAGGGGCCGGACCAGTCATCCACGGCGGCATCTGCCACACCCTCCGCACTTCAACTCACGGACCAGCCCCTTGTCGTCGGCGGGAACGAAGGTCCAGACTGCTTCGCAGGGGTGGCGTGAAGGGGGGTTGCGCCGGCATTGCCCATCTCTCTCAATTGCTGATTGGGGGATGTGCGATGGGCCGCGTCGAGCACTGGCGAAACCCGGCTCACCCCAGAGGGGGAGGTCGCGCCGTGAAGAATGGTGATCCCGGTCATCTTGCTGCGCCGAGGCCATGGCCTCCCTCCTCGGCTGACTCGAGGGGGATTCCGTGAACCGAACAAGTCGTCGAACCGCGGTCCTTGCGACCGTGGTCCTCGTGGCACTCGCACTCGCGCCAGACGCGGCTGCCACCGCCCCTGGCCGGAACGGCCTGATCGCTTTCCAGGCCAACATCGGTGATACCGGGCCACAGATCTTCACCGTCCGATCGAACGGGCGCAAGCTTCGCCAGATCACCCACGTCGACGGGGTCGCGGCCCTGCCGGACTGGTCACCCGACGGGCGCCGGATCGCGTTCACGCTTAACGAGTGTGCGATCGCCCTGATGGACGTAGATGGCGGCAACCTCCACGAGGTTGCATCCGATCCCGGTCTGTGTCTGAGCGATCCGAGCTTCACGCCGGACGGGGCACGACTCGTCTACACCCGCTTCGACTTTGCACTCGAGGCAGAACAGATTTGGAGCATGAAGACTGACGGGTCCGACCAGCGGTTCATCACCGACGCGGGTGGGCCCGATCCGAACGTCTCGCCTGACGGCCGGAAGATCAGTTTCAAGGGCCAGCCTGATGGCGCCTTGTTCGTCGCGAACATCGACGGCAGCGGCATCGTTCAGGTCTCGCCGTCGATCTCGGTCACCTACAAGCACGACTGGGCGCCGGACGGCCAGCACCTGGTTGTCAGTGACAACTCCGATCCGGCACCCGACGAAGCCGTCAACATCTTGACGGTCCGGCCCGACGGCAGCGACTGGACATACCTGACGCACTACCCGGCTGGATACCGCGCCAACGTGGGCGGCTATTCCCCGGACGGACAGTGGATCGTCTTCAGGCTCGAGGGCCCCGGTCTGGAACCCACGATGTACCGCATCCGCCCCGACGGGACTGACCTCCACGCACTCTTTGCGTCGTCGACGATTGTTCCCCGGTTCATCGACTGGGGTCCGGCGGAGCGGCACACAGGCTGAGGAACAGAGAGGGAGCGAGCCTTGCGGCGGCTCCCTCTTCCGCTCTCGCTGGCGCTAGTTCAGGCGGCGCGGTCGCTGAGGGCCATGGGCGGCCTGCGGACGTGGCCAGCTCCTCTCTGCGGTTCACCAGCGGAACCGCTCCAACCTACCCAGGCGCCGTCTCGGCAACGTCTCTGCCGCCCCAGCCACGTTAGAGCCACGGCGCGGGTATCCGTATTGCGGACGGGCATTGTGAACCGGAAGCTACGGGTCCAGCTCGGCCACGTCACGGACACCGTCCACGGCGCAAACCCCCAGGTCAACGCGCCAAGATGACATCCTTAGCTCAAGGGAACACATGTTCCCATAGTTCCCGGTGGACTCGGAATCTCCGGCAGGGGATCAGCGGCGCGATTAGGGTGTTGGCGTTGGCGGACCCGCTACTTGACTGGAGGTCCTGACGTGGCCAGTAAGTTCACCGAGCTTGCGATCGACTGTGCCGATCCCAGTGGTCTCGCCCGGTTCTGGTGCTCGGTCCTTGGCTACGAGGTGCAAGACGAAGACGAGGACGACGGAGTTGTCATCATTGGCTCCCCTCTGGTGCCTGAAGGCAGGAACCGCGTCGGCCCGGTGCCACCCACGTTGACATTCGCGCGCGTGCCCGAAGGCAAGACCATCAAGAACAGGCTCCACCTCGACGTCAACCCAACCGATCGGGACCAAGACGAAGAGGTCCGTCGCCTGCTCGACCTAGGCGCTCGACACGCCGACGTCGGCCAAACCGGCGATGAAAGCTGGGTCTGCCTCGCCGACCCAGAGGGCAACGAGTTCTGCGTCCTCGCCTCCCGCCACCCCTGACCGGAGACCGCGAACCACGCGGCACTCGCGGCGACGGTAGGTGCGTCAGGTGGTGATGACGCGGACTGCGGCGAAGACGGTGGCGATGGAGCCGCCCGTGACGACAAGACCCGCGGCGGCGAGTGGGAGGCGCAGGCTCATGCGGTGGAGGCGGGTCGAGGTCGCCGCTCGACGGAGCAGCGCGTCGCGGCCGCGGAGGACGGCCAGGCCGACGCTTGAGAGGGTGAGTGCCATCCCGATGCCGAACGCGATCACCATGAGCACCGCCGTACCGACTCGGCCGGTGAGTAGGCCGGCGACCAGGACGAGGAAGGCGGACGGCGAAGGGAGCAGGCCGCCGGACGTGCCGAGCAGGACGATGCCCCGCCGGGTGAGCAACGCCTCCGGCTCGAGCACCACATGCCCGTGACCATGCCCGTGTCCGTGGTCAGGCCCGTGCCCCTGACCCTGGCCGTGCCCGTGACCCTGCCCCTGGTCAGGCCCGTGACCATGCGCGTGTCCGTGGTCAGGCCCATGTCCGTGACCCTGCCGGTGGTCAGGCCCGTGACCGTGCCCTGGGTCAGGCGCATGTCTGTGGTTGGGCTGGCGGTTGCGGAGGTGGCGGCGGATGAGGGTTAGGCCGACCGCGACGACCAGGAGCGAGCCGGCCAGTTGGAGCCAGCCGGTGACGGCGGCCAGATCTGGAGCGGTATCGGCGAGGATCCAGAAGCCGACGCCGAGTACCGAGACCGACAGCGTGTGCATGACCGCGACGACCAGCCCCAACCACACTGCGTCCCGCGCCCGGCCATGCCCGCCGACCAGGTACCCGGCGGCGAGCGTCTTGCCATGCCCCGGTGCGCACGCGTGCGCCGCACCGACCAACGCGGAAACCAGCAGCATCAGCGGCAGCGCCGCGCGCCCGTCGAGCAACGCCGGCAGATCCGTCGTCCAGGCCGACCCACGCGCGGCCGTCTCACCAGCAGCCTTCCCCGCGAGCGCGAGCCCGAGATCGATCGTCTGCGTTGGCGCCGTAGCTGTATGGAGTGCTCCCGAACCGCTAGTGCTGACAGAGACAGTCCGGTACGCCGCGTCGATGTCCGTCAGAGCGGTGATCCTCAACGACACCCCGGTCACCACGGCCGGGCAGTTGAACTCCAGCCGCGCCCCGTCCTCCCAGAGCGCAGCCGCGGTCACTCCCGCGAGCGTGCACGCTTGGTTGCCCTGGGCAACGGCAACATGCTTACCGAGGTATCCGACCGCAGCCTGAGCCACGCTCACCCGACGAGCCAGATCGTCGACGTTGCCCGATCCCCGAGGCAGTACCCCGGTCCCGATCCCCAGCGCAACAAGATCGTCGTCCGCGGCCGACCAGGTGACCGCCACCCGGTTGCCGTCGGCAACCACCTTGGCGACCGGCGGCGGCCCGAAGGGATGAGCCGCCGCCTCAGTCGCAACAGCCGCAGACCCGAGGCAGACCAAGGCGACCAGAGAGAGCGCCCGCAACCAGGAACCGAGCGTCCTCACGTCAGCGGTCGCGCCGGGCCGCGAGGGCATGGATGACGCCGTCGTCGGTGAGAGCGAACACCCGGTCCCCGCTGACCGACAGCGCCGACGCGACTCCACCACCCAGGTTGTGCTGCGCGAGAAGTCTCCCGGTCACCCGGTCCAGGACGACGAGCCGCCCGTCCCACGTCCCGGCGTACACGACGGTCTCGGTGACGAGCGCGTGCATCGCGGGCGAACCGGGGCCGGCCGCCTTACAACCGGCGGCGACGCGCCAACGGTCGTCCATCGGGCTCTCACCGGGGAGGTACCCGAGCGGCGTTTCCCACAGCGGCTTGGCCGGGTCAGTTGCCTGTGTGTCGTACGCACGGACCACGCCGTCCTGGCTGGCGACGTACGCGATGCCGCCGCGGACCGCTGGGCTGGTCACAGGTGGCGGCCCCGGTTCGCAGGTGGCGCTCGTGCCCAGCTTGGCGTGCCATAGTTGCGCGCCGCCGGCGGCTGGGTTGTGCCCGCGGGTCCCGGTCCAGGTTGAGGTGACCAGTTGTGCGGCACCGGTGGCCGGGTCCGTGAAGGTCGGTGACGACTGGCTGAAGATGTCGCCGCCGGTGTCGACGGTGGACAGGCGCGTACAGGTGCGCAGATCCATGCCGATCAGCGACTGGCTCGAGCCCGAGTGCAGGTACGCCGTCGTCGAGCCGGCCTGTCGTACTGCGGTGCTATGGAACTCGCCCCACCCGGCAGGCGCGTTGAATCCTCCAGGCAGCTTGGCGCCGGTCTTCGCGTCCCGGCACTTGACCCCGTCCCACTCGTGGTAGACCGCGACCGCTCGTTGCTCCGTCGGCAGGTCGAAGACGCTGACGGGTCCACCGGCTCGCCCGTACCGCCTGACTGTCCCACCTGGTTGCTGCTGCTCCGCGTCGATCGTCTCCCAGCTGACCTTGCCGGTCCGGGCATCGAGCGCGTACACCCTCGCGTTTCCCGTGGTGAGGTAGACGAGCCCGCCGTGCACGGTCGGGAACGACTCGGCATCGCCGTCGAGGTACGTCCGCCACAGTTCTTTACCCGTGGCAGCGTCGTACGAGAGCACCATGCTGTACGGCGAGTCGAACGCCTGCGAGGCCGCGTAGACCTTGCCGTTCACGATGGCGGCGCCGTTCAGGTGGAACTGCTCACCGGTCTGCGCGGTCCAGCGCAGATCCAGCTTCGCGCCCGGGTCGTCGATCGCGGAGGATCGGCCGGCTTCGTCACCACCCTGGCGAGCCCAGTCCTGCCCGTTCGCCGGCTGGGCCGACCGACCGGGCGGCACCACCTCGAACGAAGTGGTTGCCTTCGGCCACGACTTGCCAGCGGTGTCCTTGGCAACGAGTTCGGCGGTATAGGTGCCCGGGGGAAGGCGGTCGATCCGTGTGCTCACCCGAGTCCAGGCACCTCGCCGCTCCGGGCACGGCTCGGTCTGGCCGCCGGGCGGCGTGTAGCAGTTCACGATGCCGCCAGTACTGACGGATCGGCCGAAGTGGAGGTCGCTGCCATGCCAAACCTGCCGGCCCTTCCGATCCCGGACCACCAGTGTCGCGCGTCCCGGCGTCCGGCCGTCGTCCTCGGCGTACAGCTCTACCGGGATCGCGGAGTTCGCCGGATGGACGCTGTCCTGGGCAGGGCTGACGAGCGCGACGTCGTCGTCCACGTCGAACTGCCGGTGGGTGCCGGTGACGTACCCGGTGTCCTCATTGCGCTGTGTCCGCGGGTCGTCCGTGATCTCGGAGAAGTCGAGGATCTTGTAGTCGGGCCGCGCCGCGTCGATGCCGTAGGTGCCCATGTTGTTCACCTCGACGGACCGCTTGAACGCACCCCGGCGGAACTCCGCCTGCTGGTTGTGCCCGGCCGCGAACATCCGTACGTCGTACTTGGCGAGCTCGTCGACGATCGGCTGCATGCCGGCCCCCGGTCCCCAGCGGGTGAACAGGGATCGGTGTGCGAACACGAACACCTGCTTGCCGACGGCGTGCCGGCGCAGATTCTCCCGCAACCACGCCAGCTGCGGAGCCAGGCCGCGGGCGTCGTAGTTGTCCTCCAGTACGACGACGTGCCGGCCGTTGCGGTCGAAGGAGTACCACTCGGGACCGAGGTTGCGTCGCCAGTACTCGAGGCTGCCGCCGTACCCGGTCGACGTCGCGGTGCCGCCGACGTCGTGGTTGCCGATCACCGGGTAGTAGGGGTGGCCGAGGTTGCCGGCCGTCAGACCGTTTCGGAGGATGTCGTAGCCGCCCTGCCGCCTCGGCTCGGCCGCGTAATCGGTGACTGTGAGGTCTCCGGTGGTGATGGTCATCGTGGCGCGGTCGACCTCGGACAGAGCCTCGGCCTGCCCGGTCCAGGTGGGTAGCGCGCGCTTGGCCTCTTCGTCGGTGCGGTTACCGACCTCCGTATCGGAGACCAGCAGCCAGGTCTCGTCCGGCTTGGCCGCGTTCTGGTCCGGGACCAGTGGAAAGTCAACGCCGGTCCGTGGGCCCGGGCCGGCCGGCACCTCGCGGAAGTACTGCGGTACGAAGTCCTTGCGCAGGGTCGGCGTGTACCCGTTCGGCGACACGATGTTGACCAGGTCGGTCTCCCGACGGCCGGCGTCGATCTCGAGTGTGTAAGCCCCGTTCGCGCCGCTGGTCGCCCACACCGCACCATCGGTGACGGACACACCGGGCAGACCCTGCTCTCCGGCGTCACGGATGCCGTCACGGTCGGAGTCGCGGAAGACGCTGCCCTGGACCGTCACCTTCTGACCTGGCCCGGCCGGTGCGAGCGTGAAGGTGATCGGGTCGCTCAGTGCCTGGTAGCCGTCGTTCGCGAGGAAGTGGGCGGTCCACGTTCCGCCTTCGAGCGCGGTACTGCTCAGGTTGACCGTGCCGTCGGCGGCCGGCGCGTAGCTCCAGACCCGCGATGAGACCTGTCCCGGCACCTCGCCCGGTGCGTAGATGCCGACCCAATTGAGCGGCGCCGGTGTCGCTGTCATGTAGCGGAACTGCAGTGTCTGCCCGACCTGCGGGTTAACAGTCACGAGTGCCAAGGTGTCACCGGGCGCCGCTGCGGCCACCCCGGGCGCGACTAGCGCAGCAGCCAGTACGGCGACCAGGCCCGCTGTGGTCGCAGTACGTCGGCCCGGCCGACGTACTGCCTGGCGCTTGCGGACCAGCATCGTCAGGGCGACGAGTGCGAGAACGACAGCGGCTGCTAGCAGGATTGGCGCGAGAATGCCGGGGCCGGCCGGTGCCGGTAGCGGGCGTACCCCGAAGGCGCCGACCACCGGATTTCGCGGGTCGACGGTCACGGTGCTGCCATCGAACTCCGCGACGATCTGGCTCAAGCCACCGTCGGCGAGTAGGCCGGTCAGGTCCAACTGGTCGACCCGGCAACTCCAGGCGAGCTCGACGACCACGCCGTTCGGGATTCCGCCGTCGTCCCCGGCGACGCCGTGTCCCGTGACCGGGCAGCCGGCGCCGAGCCGTTCGGTCACCCAGGCGCCGGCCCGGTCCGGGCTGACGACATCGCGATGCAGCACCAGCCTCCCGCTGCTGACACCGTCACCGGTCGACACGACCAGTTCGCCGTGTTCGCGGGTCAGGTGGGCGAATGCGGGTCCGGCGGACAGGCCGAGAAGGCAGGCCAGGGCGGCAACAAGGCCGAGCCCGAGGCGAAGAGGGCGGCTCATGGCGAGGACGCTAACCCGGAAGATCGGCCTTCTCGGCTGAGGTCATCGACAGTTCACCAAACGTTCGCTAGTGCCCATGGAGAGCCAAGTTAGAACATTACCGCGCAGAGTCAGGCTAAGACTCCGCGTCGAACAGGGCTAGGACGCGGGCGGCTTGGGCTTCGAGGGTGCCGGGCGGATTGCGGGAGTGCGCCGGGCGACCGGGAAGCAACATGTCCAGCCAGAACAAGGACAGGAGGCGACGGGCTTCGTGTAGCCGCGCGCGCTCCACCGACGTCAGGTCGAACTCCGCAAGCAGGGCGGGCTCGTCCAAGTCGCCGTGCGTTCGACCGGCGAGGTGCTCGACGGCGTCGGCAAGTTCGTAGGCCAGGTCGCTGCGGCCCGCTTCCTCGAAATCGAGGACGCGAACGCGCTCACCGTCCCAGTGGTAGTTCGCCAGATTCGGATCGCCATGACCGAACACCGGCAGCGCGTCCGCTGTCGCGAGCAGCGCCGGCGCCCGACTCGCTAGCCAGGTACGACCGTCCTCCACAGCACGTCGTACGTCGGGGTCGGGCATCGGGCGAGGTACGGCGAATCGGTCGCGGAGCAGGTCGTGCATCTCGCCGGCATGCCCGATGCGCAGCGGCAGTTCATCCAGGATCCGGCGGGGAATGGCCGAGTGCAGCCGCCTTATCGCCAAGGACAGCGCGCCGATCGCGGTCGCTCCGCGAGCAGCCAGCAGCGGCTCACCCGGCACCCGCGTCATCTCCAGCCCAGGCGCCTCGGTGGTTCGCCGCAAAGGGAGGGGAGAAAGGCCGGGAGCGTGGGCGGCCAGGAGGGTGAGGGTGGTCCACTCGCGGTCGGGTTCGCCGCGTTCCCAGCTGCGGTAGTGCTTGCGCACAATGGACCCGTCGACCTCGATCGTATGCGTACTGTTCGCCACCCCGCGAGCCTAGACTTGCGCGCACTCGAAGGGACAGCGAGGAGGAAAATGCGGCGCTCGGTGGTGCGGGGTTGTGCTGTGTTGGTGGTCCCCGAGGCGGGGGAGTGTTCGGTCGAACCCGATCGCGACATCTGGATCGAGGACGGCGTGATCACCGCCATCACCTCGACCGGCCAGACCGTTGCCGAGGGCATCGAAGTGGTCGACGGCGCAGGGCTGTTGGCGGTGCCGGGGCTGACGAATTCGCATACGCATAGTCCGATGGTGTTGATGCGTGGCGCCGCCGAGGACCTGCCGCTGGATCGCTGGTTCAACGAGCGGATCTGGCCGATGGAGGTCAACCTCACGCCGCAACTCGTGCGGGTGGGCGCTGGCCTCGCGTGCGCGGAGATGCTTCTGGCCGGGGTGACGACCTTCGTGGACCACTACTTCCACTCCGACCAGATCGCCTCGGCCGCGGCGGAGACGGGGATCCGGGCCGACCTCGCGCCGACGTTCTTCTCGTCGAACGGGCCCGACGAACGCGATGCGGCGTACGACGCGGCCCGCGAAATCCGCGCGCTCGGTCTGGACCGGGTGACCGCCAGCCTCGGCCCGCACGCGCCCTACACCGTGAGCGACGCGGACCTCGAGCGTACGGCCGAGGTGGCCCGGGCCGACGGCTTCCGCATCCACCTGCACGCGGCGGAAACGATGGAGCAGACGACGTCGTCGCAGCAGCGGCTCGGGGTTACGCCGATCGAGGTGCTCGAGCGCACCGGCGTACTCGATGCGGGCGCGTTGATCGCCCACGGCTGCGGCATTCTCCCGGCGGACTTGCCGATCCTCGAGCGGTACGCCGACCGTACGGCGATCGCGTCCTGCCCGAAGGTCTATCTGAAGATGGCGATCGGAGCGACCACGCCGTTCCGCGGCCTGCGGGAGGCGGGCATTCCGGTGGGCGCGGGTACGGACGGCGCGGCGGTGCACAACACGCTCGACGTGTGGGAGGCGCTGAGGTTGATCGCCCTGGTCGAGAAGCAGAACGAGCAGGACGCCACCTGGATGACCATCTCCGACGTGCTCCGGGTCGCGACTCGCGGCGGCGCGACGGCGGCCGGGCTGGGGACCGAGACGGGCGCGCTCGAGGTCGGACGCCGCGCCGATATCGCGCTGGTCGATCTCAACCAGCCGCACGTGCAGCCGGTGCACGACCCACGCGCAGCCCTGGTCTACTCGACCAGGGCCAGCGACGTGGTCACCGTCTTGGTCGACGGCGAGGTCGTCGTGCACGAGCGGCGGCTGACCCGCACGGACCTGACCGAGATCGTCGGCCAGGCCCGCGAGGTCGCGCCGCAACTCGTGGACCTCTCCAAAGGTGGCGCGGTCCAGACGTACGACGCCTAGGTGACGTTGAAGGTGCGCATCGGGCTGGTGGTGGTCAGGTGGTCGACGTCGCCGGGCTTGGCCACCCGATAGGCGTACGTGCCGCGCGCGGTCGGCTTGATCGTGAACATGTACGTGCTTTGCGAGGTGAGCTTCCCGACCGTGACGTGGTTCCACTTACCGCCGACCCATCGCTGCAGGTAGACGGCCTGGCCCGGATGCGCGGGCGAGACGCTGCCGTACAGCAGGAGTGAACTGCCCAGCGGCATCGTCGACTTGGACACGTTGGCGGTGACGACCGGTCGCACGCCGACGGCAACGCTGGCGCTGCGCGAGCCGAGCAGCTCGGCCGAACCGTTCGGCCCCCACTGGTAGTCCTGGCCCCACACCGGCTTGTGCACGTACGACACGTAGCCGCTCGAGTTGCTGGTCGTTGTCTTCAGCAACTGCCAGGTGGTCGCGCCATTCTGCTTGCGATACAGGCTGAGCGGTACGCCGACCAGGGCCGCGCCGTTGTCGATCCGCGTAGCGCGACCGGTGATTGTCGTCGAACCGCCGGCGGTCACGGATGCCGGCGAAACCGAGGCGGCCGTGCGGGTGCCGATGAGCCGAGTATCAGCGGGCGGTCCGACCTTGCCCGACTTGTCCTTGACCCAGGCGCGGAAGGTGTACGTCGTCCCTCCGGCCAACCCGGTCGCCGTGGCGGCCGTCCCGGTTCCGGCGTACACGGCGGTGCCGTGCGCAGGTGTCGCGGGCGGCGCGGTGCCGGTGTTGCGACGGACGATGACCTGGCCGAGATCGCCCGCAGGCGGCGCGTTCCACCGCAGCGACGCGCGCGCGAACGCACCCGTCGCGTCAAACCCGCCCACAGCCGCAGGCGGCACGGTCAGGTCAAGGTAGTTGCGATCGATGGTGACGCTGACGCCGCCATAGGTCTCGCTGGTGTCGCCCTTGTATTGGTGGACCCGCTGGTGGTTTGTCCATTGGCTGGCGGGGATGTAGCTGCCGCCGTCAACGTCGGCCTTGCTGTTCCACCAGGCGAACCAGATGCTGTCCGGCCGGATGTAGCGGGAGTCGCCGTACCCCCAGGAAAGGTCCTTGACGGCGCCGGCGGCGCTCGAATACACGCCACCGAGGTAGCCGCGAGTGTTGAGCTCCTCGACCCAGCCACTCACGTACGACAACACAGCCGCGCGGCACGAGATGCTCGTCGTGTAGTTCTCGATGTCGGAGTACAAGGTGCTGCGAGCACCGATGCCGAGTGCCGTCGCGGCCTGCGCAGCGCCTACCGCGGCGGTGCGTCCCTCGGCCCGAGCGACAACCGGATCGTTGGACATCCGGCTGGCATACGCGGAGCACGGCGCCTGCTTGCCCACGTCGATCGGCAGGAACTTCCAGCCGTTGGCCGCGTTCGTCTGAACCCAAGACGAGGTCAAGTTCGGTTGGGCACATTTCCGAGTGCCACCGCTGATGTAGATGCCCACGGCGTCGTAGGGCGACGCGGACTTCCACGCGTCCATCGTGGACTGGGGCGGTGCGGCGCAGGCGTCGAAGGCCTCGCCCTTGTATGTCCCCGGCGTCACGATCGTGGCGGCAGCTGCCGCGCGATCAACGCCGACCGACCGGTCCGAGCTCAACGACGCGTCCGGCGCCTTGCGACCTGAGGCCAAGGTGCCGGTGGAGAGGATCTCGCGCAAAAGCCCAGCCTGCGCGGCGCCGTGGTAGCCGGTGACGAGTACGCCGGCCTCCTTCACCTCGACCTGGATATCGCCGTCCTTCAGCGCAGGCGTCGACGCATCCAGAGGTGCGATCGTCAGACCGTTAGAACGGGTCCCCGCCGTGTCAGCAGGACAGTTGGGCTGTGCGGTGCTGCGGCCGAGGTAGACGGCCGCGCGGTCGAACCGCACGCAAGCAGTCGGGTCGACAGCGAGGTCGATCACCGGCCAGTCAGCCGGAACGGTGACCTGGTAGCCGGAGTACGAAACGACCTTGTCGGTCGGCGTGGCGCCGGTGGCCGCGCTGGTACCGACCGTGAGGGTCAGGCCGGCGACGGTCAGCGCGGTGAGGATGGATCGCATCAGTTGGTGCACACTCCCTGGTGGCGGTCAGGTGGGCTTGGAAATAAGGGAATCAGGTGACCTTGAACGTCCGCATCGGGCTGGTCGTGGTCAGGTGGTCGACATCGCCGGGTTTGGCGACGCGATAGGCATACGTGCCTCGGGCGGTCGGCTTGATCGTGAACATGTAGGTGCTCGACCCGGTCAGCTTGACCGCAGTGGCATGCGTCCACTTACCGCCGACGTACCGCTGCAGATAAACGGCCTGGCCGGGATGCGCGGGCGTGACGCTGCCGTAGATCAGAACCGAACCGCCGAGCGCAAAGGTCGTCTTCGACACATTGGCCGTGACCACCGGACGCACGCCGACCGCCGCACTGGCACTCCGCGAACCGAGCAGGTCGGCCGAACCGTTGTGACCCCACTGGTAGTCCTGACCCCACACCGGCTTATGCAGGTACGACACGGCACCGGCGGACGTCGTCGTCTGTGTCGTAACCGCCTGCCAGGCCGTCGCACCCTTCTGCTTCCGGTACAACGTCAACGGCACACCAGCCAGGGCTGCACCGTTATCCGCCCGCACAGCCTTGCCGCCGATCCGCGTCGACCCGCCATACGTGACGCTCGTAGGCGAGACAGCCGCCGTGAGCCGAGTCCCGATCAATCGCGTATCAACCGGCGCACTCAGCAGGCCCGAGCGATCCTTCACCCACGCCCGGAAGGTGTACGTCGTACCGGCGGCCAATCCGCTGACGGCGGCACTCGAACCGGTCCCGGCGTACACGGGCGTGCCGGTGGTCGGTGAAGTCGGCGGGTTGTTGCCGGTATTGCGGCGGACGATGATCTGCCCGGGATCGCCAAGCGCGGGCACGTTCCACTTCACGCTTGCCGTTCCGTAGCCACCAGTCGCGTCGAACCCCGTCACCGCGGGCGGCGCGACATTCACCGTCTGGAAGGTAGACGAGTAGCCCTCGCTGAACGTCGCACCACCGGTATCGCGCACGCCATCGACGATTAGCCGGTACGGCGTCCCGTCCTGGAGCGGGCTCGTCGGGTCGAACGTCGCCGTGCGGGTGGTCGCGTCGTACGTCACGACACCGGGCACGGAGCTGTAGCTGCGGTTCTGGATCAGCCGGATCCCGCTCTGCAGCGATGCCGGGTCGATCTCGCGCTGGAATCGCACGGTGGGGTTGACCGAGAGCGCGACGCCTCCGGCGAAGTCGGCCGGGCTGAGGTTCCGCACCCACTCCTGCTCACCGACCAGCGCCGTTCCACCGGTGGCCTCGGCGAGAGTGATCGTGTGCGCACGCGTGGCCGCGGCGCCATTGAGGTTCTTGACGGCGACGTAGTGGCGGCCGGCTTCGAGCGGCACGGTCAACGTGAGGTCTTCGGCCGGGATCTGGGCCTCTGTAGCGGCGATCAGCTTGAGGTCGGTCCCGAACACCGCGAAGGTGGCGCGCAGATTCTGATCGCCTTCGGCCGCGGGCGCGTTGAGGTCGATCGTCACGGACTTCGCGGCGTCGAGATCGAACCGGTACCAGTCGAGATCGCCTTCGATCGCGATCGAGCCACTGGTGGATCCGGGCAGAGTCAGGGGAGTTGCGCGATCGGGGACCTCGTTGGCATCGGGGCTGGCCGTGCCGAGGTCGCCGCCGAGGGTGCCGCCGAGCGCCGCATACGCGTCGACGAGGCCGAAGCCGTAGTACGGGTCGATGCCGCGCGGTCCCGCGTCCCGGGCCGTCGTCTTGAGCCGGCCGATGACCTGCGCCGGCGTGAGCGACGGATAGCGCGTGCGGACGAGGGCGGCGAGCCCGGCGACGAGCGGGGCCGAGAACGACGTACCACCACTGATGCCGTAGCCGCTGGGGTAGAGGTCGCGCGGGAACGTGGAGACGATGCCGGTACCAGGTGCGGCGATGTCGACCCAGCCACCCCAAGTGCTGAAGTCGGCGAGCTTGCCGGTTTTGTCGGTCGCGCCGACGCCGATGACCTCGCTGTAGGCGCCCGGGTATTCCGGTTCGCCGCGGCCCGTGTTGCCCGCGGCGGCCACGACGAGCACGCCCTTGCTGTTGGCCCGCTGGATCGCCGCGTGCAGCGCCGGGTTGTCGACGCCGCCGCTGAACGACATGTTCACGATCGTGGCGCCATGCGCGACAGCCCAATCCAGACCGCGGATGATGTCGCTGTCGCGGGAATCCCCGGCGAGGTTGAACGTCACCTTGACCGGCATGATCCGGCCATTCCAAACGACGCCCGAGACGCCGAGAGCGTTATGCGTTTTGGCCGCGGCCACGCCCGCGATGAACGTGCCATGGCCCGTCTCGTCGACCGTGCTGCCGCCGTCGACGGAGTTGTAGCCCGGCACGAGCCGCCCGGAAAGGTCGGGATGGCCCGCGTCGATCCCGCTGTCCAGCACGGCGATGACCTGTGTGGTCGCGTCCCGGTTGAGCGACCAGGCGGACGGGAGCCGCATCAGGTCCAGGTACGTCTGGTAGCCGCCCTTGTAGAACGGGTCGTCGGGCGTGACCGCGGCATGCCGGATGTAGTCCAGCACGGCGACCTCGACCGACGGGTCCCTGCGCAGCACGGCCGCGGCCGCCTCGGGCGCACCCTTGACCTTCACCTCGACGAATCCGCCGGGCAGGCTGCCGACTACTCGAGCCGAATTCCGGGCGAGGACGCGGTCGCGGGTCGCCGTACCGGCGCGGAACTTGACCAGCACGGTGCCCGGCGCGAACTTCGGTGCGAGCTTCGGCCCGGGCGCGGGTCGCGCGACCGGGAGCTGCGCGAGCGGCGGCACCGGCTCCCGCGACGAAGGCGCAGCGGTCGCAGGCGGCAGGGTCAGGCTGGTGATGAACGCGGCGACGAGCGCCACGGGCACGGTAAGGCGGACGAACACAGGACCCCCCCAAGGGTCGGAGTGACAACAGGGCGGAGTATGTCAGAGGCCAGGGACAGAAAATGGCCGGCAGTAATGTCAGTTCCTGCAATCCCGCTCCGACGTCACCATCAAAGCGCCCGCTAGGGGCGCGAGACGAGGAGAACACGATGAAGTATCTGCTGCTGATCTGGGATGACCCCGACCTGCTGCCGGACGTGACCCCGGAGGCGCTCGGCGAGGCCACCGCGTGGGTCGACGAGATGCACGGCCGCGGCGTCCGGCTGGTCGGCGACCGCCTCCGGCCCCAGCACGAGGCGGTCCAGGTCCGCGTCCGTAGCCGCAAGGTCGTGACCACCGACGGCCCGTTCGCCGAGGCCAAGGAGCAGATGGGCGGCTTCGACCTGCTCGAGTGCCGCGACCTGGACGAGGCCATCGAGGTCGCCTCCAAACACCCCGCCGCCCGCACCGGCCTAGTAGAACTCCGCCAACTCTGGGGCTAACCACCAGCGCGACCGAAGCCGGGCGGGCCCTGATCAAGCCCGCCCGGCAGTTCCTGTCGATAGGTGCTGCCTATAGGTGAGTCTTGGACGTACGACCGCCGGGGCTGGTCGGATGGGGGTATGACCACTTATCGGATTGCGCGTATCCCTGGTGACGGAATTGGCCTGGAGGTGACTCCGGCCGCCTGTGCGGTGTTGGAGGCTGTCGGGCGGCGGCACGGGCTTGCTTTCGCGTACGACGACTACGACTGGTCATGCGAGCGGTACCAGGCTACGGGCGCCATGATGCCTGCAGACGGCCTAGACCAAGTCCGCAACCACGACGCGCTACTCCTCGGTGCAGTCGGCTCACCCGGCGTCCCGGACCACGTGTCGTTGTGGGGCTTACTGATACCTATACGTCGCACCTTCCGGCAGTACGTCAACCTGCGGCCGATCAAGGTCTTCGAAGGCGTCGAGAGCCCAGTACGACGTGCAGTCGCCGGCGAGGTCGACCTGGTCGTAGTGCGGGAGAACGTCGAGGGTGAGTACAGCGAGATCGGCGGACGGATTAACCGGGGCTTCCCGGACGAGATGGCCGTGCAGGAGTCCGTATTCACCCGTGCCGGTGTGACCCGGCTGGTGGACTACGCCTTCGCGCTGGCGGAGCGCCGTACCGGCTATGTCACCTCGGCCACCAAGTCGAACGGCATCGTGCACACCATGCCGTACTGGGATGAGCTGGTCACCGAGGTCGCGGCCGGCCATCCGGATGTCCGGTGGGATGCCGAGCACATCGACGCGTTGTGCGCGAAGCTCGTGCTGGATCCAGGCCGGTTCGACGTGATCGTCGCGTCGAACCTGTTCGGCGACATCCTCAGCGATCTGGCGGCCGCCGTCGCGGGCAGTATCGGCATGGCCCCGGCCGCGAATCTCAATCCCGAGCGCGACTTCCCGTCCCTGTTCGAGCCGGTGCACGGGTCGGCACCGGATATCGCCGGCCGCGGTATCGCGAACCCGATCGGCGCGATCTGGACCGCCGCGATGATGCTCGACCACCTCGGCCATCCCGAGGCGGCGACCGAGATCACCGACACGATCGCCCACACACTCGCAAAGACCTCGTTACGTACGGCGGATCTCGGTGGTAGCGCGACCACCACCGAATTCACCAAGGCCGTGATCGACAGACTGCCGCGATGACCGTGCCCTTGCCAAACACCTTCCGGCGCGGGCGGGCGGTTCCGTCGGACCACTACCTCCCCGAGGAAGCCCCCGGAGAGGTAGTGGCCGAACTCAGCGCATTCCTTACGCCGGGCTGAAGTACCAGCGTTGGCAGGGGCCGCCATGGAAGGGCCAGAGGATTACGTCCGCTCCGCGGCTGGCGGAACAGCCCGCCACGTCGAGAGACGTACCACTGGCACTGTTGATCACCTTGTACGCGCCACCCTCGATCGGCTCGATCAGCCAGGTCTCGCAAGGCGTGTTGGCCTCGGTCCACAAGGTCACCGGCGTCACGTCGGCGGTCGCACACCCTTGCGTGGTGAGCGGCTTGCCGGTGTTGCCGTCGTAGATCTTGAAGGCGTTCGGACTACCCGCCGAGGTGACGTGCCACTTCTGGCAGGGGCTGCCGAGGATCCGGTCCCACATCCGTACGTCGGCGCCGTCGTGGCTCTGGCAATCGGTCACGTCCAGGTCGTACCCGCCGACCTCGGCCTTGATCCGGTAGACGCCGTCGGACATCGGCGGCGGGGGAGTTGGTGTCGCCACGTCGACGTAGTTGCTGTCGATGTTGATCGTCACGCCACCCCACGTCTCGTTGTGGTCGCCGCGGTACTGGTGCAGGCGCTGGTGGTTCACCCACAGACCTGCCGGGATATAGCGGCCACCATCGGTGTTGGCGAGGCCGTTCCACCACGCGAACCAGAGGTGGTTCGGCGGCGTGTACTGCGGGTCGCCCGCTCCGGCCGATAGGTCGACACCACCCGAGCCTGCGCTGGTGTAGACGCCACCGAGGAAGCCCCGGGCGTTGAGCTCCAGCGTCCAGCCACTGACGTACGACAGAACCGCGGCCTTGCAGCTCGCGTTCGACGGGTAGTTCTCGATGTCGGAGTAGATGGCACTACCGCCACCGAAGCCGAGGTTGACCGCCGCCTGCGCCGAAGCGGCCGCCGCGTCCCGGCCCTGCTGCCGCGCGGTGGCGGGATCGCTCGACATCCTGGTGTTGTACGTCGTGCATGGCGCCTGCCGGCCGACGTCGATCAGGATGAATTGCCAGCCGTTGGTGTAGTTCGCCGCCACCCACGAAGGCGTGAGGTTGGCCTGGCCGCAGGCCCGGACGCTGCCGCTGATGTAGATGCCGACGGCCTTGAACGGCGAACTGCGCCAGGCGTTCATCGAGCTCTGCGGCGGCGCCGTACACGCGTCGAACGCCTCGCCGAGAAGGTTGCCCGGAGCAATGATCGGCGCCGCGACGCTCTTGGTGGCAGCGGGTTTGACGAGCTCGACTCGGCTACCACCCGACGTCAGCCGAGCGCTGCCGAGGACGTTGCGGATGGTCTGCTCCTGCTCGGGAGCGTGCACGGCCGTGACGAGAACGCCCGCGTCCTCGACCGCAACCTTGATCTCGCCGTCGACCGACTTCGCGGCCGGCTGGACGGCTGACCCCGCGGCGGTCTCGGTCGTTTCGGCTGTCGCGGTGGCCTGCCGGTCGAGCGCCTCGATGTGCAGGCCGGCGGTACGCCCGACGAGGTGGGCCGGGCAACTGGACTGCTCGCCGACATGCCCGAGGTACACCGCAGGCCGGTCGAAGCGAAGGCAAGCGGACGGGTCCTTCGCCAGGTCGACGACCTGCCAGTCGGACGGCACCGCTACCTGGTAGCCGTGGTACTTCACGATCTGCTCGGCGCTCGCTCCCTGCGCGGGGGTGAGCCCGGTCGCCAGACTGGCCACCGTGGCGATCACGGCGGCCAGGCCGAGTGGTCTGGAACGTCTCATCAAGGTCCTCCCTGGGCGGCAGGCCGCCGGCACCCGGCAACCCGGTGGGATCAGTACAACGATGGAGATCGAGGTCGGCAATCCTTTCGAGCCAGACCGCAGAGTCACCCTGGGTAGGGTGGAGCTGACAGGCCGTTCCGCCAGGCCGAAGCTTTGCCGAAGGAGTACGTGGCGATGACCACTGCGCCCACCTCCGACCTGACCGGTTGGGTCCGATCGACCTTTACTGGTGGCGGTTTGAGCCATGACTGCTACGAAAAGGGCAGTGGTCCTGGCGTGGTGGTGATCCCGGAGGTCCCCGGCATCACGCCCGAGGTGCTGGGCTTTGCCGATCACCTGGTCGACCAGGGTTTCACCGTCGTCGTACCTTCACCTTTTGGTCAGCCCGAACGCGCCGAGTCCACGACGTACACGCTGGGCGTCGTCGCCCGGCTCTGCGTCGCCAGCGAATTCCGCGCCTTCGCCACCAATGCGGAGCGGCCGATCGCCCGTTTCCTGCGAGCCGTCGCGTCCGATCTCGCAGCCCGTACGACGGGACCGGGCGTGGGCGTCATCGGTATGTGCTTCACGGGTGGGTTCGCCCTCGCGGCAGCCGTCGACGACACGGTGCTGGCCTCGGTCCTCAGCCAGCCGTCCGTGCCGATACCGCTCGGGCAGACCCGGCGGCAGGACCCGGGCCTCTCGCAGCCCGAGCTCGACCGGATCGCCGAACGGGCCGAGAAGGACGAGGTCCGGATGATCGCGCTGCGGTTCAGCGAGGACCGGCTCTGCCCGCGCCAGCGATTCGACGTACTGCGTGCGCGGCTCGGCGATGCGTTCGAGATCATCCAGCTCGACTCGTCGCCGGGTAACGCGGCTGGCTTCGGCAAGACCGCGCATTCGGTGCTCACCCGCGAGCTGCGGGAGACGCCCGGGCATCCGACACTGGACGCGCGGGATCGAGTTGTAACGTTCCTACGCGAGCGATTGGGCTAGTTCTATACGAGCGTTTGACCTAATCGCGGGCTGAACCGGACGCGGCGGAAACCTAACGCTGGGTGATGCGATACCCCGGTTTTCGATGCTTAGTGCAAGGATTTGGTTGCCTTCGGTCACTTGAACCGCTCAGGTCTTCTCCGAAGTTCGTTGACGTGGCAGCATCCCGCACTGGGGAGTGCGGGGAGAGTTGCAAACGTTGGGGGACGGAATATGGCGAAGACCAGACGAGCAAGTCATCGTGGCGGTAACGAGCGACCGAGATGGATCCCGGGAGCGCTCGCCGCAGACGACGTCGACCAGTCAGTGAACGAGCCGGTCGCAGCCACTGCCGCCGCACACGATGAAGCGGCCGTTGCCGAGAGCGACGCCACGGCGAACGGCTGGAGCATGCCGGTGCGAGTTGACGAGATCGCCGTGGCCGCGATGGCCCTGTCGGACGGATTGCGGGCGGCAACGGATCACCTGCCGGACTCCGCCGAGGCCCGTCGCTTCCGCCGTCGGCTGGACGACGTCGCTCGCGCATGCCGGGAGATGGCGGGCGAGCTGGAGGTCACCGCGGGCGAGTTGGTCCGTGTGGTCGCCAACTCCGAACGGACTTGCGAGCTGACCTGGGGCATCTGCCCGGAGCATGGCGTCACGCTGGTCGTCTATGGCGAGGTCTCCCGCTGCCGCATCATCGGCTGCCACCGCCCAGCAGGCACACCCGAACGCTGCACCCAAGAGGTCGAGTACCGCGTAATCGACGCCGCCGGCCCCTCCCTCCAAACCTGCACCGGCCACGCCATCGCATCCCGAACCCTCCTCCCCGGCGCCGTAATCACCCAAACCACCGACACCTTGGAACTCCTCTAACCAGCCCTTACGTACCTGCGTTGATTCGTCTGCATCCGCTCGCCCTTCTCTGCGGCGGGTCCGTTTGGTCGCCTACGTGGGCGGGCGGATTCGGACGAATCAACGCTAATCGCCTGCCCGGCATCACCTTTGAACCGGGTCTTTCGGTGGGCACCCGTCCCCCTGAGCCCGGATCCACCGGTGTGATTCCTGGGGCGTGTTGGTCGGGTTTGTTGGTGGTGGTTGTGGGTTTGGGCGTGAGGGGTTGGCCGGTCTGTCCGGCTTTTCCACTGTGAGGGTTTCGGTTTGGGCCTGGGTTGGGCGGTTGGGTCAGGTGGTGGCTGGGGTTGGTGGGCTGCCGGATTGGTTGTGGAGTTGGGTCCAGTCGTGTTGCCAGGGCCAGTCGCGGGGCAGGTGTAAGACGAGTCGGCGGGCGGATCGGGCGATGCGGGCGGGCACGGTGATCAGCTGGGTGCGGATGGTGGCGGTGGTGGCTCGGGCGTGGAAGGTGCTGGACAGGCAGCCGGCGGCGCGGGTGAGGTTGAAGGCGATCGCGGCGAGTGCCAGCCAGGCGGCGTTCGCGGTGAACTTGCCTGATGGCAGGTGGGCCAGGGCTGAGTTTTTGAGGTCGGCGATGACTTGTTCGATGACCGCGTGGCCGCGGTGTGTCTGTTCGGCCTGCAGCATCGGTAGTGGTGTGTCGGTGAACACGGCGTGGTAGCGCCAGGTGGTGAACAGTTCGCCTTGCCCGTCAGCCTCGCCTGGCGGGTTGAGGCGTTTGACCCGGCGCACGATCAGCCGGGCGGCGACCTGTTCGCCGGCGTTGCGGCGGCGGAACGCGGTGAAGCTGGTTTCGGCGACCTCGGCGTCGGAGATCAGCCGCTGTTCGGTCTCGTCCCAGATCGCGTTCGGGTAGGTGATCGGGGTCCACGCGTCATCGCTGTCGGCGATCGCGGCGATCGCCGCGGCCACGGCCGGTGTCATCCGGGCGGTGATGGAGAACCGGGCGCCGGCGCGGCGGGCAGCAGCGACCACTGGCTGGGAGTAGAACGCCGAGTCCGCCCGCAGTACGACCATCCCGGTCGCGCCCGCGGCCTTCGCCGCGCGGATCGCGTCGGCGACCAGCCGGTGCGCGCCACGCACGGAGTACGCCGTGCCTTTGCGTAGCCGGGTCGCGCAGACCACCGGAGCGGCCAGTGGTGTCGATACCGTCGCGATCAGCGCGTTCAGCCCTTTCACCCCCGAATAGCCGTGGCCGGTGCCCTGCTTGGCGTATCCATACGTCGCGCGGACCGTGTCATCGACGTCAACCCAGGCGACTTGGCCGGCCCCGGGCAGCAACGGTGTATGCGCCGCCAGGTTCCGCAACACCCCGGCCGCGATGCTGTCGAGTTGCCGCACATGCCCGAAGGTGAAGCCGCGCAGGAACGTGCCCAACGTGCTCGGGGCCCGCACCCCAGCGAACAACCGGCCCATTCCACCGTGCCGCAACACGTCCATGTCATCGATCGAGTCCGCACCGGCCACCATCCCCGCCACCAGACAGGCCACCTTCGCGTCCGGGTTCGCGCCACCGGCACCGGCCAACGTCAACCGCTGCGCGGTCAGCCGACCCAGCCCACACCGCTGCGCCAGTGACATCACCGGAACCAGACCCGCGCACGACACGAGGTTCGGGTCATCGAAACCCGCAGAAACACCATGCAACAATTGCATCTACCGGATGCCTTTCTGAGCGCGGCCAATCGTTCCTTAGACACGACCGATTCTCCTTGCACAGCAGGGCATCCGGCCCCCACGACCCGCCACCGAGAACCAAATCACCGGTGGATCCGGGCTGAGTTCTTCCGAATTGTCAGGTGGACCCGGGCCGCGTCAAGGGCTTCATCACCTAACGGTGACGCTAACGCGCCCTTGACCCGACCCGGCTCCACCAAAGGCAGCGGGCTATCAGGGGGACGGGTGAGGTCTGCCCGTTTGCTATGCGCCTTTCCGTTCAGGGCAGGCGCGTGGTGCCGTTCGATGGCGAGTCGCGCCGGGCTCAGACGGCGAGTCGCGCCGTCTCGGATGACGAGCTTCGTCGCTGCTGTCGAGTGACGCCGTCCCTGCTGACGAGCGGGGTCGTTCGAGGATGGCCGGGTCATGCCGTTCACCAGGCCCGGCTCCCACCGTCGAACCGCCTCGCTGTAGCGCGATGGCCGGCTGGTGCCGTTCGCGGATGGCCGAGTGGTGCCGTACTCGGCCGGCGGGTTGTCGCGGATTGCTCTTGCCTGGCCGTGGTCACGAGCCCGATCGCCGCGAGGCCGACGAATCGCGAGGGATAGCCACCGTGCGAGCGGGTTACCACCTCGGATTGGCGGTTTCGAGGGGTCGTTGCAACACCGGGTTGGTTTCTAGGTGGTGAGTAGATCACGTAGGCGTTCGGCTGGGGTGTCCCAGTCGAGCGTTTTGCGTGGTCGCCCGTTGAGTTCTTGGGCGACGTGTTCGAGGTCTTCGGGTCCGTGGATGCTCAGGTCGGTGCCCTTGGGGAAGTACTGGCGCAGTAGTCCGTTGGTGTTTTCGTTGGTGCCGCGCTGCCAGGGGGAGTGCGGGTCGCAGAAGTAGACGGCCATGTCGGTGGCGATGGAGAACTGTTTGTGTTTGGCCATTTCGCAGCCCTGGTCCCAGGTCAGCGAGCCGCGCAGATGGCCGGGCAGGGTTTTCATCGTCGCGATGAGACCGTCGCGGACCTGTTCGGCGTCGTGGCCGCCGGGCAGGTGGACCAGCATCGTGTAGCGGGTGGTGCGTTCGACCAGGGTGGCGATCGCGGACCGGTTGTTCTCGCCCATGATCAGGTCGCCTTCCCAGTGGCCGGGAACCGCGCGATCGTCGGCCTCGGCGGGCCGCTCGGAGATCATGATCATCTCCTCGACGAACCGGTGCTGGCGCTGGCCGGGCTGGCGTTGTGGTTTGCGGCGGGTCCGTCCGGTGCGCAGCGCGGTCTGGACTTCGCGTTTGAGGCCGCCGCGGGCCTGGAAGTAGAGCGCCTTGTAGATCGTCTCGTGGCTCACGCGCATGCTCTCGTCGTCGGGGAAGTCCTTGACGAGCCTGTTCGAAATCTGCTCCGGCGACAACTTCCGCTCCAGACCCAGCTCGACCTGCTCACGCAACGCGGGATCGGTGACCAGCTTTGAGGTCTTGGGCCGGGCCCTGGCGGCCGCAGCGTCGCGGTGGGCCTGGTGGGGCAGGTAGGTTCCTTCAACACTGTGGGCGCGGATCTCACGAGAGACTGTGGACTTGTCCTTGCCGATGCCGGCCGCGATCGCGGTCAAGGTGAGTTTGTTGACCCGCCCATCGGCGATCGCCAGCCGCTGGTCCAGGCACAGGTAACGGTCGCTGATCACCGCGTCAGCTGATGGGGTCATGGAAGTGGAGTATCGGGTTGTGGTGCCGTAGTCCACGACCCGCCCATCGGGATAGACCCGCGTGTTGCCCACCCTGCGGACCCCGTGATGCCAGTCCCGCGCAGTACCCGGATGCACGCCCACCTCCTTGGCTGCGCGCGTGATGGACCAGCCCGCCTCCAGCAACTCCTCGAGGCGGACCCTGGCCTGGGTCTTGCGTTTCACGGCCCGCACCGCGGGAACCAGCCCGGCCACGACAAGGATCCGCCGGGCAGTGTCATGCCTCAACCCGCAGGCCGAACCCGCGCCAGTGATGTTCCCCGATTCCTTGAACACCGCGATGACCTGCTCCCGCAACGCATCAGTGATCACCGTGCGCGGACGCGAACCACGGCCACGAGCCCGCAAGATCTCATAGCCACGACCACGCCCGATCCCCAACGACTCACACGCAGCCGCTACCCCGACCCCCGAATCCACCAGCCGCAACAAGGCAGCACCGTGACGCTCGTTGTCCTCCACAAACGACATAACCATCACAACTCCTCAAATCGAGGTGTTGCAACAACCACGTGAACCCGCCATTCCGGAGTGGTAACCCACCCCGCGAATGGCCAGCCACTCCCAAACCCCACCGCTCCCGCCGATGCCACCGGCCGTCGTCCTATTCCGCGGGTCGACCTGCGGAATGGGGGGTGGACTCGCCAAACTTGCCGGGTCGACTCCCCATTCCGAGAGTCGACCCTCGGAATAGGACGAGCGCGTCTGCCGATGTCGAGCCGCGCTTGCCGATCTGAAGGGTTAACCGCCGAGGTGATGGGTTCACCCTCGAGATCTGAGGGGTTAACTCGGCATCTTGGGGGTTCCTGGGTTCCGGGCCGTCTATTTGTCACCGGAACCCAGCAGATCAAGGGATAACGGCCGACTTGCTGGCGGCAAACCACCGCGAAGGCCAGCACGGGCGCCTTTGTGAGTCCACTGGACGTTTCCGGGGCCGGGAACCGTCCAGCCTGCTCACTAGGACGACGATCAGACCTATAACCCGACGACTCGGCGCATCGACGGATGCCAGCCGGGCGCGGGATCACGCGGTCGTGCTCGCGCACGGACTCGCCATCCGTGCGCGGCATCCACCCGCCATCCGTGTTTGGCGCCACCGCGGTCCGTGCACGGCACGGCCCGCCCGTGCTCGGGACCATTCGGCGTCCGTTTGTGGGACTACTCGCCGTCGTGGACGGCACCACCCGGGCATTCGTGCACGGCACCGCTCGCCATGCGGCTACGGCACCGCTCGCCATCCGTGTACGGGACCGCTCGTCAGCCGAGTACGGCACCAGCCGGCCATTCGCGTACGGCACTAGGTGATGCAAACGGGCAGGCCTCACCCGTCCCCCTGATAGCCCGCTGCCTTTGGCCGGTTCGGGTCGGGTCAAGGGCGCGTCAGCGTCGGCGCTAGCCGATGAAGCCCTTGACGCGGCCCGGACCGGCCTGACAATTCGGAAGAACGGGGGACGGGTGCGACCAACACCACCGGCCGAAAGTCCTTACCGGGCAGGCGATTAGCGTTGATTCGTCCGAATCCGCCCGCCTACGTTGTCGTACATCTGACCCGCCGCAGAGAAGGGCGAGCGGATGCAGACGAATCAACGCAAGAGGGGGAACCCGGGCGAATCGACGCAAACGGGGAAGGGGTTAGGTGATTTGGCAGGAGAGGAGTTGGTCGTTGGCGTTGGGGGTGAGGGTGGTGAAGTTGGGGGTGTCGGCGGTTCGGGTCCAGCTTTGGCCGGTGAAGTTGTCGCCGGCGTACATGGTTACGGTCCAGCCCTGCGGCACTCGCACTGACGACGCCCACCAAGCCGGTACGCCGGCCGCGGCGAGTTGCGCTTGCGTGTATTGACCGCGCGCCAACGGCTGACCGGCAGCTCCCAGATAGTCGACGTGCTGGTAGAACACCACGCTTCCCACGCCCTGGTTAGGCATTGGAGAAGTAGGACGCGTCGGTGTGACTCCGATCTGGCCCTTGAACATCCGGCCGCCGTCCGCAGTGAGCCGCAGGTAGTAGTCGGACGAACAAGCGGTGCCGTCCTCGTCGAGAGCCCGAATGCCTGAACCATTCGGGATCCACGCCGAGGACTCGGCTGTCTTGGCGATCTGGTTGCCCTCGTTGTATTCGTCGAACATCGAGATGTACATGCCCTGCACGCCGACTCGCGTGAGGTTGTAGAACTGCCGCCACATCAGATCACCGTGACGCCGATGACCGGACTGCAGATCACCCGGGATCACGCACGGCTGGTAGTCGATGCCGTGAGCGTTGCAGTCGGCCTGGTCTTGCTGATTCACGTTGTTGTAGTAGTGATCCGCGCCGGCGACGTCGCTGATCCGGCCGACCATCCACGGCGAGATCATGTTGAACGCGTGGTAGACGTCGAGGTAGCCCGCGCGCGAATCCTCAACCCCGCGCCGCCAATGCGTCGGCACACCGCCGATGACGTAGCAGCCCTGGCCCTTGAACCAGTTGACGACATCAAGGCAGACCGAGGCGGGCCACGCTTTGTTCGCCTCGTTGAAGCCGAAGCCCCAGATGCATACGACCGGTTTGCCGTTCTGCTTCGCGTACATCGGCGACGAGGTATAGGCCCGCATCTTGTTGATCCAGTCGGCTTTCATCTCCGGCTGCATGTTCGTCCACGCGGTCGCGTCGTACATGATGTAGAACTTCCGGCCGTACTGCTCGGCCGCCTGCCGGACCTTGACCGCCATCGCGTCGCGGGTCGGGCCTTCACCACCGGTCGGGTTGAACCGTTGCAGGGCAGCGGTATCGCACCCGTGCTGCTGCATCCACTGGAAATGCGTGTTGACGGTCTGCTGGTCGTACGACGAGAAGAGCTTTGCAGGCTGGCCGTTTCCGAGATTCGAGTACGCCGTCTGGTAGGTGCTGGTGTAGTCGCGAACGTCCGGCCAGCTGGCGATCGCGTTGTTGCTGGGTGACGGTGGCTGGCCCCAGTTGCTGCTCCAGTGCCACCAGCCGTTGATCGGTGCGCCATCGCCGGCACAGGCGAACCAGCCCTGATAGCCGACGGTGATCTTGCCGACCACATCACCAGGCGGACTGGCCACCAAAGCCGACGAAGCCGACGAAGCCGAAGACGCCGATGGAGCCGCGGAAGCGACGCTGGGGGAGAGGGCGCCGGTTCCAGCGGCAGCCGCACTGAGGGCGAGGAAATTCCTCCGGGATAGATCCATTGCAGACTCCAAAGTGGGGGCGGGTAGAGCTGCGGAGAGTGGCGCCGACGATACAAACGCTCGTTAGGTATCGCAAACGCCGTGCACCAGAACGCAAAAAGCTGATTGGTCAGGCAGCTTCTGGTCTCAAAGGCGCGGCTGTCAATGCCTCGGAACCGGTTGCGGAAGGCGCAACCGCAAATCTTGCGGTCATCGCAAGAAACATCCTCGCAACATCTTGACGGTTCGATCACCGCTCCTTAGTTTGTTGGCCCAACAGACAAAGTCTGTGACCGCAGTCACAGATCACGTCAGAACACCGAGCTGAGGAGGTCGCCGTGACCCTGTCCGACGGCCAACGCGGTCAACGCTCGAGCGGCGTCGTCGCTCCCGCCGATCACGTCTCCCTGCGCCGCCACAACCTCGCCGTGGTCCTTCGCCACATCCGCGACGCCGGTCCGCGATCACGCGCCCGGATCGCCTCCGACACCGGCCTGAACAAGGCAACCGTCAGCAGCCTCGTCGCCGAACTGGTCGACCGCGGCCTGTTGCGAGAGGCCGAGGCTGAGCGTGGTGCGGTCGGCCGGCCCGGCCAACTCGTCGAGCTCGACGGCCGCCGGGTGTGCGGTGTCGGTGCCGAGGTCAACGTCGACTACCTGGCCGTCACCGCGCTCGACCTGACCGGTGGCGTGATCATCGAGAGTCGCGTCCCGTTCGACGCCGCACACCTCGGTTCCGCGGCCACCTTCGATCGCCTCGAGGGTCTGATCGAAGAAGCGCTCCAAGCGATCGGCACGCGGGGCGGCCAGCCCGTCGGCGTAACGCTCGCCGTGCCGGGTCTCGTGCAGAGCGCGGCCGGCACGTTGGCCCTCGCGCCCAACCTGGGCTGGGAAAAGGTCGATGTCGTCCAGGCCATGACCGAGCGCCTCGGCAATCCGACGTACAAGGTGAGTGTCGACAACGAGGCGAATCTCGCGGCCCTGGCGGCGTACGCCGAGATCGCCGCGGCGGATCCCACCGCGGTTCGGGATCTCGTCTTGCTCACGGGGGCTGTCGGTGTCGGTGGTGGCGTGGTCGCGGGCGGGCAGTTGCTCCGGGGCGGCCACGGGTTCAGCGGCGAGGTCGGCCACATCCCGGTCGCGCCGGCCGGACGTCGTTGCGGCTGTGGCCGGACCGGCTGCTGGGAGACGGTCATCGGCCTGACCGCGTTGCTGGACAAAGCGACCGAACCGGATGATCCGGTACGGGACGTTTCGCTCGACGTCGAGCAACGCCTCGCCGAGATCACCCGGCGGGCCGAGGCCGGGGACGAGCGCACGCTGGCCGCCTTGGCCGACGTCGGGACCTGGCTCGGTCTCGGTGGCGCCATTCTCGTCAACATCCTGAACCCGGACGTGCTCGTGCTCGGCGGCTACTTCGGCGCACTCGGGCCCTGGCTGACCGCACCGCTGGAGGAGGCGATCCGCGACCGCGTGATCGCGCCGGACGGCGGCGGCTGCCGGGTGCTGCGTTCCGGCCTCGGCTTCACCGCGGCGGTGCGCGGCGGTGCACAGATCTCGCTGGACTCGGTCTTCGACGACCCGACCCAAGTCCCCACCCAGGTTGGAGCTTCGGCATGAGTACGGAACTTCTCCGCATGACCGGCATCGTCAAGACGTTCCCGGGCGTCCGGGCTCTCGACGGTGTCGACCTCGACGTACGCCGGGGCGAGGTGCACTGCCTGCTCGGCCAGAACGGCGCGGGCAAGTCGACGTTGATCCGGGTGCTGTCCGGCGCCCACCAGCCGGACGAGGGCACGATCGTTGTCGACGGCAACGAAACGTCGTTCAGCGATCCCGTCGGCGCGATGAAACTCGGCATCGCCACCATCTACCAGGAGCTCGACCTGGTGCCGGATCTCACCGTCGCCGAGAACGTCTTCCTCGGTCACGAGCCGGCCCGCTTCGGC
Organism: Kribbella sp. NBC_01245; assembly: GCF_036226525.1. Classification (NCBI taxonomy): domain Bacteria; kingdom Bacillati; phylum Actinomycetota; class Actinomycetes; order Propionibacteriales; family Kribbellaceae; genus Kribbella; species Kribbella sp. NBC_01245. The sequence continues at coordinate 510,132 of NZ_CP108487.1, forward strand.
TTCACGGATCGCTCGGAGATCATCGGCCGAACGCGCGAGCTGCTCAAAGGCCTCGGCCACGGCGAGATCCCGCCCGGCCGCCGGGTCGGCGCGCTCTCCGCGGCCGGCCAGCAGGTCGTCAGCATGGCGCGCGCCCTGTCGCGAGACGCCCAGCTGATTGTGATGGACGAGCCGTCGGCGGTGCTCGACTCCGAGGAGGTCGCGAACCTCTTCCGGGTCATCCGCGACCTGACCGCCCGAGGCGTCGCCGTCGTCTACATCTCCCATCGCCTCGAGGAGATTCGCGCGATCGGTGACCGCGTCACCGTGTTGAAGGACGGCGCAACCGTCGCGACCGGCCTCTCGGCGAAGGAGACGCACACCACCGAGCTGATCCGTCTGATGACCGGTCGCTCCATCGAGTACGTCTTCCCGCCGCGCCGGTCCGTCCCGAGAGACGCCGAGGTCGTGCTCAAGGTCGAAGGCCTGTCGCGACCGGGCGAATTCCAGGACATCGGGTTCGAGGTACGCGCCGGCGAGGTGCTCGGCCTAGCAGGGCTCGTCGGCTCGGGCCGTTCCGAAATCCTCGAAACCCTGTACGGCGCCAGGCGCGCCGCCACCGGCGAGGTCCACGTGGACGGCCGACGGCTTCGGCCCGGCCAGGTCGGAGCGGCCGTCAAAGCAGGCGTCGGACTCGCGCCGGAGGAACGCAAGAGCCAGGCGTTGCTGCTGGACGAATCGGTCTACCGCAACGTCACGGTGTCGAGTCTTGCCAGGTTCGCCACCGCGGGCTTTCTCAACCGGAAGGCCGAGCGGGACGCCACCGAAGAGCTGACCCGGGCACTCGACGTACGCCCTGCCGGAGTCGAACGGCCCGTCCGGAACCTGTCCGGCGGTAACCAGCAGAAGGTCGTGCTCGCGCGCTGGCTGTTGCGCGAATGCCGGGTGCTGCTGCTCGACGAGCCGACCCGGGGCGTCGACGTTGGTGCCCGTTCGGAGATCTATGCGCTGGTACGGCGGCTCGCGGACAGCGGGGTCGCCGTGGTGCTGGTGTCCAGCGAGGTGGAGGAGGTGCTCGGTCTGGCCGACCGGGTGGTGGTGCTTCGGGAGGGGCGGGCCGTGTACAGCGGACCCGCGGACGAAATCGACGAGCACCGGGTCCTCGACCTGGTGATGGAAGGGAGTGTCGTGTGACCAGTGAGGGAGTCGCGCGGCCCGAGCAAGGAGTAGTTGCCAAGGGCAATCAGCCGCAGCGGATCATACAGAAGGCGATGGGCAGCGGTGGTGCGCGCAGTCTGGGTCTGGTGATCGCGCTGATCCTGCTCTGCATCGTCGGCGTGATCACGGCGGGGGACCGGTTCGCGAGTACGGCCAACATCCTGACGATCCTGCGGCTGGCCGCGGTCATCGGCGTGGTCAGTATCGGCATGACGTTTGTCATCACCGGCGGCGGTATCGACCTGTCGGTGGGCGCGATGGTCGCGCTCGCGAGCGTCTGGGCCACCACCCTCGCCACCCAGACCATGGCGAAGGACTTCCACTGGATCCTGATGGTCTCGACCGCGCTGTTGGTCGGAGCCGCCTGCGGACTGGTCAACGGTTTGCTGATCGCGTACGGCCGGGTGGTGCCATTCATAGCCACACTCGCGATGCTGGCCGGGGCACGTGGTCTGGCCGAGATCATCGCGGACCGGAAGACCCAGATCGTCAGCGTGAACGGATTCGTCGACTTCTTCGGTGGTTCGTTCCTCGGCCTGCCGACGTTGGTCTGGATGTTCGCCCTGGTGGCAGCGGCCGGCTGGGTGCTGCTCAACCGGACCACTTTCGGCCGCCGTACGTTCGCGGTCGGCGGTAATGCCGAGGCGGCCCGGCTCGCGGGGATCAAGGTGCAACGGCACACGGTCGCGTTGTATGTACTCGCCGGGCTGTGCTGCGGTATCGCCGCGGTGATGCTGATGGCCCGTACGACGACGGGCAGTTCCACCCACGGCACACTCTACGAACTCGACGCCATCGCGGCGGTCGTGATCGGCGGCACCCTGCTGTCCGGCGGCCGCGGCACCATCTTCGGCACCGTGCTCGGCGTGCTGATCTTCACCACCCTGAGCAACGTCTTCACGCTGAACAACCTGTCCATCTCGGCGCAGTCGGTGGCGAAGGGCCTGATCATCGTGATCGCCGTCCTGCTGCAGCAACGCTTCGCTGCCCGCGCCACAAGTTCTTAGAAGTTCCCTGCATATCAGTACGAAAGTCCTGAGGAGGACAACGATGTCCGCAAGAAGGCTGCTATCCGCAACAGCCGTACTGGGGATCAGCGCGCTGTTGGTCACCGCCTGCACCAGCAACACGCCCGAGGCCGAGCCCAGCGCGCCCGGCGCGACGAACCAAGCCGGTGCCGGGGCCAACGATCAGCCAGGTAAGAAGGTCAAGATCGGCTTCTCCGCACCGGCCGCCGACCACGGCTGGATGGGTGCCATCACCGCGGCCGCGAAGAAGGAGGCCGGCAAGCACAGCGACGTCGAACTGGTCGTTGCCGAAGGCACCAATGACGTCAACCTGCAGATCAGCCAAGTCGAGACGTTCATCAACGACAAGGTCGATGCGATCGTGCTGCTGCCGTTCGACGGTGCCGCGCTGACCGCTGTCGCCACCAAGGCGATGGAGGCGGGCATCACCGTCATCAACGTGGACCGCGAGTTCGACAGCCCGTTCGCGGCGAGGTCGACGGTCCTCGGTGACAACTACGGCATGGGCCGCTCGGCCGGCACGTTCGTCTGCAAGCAGCTCAACGGCAAGAAGGACGCCGTCGTCGCCGAGATCGCGGGTATCGACTCGCTGCCGCTGACGCAGGACCGCAGCAAGGGCTTCAAGGAGGCACTCGCCGACTGCGGGCTGAAGGTCAACAACCGGGTCGCGGCCGAGTTCACCGTCGAGTCCGGCGAGAAGGCCGCCGCCAACCTGCTGCAGGCCGCGCCGAAGCTCGACGCCATTTGGAACCACGATGACGACCAGGGGGTCGGCGTGATGGCCGCCATCAAGAACTCCGGCCGCAAGGAGTTCTTCGTCGTCGGTGGCGCCGGTTCCGCGAACGTCATGCGTGATATCAAGGCCGGCAACACGCTGGTCAAGGCGACCGTCATCTACCCGTCTACGCAAGGCGCGGACGGTATCCGGCTGGCCCGGCTGATCGTGCAGAAGAAGGCCCTCGGTGACCTGGTCGAGGTCGAGGTGCCGCGCACGATCCAGCTGTTCGCGCCGGTGGTGACGTCCGAGAACGTCGACCAGTACCTGCCGACCGCCTTCGAGTCCTGATGGCGACGCTCGGTGTGGGGCAGATCGGGTATGCGTTCATGGGTGCGGCGCATTCCCAGGCCTGGCGAAGCGCACCCCGCTTCTTCGACCTGCCGCTGAACCCGGTGATGTCGGTGCTCTGCGGCCGCGACAAGAACGCGGTCGAGCAGGCCGCGGGCAAGCTCGGCTGGGACAGCGTCGAGACCGATTGGCGCGACGTGCTGACCCGGGACGACGTACAGGTCGTGGACGTCTGCACCCCTGGTGACACCCATGCCGAGATCGCGATCGCGGCCCTCGAAGCAGGCAAGCACGTCCTGTGTGAGAAGCCGTTGGCGAACACCGTGGCCGAGGCGGAGGCGATGGCCGCGGCCGCCGCCAAGGCCTCGGCCCAGGGCATTCGCTCGATGGTCGGCTTCACCTATCGCCGGGTACCGGCGATCGCGCTCGCCCGGCAGTTGGTTGCCGAGGGCAAGCTCGGCACCATCCGGCACGTGCGCGCGCAATACCTGCAGGACTGGATCGTCGACCCGGAGGCGCCGCTGTCGTGGCGCCTGCAGAAGGACCGGGCCGGATCGGGCGCGCTGGGCGATATCGGCGCGCATATCGTCGACCTCACGCAGTACATCACCGGCGACCTGATCACCGAGGTCAGCGGCCAGCTCGAGACCTTCGTCAAAGAGCGGCCGCTGCCCACCGAGCACAGCGGTCTGACCGGTACGGCGGGCACCGAGCGCGGTCCCGTCACGGTCGACGACGCCGCGATCTTCCTCGCCCGCTTCCGTGAGGGCGCACTAGGCGTTTTCGAGGCCACGCGGTTCGCCACCGGCCGGAAGAACGCGATCCGGATCGAGATCAACGGCAGCGACGGCAGCCTGGCCTTCGACTTCGAGGACATGAACCTGCTGCACTTCTACGACGCGAACGACAACAGCCAGATCGCCGGCTTCCGGCGGATCCTGGCGACCGAGGCCGAGCACCCGTACGTCGCCGCGTGGTGGCCGCCGGGTCACCTCCTCGGGTACGAACACGGCTTCACGCACCAGGTGGTCGACCTGGTCACCGCGATCGCGGAGAATTGCGACCCGCTGCCCTCCTTCGCCGACGGCCTCCAGGTGCAACGCGTACTGGCAGGCGTCGAGGACAGCTCGGCCACCCGACAATGGCAGGAGATCGCCGTATGACCGACTACACCCCTCGTAAAGAAGACAAGTTCTCGTTCGGTCTGTGGACCGTGGGCTGGGAAGGCGTCGACGTTTTCGGTACGGCGGTCCGCGCGCCGCTGGACCCGGTCGAGGCCGTGCACCGGCTGAACGATCTCGGGGCTGCGGCGGTGTCGTTCCACGATGACGACCTGGTGCCGGATGACGCGGCCCGCCAACATCAGCTGGAGCGGTTCGGCAAGGCGCTCGCGGAGACCGGCATGGTGGTCGAGATGGCCACCACTAACCTCTTCAGTCATCCCGTATTCAAGGACGGCGGTCTGACCGCCAACGACAGGTCGGTACGGCGCTACGCCCTGCAGAAGGTGTTGCGCAACGTTGACCTGGCTGCCGAACTCGGCGCGACCACCTACGTGTTGTGGGGTGGTCGCGAGGGTGCCGAGTCGGGTGGGTCGAAGAACGTTGGTGCTGCGCTGGATCGGTATAAGGAGTCGATGGATCTGCTGTGCGCCTACGTGCGTGAGCAGAACTACGACATCCGGTTCGCCATCGAGCCCAAGCCGAACGAGCCGCGTGGTGACATCTTGTTGCCGACGATCGGTCATGCGATTGCCTTTATCAACGATCTGGCTGATCCGGAGATCGTTGGCATCAACCCGGAGGTCGGGCACGAGCAGATGGCCGGGCTCAACTATGCGCACGGGATCGCGCAGGCGTTGTGGCACGGCAAGCTGTTCCACATCGACCTCAATGGTCAGCACGGTCCGCGGTTCGACCAGGACCTGCGGTTTGGCGCCGGCAACCTGCGCGAGGCGTTCTGGACCGTCGACACGTTGCAGGGTCGCTATGACGGATTCGTCCACTTCGACTACAAGCCCCCGCGTACCGAGGACGCCGAGGGCGTGTGGGTGACGGCTGCCGCGTGCATGCGCAACTACTTGATCCTGCGCGACAAGGTCACCGCCTTCCGCGCAGACCCCGACGTGGTTGAGGCGCTCGCCGCCGCGCGCGTAGACGAGCTAAGTCAACCAACGCTCGCGGCCGGAGAGACCTTGGCCGACGTACGGGCTGAAGTATTTGATCCCGACGCCCTGGCTGCCAGGGGATTGGCGTTCGAGCAGTTGGATCAGCTCGCGATGGAGCACCTGCTCGGCGTTCGTTAAACACCAACAAAAAATGGGCCGACGCCCGGGGACCCGCCCCGGAACCGCTGGAGCGCAGCTTTCTATCCGCACCATAGGAGCTCCCCATGTCCCAAGCACCACGGCGCCTGCACAGGATGGCGATTCGTTTCGTCATCCTGGCGGTCATCGCCGCGTTGTCCATACCCCTAGGAGTTGTCAGCGCCACAGCCCATCCCGGTCACGGTGATGAGACGTTCAAGGCGCTGATCTTCTCGAAGACGGCCGGCTTCCGGCATGACTCGATTCCAGCGGGTATCGCCGCGATCCAGCAGCTCGGCCAGCAGAACGGGTTCGAGGTCACCGCCACCGAGGATGGCGCGGCCTTCACCGATGCGAACCTCGCGCAGTACGAGGTGGTGATCTGGCTGTCGACCACCGGTGACGTGCTGACGGCAGACCAGCAGGCCGCCTTCGAGCGGTACATCCGTGCCGGTGGCGGTTATGCCGGCGTGCACGCGGCGTCGGACACCGAGTACCAGTGGCCCTGGTACGGCAAACTCGTCGGCAGCTATTTCGCCAATCACCCACCCGGTACGCCGAACGCGGACGTCAAGGTCGAGGACCACGCCCACCCGTCCACGGCCGAGGCGCCGACCAAGTGGAACCGCACCGACGAGTGGTACAACTACCAGACCAACCCGCGTGGTGCCGTGCACGTGCTGGCCTCGCTGGACGAGACGTCGTACTCCGGCGGCACGATGGGCGCCGAGCACCCGATCGCGTGGTGCCAGGACTACGACGGCGGCCGCTCCTGGTACACGGGTATGGGCCACACCATCGAGTCGTTCAACGACGCGACCTTCCGCAAGCACCTGCTCGGCGGTATCCGTACCGCTGCAGGCGTGGAAGCCGCCGACTGCGCCGCCTCGCTGAGCGACAGCTACCAGAAGGTCACGCTGGACGACAACACCAGCAACCCGATGGAGCTGGCGATCGCCCCCGACGGCCGAGTCATCTACGTCGACCGGAACGGCGCGGTGAAGATCGTGCGCACCGACGGCGCTGTCGTCACGGCCGGAACGCTGGGCGTCTACACCGGACAGGAATTCGGCCTGCTCGGCATCGCGCTCGACCCCGCGTTCGGCACCAATGGGCACGTCTATCTCTACTATTCGCCGTCGGGCACGTTGTCGGCGGACAAGGTCTCGCGCTTTACGCTGACCGGCGACACACTCGATCTCGCCAGTGAGAAGGAGGTCTTGCGGATCGAGACGCAGCGCGAGCAGTGCTGTCACGCGGGTGGCGCGCTCGAGTTCGATGCCCAGGGCAACCTGTTTATCGCGACGGGCGACAACACCAACCCGTTCGCCTCGGACGGTTACAGCCCAATCGACGAGCAGGCGGGTCGCGCGGCCTGGGACGCGCAGCGGAGTGCCGCGAACAGCAACAACCTGAACGGCAAGATCCTGCGCATCAAGCCCCAGGCCGATGGCAGCTACACGATCCCAACAGGCAACATGTTCGCGCAGGGCACGGCGAAGACGCGGCCGGAGATCTTCGCGATGGGCTTCCGCAACCCGTTCCGGATCGGCATCGACCCGACCACGGGCAGCTTGTTCGTCGCCGACTACGGGCCGGACGCCGGCCAGGTCAGCCCGACGCGTGGACCGGACGGCCGGGTCGAGTGGAACGTCGTCGACCAGCCGGGCTTCTACGGTTGGCCGTATTGCGTCGGCAACAACACGCCGTACAACGACCACAACTTCGCCACCGGTACGTCGGGTGCGACGTTCAACTGTGCGGGCGTGGTGAACGACTCGCCGAACAACACCGGTATCACCACCCTGCCGGCGGCGATTCCGGCCGACCTGTGGATGGGCAAGAGCACGTCGGGCGTACCGGAGATCGGTGGCAGTGGCGCGCCGATGACCAGTGGCGCGTACAAGTTCAACCCGGACTCGGATTCCGTGCGCAAGTGGCCGCGGGCGTTCGACGGGAAGGCCGTATTCGCCGACTGGAACGACAACCGGATGTTCTCGGTGCAGCTGAACGACGCCCGGACCGGGGTCGCGGACGTCTCGCGGATGCTGGAGAAGATGGCGTTCAAACGGCCGCACGCCTTGCATTTCGGGCCGGATGGCGCGCTCTATGTGATCGAGTGGGGTAGCGGCTTCGGTGGTAACAACGACGACTCGGGTGTGTACCGGATCGACTATGTGCAAGGCAATCGGGCGCCGGTGGCCAAGTTCACCACGGACAAGACGTCGGGTGGCGTGCCGCTGACGGTGAACTTCGACGCGAGCGAGTCCCGCGATCCCGACGGCTCGCCGATCACGTACGCGTGGGACTTCGACGGCAATGGCACCACGGATAGCACGGTCGTGAAGCCGTCGTACACCTATAACCAGCCCGGGGCGTTCACCGCGCGGCTGACCGTGACCGATACCGACGGCCGGGCAGCCGTGTCGAACGCGACCATCACCGCGGGCAACTCGGCGCCACAGATCACCGTGACGCTGCCGCAGAACGGCGGCTTCTTCGACTTCGGCGACACCATCCGCTACCAGGTGACGGTGACGGACGCCGAAGACGGCACGGTGGACTGCAACGACGTCATCACCCAGCCCGCACTCGGTCATGACGAACACGCGCACGGCTACGAGCAATACCGCGGATGCAGCGGCACCTTCCCGCTTCCTGGTGACGAGGGACATGTCGGCGCGAACATCTTCGGCATCGTGACCGTCAAGTACACGGACAAGGGCTCGCCCGGCAGCGCGCCGCTCACCACCGAGAAGGTCGTACAGCTGCAACCCAAGCTGCGCGAGGCGGAGTACTTCAACGAGACCGGTGGTCCCGGCAATGGCGTGATCCCCGAGACGACCGGTGATACCGCAGGCGGCGGCCAGAACATCGGGTTCATCGAGGACGGCGACTGGTGGGCCTGGCGGCCGATGAACCTCACGGGCATCGACCAACTCCAGCTCCGAGCGGCGTCCCCGACGGCCGGCGCGACGGTCGTCGTACGGAAGGACAACCCGGATCACGGGCCGATCGTGTCGACCATCCAGGTCAGCGCGACCGGCGCTTGGCAGACGTACGGCGACTTCACCGCCGCGGTCAGCCCGGCGTCGACCGACTCCGGCACGCTCTACTTCGTCAAGACCCAGGGCCAGCTCAACGTGAACTGGGTCAAGTTCATCGGCAAGGGCATCACCGAGAACCAGCGCCCAACCGTGAACGCGACCGCGACTCCGTCGACTGGCACGGCACCGCTCGCGGTCAACTTCACCGCGACCGCCACGGACCCCGACGGCGATCTGCCGTTGACGTACGCGTGGAGTTTCGGCGATGGCGGCACGGCGACCGGCGCTTCCGTGAGCCATACCTACACCACGGCCGGCTCGTACACCGCGACCGTGCGAGTGACCGACACCAGGGGAGCGACCGGTACCAAGACCATCCCGATCAAGGTCGATGCCGTGGCTCCACCGACATGCCTGAGCGGGCGGTCGGACGGCTTCGACGGTACGACGCTCGCCCGGTCGCGCTGGACCAAGGTCATCCGGGAGAACCAGGACCTGGCTGTCGCTAATGGTTCGCTCGTGTTGCCGTTGACCGCGACGGATATCTACGGAACGGGTAACACGAACACGCCGAACATCGTGCTCCAGCCCTTGCCGAATGGCGCTTGGCAGGCGACGACCAAGATGACGCTTGCCGCGCGTACGTCGTACCAGCAGGCGGGGTTGATCGTTTATGGGGACGACGACAACTACGCGAAAATGGTGCTGCAGGCAAGGAGTTCGGGTGCGGCAGACCGGATCTTCCAGTTTGTGCGCGAAGAGGCCGGCGTGCCGAATGAAGTTGCCGAGAGCAACACCGCGCAGCTCGGGGCGGACTATCCCGACACGGTGTGGGTGCGGTTCACGAGCAACGGCACGGATCTGAAGGCCTTCTACAGTGCGGATGGCGCGACGTTCACGGCGATGCCGCAGACCAAGGCGCTCGCGGGCATCACCAACCCGCATATCGGCATGTTCGCGTTGGCCAACCGGCCCGAGGCGTTGCCCGCGACGGCGACGTTCGACTACTTCAACGTGACGCCGGACGACTCCGCGGTGCAGCCGGCGCCGACGGACGAGTTCGACGGTACGACGCTGGACGCGTGCCGGTGGTCGCAGGTCGTACGGCCGGACACCTCGGCGTACAGGCAGACCGGTGGTCAGCTGCAGATCGATACGAGCACGGGTGACATCTATGGCGGCACTGCCACCAACCCGAAGAACCTGATGCTCCAGCCCGCTCCTGACGGCAACTGGACGATCGAGACGAAGGTGGACGGCTCTGCCTTCAACGAGCGGTACCAGCAGGGCGGATTGATGGTGTACGTCGACGACGCGAACTACGTGAAGCTGGACTATCTCGCGACCAACGTGGCCGGGCAGGCGGTCACGCGGGGGATCGAGCTTCGCAGCGAGGTCGGCAACGTCGTTGGCAGTCCGCAGCCGAACGCGTCACCGGCTCCCACCCAGGGAGTCTGGTACTTGCGGCTGGCCAAGAACGGCAGCACGTTCACTGGTTCGTACAGCGCCGACGGGACTACCTGGACGGCTTTGCCCGCGGTGGCGAATGCGGCTCTGGCCAACGCCAAGATCGGCGTGTACGCATATGGCGCTGACCAGGTTGCGTCGAAGACGGCGAAGTTCGACTACTTCCGGGTTGTGACGGATGTGCTCGCGCCGACGCTCGACTTGGCGATTGATCCGCAATCGCCTTCGGGCGAGAACGGGTGGTGGACCGGGCCGGTCAAGGTCGTTGCCAGTGGCATCGATGAGTCGCCGGGTCAGGTCTATCTGGAGCAGAAGGTCGATGACGGGGAGTGGCAGGAGTACACGACGCCCGTCACGATCACCGTCGACGGCTCGCACATTGTGCAGGTGCGTGCGAGTGATACCGCGGGCAACGTGTCCGAAGTGAAGTCGGCCACGGTGAAGCTGGACAAGACGGCGCCGACGGTCAAGATCACCGGTGTCCTGGCGAATGCGGCTCTCGGTATCGCGGACGTGGTGCCGATCGCTGCGACCGCTACCGACGCGACGTCCGGTGCCTCCGAGGCGGTTTTGACCTTGGACGGTAAGCCGGTTTCGAAGCTGGACGGTGTGGCGCTCGGCCTCGGGCAACACTTGCTCAAGGCAACGGCTAAGGACCAGGCCGGTAACACTGGTTCGGCCTCGATTGCGTTCGCGGTCGTTGCGACGTACGACGGTGCAATCAAGCTTGTCGACCGATTTGTGGCCGAGAAGAAGTTGACGTCGGTGAACGCACTGCTGCTCAAGCAGGCCATCGCCGATGCCCGAAAGCACGACACCCGAGGGCAGGTATTGCCCGCCCGGTTGGCCCTTGATCGCTTCCTGCTCTACACCAATGGCGTGCAGAACCTGCAGGTGCGCGGGGTGCTCCGGGCGGTCGGTACCGATCTCAAGGGGCAGTTGTGACATGAACGTCGCCGCGTCGCCCTGGAACCTCACGGACCTCCACTCCCTCGGCTGGTTCGGCCCCAGCCGAGGGTGGAGCCGGGGCGGCGCCGCGATGGGGGACCGGCCCGCCGGCCCTCGCCCCGGTCCAGGACTAAGCGCTCCGTCCCGGACCGGGGCACCACCCTCTAGAAACCCAAGGAGTGAAACGAGATGGCGAGACCGATCACGTTGTTCACCGGCCAGTGGGCCGATCTGCCGTTCGAGGAGGTGGCCCGGCTCGCGTCCGAGTGGGGGTACGACGGACTGGAGATCGCGTGCTGGGGTGATCACCTCGATGTGCGCAAGGCCGCCGAGGACGACGCGTACGTGCGGAACCGGCTGGACGTACTGGAGAAGTACAACCTTCGCGTGTGGACGATTTCGAACCACCTCGTCGGCCAGGCCGTCTGCGATGACCCGATCGACGTACGCCACCAAGGCATCCTGCCCGCGCACATCTGGGGCGACGGCTCAGCGGAGGGCGTTCGGCAGCGTGCCGCGGAGGAACTCGCTGTGACGGCCCGGGCCGCTCGCCGGCTTGGCGTTGACACCGTGGTGGGGTTCACCGGGTCGTCGATCTGGAAAACCGTCGCGATGTTCCCACCGGTGCCGCCGTCGATGATCGAGGCCGGGTATCGCGACTTCGCCGACCGGTGGAACCCGATCCTCGACGTCTACGACGAGGTCGGCGTGCGATTCGCGCACGAGGTGCACCCTTCGGAGATCGCGTACGACTACTGGTCCACCGTCGCGACGCTCGAGGCGATCGGTCACCGCGAGGCCTTCGGGCTGAACTGGGACCCGAGCCACTTCGTCTGGCAGGACCTCGACCCGGTCGGCTTCCTCTGGGATTTCAAGGACCGGATCTACCACGTGGACTGCAAGGACGCGAAGCGCCAGGTCGGCAACGGCCGCAACGGCCGGATGGGCTCACACCTCGCGTGGGGCGACCCGCGCCGCGGCTGGGACTTCGTCTCGACCGGGCATGGCGACGTACCGTGGGAGGCCTGCTTCCGGATGCTCAACTCGATCGGCTACGACGGCCCGATCTCGGTCGAATGGGAAGACGCCGGCATGGACCGGCTCGTCGGCGCGGCCGAGGCGGTCCAGTTCGTCCGCAACCTCGCGTTCGACCCGCCCACCGCGTCCTTCGACGCCGCCTTCAGCTCCTGACGTTTTAAGGCCTCCGAGCACTGGCCGGCCGGTCACAACTTTCCGGCCGGCCGGCCCATCGAGAGGGGCATGGGGAGAGCGATTGTTCGTGCCTTGGTCGTTGCCGGTCTGACGGCTTGCCTGGGCCTTGACGCTGCGGGAGCGGATCCGGGCGGCACGGTCGAGGTCGGTGCGAGCGGACCGGCGATCGCCGTGGCGGTCGACGCCACCGGGGTCGCCGTGATCGGGACCTCGGTGGAACGCCGTACGTACACCCAGTCGGGCGAGGCGGTCGCGATGACGGGCACGCCAGTCGCGCTAGGCGCGAGCCATGTGCGGCAGATCGATCGCGATGCTGGTCGTACGGCGTTCGTGGACGCGGAAGGCGATCTCTGGCTGGTCGCGGACGACGGCACCCGGACACTGGTGTACGACGCGATGGACCGGGTCGGCCGAGTCGCGGACAACGCCGGGCTCGAGCTGTCCGGCAGCCGCCTGCTGTGGGCGAAAGCGTCGTACACGGGAAGTTTCTGCGATGACGGTTGCGCCGACGGGTACTTCCGGATCACGCCAATGCTGTACGACCTGCGCACCGGGCGGAACGCCGAGCTCGTGCTGCCCGCCGGGTCGTGGGAGGCGCGCGCGTTGTGGGGCGGCTACCTCGCGTACGAGGGCAACCTCAACACCATCTGGCGCAAGGACCTCACCACCGGCAAGACGATCAAGGTCAAGCCCGCGGGCCGTGAACCCGTCACCAGCCTCGCCGTACATGACGATTACGTCGCCTGGTCCACCTGCACACCGGGCAGTTCCACCCGGTGCAGCCGCTCGGCCGTTGCCTACCGCAACCTTTCGACCGGCACCCTGGTCACCGTCGAAACCGCCGACACCAGCAAGGTACGCCTCTCCAGCGGCCACCTCCAGTACGACGAATCCGCCGGCCCCGACCAACCGCCGATGCTGAAGGTCCTACGCCTCGGCACCCGCGTAACCGCCGAGGTCGGCCCACTCGCCGACCGCGCCTTCGACCTCTACGACGAAACCCTCGCGTGGGTCGGCCCGGACGGCAAAGCCCGCCTAGCCCCCAACTCCGCCTTCGCCGCAGCCCCTCGCTACCTAGGCAACGCCCTCGGCCCCCACGCCGTACCGTCCGGCCACCCCTGGACAGTCGAATTCCCAGTAAGCAAACGCCTAACCGAGTGCACCCTCACCATCACCTCACCAGCAGGCGTAATCCGCGAACTCCCTTGTGGGGTGGCGGCCAAAGCAACCTGGGACACCCGCAACTCCCACGGCCAACTAGTCCCCAAATCCCTCTACACCTGGACCCTAACCGCCGCCGACCCCGACGCCCCCCTCCTCTGGTACACCAACATCCCCGCCCCCATCACCGGCACCATCACCATCACCTAACCAGGTCTTCCGGACAGCCCCGCCACGGCCGGACCCAAAATGCGGCCCACCTGTGGACATCCTTGCGACGGTCGGACGCACAATGCGGCCCGTCTGTGGATTGCCCTGCCATGGTCGGACGCGGAATACACACGCACAGGCGAATTTGGGGAAAACCCTCCCGCGAGGTGCCTTGTTGTGCTTGCACACGCGCGACGCAACGAGGCACCTCGCGGGAAGGGTTTTGCACAAACTGGCCAGCACATGTGCGGTAGGCGCCCAGCTGCCGGGGGCTCGCCGTCCACAGGCCGCATTCCGCGTCCGACTGAGCCGCCCCGGCGTGTCTGGAGACTTCATTTGTTGGAAGGATGAAGTCCATGTCACGTCCGTCGTCGTATTCGCCCGAGATCCGTGAGCGCGCTGTTCGGATGGTTGTTGAGTCCAAGGCCGACTATGGCTCGGAGTTCGAGGCGATCAAGTCGGTCGCGTTGAAGCTGGGGATCGGGGCGCCGGAGACGCTGCGCAAGTGGGTCCGTCGTGCCGAGATCGATGCTGGGCAGCGTCCTGGTGTCACCACCTCGGAGTCGGACCAGCTGAAGGCACTGAAGCGGGAGAACGCCGAGCTGCGGCGGGCGAACGAGATCCTGAAATCTGCAGCGACTTTCTTCGCGGCGGAGCTCGACCGCCCACAGAAGTGATCGTGGCGTTCATCAACGATCACAAAGACCGGTTCGGGGTCGAGCCGATCTGCCGCGTGCTCACCGAGCATGGCTGCAAGATCGCCCCATCCACCTACTACGACAACCGGAATCGTCAACCCAGTAAGAAGAAACTCCGCGATGCCGAGTTGATCGCGGTGATCGAGAAGGTCCGCGCCGAGGTCCGGTTCGTGCGGTTGTTCGGAGCCGACAAACTCTGGCTGCATCTGCGTGGCCTGGGCCACGACGTGGCTCGCTGCACGGTGGAACGATTGATGACCCAGATGGGCATCAGTGGCGTGATCCGCGGCAAGAAGCCACGGACCACCATCGCTGACGAGTCCGCTCACCGGCCGCCCGATCTGGTCGATCGCCGGTTCGTCGCCTCAGCCCCGAACCGGTTGTGGGTCGCCGACTTCACCTACGTCGCGACCAGGACCGGCACGGTCTACGTCGCGCACATCGTGGACGTATTCTCCCGCCGGATCATCGGCTGGAAAGCAGCCACCACGATGACCACACCGCTGGTCCTGGACGCCCTCGAGATGGCGATGTGGACCCGCCGAACCGAAGGCACCACCGACCTGACCGGACTGGTCCACCACAACGACGCCGGCACCCAATACACCTCGATCACCTTCACCAAAGCCCTGCTCAACGCCGGAATCGACGCCTCGGTCGGATCGGTCGGCGACGCCTACGACAACGCCCTGGCCGAGACCCACATGGGCCTCTACAAGTCCGAACTGATCCACTCCTACGGCCCCTGGCAAGGCCTCCACGACGTCGAAGCAGCCACCTTGAACTGGGTCCACTGGTTCAACACCGCCCGCCCTCACGGATCGATCCAAGACCTCACACCGACCCAAGCCGAGCACACTCACTACACTCACCGAACCCGTCTCGCCGAGGCCGGTTAACACCTAACGAAGCCTCCGGACACGCTGGGGCGGCTCAGACCGTCGCAAGAACGTCCACGGGCGTGCCGCATTCCGCGTCCGGCCGTGGCAGGTGTTTCCACGATCAGACGCGCAATGCGCCTAGCGCCGGTGGAACCCCGCTGGCACGGTCGGTCGCGGAATGCGGCACGCCTGTGGAAACAGCTACGACGGTCGGACGCGGAATGCGAACGCTGGGGTGGATTTGGGGATAACTCTTCCGCGAGGTGCCTTGTTGTGTTTGCATGCGCGCGACATAACGAGGCACCTCGCGGGAGGGGTTTGCACAGATTGGGCTGCAGGTGTGCGGTTCGGGGGTTGGTGCCGGGGGCTTGGTGTCCACAGGCGGGGGGATTTTGCGTCCGACCGTGGGAGCCGTTTCCACGGGCGTACCGCATTGTGCGTCCGACCGTGGGAGCCGTTTCCACAGGCGTACCGCATTGTGCGTCCGACCGTGGCAGAGGTCTCCACGGTCGGACGCGAAATTAGGGGCGGCCGGGGAGGCGGTAGTTGTTGGCTAGGGCTTGGCCGCGGTGGGGTTTGTAGAGGTCGAAGCCGCGGGAGTCGCATTGGAGGCCGCCGTTGATGCAGTGGCTTACCAGGGCCGCGAGGGTCTCCGGGTCCCAGGCGTTGAAGAAGTCGTAGTGCCAGGAATAGCCGCGGCCGCTGGCGAGGCGGACCGTGGACATGTCGCCGTCCACTGGGAAGGCGATCTTGAACTCGAGCATCGGTACCGGCTTCGGGTGGCTGCTTGGGCACACTCCTTCGACCGGGTAGCGCATGTGGCTCTTGTGATCGGCCGAATCCAGGTTCACGCCGTCCCAGCAGCTCGGCGCCTGGTAGCGGATGTTGAGCTGGGTGCCGGCCGGGCAGTTCGCGGGGAAGTCGTAGTTGTGCGCGCTGTCCCCGCACTCCCACCCTTCGACCCGACCGGGCGCGTTGCGGAAGTCGTCCTGACTGGCCGTCGGACTGCCGACGACATAACGCAGACCCGGCGGGAACGGCCGGACCGTGGTGTAGTCGAGTACGCCGGACTTGTAGTAGATCGTCTGGTGCCAGGTCTGCTCGATGACCTGGTCTCCCTTGAACATCGTCGGCCACCAGTACGCCGATAGGTCGTCGGGATTCCGGCAAGACGTGGCATAAGCGCCAGCCGCGAGCAGTGAGTTGAGAGTGGTGTGGGCATCCGTCGACGTGTTGCCGACGAAGCTGTGGTCATGGGACGCGCCGGGCATCCCCGGGAAGACGATCGGGTCGTTCGGCGCGCGTTTCGTGACGGTGCAACCGACCTGGAACTCGTGATGCGTCACCTCGTCGGCGGCCTGGGCCTGACTGGTCAGCCCACCGGCGAGCAAGGTGGCCGCGGTGAAGGCGGCCACGGCTAATGCGGGTTTGAGGCGGAACACGGATCTCCTTTCCAAGGCAGAATCCGCGGGTAAGTGGTGCTGCCCGCGATGATCGAATCATCGGAGAGCGCTCTCTGAGCGTCCACAGTCGACCCGCCCCAGCCCGCTGTCAAGGGCCCGCCACGGTTCCGGAACCGTCGCCGACCGTTGACAGCAGCCACCGAGCAGGTGAATATCGGTGCCACCGGAGAGCGCTCTCTGACCCGCCTCTCCACCCGAGGAGTCACCCGATGAAACGCCCGTCAACCGGCCCAAGGGCCCTGCTGGCCATGGTGATACTGCTGGCCGGCAGCGTCGTGCTCACCGCTCCACCGGCTCAGGCCGCTGAGCTGCTGTCCCAAGGCAAACCCGCGACCGCTTCCTCCAGCGAAGGAGCGGGTACGGCGCCAGCTGCTGCCGTCGACGGTGATACCGGCACCCGCTGGGCAAGTTCGTGGGCCGACGGCCAGTGGATCCAGATCGACCTCGGCTCCGCCGCGGACCTCACTCAGGCGGTGTTGCGCTGGGAGACCGCTCATGCGACCGCCTACCGCATCGAGGTGTCCAGCGACGGGCAGAGCTGGACACCTGCCTACGCCACCACTGATGGTCACGGCGGGTCCGAGGTTGTCCCACTCACCGGCAACGGGCGCTACGTCCGGCTGACCGGCGTCCAGCGCTCCAGCGGCTACGGCATCTCGCTGTGGGAGTTCGAGGTGCACGGAACTGCGGGCCAAGGGCAACCATCCGGTCCGGGTGTGACCAAGGTGACCGGTGCCCAGGGCAACTGGCAGCTCCAGGTCGACGGCGCGCCGTTCCAGATCAAGGGTTTGACCTGGGGACCGGCCAACACCGATGCTCCGCAGCACCTGCCCGGTCTGAAGGCGGCAGGCGTCAACACCGTACGGACGTGGGGCACCGATGGCTCGACCCTGCCCTTGCTCGACGCGGCCGCGGCCAACGGGATGAAGGTGATCAACGGCTTCTGGCTCCAGCCTGGTGGTGGTCCCGGTAGCGGTGGTTGCGTCAACTACGTGACGGATACGACGTACAAGACGACGATGCTCGGCGAGATCCGTCGCTGGAGTGCGGAGTACAAGAACCACCCGGGCGTGCTGATGTGGAGTGTCGGCAATGAGTCCGTGCTCGGCTTGCAGAACTGCTACTCCGGTGCGGAGCTCGAGAACCAGCGCATCGCGTACGCCAAGTTCGTGAACGAGGGCGCCCGAGCGATCCACGAGACCGACCCGAACCACCCGGTCACCTCGACCGACGCGTGGACCGGCGCCTGGCCGTACTTCAAGCAGTACACGCCAGACCTCGACCTGCTCGCGGTCAACTCGTACGGCAACATCTGCCAGGTCAAGCAGGACTGGGTGAACGGCAACTACACCAAGCCGTACATCGTCACCGAAGCCGGTCCGGCCGGTGAGTGGGAAGTGCCGGATGACGTCAACGGCGTACCGGATGAGCCGACCGACGTGCAGAAGCGTGACGGTTACACGCAGGCCTGGAACTGCGTGGTCGGGCATTCCGGAGTGGCGCTCGGCGCGACGTTGTTCCACTACGGCAACGAGAACGACTTCGGCGCGGTCTGGTTCAACATCGCGCCCGCGGGGGAGAAGCGCCTCGGCTACTACGCGATCCGGCAGGCGTACAGCGGTCAGACCAGCGGCAACCGGCCGCCGGTCATCACCGGGATGAACCTCAGCAAGGTCACCGACGTACCGGCGGGTGGCACGTTCACGGTCGGCGTCAGCGTCAGCGATCCGGACGGCGATCCGCTCAGCTACGAGTTCCGGTACGGCGGCAAGTACGTCGACGGCTCGGGCGCTTTGCCGGTCACGAGTCATACCGGTTCGGGGCCGTTCACCCTCACGGCGCCGGAGCGACTTGGCGTATGGAAGGTGTACGTCTACGTCCGCGATGGCCGGGGGAACGTCGGGATCGAGACCAAGTCGTTCCGGGTCGTGCCGCCGACCGTGCCTGGGACCAACGTCGCGCTCAACAAGCCGACCACGGCGTCGTCCGAGCAGTTGGTCGGGCCGGGAGCGCCTTATTTCGCGAGGCTTGCGACCGATGGCAACATCACCACGCGATGGGCGAGTGACTGGGCGGACCCGCAATGGTTGCAGGTCGACCTCGGCCAGGTGACGTCGTTCAACCGGATCCAGTTGGTGTGGGAACCGGCGTTTGGCAAGGCGTACGAGATCCAGGTGTCCGACAACGGCAGCGACTGGCGGCCGATCTACTCGACCACCACGGCCAATGGTGGCGTGGATGACCTGGTCGTGTCGGGCTCCGGGCGTTATGTCCGGCTGCACGCGACTCAGCGTGGGACGGCGTGGGGCTACTCGCTGTTCGAGTTCGGGATCTACAAGCCGTGACGCCGTACGATCCGGTGTCATGACCGACCGTCCGCAGCAGGCTGTTCGCACCCCCACCCTGGAGGATGTCGCCAGGGTGGCGGGTGTGTCCCGCGCGACCGTCTCCCGGGTGATCAACGGCGTCGACACCGTCGATGTCGCGCTCCGGGAGGTGGTGCGCGAGGCCGTGGCGGCCACTGGTTACACGCCGAACCGGGCCGCGCGTTCGCTGGTCACCAAGCGCACGGGCTCGATCGCGTTGGTCGTGTCCGGTGCGGAGCGGTCGTCCGAGCAGGTCTTCGGCGACCCCTTCTTCGGCCGGGTCACCGCCGGCGTGGTGCGATACCTGCGTACCCTCGGCATCCACCCGGCGCTGCTGCTCGCGGACTCGGATCAGGCCCGCGCGCAGGCCGTGAGTTTTGTCGGCCAAGGCAACGCCGATGGCGCGTTACTGGTCTCGATTCACCCGGCTGATCCGTTGCCGCGGTTGTTCGTCGAGCAGGGTCTGCCGGCGGTGTTGTTCGCCCGGCCGTCCGAACCGGTCCCGGTCAGTTACGTCGATCTCGCGCACGAGGCCGGCGCTGCGCTGGCCGCGGATCGGCTGGCCTCCCGTGGCTGCCGCCGGGTGGTGAGCATCGCCGGTCCGGCGGATCTACCGGCCGCGCAGGATCGGCTCACCGGCTTCCGGCAGACGATGGCCCGGCACGGCCATCCGTACGTACCAGTTGCCGAGGGCAACTTTACGGTCGAGAGCGGCGAACTGGCGATGGAGCGGTTGCTCGAGTCGACGCCGGACCTCGATGGTGTGTTCGCCGCCAACGACATGATGGCCCTCGGCGCACTGCGGGCGTTGCGGCAGCGCGGCCGCCGGGTGCCGGACGACGTGGCCGTGATCGGGTTCGACGACAGCTCGCCCGCGGAAGGCGCGCGGTTGACCTCGGTGGCGCAGCCGATCGAGGAGATGGCGGCCGAGATGGCCCGGCTGCTGCTTCGGCACATCGAGGACCCGACCGGGCCGCCGACCTCAGTGATCTTCGACCCGGTCTTGGTCACCCGCGATACCGCCTAACAGCTATGGGCCTAACGATCAGCAGCGATGGGGCGGCTTGCTGAAGGTCGTATTACTGGGATTGGCCACGTAGTAGTCGGTCACCCAGGAGCCGTCGTCCAGACGGTCCCACACCGACGTGGTGCCGACCTTGGTGCCCGCACGCTGGCAGACGACCCACGCGAGCGAGCCCACCGGCAACGACCCCAGCGAGCTGTACGACGTACCCGGGCCGGAGCGTTTCGTCAGGCCGTCAATGGTCGTCTGGTACGGGTAAGTGCAACGCGGTAGCCACGAGGTGTAGCCGGTGTTCGACTGGGTGTTGACGATGTAGTCGGTGATGTAGGCGCCACTGGTCAGCCTGTTCCACACGCTCGTGGTGCCGACCTTGGTCCCCGTCACTTGGCAGATGACTCTGACGACGCTGCCGGGTTGGTAGGTGGTGACGGCGGGATAGCTCAGCGACGGACCTGTACGCGATGCGACCGGGCTGCCGGACGTCATCGTGTAGTTGTACGCCACCGTTGCCACTGGTGAGTCGAAGTTGTCGCTGTCGATGTTGAGGGTTACGCCGTTCCAGGTCTCGTTGTGGTCGCCTCGGTACTGCTTGGCCCGCTGGTGGTTCGCCCACTTGCTGTTGGCAATACCGGGCCATCCGGTCAGTGCCGAGCTGAGGTCCCACCTGGCGATCCAGAGCGCGTCTGGTCGCGCGTAGCTGGTTGAGTTGTACGCGAGGCTCAGGTGCTGCGCTCCGGAGTTCTGGTGGGCGTAGATGCCCGAGAGGTACCCCTGGCGGTGTAGCTCTTTGGTCCAACTGGAGAGGTAGCGAAGGACCACGGCCTGGCATGACGCGTCACTCGCGTCGTAGTGCTCCATGTCGCCATAGATCGCACTGCCGGGTAGAAGACCTAGTGCCTTCGCCTTGGCGATAGCGTCGGCTGCGGACGCCGTACCTTGTGCTGCTGCTTGTGAGCCGGTGATCTCGGTGGCGTTTGCCCGGAACGTACAAGGCGCCTGCCGGCCCATGTAGATCGGTATAAGTCGCCATCCGAGCCGGGAGACCGTGTTGACCCAGCTGGCAGTCAGTTGCGGCTGGGCGCACGTGCGGTTCGGTCCGCCGATGTAGATGCCTACACCCCGATAGGGCGAGGCCTTCCAGGCGGAGAGCTGGGAGACGGTCGGTGCCGCACAGGTGTCGAACGCGAGCCCCGTAAGACGCGTCGCGGAAGAGCCGTTGGGGTAACCCACGGAAGTTGCCGGCTCGGCGGCGGCCGGAGTGGTGAGGCCGAGAGCCAGCGCGCAGGCCGCGGCGGCGAGTGCCACCGGCCGAATAAAACGTGTGCGCATGCCTCAAGATCCCACCGCGCCCGACCGCCGTCCAGAGCGAAAAACGCCGCCGACCAGAGTGCTAGCCGGTCGGGGGCCGCGGGCTTCGATAGGGGCCGGTGCCGAGGCGATCGCGGACCTCGCCGAAGTGCGTGTGCACGGCCTGTTCGGCCTGGTCGGCGTCGCCGGATCCGATCGCGTCGATCACCCGCTGATGCCGCGCCGCGGTCTCGTCGGGTGACGTGGTCAGGGTCTCGAGATCGGTCTCGACGGCCCGATAGACGTCCCAGAACAGGCCGACAAGCTCGCGCGCCAACGGGACTCCGGCGGCATCGCAGATGTGCTCGTGGAACTCGCGGTCCGCGGTGGCCGCGTCCTGGCCCTCGACGCGCATCCGTTCAACGCAGCCGGACAGCTTCTGCCGCAGCTCGTCACTGTTGGTGCGGGCGACGCGGCGGGTGAGTTCGGTCTCCAGGATCTCCCGGATCTCGAGCAGCTCGCTGAGCCGTTCGGTGCTGCTGCCGGACAATCGTGTGCGGAACAGCAACCACGGGTGCAACGCCGCCGAGCTGGCTGAGCCGACGAAGGTGCCGTAGCCGTGCCGGATCTCGACGATCCCCAGCGCCTGCAGGGCTTTGAGGGACTCCCGCACCGAGTTGCGGCTGACCTGGAAGTCGGCCATCAGCACGTTCTCGGCAGGCAGGGGAGCGCCGGGCTCCAGGTTGCGCTCGATGATCAGGTCGGCGATCGCGTTGGCGAGCTCATCACTGCGTTTCGGCCGTGTCACTGCCACTACGCACTCCCGCTCTTCCCGTCCGGCATCTCGCACATGCTAGTCGGAGGCGAAGCGAGTCGGTGCCGGACACCAGCGAAGTGCGCGGCCATCGCGGTCGCGGTCGCGGCGGGATCGGCTGCGGCGATCGCCGCGTAGATGGCTCGGTGCCGCTGCAGGGTCGCTATCGGTGGCTCCGTCGCCGGCGCCAGCTCGTGCTCGATCTGGTGGAACGTGTCCCAGAACGCGCCGAGCAGCCGACTGACCAGCGTGTTGCCGAGCGGCCGGAACAACACCTCGTGGAAGAGCCGGTCGACAGCGGGGGAGATCCGGCCGGCCCTGGCCTCCTGCTCCATCGTCTCGAGCACCTGGCCGAGCTCCCGCAGATCGGGTCCCTGCTCCCGAATGATCATCCGCTGCGCCAGACCCGACTCCAGGGCCTCCCGGACCTCGGTCAGCTCGGCCAGACCGCTCCGCCCGTCCCGCAGCGTGATCCGGGTGTGGAACGTCAGCTCGTCCACGAGCGCGCCGAGCGACATCTTGCCGACGTACATGCCTCGGCCGCGGCGTACCTCCACGATCCCGACGGCCTGCAGCGCCTTGATCGCCTCGCGGACCGAGTTCCGGCCGACGTTCAGCCGGGTGGCCAGCTCGGCCTCGGTGGGCATCGCATCACCCGCGGACAGGTCCAGCCGCAGGATCAGCTCCTTGATCTGGTCCTGCAACAACTGGGTGCCGCCGGATCGCGTCGGCGGACCGGATGAAAGCTCAGCCATCAGCACTTCCTCCGCTGCGGAGTCTTGACCGAAATGGGGACAGCCTCCTAAGGTCGGCGAACGTAGGACGTAGGACGTGGGATGTGGGACAACCCACAACCTACCCGCTACGAAGCGCAACCAACATCCCCTGTCGCTGGAGGCATCGTGAACGAAACATCTGGGTTCGACCGCCGCTCGTTCCTGAAGTACTCCGGGGTGCTGGGCGCAGCCGCGACGATCACTGGTGGATTGTCGGCCTGTTCCAGCGGCCCGAAGTCGACCGGAGCGGTCGGCGCCGCCGGGGACACCGAGCTGGTCACCGCGGTGATCGGCTACGGGAACAACCAGAGCTGGGATCCGACTCTGACCGCCTCCGCCTTCACGATGGCCGCCAACCAGCACATCTACGAAGGGCTGCTCGACACCGACCCGATCACCCGGCAGCCGTACCCCGCCCTGGCGACCGAGGTGCCGGCCGACCTGCAGGCCACGTCGTGGAAATTCGCCCTGCGGAAGGACGCGAAGTGGCACGACGGCCAACCGGTCACGGCCGACGACGTCGTGTTCACCTTCGAGCGGATCCTCGACCCGAAGCTGAAGGTGCTCACCTTCTCCTTCTTCGCCAGCTGGCTGAAGGAGGTCAAGAAGATCGACGACCAGACCGTCGAGTTGGTGCTGAACTTCCCGTACCCCGACGGCGCGCCGCGGCTGACCATCGCGAAGATCATGCCCAAGCACGTCTTCTCCCAGCCGGGCGCCTGGGACCTGGCCAAGAACGGCAAGGCGGTCGGCTCCGGGCCGTACAAGCAGGTCTCGCACCAGCCGAAGTCGAACACCACCTTCGAGGCGTTCGCCGACTACAACGGCCCTCGCCCGGCGGCGTTCAAGAAGATGAACTGGCTGAGCATCGTCGACTCCTCGGCGCGGGTCGCGAAGATCTCCGGCGGCAGCGCCGAAGGGCAGATCTCGGACAACATCCCGTACGCCAACATCGAGCAGCTGAAGAGCTCGGGCCTCACGGTCGAGGGTGGCAAGGGCATGAACCACATGTTCCTGATGTTCAACACGGCGAACAAGCCGTTCGACGACGTCCGGGTCCGGCAGGCGCTCTTCACCGCCATCGACACCAAGAAGATGATCGAGGTCGCGCTCAAGGGCCGCGGCCGGCCGAGCACCTCGTTCCTGAACGAGGAGAACCCCTCGTACGCCAAGTCGCGGACCGTCTACAGCTATGACCAGGCGAAGGCGAAGGCGCTGCTCGCCGAGGCCGGCGTGACGAACCTGTCGATCAACCTGCTCGCGGTGAACGTGAGCTGGATCGTCGACTGCCTGCCGACGATCGCCGCGTCCTGGAACGCGATCGGCGTGAAGACCACGCTGGAGCCGCAGGACACCGCCGCGGTGTTCACCAAGATGGACCAGAACGCCGACTACCAGGTGGTCGCGGCCGCGTCGAACCCGAACCAGTTCGGCCTCGACGCGGATCTGATCCTTCGCTACAACTACACCCAAGGCGGGGTGTGGATGAAGTACACCCGCTGGGAGAACAGCGCCGGCGCCAAGGTGATCTTCGCCAAGATGGACGAGGCGATCCGGGCCACCGACGAAGCCACCAAGCTCAAGCTGACCCACGAATACCTCGACCTGGTCGCCGAGCAGGCGGTGCTGTACCCCGTCGTGCACACCGAGCTGATGACCGCCTGGAACGCGAAGAAGCTCAGCGGGATCAAGGCACAGCCCTACCCGGGCATCAACCTGCTGCAGGCCAAGCGGGCCTGAGGTTATCGACTGTGGCCGTCATCGTCAGAATGCTGGTTCGCCGGCTGCTGATCCTGGTTCCATTGCTGCTCGGCATCATCGCGTTTGTCTTCCTGGTGATGCGGTTCTCGAACAACGATCCAGCGATCGCCTATTTCCAGGGCGCCAACCCGACCGAGGAACAGCTGCACCAGTTCCGGCAGGAGAACGGACTGCTGGATCCGCTGCCGCTGCGGTACCTGCACTTCGTCGGTGACCTGCTGCAGGGCAACTTTGGCACCAGCGTGCTGACGAAGGCGCCGGTACTGCAATCGGTCACGACCGCGATGCCGCTGACCTTCCAGCTGACCCTGCTGGGACTGCTGGTGGCGCTGGTCCTGGCCTTGCTTCTGGGGGTCACCGCTGCGATCTTCCGGGACCGCTGGCCGGACCAGGGGATCCGGCTGGTCTCGCTGATCGGGGTGGCCGCGCCTTCGTTCTGGCTGGCGCTGCTGATGATCCAGTACCTCGCGGTCGACCATGGCTGGTTCCCGCCGAGCGGCTACGTGAACCCGGCCGACGGGATCAGCGCCTGGCTGCGGACGATGGCTCTGCCCGCGCTCGCGCTGTCCCTGCCGGTCGCCGCCCAGCTGATCAGGATCATCCGTACGTCGGTGGTCGAGGAGCTCGACAAGGACTACGTGCGGACGGCGATAGGCAGTGGGCTGCCGCCGGTGGTGGTGGTCGGCCGGAACGTCCTGCGGAATGCGCTGATCAACCCGCTCACGGTGCTCGGCCTGAGGATCGGCTACCTGCTCGGCGGAGCCGTGGTGATCGAGCAGATCTTCACGCTGCCCGGGATGGGCACCCTGATGATCAACGCCGTTCGCGATGGTGATCCGGCGGTCGTACAAGGCGTGGTGCTGACCATCGCGGTCGGCTTCGTGGTGGTCAACCTCGTCGTCGACGTGCTTTATCTGCTGGTGAATCCGCGATTGAGGAGTGCCGCCTGATGCGCGGAAAACTGGCCCAACGACTGTCACGACCGGGGATCAACTTCAAGCGATTGCCACTGCCGGCCTGGCTCGCGGTCGCCGTACTGACGGTGGTGATCCTGGCCGCCGTGTTCGCGCCATTGCTCACGCCGTACGACATCCTGACGCAGGAGGGCACCGGCGGCGGGCCGTCGGCCTCGCACTGGTTCGGGATGGACAGCGCGAACCGCGACATCTTCACGCGCCTCGTTTATGGCGCCCGCTGGTCGCTGATCATCGGGCTCGGCGCGACAGTGCTTGCGCTGGTCGCCGGCGCGGTCATCGGCGCCGTCGCCGCCACCTCCCGCAAGGCGGTCGACGAGACTCTGATGCGGCTCCTGGACGTGGTGATGGCGTTCCCCGGAATCGCGTTGGCCGCCGTACTGGTCGCGGTGTTCGGTGGTTCCATCCCCGTGCTGGTGTTCGCGATCGCCTTCCTCTATACGCCTCCCGTGGCCCGGGTGGTCCGGGCCAACGTGCTCGCGCAGTACGGCGAGGACTACGTGGTCGCGGAGAAGATCATCGGCGCGCGGACGCCGCACATCCTGATCAGGCATGTGGCGATCAACTGCGCCGCGCCAGTGCTGGTGTTCTGCACGGTGATGGTGGCCGACGCGATCGTCTTCGAGGCGTCGCTGTCGTTCATCGGGGCCGGTGTCCGTCCGCCGGAGCCGTCCTGGGGTTCAGTGATTGCCGACGGCAAGAACATGGTGCTGCTCGGCGGCTGGTGGGCGACGGTGTTTCCGGGCCTGTTGATCCTGATCACCGTCCTATCCTTGAACATCCTGTCCGAGGGTGTCTCCGACGCTTGGGCCGCGCCAGCCGCGCGCCGAGTGGAGAGGAAGAAGGGGGACAAGGACGCGCTGGAGACCCCGCAGCCCGGATCCGGCGAGCTGGTCGAACTTCCTGGTCTGTCCGAGGCGGCGACCCGGCTGCGAGAACGGGCCAGGCCGCTGCCAGACGGTGAACCGGTGCTGTCGGTGCAGCAGCTGGCGATCGGCTTCGAAGGCCGGCACAACGGGGTCGACATCGTTGACGGGATCAGTTTCGACGTACGGCCTGGTGAGGTGCTCGGTCTGGTCGGCGAGTCCGGCTGCGGCAAGTCGCTGACCGCGCTCACCGTGATGGGCCTGGAGCCGCGCGGCGCCAGGATCCGCGGCAGGATTCGGTTCGACGGCAAGGACCTCCTGAGTTTGAAGCGGTCCCAACGGCGCAGTTTGCTCGGTCACGACATGGCGATGATCTACCAGGATGCGCTGTCCTCGTTGAACCCGGCGATGACGATCAAGGCGCAGCTGAAGCAGGTGGTACGCCGCGGCGGGCGCCGTACTCCGACTGAGCTGCTGGAGCTGGTCGGGCTGGATCCCGAGCGGACCCTGTCCAGCTACCCCCACGAGCTGTCCGGCGGTCAGCGTCAGCGGGTGCTGATCGCGATGGCGCTGTCCCGCGAGCCCAAGCTGATCGTCGCCGACGAGCCGACCACGGCGCTCGACGTCACCGTGCAGGCGCAGGTGATCCAGCTGTTGCTGCGGCTGCGGGCCGAGCTCGGTTTCGCCCTGATCCTGGTGTCGCACGACCTGGCATTGGTCGCGGACGTCACCGATCGGGTGGTGGTGATGTACGGCGGCCAGATCGTCGAGACCGGCGTCACGGCCGACCTGGTCGGCGAACCCGCGCACCATTACGCGCGCGGGCTGCTCGGGTCGGTGCTGTCGCTGGAATCCGGCGCGGCCCGGCTGACCCAGATCCGCGGCGTGGTGCCGTCGCCGGCCGACTTCCCGGCCGGTTGCCGGTTCGCGGACCGGTGCCCGATGGTCACCGACCTGTGCCGTACGACCGCACCCGACCTGGTCGGCCGTCCGGCCCGACACCTGGTGGCCTGCCATCATCCGGCGGTCCTCCTTCTAAAGCCCTTGGAGAAGGAGGTGCTCCGATGAGTCTGCTTGAGCTGTCAGGTGTGCACGTTGTGCATCGGGCTCGGTCTGGCGGTGTGTTCAGCCGCGATCGGGTCTACGCACTGACCGGCGCCGATCTGACCATCGCCGCGGGTGAAACCGTCGGCGTGGTGGGGGAGTCCGGTTGTGGCAAGTCCACGCTGGCCAAGGTGCTGGTCGGCGTCCAGCAGCCGACGGAGGGTACGGCGTCGTTCCGGGGCCGCGACATCTGGTCGATGAAGCCGGCGGAACGCCGCGAAGCCATTGGTACCGGGACCGGGATGATCTTCCAGGACCCGTCGACCGCGCTGAACCGCCGGCTCCCCGTGCATCGCGTACTACGCGACCCGCTCGACGTCCACCGGCGCGGCACTGTTGCCCAGCGCAACGAACGGGTCCGCGAGCTGATGGCGTTGGTGGGGCTGCCGCGGAGTGTCGCCGATGCCTTGCCCGGCCAGTTGTCCGGGGGCCAGCGGCAACGCGTCGCGATCGCCCGGGCGCTGGCGCTGGAGCCGTCGCTGCTGGTCGCCGACGAGCCGACCAGCGCCCTGGACGTCTCGGTCCGCGCGCAGATCCTCAACCTGCTGCTGGACCTGAAGGAACGCCTGGGCCTCGCGCTGGTGTTCGTCTCGCACGACATCCAGACCGTACGGCGGATGAGCGACCGGGTGATCACGATGTACCTCGGGCGGATCGTCGAACAGGCACCGGCCGGCGGCATCGCCCGGCAGGCGCGGCATCCCTATACCCGCGCGCTGTTCTCGGCGACGCCCGGGCTGATCTCGCCGATCGAGCCGATCCCGCTGGTCGGTCCGGTTCCGTCCGCCACCCGGCCCCCGAGCGGCTGCCCGTTCCGGACCCGGTGCTGGAAGGCCGACGAGGCCTGCGCCGCGGCGATGCCGGACTTCGAGTCCGACGCCGCCGACCAGGCCCATCGGTTCCGCTGTTTTCACCCCGTGGTCGAGCGAGAGTCCACCACCGATCTGATCACTCAAGCACTGGAGCGTTCATGACCCTTCCCGCCCGCCTGACCGGTGTCATCCCACCCGTCTGTACGCCGCTCACCCCGGATCACCAGGTC
This sequence comes from Kribbella sp. NBC_01245, assembly GCF_036226525.1. NCBI lineage: Bacteria > Bacillati > Actinomycetota > Actinomycetes > Propionibacteriales > Kribbellaceae > Kribbella > Kribbella sp. NBC_01245. The sequence goes on from NZ_CP108487.1 coordinate 538,829, forward strand.
GACACCGCCTCGCTGGTGCGGCTGGTCGACCACTTGATCGCCGGCGGGGTGAGCGGACTGTTCGTCCTCGGTTCCACGTCTGAGGTGGCGTACCTGCCGGACGGACACCGGAAGCTGGTGCTCGACACGGTGGTCGCCCACGCGGCGGGCCGGTTGCCGGTGCTGGCAGGCGTCATCGACACGGCGACCTTGCGGGTGATCGATCACGTCCGTACGGCTGTCGCGGCCGGAGTGGACGGCATCGTGGTGACGGCACCCTTCTACACCCGCACCCATCCGGCCGAGATCGACAAGCACTTCCGGATGGTCGCGGCGGCTGCGGGCGTGCCGGTGTTCGCGTACGACCTGCCAGTGGCGGTGCACTCCAAGCTCGGCGCCGACCTGTTGTTGCGGCTCGCGGCCGATGGCGTACTTGCCGGCTTGAAGGACTCCAGCGGCGACGAGGGCGGCCTGCGCAACGTCATCCTGCAAGCACGGGACCGCGGCGACATCACCGACTTCAGCATCCTCACCGGCTCGGAGCTCACCGTCGACAACGCGTTGTGGATGGGAGCCGACGGAGTGGTGCCGGGGCTCGGCAACGTGGACCCCCACGGCTACGTCAAGCTCTTCGACCACGCGGTCGCCGGTGAATGGGAGCAGGCCCGCACCGAGCAGGAACGGTTGGTACGCCTCTTCGAACTGATCGGCGTCGGGGACCCGGCCAGGATGGGAATGAGCTCGTCGGCACTTGGCGCCTTCAAGGCGGCGCTGCAGTTGCGCGGCGTCATCGAGTACGGCGTGATGGCGCCACCCCAGATCCCCTTGGACACCGACGAGATCGCCCAGGTCGAGAAGTACCTGGTGGCGGCCGGGCTGCTCTGAATCATCCGACCGCCTTCCAGAACCGGCAGTTGTGCTCCGCCGCCAGGCTGATCTGTGCCACCTTGTCGACGGTCACCGATAGCGCTGTTCCGTCACGGACGGCAGACCATTCAGAGCCCGGTACGCCGGTCCGCGCGAAGGTCGTCCAGTAGCCGGAAAGCTTGTCGGCAAGGACTTTCTGGCGTTCCGTCAGCGGCGGGGGAGAGCCCGGCCCCGGCCTGTACGAGCTGCCGAAGAAGTACGGGACATCCGAGCCGTGGTAGGCCCCGAGCGGGTAGTCGCCGATCATGCGCCCGGAGTCCTCGGCGAACTCGTAAAGGTAGACCGGACCACGCGCGGCCTTGGCCACCGGGAGCTGCGCGCACGCGCCGAGCATCTTGCCTTCGTCGGTCATCGCGGTGGCGAGTGCGACGGCCGGGGAATCGTAGCGGCTGGCGGGGTAGGCCTTGAGTACGGCGGGGGCGTCGTCCCCGAACAGCCTGCGGATCTCGCCCGGGTACTCCTCGGGCGTGATCGGCAGCAGGTTGCTGACGAATCCACGCATCTCGTCCTTCGTCCCACCCAGGATGATCGGTACGTCGGCAGCCAGGCCGTGCCGCATCGCCGCGAGCGGTTGCAGCGGTAGCGCGGGCGTGCCCGTCACTGGCATCCACGGCAGTTGGTCGCTCCTGCGGACGAGGCCGACGCGTTCTTCGTCGAGCGCTGCGAAGGCGGCGGCAGGCTTGGCGCGGAGGCACGCGACCGCCGTACGGGCGTCAGGGCAGCCGACAGTCGTTGCAGCCTTCAGTGCGCGTTGTTCGGCTACAGACTTCGTGACGAGGTTGTTGGCGCAGGGACCGCTCTGCACGATCGCCTTGTCGAAGAGACCTCTTGCACCTGGTGCTGCCAACTGTGCGCATGTACTAAAGGCACCGGCAGATTCGCCCCACAGTGTGACGTTATGAGGGTCTCCGCCGAAGGAGGCGATGTTGGCCCGTACCCAGCGCAGTGCCGCCTGCTGGTCGGCTAGACCGAAGTTGCCCGCGTACGGATCCTTGAGGCTCGGGTGCTTCAGGTACCCAAGTGCGCCGAGTCTGTAGTTGACGGAGACGAACAGTACGTCGTCCTGAGCCAGCAGGCGCGTCGGGTCGTAGAAGCGGCCAGAGCCGGTGATGAAGCCTCCGCCGTGCAGGAAGACCATGACGGGTTTTGGCGACGTGGTCTGCCTAGGCGTCCACACGTTCAAGTAGAGGCAGTCCTCGCTGCCGGGAGGCGGTTCCCCCGGCCAGCCGACTTGCAGGCACTGCTCGGACACCTGGGTGGCATCACGTACGCCGGACCAGGACGCCGGTGGTCGAGGCGCTCGCCAACGGAAATCGCCCGTCGGTGGTGCGGCGAAGGGGACACCGAGAAAGACCCGGCTGTCGGGGTTGAGGGTGCCGCGAACGGTCCCGTACGTCGTACGGACAACTGACTCGTCAGCGGCTGTCGCGGGTAGTTGGGTCGCCACGGCCGCAGTTAGCACGGCGGCACCGGCTGTCATACAGACAAGGAGTTTTCGCATCTCCCGAGACTCCCGCGATACGCACAGCGACACGTCCCCTGCAGGAGGTATCCGCACCTACCCCAACGAGCGTACAAACCGCCCTCCAGCCGCCTCCCTACATGACGCGTCCACTCGCGCCCCAGAATCCTCATGAGTGGTCGCGTTATGTCGTGACCACTCGCGGTAGGGGTGGGAGAGGTCTGCCTGGGTGGTAGACCTGGCTTTGGAAGAAATTCGGCCGGGCATGTCGAGAACGGGCCGGCGGCTCCGACGTCTGGGGAAACGAACCGAAAGGGAGTGGACCGATGAAGTACATGGTGCTGATGGCGGCGAACAAGCAGGGCTGGGACGACATGTCGAGCTGGTCTCAGGACGACATGCAGACGATGTTCCAGTTCATGGAGGATCTGAACGCCGAAATGACCAAGAACGGCGAGATGCTGCAGGGCATCGGGCTGGCCGGTCCGGGCGCGATGAAGACGGTCCAGACGAAGGGCGACGGCGAGCCGATCATCACCGACGGGCCCTTTCCGGAGACCAAAGAGGTGCTGGCCGGGTACTGGATCCTGGACGTCGCCAGCGAGGAGCGTGTGCTCGAGCTCGCCACCCGGATCTCCCTCAGCCCGGGTAAGAACGGCGAGCCGAGCAACACCCCCGTCGAGGTGCACGCGATCCCGGATCAGGACATCGATCCCCTCAAGCTGTGATCCCGTGAGGTCGGGGGCCCGCCGGGTTAGGGTCGGTGGGTGTTCGTCTGCCGCGTGCTGGGGCCGCTGGAGGTGACGGTCGACGGGGTCGCGGTCGACCTCGGCGGCGCGCTGCCCCGGCGGCTGCTCGCCGCGCTGATCCTTGCCGAAGGCCAGGCCGTACCGGATGACCGGCTGATCGACACAATCTGGTCGGGCCGTCCACCGGCCAAGGCTGAGGCTGCACTCCAGGCATACGTCAGCCGCCTGCGCGATGCGCTCGGCCCGGCCGAACGCCACCGGTTGGCCCGGGCCGGCGGCGGTTACCAACTCCAGCCGGGCGAGGTCGATGCGCGGCAGTTCGAGGCGCTCGTCTCTTCAGGACGCGCGGCGTACGACGAGGGGCATCCCGACCAGGCGTTGACCGACCTGGCCAGGGCGATCGACCTTTGGCACGGCGAGCCTTTCGTCGATCTGACCGACAGCGACGGTACGACGTTGGTCGAGGCCGAGGTGATTCGGCTGGACGAGCTGCGCGAGGTCGCACTAGAGGAGCTGGCGGCCGCCCGGCTGGCGCAGGGTGATGCCGCGGGCGCGGCCGCCGAGTTGGCCCAGCTCGTGAAGGCGGCACCACTTCGGGAACGGCGCTGGGAGCTGTTGGCAACGGCCTACTACCGCGAGGGCCGGCAAGGCGATGCGCTCGGTGCGATTCGCCACGCGCGAGCCGTCTTGGCGGAGGAGCTCGGCGTTGATCCTGGACCGGGTCTGATCGCGGTGGAGAGGCAAGTACTCGCGCAGGACCCACGGCTGACCTGCAGCGCGTTCGTCCGGCGGCCGTTGAACTCCTTCCTCGGCCGGGAGCACGAGGTCGGCGTACTCACGGAACAACTCGCCATGCATCGGCTGGTCACTCTGGTCGGACCGGGTGGGGTAGGTAAGACGCGGCTGGCCGTCGAGTACGCGGCGGGCCTCATCATCGAAGGCTCGAGGTCCGAAGACGGTCCGTGGATCGCCCGCCTCGCCGACGTCCGCGCCGACGCTGGCACCGGCGCTGAGGTCGCCATCGAGGTCGCGGGGGTGGTGGCGCGGGCGCTTGGGCTGGTCGCCGTCCAGGACGATCCGACGCTGGCGGTGATACGAGCTATCGGCGATCAACCCGCACTGGTCGTCCTCGACAACTGCGAGCACGTCGTCGCGGCCGCGGGCGACCTCGTCAGCGCCCTCACCGCGGCCTGTCCGCGCCTTCGCATCCTCGCCACCAGCCGGGAACCGCTCGACGTCGACGGTGAGATCACCCTCGACGTGATGCCGTTGCCCTGGGCAACCGATGCCGACGGCAATCACATTGGCGCCGCCGTGGAGTTGCTCGTCGACCGGGTACGCGCGGTCCGGCCGGACTGGTCACCGACCAACGCTGACATGGCGCAAGCGCAACGGATCGCGGCCGAGCTGGACGGCCTGCCGCTGGCGATCGAGCTGGCGGCGGCGCGAGCGCGCGTACGCGGGCTGGCGGAGATCGCGGATCGCCTCGCGGACCGGTTCGCCGTACTGCCGCCGGTCCCACGCGGTTCGCTCGCTCCGCAGGAGACGCTGCGAACGGCCATCGGCTGGAGTTTCGATCTACTCTCGCCCCGCGACCAGGCGTTCGTCGTACGACTCTGGCCGTTCGAAGGCGGTTTCGACCTCGATGCCGCCGAAGCCGTTTGGCCGGGGACTGACGCGGCGCCGGCCGAGGTGCTCGATTCGCTGTCGTCGTTGGTGACGCGGTCGGTCGTGGTCGCGGATACGACTGTCGAGCCGACGCGGTATCTGCTGCTGGAGAGCGTCCGGGCCTACTGCCGCGAGGTCGATCCCGATCCGGCCGGCACGTTGGCGGCGCACGCGCGATGGGTGCGGGATCGGGCCGCGCGATCGGCGGTGGCGATTCGCGATCGCCAGGCCGGCGAGTACCTGCGTCTGCTCAGCCGGGACCTGCCGAATCTGCGCGCCGGCGTTGCGCACGACCTCGTCCATGCGCCGGAAACGGCGTTGCGAACGCTCGCCGATCTCGGGGTCTTCATCTACCGAGAGATGCACCACCCGGAGGCGATTCGGCTGCTGGAGGGTGCGCTCGACAAGGCACCGAATGCGCCGCTGGTGGACCGGCTGAGGCTGCTCAACACCCTGACCGCAATGTGGTACTTCGCGGGCGATGGCGACCGCACCCGCCGACTGGTGCACGAGGTCTGGGACCAGGTCGGTCGGCTCGATGACCCGGCGGGGGTCGAGGCCGCGGCGGATTATGGCGAGCTGTTCTTCTTCCTCGCATTCGGTACGGCGGTGATCGGCGAGCTCGAGCTGGCGCTAGAGGTCACCGACTACGGCCTCGACTTCTGCCGTACGCATGAGCTGACGCCGCTGGTCGTACCGATGGGAACCGTGCGGGATGTCGCGCTGCTGAAGGACGCGCACCGCCGTTCGGACCTGCCCGGCCTAGCAGAGGTGACCGAGCGGATCCTGGCGAATGGTAGTGGCGGCTGGACCCGGGCCTGGGGGCAGCTCGCCGTCGCGGAGGCGTACCTGCTCCATCCCGAGCTGGCCGAACCCGGCGTCGCGCTGGGGATTTTGCGCGAGACGCTCGCGAAATTCGTATCCCAGGAGGACCAGCCGTACGTCCTCAACGTGTTGCGGTTGCTCGCGTGCACGCTGGATCGCCTCGGCCGCGAAGAGGAGGCCGTACGTCTGCTCGCCGCGGTCCACCATCACGCGAGCCGCCTCGGTTTCAGCGCTCCCGGGCTGCGCGAATCGGGACGCCCCTGGGTGGAAGACGGTCTTGCGGAAGACCTCGACCCTGTACGTCGCGCAGAGGCCGAAGCGGCCGGGCGCGCGCTGCCCTGGCCGGCGATGACCGCCCTGCCCACGTGGTGACCACTTTCGCGGCGGCGATAGGGCAGGACTCGCCCGGAACGGCTGACGGGGGATCGATGCCTGGGGCAAGGTAGTGCTCATGCGTACTCAATTCCGCGCGGCTCTCGCGGGCGCCGCCGTACTCACTATGACGTTCACTCCGGTCATCGCCGACGCGACGCCGGGTCGCGGTGTCACCGGCACCATCATCGCCAAGACCACGGTCGGGGATACCGACTACACGTTGCGGCGGATCGTGATCGACCCGGGCGGCAGTACTGGCTGGCACTACCACGACGGCATGCTGTACGCCGCGGTGGAAGGCGGCACGTTGACCCACAGCGATTCGACCTGCAAGCCCGACGGCATCTACTCGAAGGGTGCGGTCTTCACCGAGCCGAGCGACCAGGTGCACATCGGGCGCAACCTTGGCACGAAACCCCTTGTTTTGAACGTGCTTTACGTGTTGCCGAAGGGCAGTCCGCTGGCTCAGGATGCGCCTAATCCCGGCTGCGATTTCCAGTAGGTCGCCGCGGCCGGAGCGGAGGGCTCCGGCCGCGGCAGTCTTGGTTGGCTCAGAGGATCGAGCTGGCGGAGATGGTGAAGCCGGTGTTGACCGGAACGCCCGCGTTGGTGAAGCAGTTGACGTCCCGGACGACCAGGTCCGGTCCGGTGGTGAAGTTGTTCCAGAAGGTGTTGAGACCGCAGAAGTTCGAGCTGCCGCCGTACGCGGTGACCTGGACGGTGTTCTGCGGGAAGCCGATCTTCGGGAACGTCACCAGGGACAGCCCGACGCCGGCCGGCATGATCGTGTTGGCGCTCAAACCCAGCACGGAGTTGAAGTTGGTGGTGGGCGGGCCGAGCGGCGGCTGGTTCAGCAGGTAGCCGTGATACTTGGGCGGGATGGTGGCGCCGTACAGCGAGACCTTGTGCTGATAGGTCAGCGTGAAGCGCGTGTTGAACGGTGCGCCGGCTGAGTTGAAGCAGGCCACCTTGACGTCCTGGCCGCCGGAGTTGGACGACCAGCCGCCGACCTTGCAACGCGCGCCGGTGACGTTGTTGACCGCCGTTGCCTGGAGGCTGCCGTCCAGCGGACCACCCGTCACGATGCCCGGGAAGCGCACGTGCCACGAGCCGACGCCGGTTGGCGTGGAGACGTTGGGCGCACCCACCGAGTTGTACGAGCTGACCAGCGCGCCGGAGGCCTGCGAGTCGACGTACCCATAGGGGCCGGACGACGGCAGGCCGGACGAGCGGGTGAAGAACGCGCTGAAGCTGCTCGGATCGAGTGCGCCGCCGACGCGGTAGCAGCGGATGTAGGCGATCTCGTCAACGCCCGACGGGAACCAGGTCTCGGCCTGGCACCAGTGCGGCGCGTTGTGCACCGCGGTCACGTGTACGACGCCACCCGGCGCGGCCTGCCCGGGGAAGCGGACCCGGTAGCGGCCGACCCCGACCGGTGTCACGGTGGTGTTGGCCGGCCAGGTGCCGAACCCGATCGTCGCGCCCGCGGTCTGGTTCCACAGGACCCAGGCCTTGGCATCCGGTACGGCGGCGTCGGCGGGCCGGGCGAATCCGAAGATGGCTGCGAGTAGGACGACGCAGGCCAATATCCGGGCACGCCAAACAGATCTCTGCATTGTGTGTTCCCCCCTCAGGAAACGAAGAATCGTTACTGAGGAGATGGGAGCATGTACGCAGAGCGATCACAAGATCTCAGCGCGGTCGAATTTTCTTCTGTGCGCTGGAATCAAACGCTTATCTGGCTGGGTCAATCGCTTTATATAGCAGGGTTTTAGGACGTCCAGCGGCCGCGGCGGATGACGTCGTCGGTGGCCTTGCGCCGCTTGGACAAATCGCGCGGCGGCTCGGCCGGATACCCGATCGTCACCGCGCCGATCGGGTGGAATTCCTCGGGTACGCCGAAGGCCTCGCGATAAGCCGGGATGCGCTCGACGGGCAACCCGAAGAAGCAGGCGCCGAGCCCGAGATCAACCGCGGTCTGGAGGATCAGCAGCGCCGCCATTCCGGTGTCGATATCCCAGTACGGCGCCGGCCACCACGCCTCGGAGCGATCGGTCTTTCCCTTGTCCGCTTTGGCATAGCGATCCAGATAGGCCGACTTGTTCGAATGCGTCACGATGACGAGAGGCGCCTCGAAGGTCGCGGAAAACCAATTCTCCGGCTCGTCTTCCGGCGTGCCCGCGGTGCGGAAACGCGCGATGTCTTCGGGGTTGTCCAGAACGAGGAATCCCCAGCCTTGCGAGAATCCGGCGGTTGGCGCCCGTACTGCGTTATGCAGAATCTGCTCGACCGCCTCGGCCGGAACCGCGCGCTCCATGTCGTACTTCCGAACCATCCGCCGCTTGCGAACCACGTCCTGGAATTCCATACCCGCGATCCTATGGCAGCCCCGGCCACCCGCCCGGCCCTGCGAATGCCCGCCCCAACGACCCCGACCGTTGGCTCCTATTCCGAGTGTCGACACTCGGAATAGGGTGGGCGCGCGCGTGCGGGTTCGCGTGCGGGTTTCGGTGCAGCGTTAGCGGCCGATGGGGGACATGTCGGGGTAGCGGTCGCCGACGGGGGGCTTGATGGCGTTGAGGCGGTCGAGGTGGGCGGGGGTGAGTTCGATCGCGTCCGCGGCGGCGTTCTCCTCGAGGCGGGAGACGCGCTTGGTGCCAGGGATGGGCGCGATGTCGTTGCCCTGGGCAAGCAGCCAGGCGAGGGCGAGTTGTGCCGGAGTGCAGCCGACCTCGGCGGCGACGGCTTCGACCTCGTCCACGATGTGGAGGTTCTGCGCGAGGTTTTCCGGGCTGAACCTGGGGTTCTTCAGCCGGAAGTCGTCGGCGGCCAGGTGATCGGTCGACCGCAGCGCGCCGGTGAGGAAACCACGTCCGAGCGGGGAGTACGCGACGAACCCGATGCCGAGCTCACGCGTCAACGGCAGGATCTCCGCCTCCGGGTCCCGCGTCCACAGCGAGTACTCGGTCTGCAGCGCGGTGACCGGGTGTACGGCGTGGGCGCGGCGGATCGTCTCGGCGCCCGCCTCGGACAGACCGATATGGCGAACCTTGCCTTCGGCCACCAATTCGGCCAGTGTGCCGACGGTGTCCTCGATCGGCGTATTCGGATCGACCCGGTGCTGGTAGTAAAGGTCGATGTAGTCCGTGCCGAGCCGCTTGAGCGAACCCTCGACCGACGTCCGGATGTTGGCCGGGCTGCTGTCGATCGTCATTGGTCCGGCGCCCGCGTGCGACACCATGCCGAACTTGGTCGCCAGCACAACGGAGTCACGACGTCCCGCGATCGCCTTGCCGACCAGTTCCTCGTTCAGGTACGGGCCGTAGATCTCGGCGGTGTCGAGGAAGGTGATACCGAGGTCGAACGCGCGATGGATGGTGCGGATCGCCTCTGCCTCATCGCTGTTCGCGCCGGTGTAGAACGCCGACATCGTCATGGCCCCGAGGCCGAGGCGGGAGACGTCCAGACCGCCCAGCGAGATGTGCTTCATGTGTGTCTTTCCTTTCGGTGCTTGATGAGTACGACGCTAGGGTCCCGTTAACGGTGTGGGTCGACTGCTGGTGGCGCCCAGGCACGCACCTCGCGTCGTTGGAGAAGCAGCCACGATAAAAAGCATCGAGGCAGCTTCTCCGCCTAGCGATGCACGCACCTGACCACCACCATCAGCCAACCCACACCGCTAACGGGACCCTAGGCCGATCCAGCCGGGCGTAGAACGGTGCGATTCACCCTGGGTGTGACACACCCAGGGAAGGCCTTCGGGAGCTGCCTACGATGGGGGACATGGACAACCAACTCGGGGAGTTCCTCAAGGCGCGGCGGGCGACCGTCACGCCGGACCAGGTCGATCTGCCCCGGAGCGGGATCCGCCGGGTGCCGGGCTTGCGGCGCGAAGAGGTTGCGTCACTGGCGGGTTTGAGCGTGGACTACTACGCGCGGCTCGAGCAGGGGCGTGAGCAGCACCCCTCGCCGAGCGTGCTGAACGCGCTCGCCCGGGTGCTCAACCTCAACCCCGACGCGCAGCGCTACCTGTTCGGTATCGCCGGCGCGAGTGCGCCCGTCAACCGCGGGCAGCGCAAGCTCAGCCCGAACCTGCTGGCCCTGATCGACGACTGGACCGGCCACCCCGTCGTACTGACGGACGGCTGCCACAACATCGTCGCCACGAATCAGCTCGGCCAGGCGCTGTACGGCGGCCACCAGCACAGCGACAACATCGCCAGGCTGATCTTCCTCGACCCCGACGGCCCGACCTTCTTCCGCTATTGGCAACTGACGGCCGCGAGTTGTGCCGCCTCGATGCGAGCCATCGCCGGGCAGAACGCGAACCATGCCGAGTTGCTGGCGCTGGTCGGCGAATTGACCGTGCGCAGTGAGGTTTTCGCGAGTCTGTGGGCGAAGGCCGAAGTGCTGGACAAGGCGTCGGAGGTGCTGAGAATCAACCACCCGGTGGTCGGCGACCTCGACCTGCACTACGAGGCCCTCCGGCCGAACGGTTCGCCCGATCTGTTGCTCAAGGTCTATCGCGCGCCGAAGAACTCCGAGATGAGCGACAAACTAGCCATGCTCGGCAGCCTGACCGCTCCCGCCCTCGACAGCCTTGCTGAGGAAGCGCCGATCCGCGAGGACAGCTAGCGCCACGCACCTTTGCATTCATTCGTCGGAATCCGCCCTCCCACCACCGCGGACCTGCACTGGTCAGCGGACGGCAGAGGGCGGATTCCGACGAATGAATGCAAAGGTGCGTGCGGCATACTCGCGGGCGTGATGGGTGAAGCGGGAATCCGCGAACGGGTGCTGGCCGGCTGGACGTCCTCGGCGATGCGCTTCCGGGAGGACGCGAACACCGAGGAGGATCTGGCCCTCGGTGGTTACCTGGACCGGGTCGTCGTCGAGCTCGCGCAGAACGCCGCCGACGCCGCCGCCCGCGCGGGTGTGCGCGGCCGGATCCGGTTCACGCTGCGCGACGGCACGCTGGTCGCCGCCAATACCGGCGCGCATTTGACCGCCGAGGGCGTCGAGTCTCTCGCGACCTTGCGCGCCTCGGCCAAGCGGGACGACACCGAAGCGGTCGGGCGTTTCGGCGTGGGCTTCGCGGCAGTGCTCGGTGTTACGGACGAGCCGGCGGTGCTGTCCCGTACGGGCGGCGTCCGCTTCTCCCGCGCCGACACGGCCGCGCTCGTCGCCGATGCGGCCGCGAGTGTGCCCGAGCTGGAGGCGGAGCTGCGCCGCCGCGACGGGCATGTCCCGGTGTTGCGCCTGCCGTTCGAGGCCGAGGGCGAACCGCCTGCCGGTTTCGACACCGCGGTCGTGCTGCCGTTGCGCGACGAGTCGGCCGAGCTGCTCGTACGGCGTTTGCTTGCGGAGGCCGACGACGCCTTGCTGCTGGCGCTTCCCGGGCTCGAGCGGATCGAGATCGACGTCGATGGTGTCGAGCGAGTGCTGACCGACGTCGAGTCCCGCTGGTACGTCCATCGTGCCGGGGGAGTCTTCGACCATAGCCTGTACGCCGATCGCCCGACCGAGGAACGCGCGCGGCCGTTCTGGTCCGTGGTCTGGGCGTTGCCGCTGACCGATCGCCCGGTGCCGGGCGTCGTGCACGCGCCGACTCCGACCGACGAGGCGCTGTCTTTGCCGGCCTTGCTGCTCGCCTCTTTCCCGCTCGACCCGGCCCGTCGGCACGTCGCGTCCGGCCCGTTGACCGATCGCCTGATCCGCGAGGCGGCCGCGTCGTACGCCAACCTTGTCCGTCTTCGCGCCGAGGCCGACCCTGCTGCGAACGTGGACGGACTGGTACCGACCGGTCTGGCCGCTGGTCCGCTGGACCGGATGCTGCGCGAGGCCATTCTCGACCTCCTGCCCGATACGCCGATGCTGCGGGCGATCGAGGACAACACACTGATCCGGCCGCGCGATGCGGTCGTGGTTACACGAGTAGATGAGCAGTTCAGCGCAGTACTCGCGCCGATCGTCGGCGGTCTGGTCCGTCCCGCGCCAGAGCCCCTCGGCGTACGACGGCTGGAGCTCGCGGACCTCGTCGACCAACTCGGTTCCCAGGCAGCCCGTACGCCGGAGTGGTGGCGCTCGGTCTATGCCGCGCTATCCGTGATGGTGCTGGAGCCGTTGACCCGCGAGGCGCTCGGCTCAATACCCGTGCCACTGGCAGACGGCCGACTTGTTCGCGGCGCACGCGGTCTGCTGTTGCCGGGGGAGGGCTTGCAGGCGGACGCGCTTTCGATCTTCGGCGAGTACGGCGTCCGCGTGGTCCACCCCGACGCCGTGCACGCCTCGCTCGAACGGCTCGGCGCCCTCCCGGCCGGACCGCGCGAGCTCTTGGCCGACGCGGGCGTGCGTACGGCGGTGGAGCATTCGGCCGAGGCCGACGATCCCGACGCGATCGCACACGCCGTACTCTCGATCCTCGCCGCCGATCCGGCCCAAAGCCCTTGGTGGCTGTCGGATCTGGCCTTGCGCGATGACGAGGGCGAGCTGGTACCGGCCAACGCCCTGGTCATTCCCGGCTCGGACGCGGCCGCCGTACTCGATGACGAAGAAGTCGCGCCGGTCGCGTCCGACCTGCTCGACCGATTCGGCAGTGCGGTGCTCGAGGCCGCGGGAGTGTCGCGCACGTTGCGAGTCGCCGCGGCGTCGGACGTCCCGTTCGACGTACTGCCGGAGGAGTTGGCAGACCTCGACGGGTTCGAGGACTGGGCGGACGAGATGGCCCGAACCACGGCCGGCTCGCCGTACGGCGTGACCGCGGGCGAGGTGGCCGCCGTACGGGATCTCGACTGGATCGTGGATGACGCGTGGCCGCGAGTCCTTGCGCTGTTCGGGTCGGACCCGTTGTTGCGTCGGGCGTTGGTCACACCGACTCGGGTCGTCGGTCCGGATGACCGCGCGTTCGACGTACCGTCGTACACCGCGTGGTGGATCCGGAACCAGGTCGATCTCGAGGATGGCCCGCTGACCGGGCGCGCCGATCCCGAGGCGGATCCGGCGCTGGCGACCCTGCTCGACCCGTCGCCGGCGTGGGCCGCTGATCTCGACGCGGAGGTCCGTACGGCGATCGGGCTGGTGCGGACCGTCGCCGATCTCGACGCGGCCGGCGTTGGGGTGGTGCTGAACCGCATCGTCGAGCCCGATCGGGTGGTGGACGAGACGACCATGTTGCGGCTCTGGGCTCAGCTCGGTGCCGTGACGGCGTACCCGAGCGAGTTGCCGGATCGCGTTCGCGTCCTCGGCGGCGACGGCATCACCCGGATCGTTGCCGCGGGCAACGCTGTGGTGGTCGATTCGCCGATGTGGCTGCAACGCACCGACCTCGGCGGCCAGCTTGTCGCCACCGGCCCGGCCGCCGACGGCCTCAGCGACCTACTCGACATCCCGATGGCCCAGGACACCGCAGACGGCATCATCACCGGCGAAGGCGTACCCGCCGACGTCCCCGAGGCCCTCCGCCGCCTAATCCCCGAACTCCCGTCAACCTGGTGGGAACACGAAGAACTCCGAGTCGACGGCACCGAAGTCTCCTGGTGGGTAGACCCGTCCGGCGCCCCCCACGCCGCCACCACCGACGGCCTAGCCAACGCCCTAGCCTGGTCCGCCACCACCTGGCACCACCGCCACCTAATCTCCCAAGCCCTAACCGACCCCACCACCCTCCCTTCCCTAACCATCACCACCACCTTCGATTGACCCGAAGCCGCTGCGACCAGGCGAGGAGCGCTCGGAAAGTTAGTCAGTCCGTCCGTTGCTCGGCCAGTTCTCTCAAGGCTGCGGTGAACAGTGGGGCGGTCCGGACTCGATCGAAATCCGGATCCTCGCTGATCGTCTGATAGCGGTGGGTGCCGGCCGATGAACTGGCCTGCCACCAGGTTCTCAAGTAGCCGACCGCGCCGGGGATGTCTGCGCGGAGTGCGCTTATGCACGCGAGGTTGTAGTGAGTCCCTGGATTGTCCGGATCTATCGCCAGACTTTGGAGATACGCCTGCTCCGACCGCCGGTGCAGGTCGGCTGCCGCAGCGGGGTCCGATGCCCGAAGGAGCGTTCCGTAGAGATGAAGGGTGAACGCGAGGCTTCCGCGGCCACCGGGATAATCGTCGGGGAGGCTTACCAGGCGCTCAAGGTGGTCGACTGCCTCAGCGTAGACAGTAATCGCTCCCTTGTGGTCTCTGTCGGCTAGTGCCGACGCCCTTCGCCGGAGTAGGTAGCCCAGGTGGTACAGGTCGGCCGGTGTCAGAGCGGCGCTGTTCACCAGGCGGCGGTAGCACGCTTCCGCGGATGCATAAATAGCGTCAGCTTGTTCAGCGGCCGCCGGATGGCCGGCCTGGCGCCGCAGGTTATAGGCCAAGGACCGCAGGCCGGACATATCGTCGGGGCGGGCCTCGACGTACGCGCGGAAGTTCTCGACCGCCCTGCCTCGCAGCTCGGCGTCTTCCCCGTCGGCGTTCACAGGCAGGTCCGCACGGCGTTCGAGCAGGGCGGCGAGGGTCCTGGTGGCGTCGGCATCGCCGGGCGAGCAGCGCAGACAGAGTTCTATGTGCTGCTCCGCCTCGCGGTAGATTTCCTCGGCGTACTGCTGGTCGCCCGACCGGACCAGATCTCCGCAGGCGGCCAGTTTGTCACTCACCGCGCGTAACGGCAGGACGTCGTTGGGAGTCGCCTCGGTATAACGCCGAAGGTGTGCTATGGCCTCCCGGTAGAGACTCACCGCCGCGCGGACATCCGTGTCTCTCAAGAGGTCGGCGCGGCGATATTCCAGGGCCCCCAAGTTGTGAAATCCGAACATGTGCCGCTCGTCCTGTTCAACTACCGTCCGGGCCTGCTGAACGGCTTCTGCCAACAGGTGAAGAGCTTGGTCCCGGTCTCGTCCCTTCACGAGGTCGGCATGTTTGCCGAGTGCCATGACCAGGTCTGCCCGGACCGCCGCGGCGTCGTCGCCGCTCTCGATGCCGGCCCGGCAAGCGGCAGCACTTTCCGTGTACGCAGAAATCGCGTCGTCGGGATGGTCGCTGCTGAGAGCGTCCCCCGCATACATGAGTGCCAGGCCCAGGCGATGCGGGAGGTCGGCGCGCTGGGGCTGGTGGTTGGCGGCCTGCCGAAGAAACTGCGTGGCGTGCTCTATGAGCGTTACCAGTTCCGGCTGGTCGAGCTGGTTGAGATCCAGCACCGAGAGGAACGAGTACCAAACCAGGTCCCAACCATTATGGTCAGCCGGTTTGAGTCGGGCCATCTGCAGATACGCCGCGTTGGCCTCCAGATACAGCTTCGCCGAAGCGCCTGGATCGTGCTGGCGGAGAAGATCGCCATGGTTGGACAGAACCATACCGAGGGTTGCTCGAAGGTCGGAATGGTCTGGTCGGTCGGACACGGCCTCGCGCAACAGGCCGGCCGCTTCCTCATACAGGCCGATGGCACTCTCAGTACTGGCTGCCAGTTTCGACTGCGCGGCCAGGCATCGACCGAGGTAGACCATCGCGCTTGGTACATCGTTGCGTTGATCGACCACTCGTCGATACTGCGCCGCGGCATCGGCGTACAGCGCGCCCGCAACCTCGGGGCCGTCGTCGGTGACCAACTCGACTTGTGCAAGCAGGACTGACCAGCTCGCGTCGAGTACCTGGTTGCTGTCAGGGGTAAGCAGCATGGCAAGTGCGTAGTTCGCGGCGGATCTGCGATACATGTCCAAGGCATTGGGGCTTTGCTGGTCCCGGAGGAGTTCGGCGATCGAGCGCTCCGTCCTGGCCAAGTCGGTCAGGAGGTCTTCATCGATGCTGGGCCTGGTCAGCTCGATGTTCGCTCTCAACTCCGCGTAGTGGTGCAAGGCAGCCTCTGGGTCGCGCGCCTCGAGGGCGGTGCGGATGGCGTGTACTGCATCGCCGCGATAGGTGCGTGGACGCATCTTGAGCGCCGCCTCGAGAATCCGCGGCCAGTGTCGGTCGGTGCAGCTGGGACAGCGGGGAAGGTCTTTCCACTCCGCCGCCGGAGTCGTCGACCGTAGCCTCTTTCCGCACACACAAAGCTGCGCGAGCTCGGTCCCGTCGGGTGATATCACCCATCCGCGGGTGGTGTGGAGATAGCCATCAGACGGCGTTGTCTCCGGCTCCGGCTCGAGTGTGGATCGATAGAGAATCAAGCCGAGTTCGTAGTAGTTGCTGGTGATCTTCTGGAGTTCATCGCTCTCGTCCTCGGCGAGAACCCTGACGTCTGCCGCGTCTGTGCGGACCGTGATGTCGCCGCCTTCTTCTTTGCCCAGCCGATACCGTCGCACCAGACGTTCTTCTCTCGCGTCTTCGGCTTGTATGCGTAGCCAGGTGAGCTCGTCCAAACACAGCAGCCATTCCTGCCCGTCGGGATCCAGTCGCTCCGCCATCGTCAGTTCGGAGTGCAGGAGATATTGAAGCTTCTTCGTCGGTTCAGCAGGAGGTGTGCGGAGGAAGTCAACGAAGTCGCTGACCACACTGTTCATCGAGCCCCGTCGCAGATGTTGCAGGATGTCGACAGTGAGGCCATGGATCGACAGCGCCTCATCCTCGACAGTCACGATTCCGCGCTGCGCCAGAATCGCGATCGCCGACGAGATCACGACCGAGCCGACGGCGCCGGGAAATCTGTGCGCGAGAAACGCGTTGGCCAACGCGCGATCCACCAGGCCGTCGGCGGCGATCCATACCAGGCTGTCAAGGACCGCGACGGTGTCGCCGAGCTGACCGAGGCTGGAGATCAGGTGCTCATACAGCGTGACGAGATCGCGGTCGGTGGCATTGATCGACTCGATGGCGTTGAGAACACGTCCCGTGTCCTGAGCCAGCGCCTCCAGCACACCAGGGATCTGCGCGCTGTCACAGCTCCGCAGGTATCGGCAAATCCGGTCGATGATCAGTGGCCGGCCGCGGGCGATGTTGGCAAGGCGAGACCTTTCGGACTGCGCGAGCGCCGGAAGCAGCACGGTGATCGCGCTGTCGGTCTCTGCTGCCGAAAAGCCTTCCACCCGGAGCGTCGAACCCGCGACCTCGGGGTTCGCCAGCCGACTGGTCACGATGACCGGAACCCGGATCGGACCCAGCTCGAGTTCCGCGAATTCCGTCGGCCCACTGACGTCATCGATGATCACCAGGCCGAAAGCGTCTCCCTGCGCCACGAGGGTGCGGAAGTACGACGTACAGGCGCCATCGGTCCATTCCGTCGCATCGATACCAACCTGGCCGATGGCGCGGATGAGGTCCTGCTGCATGACGCGCGTGTTGTTCATCCGAACCCTGACGACAGGCAAATGGAGCGTCATCCGCGCAGGAATCTGACCGGCCAGCGCAGTCTTACCCGTGCCCGGTTCGCCCCAGATCCAGACCAGGCCGCCGGTAGCGGACAGTTCCGCGACCGCTTGCTTGACCAGGTCTGGCCGGTCGATGAGTTCGGCATTCGTGCGCTGCTGGAGTTCGCCAAGGGTGACAGCAGACAACATGTCGATGACGTGGCCGGCGACAGCGTCGACGATGCGGTGCGTGTACTGCGGCCGCTGGCGGAAGGTGCTGACGGAAGGAGCCGGCGTGAACCGCGCGGCGGCGGCCTGCTGCCGGTAAGCCAAAGACTTTCCGAAGGTCTCGTTGGTGAGCCCGAAGAGGTCGATCGCGGCCGACCGCACGTCGGTCGGAGTGATTCGTCGTGCGGCGGCGGACATCAGCCGTCGCAGCGGTGCGGACACGTCCTCGGGCGTCTGCCCGACGTGCCTGGCCGCGCCGGAAAGTGCCGGGAGCAGGTCGGCCAACCTGCGCTCGTCGAGCTCACCGAAGGTCTTGCGCTTCAGACGGTGCAAATCGGCCACGAGTTCGTCAAGCAGGGCCATGCAGTCGGTCCCCCTTCGCCCTTGTCAGCATGTTAGGGACTTGTCACCGCCTTGGCACCCTCACGTCTCCTCCTCAACCAAAGTCGCAGCTAACTGGTAACTGGAGAGGAGACAGGAATGAACATCACACTGGCCGTCGATTCGGCGGCAGGGAGCACGACGAAACTGCTGGTGCTCGCCTTGATCGTCGTGGTCGCGGTGGTGGTCGGCATGGTCGCCGGCGGGCTGAGCCGGCTTGGTGGAACGGGGGTGCCCCACGCGATTCTGCGGGGAGGAACCGCCTTCGCCGGGGCGGTCGCTCTGTTGCTGAGCGTCGTCCTCACCTTCGACCTGCTTTGACTGCCGCGATGGTGGGATTCCGACGCGCGGTGGCGGCTACCGTCGTTGGAATCCCGCTATCGGATTGCCTGATCTTTGGGGGCCGCCGGGCCTAGAAGACCGTGCCATGCGCGTCGGCAGGTGGTTAGCGGGAGTGGCGGTTGCGGGGGTGGTTGCGGGCGGTGCGTTCGTTGCCGCGTTTGTAGTTGCCGGTCCAGCGGGCCATGACGAGTTGGGGGTCGTCGTCGACTTCGGCGAGGAAGTCGGCGGCTCGGGCGCCGCGGAGGGTGGTCGCGGGTTTGCCGTGGTGGGTGATCCGGACGACCTGGTCCGAGAGGACGGTGTATTCGAATCCGTTGGGTGCGGGCATCGCGGTAGTCCAGCAGTCGGCAAGTCCCGCAAGCAACAGGTTTGCCGCCCTGCGCGCGATCGTCGCTGCCGCCCTTGCGGGCCGGGCCGGGCGGTGGCCGTCATCGGCCAGCGGGGGCGGGCCGAGTCGGCGTGTCTGTGCGGGGTGGCGGGAAAGCGTGTAGTGGGGAATTTCGGGGTTGAAAGAAAGAAGTCGCTTTCTTTGAGATGTGCCTTGACGGCGGGGCGTGACGGTCGGGTACCGTGTGGTCACCTTGGGTCGCTGGGGCGACGTTAGCCAGGGTGATTTACGCCTTGCCGGGTGAATGGGGTCAACCGGACCAGGTGTCAGCGCTGGGTATCAGCGTTCTCGGTATTGCCGTGGACCAGTGGGTCCGGCAATGCGCGCGATTCATTCATCAATTGTCGAGCCTTAGACCATTCGTCACCCAATGGGTCGTGGGCGGATTCGCCCTGGCCGAAAACCGGTGCATTGTACTGATTGGTGGTGGGTATTGTGACTTTGACCGAGCCGGCATCCTCTGATGTCGACAGTGGGCAGCCGCAGCTGAGCCTGGGGACCGCCGCCGCGCGGAATCTGGCCACGACGACCAAGTCCGAGCCGCAGATGCAGGGCATCACGTCGCGCTGGCTGCTGAAGATGTTGCCCTGGGTCCAGGTCGAAGGTGGTGTGTTCAGGGTCAACCGGAGGCTCAGTTACGCGATCGGCGACGGCCGGCTGACCTTCACCAGTACCGGCGCCGAGGTCCGCGTCGTACCGCAGGAATTGACCGAGCTGGCCTTGTTGCGCGGTTTCGACGACGTCGAGGTGCTGACCGAGCTCGCGGATCGGTTTGTCCAGCAGGAATTCCAGCCCGGTGACGTGATCGTGCAACGCGGCGGACCGGCGGACCAGATCTGCCTGATCGCGCACGGAAAGGTCAACAAGATCGGTCTCAGCGAATACGGTGACGAATCCGTCATCGGGACGCTGGTCGATGGCGACCATTTCACCTATGCCGCCATTCTGGAAGACGGGGACGTCTGGGAATACACGGTCAAGGCGCTCACCAGCGTGACGGTGCTGACGCTTTCGCAGGATTCGTTCGAGGACCTGGTCCGGCGTTCCGACAGTCTGCGAGCGCATATCGACGAGTTTCGACGCAGCCCCGACCGCGACCAGAACGAGTTCGGTGAGGCGACCATCGATATGGCCGCGGGCCACGTCGGCGAGGCGGAGCTGCCGGGCACGTACGTCGACTACGAGACGACGCCGCGCGAGTACGAGCTGAGCGTGGCGCAGACCGTGCTGCGCGTGCACAGCCGGGTCGCGGACCTCTACAACCAGCCGATGAACCAGACCGAGCAGCAGCTCCGGCTGACGATCGAGGCGCTGCGCGAGCGGCAAGAGCACGAGATGGTCAACAACCGGGACTTCGGGTTGTTGCACAACGCCGACCTGAGCATGCGCATCCCGACCCGCTCGGGACCGCCGACGCCCGCGGACATGGACGAGTTGCTCGCCCTGGTGTGGAAGGAGCCGACCTTCTTCCTGGCTCATCCGCGCACGATCGCCGCGTTCGGCCGGGAGTGCAGCAAGGCCGGCATCTACCCGGACAGCGTCGAGCTCAACGGTCATCGCATTCCCGCGTGGCGGGGCGTGCCGATCTTCCCGTGCAGCAAGATCGGGGTCAGCCCGACGCGGACCAGCTCGATCATGTTGATGCGGGCCGGCGCGGACAACCAGGGCGTCGTCGGACTGCACCAGACCGGTCTGCCGGACGAGTACGAGCCGGGCCTGTCGGTCCGGTTCATGAACATCAGCGAGAAGGCGATCATCAACTACCTGGTGAGCGCGTACTACTCGACGGCCGTGCTGGTGCCGGACGCGCTCGGCATCCTCGAAGGCGTCGAGATCGGGCGGGAAGGCTAGTCCATGGCGCAGCCGTACGAGCTGCCCAAGTTCTACGTGCCGTACCCGGCCCGGATCAACCCGCACTTGGAGGCGACGCGAGCGCACAGCCGGGCCTGGGCGTACGAGATGGACATGATCGATGTTCCTCAACAGGGCAAGGCGATCTGGGACGCGCATGACTACGACTCGCACGACTACGGACTGCTGTGTGCGTACACCCATCCGGACGCCACCGGACCGGCGCTGGACCTGGTGACCGATTGGTACGTCTGGGTCTTCTACTTCGACGACCACTTCCTGGAGGTCTACAAGAAGACGCAGGACATGGCCGGCGCCAAGGCGTACCTGGACCGGCTGCCGCTGTTCATGCCGCTCGACGGTGTCATCACCGAGGAGCCGCACAACCCGGTCGAGCGCGGGCTCGCCGATTTGTGGACGCGGACCGTGCCGTCGATGTCGATGGACTGGCGCCGGCGCTTCACCGGTACGACGGAGGCGTTGCTGGCCGAATCCCTGTGGGAGCTGAACAACATCAGCGCGGGCCGGCTGGCGAACCCGATCGAGTATGTCGAGATGCGCCGCAAGGTGGGCGGCGCGCCTTGGTCGGCCAACCTGGTCGAGTACGCCGTGAACGCGCAGGTGCCGCCGGAGGTCTCGGCATCGCGGCCGATGCAGGTGCTGAGCGACACGTTCTCCGACGCGGTCCATCTGCGCAACGACCTCTTCTCGTATCAGCGCGAAGTGGAGAAGGAGGGTGAGCTCAACAACGGCGTACTCGTGATCGAGCGGTTCCTCGGTTGTACGCCGCAGCAGGCGGCCGACAAGGTCAACGACATCCTGACGTCACGGCTGCTCCAATTCGAGAGCACTGCTCTCACCGAGGTGCCGCCGCTCCTCGAGGAGCACGCGCTCGGCCCGCAGGCCTGGCTCGATGTGATGAATTACGTGAAAGGCCTGCAGGACTGGCAATCCGGTGGTCACGAGTGGCACTTGCGATCCAGCCGCTACATGAACGATGGCGGTAAGGCGGCCACCAGCCAGCTCGGCGGACCAGCCGGCCTCGGCACGTCGGCAGCCCGGATCGCGACGTCCATCATCTCGACCATGCCGTACCGCCTGCGTAGCCACGGCAACCTGCCGTACCGCGTGGTCGGGCCGACAGCCCTGCCGGACATCTACATGCCGTACGACCTCCGCATGAGCCCGCACGAGTCCAAGGCCCGCGAGCACATGATGGAGTGGTCCGAGCGGATGGGCCTGCTGGACGGACTGGTCTGGGACGCGGGCAAACTCGAGGCGCACGATCTCGCGTTGTGCGCGGCGGCGATCGACTCCGACGCGACACCGGAACAGCTGAACATCACGACCGGCTGGCTCACGTGGGGGACGTACGCCGACGACTATTACCCCATCGTCTTCGGACGGACCCGGGATATGGCCTCGGCGAAGGCGACCAACGCGCGCTTGTCGCAGCTCATGCCCGTTGACGGTGAGGCCACGCCAGACCCGGTCACGCCGTTGGAGCGATCACTGCAGGACCTGTGGCAACGCACGGCGGGACCGATGACCGTCCCCGCCCGCAAGACGTTCCGCGCGGCGATCGACACGATGATCGACAGCTGGCTGTGGGAACTGGCCAACCAGTTCCAGAACCGTATTCCCGACCCGGTCGACTACATCGAGATGCGGCGCCGGACCTTCGGCTCCGACCTCACGATGGCCCTGTGCCGGCTGGCGCACGGCCGGACGGTGCCGCCCGCGATCTACAAGACGCGTCCGATCCGGGCGTTGGAGAACTCGGCCGCCGACTACGCCTGCCTGCTGAACGACCTCTTCTCCTACCAGAAGGAGATCCAGTTCGAAGGCGAGATCCACAACGGCGTACTCGTCGTACAGAACTTCCTCAACTGCGACCAAACCGAGGCGATCGCCATGGTGAACGCCCTGATGACGGCCCGGATGAAGCAGTTCGAGCACATCGTGGCGGTCGAGTTGCCGGCCCTGTTCGACGACTACGACCTGGACGACGAGGCCCGCCGGACCCTGACCGGCTACGCCGACGAACTCAAGTACTGGATGTCCGGAATCCTCAACTGGCACCGCGGCTGCCACCGCTACGAAGAGGCCGACCTCTGGCGGCACGCGCTGCCCCAAGGCCCCAAAGGCCTCGGCACCTCGGCGGCTCGCATTCCCTCATCACATCAGCTGCGTAGGCAGCCGGTGGCGCACGCGCAGAGATTGGACGGTGCACTGTGACGGCTATCGAAGAGGCCACCGAAAGGCCCCAGCTCAGCCTCGGTACGGCGGCGGCGCGGCAACTCGCGACGACGACCAAGACCACTCCGCAGATGCAGGAGATCTCGCCACGCTGGCTGTTGCAGGTGCTGCCGTGGGTCGAGACGCAGGGTGGTGCGTTCCGCGTCAACCGCCGTACGACGTACGCGGTCGGCGACGGCCGGCTCAGTTTCGCGACCACCGGTGCGGAGGTCCGGGTGATCGCGGCCGAGCTCTCGGAGTTGCCGCCACTGCGCGACTTCAACGACGAGGAAGCGCTCCGGGCTCTCGCCGACGCCTTCGGTCAGCGGGAGTACGCACCGGGCGAGGTGATCGTCGAGTTCGGCAGCCGGATCGACGACATCGTCCTGATCGCGCACGGCAAGATCGCGAAGACCGGTATCGGCGAGTACGGCGACGGCACCGAGCTCGGCGCCGCGGCGGACGGCGACTACCTCGGCGAACAACTGCTGCTGGATCCACCCGAGAGCATCTGGGAGTACACCGCCAAGGCGACGACCCAATGCACTGTGCTGATCCTCAACCGCCAACAGCTCAGCGAGATCCTGGACAGGGCCGAGCCGTTGCGCAACCACCTGAACGACGTAAGAGCACGCCCGCAACGCCCGCAGAACAAGGCGGGTGAGGCCGCGATCGAACTCGCCTCCGGACACGACGGCGAGGCCGACCTGCCAGGCACGTACGTCGACTACGAGGCGTCCCCGCGGGAGTACGAGTTGAGCGTCGCGCAGACGATTCTGCGCGTGCACAGCCGGGTGGCGGACCTCTACAACAACCCGATGGACCAGACCGAGCAGCAACTCCGCCTGACCATCGAGGCACTTCGCGAACGCCAGGAGCACGAGCTCATCAACAACCGCGAGTTCGGCCTGCTGCACAACGCCGAATTCAGCCAGCGCATTTACACCCGCACGGGCCCACCGACGCCGGACGACTTCGACGAGCTCATCACCCGGCGCCGCAAGTCGCGGTTCCTGCTCGCACATCCGAAGGCCATCGCCGCGTTCGGCCGCGAATGCGTGCGCAAGGGCATTCACCCCGAGACGAACGTGGTGGACGGCAAACGGGTGCACTCCTGGCGCGGCGTACCGCTGTTGCCCTGTAACAAGATCCCGATCTCGAAGACCAACACCACCTCGGTGATCGTGATGCGGACCGGGCTTGACGACGAAGGCGTGATCGGGCTGCGGCAGACCAACCTGCCCGACGAGGTGGAGCCGGGGCTGAACGTGCGCTTCATGGGGATCAACGAGAAGGCGGTCATCTCGTACCTGGTCAGCACGTACTACTCCGCGGCAGTGCTCGTCCCGGACGCCCTCGGTGTCCTGGAGAACGTCGAACTCGGCGGATGAGGAGCGACCGATGGCAATGACGGACGCAAGACCCGAGGCCGGTACCGCCGGCCGATCCGCGCGGGAAGTCCTCCAGTGGAGTCGCGACCAGGTCGAGCCGGCGCTCAAGGCGGCCGTCGCGACGATGCCGCAGGCCACCCAGCGGATCACGAACTACCACTTCGGCTGGCAGGACGAGGAGGGCCGGCCGGCCAACGGGGACGGCGGGAAGGCGTTGCGGCCGGCGCTGGCCTTGCTCGCGGCCGAGACGGTCGGCGGGCTGTCGGATGTGGCCGTGCCGGCCGCGGTCGCGGTCGAGCTGGTGCACAACTTCTCGCTGTTGCACGACGACGTGATGGACGCCGACGCCACTCGGCGGCATCGCGCGACGGCGTGGACCGTGTTCGGGATCAACGCGGCGATCCTGGCCGGTGACGCCCTGCTCAGCCTGGCGTTCGACGTACTGGCGGATAGCGGTCATCCGGCCGCGCATGAGGGCACCCGCATCCTCGGTACGGCGGTGCAGGACCTGGTCGACGGACAGCTCGCGGACTCGCACTTCGAGACGCGAACCGACGTCGAGCTGGCGGAATGCGTGCGGATGGCCGAGCTCAAGACGGGCGCGTTGCTCGGTGCGTCGTGTGCGCTCGGCGCGGTATTTGGCGGCGGCCGTCCGGACCAGGTCGAACACCTGCGGCGGTTCGGGGCGGACCTCGGGTTGGCCTTCCAGTACGTCGACGACTTGCTTGGTATTTGGGGCGATTCGGCCGTGACGGGTAAACCCGTGCATTCGGATTTGAGTCGTCGCAAGAAGTCCCTTCCGGCGGTCGCGGCGCTCACGTCTGGGACGGACGCCGGGCGCGAGTTGGCCGTGCTGTACCACGACACCCTGCCGTTGTCGGACGTCGAACTCGCCCGGGCTGCGCTGCTGATCGACCAGGCGGGAGCGCGTACCAAGAGCCAGGACGAGGCGGACGCCTTGCTCGCCTCGGCCCTTGGCCAGTTGGCGTCCGCGCATCCGGTCGCACCGGCCGCGGTCGAGCTGGGAAAGCTGGCCCGCCTGGCCACCCGCCGCGACCACTGAGACCACGCGCGACCACTGAAGGAGGTATGGATGATCAATGTTCACGACCCCGCTTGGGCGGCCGTGGCCGGCGTCTCCCGCACGATCCTGCTGGCCGCGCCGCGCTCGTTCTGCGCCGGCGTCGAGCGAGCCATCGAGGTGGTCGACCAGCTGCTCGCCCAGCGCGAAGACCCGATCTACGTCCGCAAGCAGATCGTCCACAACACCCACGTGGTGGCCGATCTGGAGAGCCGTGGTGCCGTCTTCGTCGACGAGCTGGACGCCGTACCGCAGGGCGCCACGGTGGTCTTCTCGGCGCACGGCGTCTCGCCCGCGGTTCGCACCGAGGCCGCGCGGCGTGGCCTCGACGTGGTCGACGCGACCTGCCCGCTGGTGGCCAAGGTGCATGCGGAGGCCAAGCGGTACGCCGGCCGCGGTGACACGGTCGTCCTGATCGGCCATGCGGGTCACGAGGAGGTCGAGGGCACACTCGGCGAGGCGCCGTCCCAAACGGTGCTGGTGGAATCGGTCGAGGACGTTGCTCGCGTGCAAGTCGCCGATCCCACCCGCGTGTCCTACCTGACCCAAACCACCTTGTCCGTGGACGAAACGGCCGACATCCTCACGGCTTTGCGGGCGCGGTTCTCCCAGTTGAAGGGTCCCGACTCCGCCGACATCTGTTACGCCACCACCAACCGGCAGGACGCGCTCGCGGCGATCGCGTCCGAGTCGGACCTCGTACTGGTGGTCGGCTCGACCAACTCGTCCAACTCGGTCCGCCTGGTCGAACTCGCCCGCAGGCAAGGGACTCCGGCGTACCTGCTCGACGATGCGGACGGCCTTCGCCCGGCATGGCTCAACGACGTACGGGTGATTGGACTGACCGCTGGAGCGTCCGCGCCGCCGAGGCTGGTGAACGGCGTGATCGCGGCCCTCGAGCGATTGGGCCCGCTCGAAATGGTCGAACGCGAGATCACCCGCGAGACCATCCACTTCACCCTCCCGACGGCGGTGCGACCGCTATGAACCTCTATCTGAGCGGGACGCTGTGGGTGGTCGGCGTGATGGTCGCGACGGGCGTGCTCGCCGTGGTGTTGCGGAAGGCCCGGCAGAAAGAAGGGCGCGAGGCCAACAACGAACTGGCCGGGCAGGTCTTCACCGTCGTCGGTGGCGTGAACGTGGTGATCGCGGCGTTCGTACTGATCTCGTTGTTCGACGCGGTGGACAACGCGCAGGACACGGCGTACGAGGAGGCGAACGCGCTCGTCGGCGTGAAGTGGGCGAGCTCGTCGCTGCCCGAACCGGCCCGGACCGAGATCAACCGGCTGACCAGGTCGTACGCGATCGAGGTCGCCGATCGGGAGTGGCCGAACCTTCGAGAGAGCCGGCCGGTCGGGAACGCCGGCTGGGACTTGCTCGGGGATCTCCAGCAGGCGGTCGATGGCGCTGCCACGAAGAACGATCGCCAGGAGGCTGCTCGCGTCGAGGCGGCGACTCAGGTTTGGAACGTGTATCAGGCTCGGCAGCAGCGCATCAACGCCGCGGGTGACGGGGTGACCTCGGTGGTGTGGTTCGCGATTCTCGTCGGCAGTGTGATGTCGATATCGCTGATGTTCATGTTCGGCGGGCCGAAGGTGATGTCGTACGCGATCATCGTGTCGATGCTCGCGGGCTCGATCGGCCTGCTTTTGTTCGCGATCCAGCAATTGCAGAACCCGTTCAGTGGTGAGGCCAGTGTCGGGCCCGAGGCCTTTACCGCCGCGTTGGCCAGGCTCAAACAAGGTGGTTGAGGTGCGCAGGATCTCCGCCGCTGTCTGCGCGTTCGTGCTCTCGCTGGCGTGGGTCGTGCCCGCCTCGGGCGCAGGTTCCGCTGGCGCGTGCGTGATCTTGCAGGCGCAGACGAGTTGGCACGCGACGACGCTGCGGCGGATCGACGTGTCCTCGGGCCGGACGGTGGTGCAGGCATCGCTCGGCTTTCCGGTCAACGCGATCGGGTACGCACGGGAGCAGGACCTGTCGTACGGCATCGCGAACATCCGGCATCGGCCGCATCTCGTCACGATCGACGGGCGTGGAGTGGCCGTGGATCTGGGCGCGATACGGAAGCACGGGCCTTTCCAGCCGACCGCCGGTGCGGTCTCGGGCCACCGGCTGTACCTGCGCGACGGGCATCGGTTGTTCGCGATCGACATCAACCCGCGGAGCCGGTCGTTTCGCGCGGTTGTCGCGATGACGTGGTTGTCGCCGGGGTTTCTCGCTCACTCGGTGGACGACTTCGCGGCTGATCCCGCATCGGGGTGGTTGTACGGCGTGACGACGCTGGGGTTTGGGCCGGCGCAGGTGGTTCGCATCGATCCTTCTAGTGGCAAGGTGCGGGCGGTCGCGTCGTTCCCGGAGTTGCCGCGGCGGCATTCGTACAGCTCGGCGGTGTTCGGAGGACGGGACAGGTTGTACGTCGTCCACACGGCGGCGGGGGAGCGGAGCCGGTTGTTCTCGATCAGGCTGGACGGATCGCGAGTGGTCACCGAACTCGCGTCCTGGTCATCGGCCCGAGGCGGCGACGCCTCCGGCTGCCTCCGCCCAGCCGCCCCTCCACCACCGCCTCCGCCGCCACCCACCCCAACGCCTCGCCCGACGCCGACGCCTTCGCCCACGCCCACTGCTTCGCCGACTGCGACGTCGACGCCGAGGCCGACCGTGACGGCAAGGCCGACTGCGACGCCGACTGCGACGCCGCAACCGACTCCGACCGCCCAGCCGACCGTCAGGCCGACAATGCCTCCGCCCTCGGCCTCACTGCCACCGGTATCGCCCACCCGCGTGCCGCCACAACTCCCTCTGCCGCGTCGCCCGACGCCGACTGCTACCGGGACGCCTTCAACGACGCCGACTCCGTCGAACACTCCGACGGCATCACCGTCCTGGACCGCGACATACGACGCCCTCGCAGCCAAGGACGACGCCGCCAACCCACCGGATCACCTCGTACGCACGCAGCGCCGCTGGTCGATGGCGCTGATCCTGATGATCTTCCTCAGCGGCGCCACCGCCATGCGCATCCGCCGCCGACGCCGTCCGCTCAGTGGTTGACCCGATAGTGGAGGTAGATGGTCTGGTTGATGCGGCGCTCGTCGAGAAGGGTGAGGTCGAGGCGGAGGTCGTCCGGCAGGGATTGGTTGCCGCCGCCAACGATCGCCGGGACGAGGAACAGCTGGAGCTCGTCGACCAGGCCCGCCTTCAAGGCCTGCGCGGCGAGGTGCGGACCGCCAATCGCGAGATCGGCGCCGGCCGTCTCCTTGAGCCGTCGTACGGCCGCCGGGTCGAACTCGCGCTCGAGCCGAGTCCGTTTGGTCCGCACCTCGTTCTCCGGCAGCGTGGACGAGTAGACCACCTTGTCCGCGCCCTGCCAGATCGCCGCGAACTCCTGCTCGACCGGCGGAAGCCCCTCGGCCGTCTCCCAGAACCGCAGCACGTCGTACATCCCGCGCCCATAGAGGTACGTGCCGAGTGGTCGCATCAACTCGTTGACGAAGCCATGGACGTCGTCATCCGGCGCAGCCCAGTCGAAGTTGCCGGTCTCGTCGGCGACATACCCGTCGAGCGACCCGATAGTCGAGTAAATCAGCTTGGCCATACCCCATCGCACCACAAACCAAGCCCCTCGGCACCACCCTGCCGCACCCGTGGAATCGGCGTCCCTTCCTCCTTCTCCCGCGAGTGGTCGCGTCTTAACCTGACCACTCGCGGGGAGGTTCAGACGTGACCACTCGCGGGAGAAGGAGGGGGCGGTGGGCGGTTGGATTGGGTGGATTGGGGAGGGCTCTGGGTTAGATCGTGATGGTTACTTTGCCGCGGGATTGGCCGGATTGGACGTAGGCGATGGCGGCGGGGGCTTCGGCGAGGGGGAAGGAGCGGTCGATCACCGGGGTGACTTTGCCCGTTTCGATCAGGTTGCTGAGGGTGTCGAAGTCCGCGGCGCGCTCGCTGCTGATGATGCCGAGCAGCCGTTGACCGACGAACGGCGAGAGTAGAGCGGCTCGGAGTAGGCGTTCCGTTCCACCGAAGACCTTGCCGCCCTCTTCTCCTCCAACGATGACCAGTGTTCCCTTAGCGGTTAGCAATTGCCGTAGCCGGCGTAGCGGTCGGTTGCCAGCTATGTCGAGGATGAGGTCGTACTGCCCGCTCAACTCGTCACTGGTGTAGTCGATGACCTCGTCGGCTCCGATCGACCAGACCAGGTCTACCTTCGTGGTGCTGCATACGCCCGTCACGTGGGCTCCGAGTGCTTTAGCCAGTTGTACGGCGTACGTGCCGACACCACCAGCCGCACCGATCACCAGCACGCGCTGCCCGGCCTGAACCTTCCCGCTGTCCCGCAACGCCTGCAACGCCGTACCGCCGGAGATAGGAACTGCGGCCGCCTGTTCGAAGGTGAGGTTCTCAGGCTTGCGCGCGAGCCTGTCTTCCCTGGCGGCCGCGTATTCGGCGAATGAGCCCTCACAAGTGCCGAAAACCTCGTCACCTGGTTGGAAGCGCGTGACCCCACTACCGACGGCCTCGACGGTTCCTGCGACTTCCCGGCCTCGTACGGCGGTCTTGGGTGCGCGTACGCCGTACCCAAGACGGAGGAGGTACGGCAGACCCGTCATGAGGTGCCAGGCGCCTGCATCGACACTGGCCGCTTGAACCTTCAGTAGCACCTGGTTGTCGGCAGGCGCGGGCTTGGCGATCTCCCGAAGCTCGAGGACCTCGGTAGTGCCGTACGTGTCCTGAACGATCGCCTTCACGGTGTTTCTCCTGCACTGTCGGGATAGTGGAATACGTCGTCGAGCGGTACGCCGAACGCGTGCGCGATCTGGAAGGCCATCTCCAGGGATGGCGAGTACCGCCCCTGCTCGATGGCGATGATGGTCTGCCGGGTCACCCCGACGCGGTCGGCCAACTCGGCCTGGGTCATCTCGCCGGTGCTGAACCGCAGCGCGCGGATCGAGTTCGTCACCTTGGTCGGCTTCACCACGTCTGGAACCCCCGGCGATAGGCGAAGATCTTGGTCACGGATCCCAGCAACGACGACAGTACGAACGCCAGGTACATCGCGTTGGCGATCCAGAAGTAGTCGGCCTCGGTCATTGCGAGGAGCATCGTCGTGACCGCGCCGATCACGACGAACGACTGGCCGACGTACTCGCCGAACCGTTCGATCTCGCGATCGCGCTGATCCTTCTTGCTGGGCTTACCCCCGGCGGCGATGTCGGCCGCGATGCTGAGCACAATCGCAGCCACGATGGCGGCTCCGATGGTCCACAACAGCGGCGCCACATACGGCACCTCGGACAGCGACCCGCCGTCCGCGCGTCCCAGAACGACGATCAGATACGCCCCGTACCCGATGACCGTGACGATGGCCATGATCCACGCGCGCTTCTCTTCGTGCGCCATACCGGCTCCCAGGTAAAGAATCTTTGACATCTCCGAAGGTAAAGCACAACAGACACGATGTCAAAGATTCTTTACCTAGATTCGACTCGGCCGCGGATCGCGATGGGGCATCCGCCGAAAAGGTTGCCTCAGGCCCGGAATTCGACAGGGGTCGAAAGCCGGCCCGGCGCCTACCGCGTGGATCCGGCAAGTGCGCGAATGCGCTGTTCGACCGAAACCGAAGCTACTAGGTGTTCCGGCAGCCCCATTGCTACTTTTAGTCACCGGTCGAGCGGTTCGCGCCGACGACCGGCTGATGAGGCCTCATCGGAGAAAACTCTTGCTGTGTTGACGAATCGCTCAGATCGGGAGTCTGGGCGCGTCGTCGAAGGTAGACCTCTATGTAACTCTGAGAGAAGGCATCGACTATGACGCAAGCAGTCCGTAAGACCGGTCGTGGCCGCGCGCTGGCCAGGGCCGCGGTCCTCACCGCCGTGGTGGCGACCTCAACGCTGACCGGAGCCCAGTCCGCCTCGGCCGGTGGCAACGGGTGCGCGTGGATCGGCTACTACAACGACACGATCAAGACCCAGCACTGGTCCGGCTGTGTCAGCGGCTACTACCACCAGGACGTTTGGTCGAACGGCCGGAGCGAGTCGACCGGCACGTACTACTACAACGGTGGCGTCATCAACCGCCTCTGGTGGAGCATTCCCGACGGGCAGGGTGCCTGCACCCAGCTCTGGTACCACAAGCCCGGCGGTGGCTACGAGTCCAAGGGCCTGCCCTGCGAAGAGAACTGACCCGCTGAGCTAGCGGCCGCCCGTGTCACCCGCCGAATCAGGCGGCGTGGCACGGGCGATGCCGGCGGCGGCGCGGAGGTGCTTCGCCAACCCCGCGATCGGCGCGGAGGTCGTTCGGACGTGGGCGCCCCAGCAGAGGACATGGCGGCGGTGCGACCACGGGTCCTGCAACGCGCACACGTCGATCGGCAGACCGGGATCGAGGGCGCGACGCGGTACGACGGCCAGGCCGACACCACCGGCGGCCAGCGTGATGAGGGTGTGCAGGTTGGGAACGAGCGTCCGGTATCGCGCGACCGGCGCCTGGGCGAGCCGCTGGTCCATCCACTGGCGCAGGGACGAATCGAGGTCCAGCCCGACCAGAGGGTGCTCGGCGATTTCGCGATAGCTGATCTCGGTTCGCCCGGTCAGGATGCCGCCGGTCTGACCGATCACCACCAACGAGTCGTCGCCGAGCGGTTCGGCGTACAACTCATGGTCTTCCCCAGCGCGGGCGGGCTCGGTCAAGACGATGCCGAGGTCGGCCGTGCCGTCGGCGAGCCTGCGCAACGTCTGCGGAGTCCGTTGCTCGACGACCGTCACGTCGTGTTCCGGATACTCGAGCAGGTACGACGTCAGCGCCCGCGGCACCAGGCGATGCATCGCCGACCCGCCGGCCAGCAACACCACGGGCGCTCCTGGCGCTGCGGTATAGCTCGCGACCGCGCTGTCCAGCCGCGCGGTCTGAGCGAGTACGTCGCGCGCGTGCCGGGCCAGCGTCGTACCGGCGGGTGTCGGGCGTACGCCGCGTCTTTCCCGGATCAGCAGGTCGACCCCGGCGTGCGCTTCGAGTGCCCGGACCCGCGCGCTGGCCGAAGGCAGACTCAAGTGCATCAGGCGCGCCCCAGCGGTGATCGAGCCCGCTACCACGATGTGCACGAACAATCGTAGGTCGTCCAGGTCATAGCGCATACCGTCAGCCTATGCCTACGCCTAAGGGTGACTGCGCCAATCGCGCATTGTGGTCTGACCCACCGGACCTGATGCTCGTACGATGACGGACTACCTCGTCGTACTGCTGGCAGGCCTGCTCGCGGGCCTGCTGAACGCCGTCGGCGGCGGTGGAACGTTCGTCGCCCTGCCGACGCTCGTGGCCGCCGGCATGCCTTCCGTCACCGCCAACGCGGCCACCACCGTCGCTTTGTTGCCTGCGGCAATGACCAGCGCCTGGGTGCTCAGACGCGATCTCACGCCATTGACGAACGTACCGACCCGCGCATTGACGGCGATCAGCGTGATCGGGGGAGCCGCTGGTGCGGTTCTGCTGCTGGCCTTACCCGCCGTGGCCTTCGACGCGGTGGTGCCGTGGTTGCTCGCCTTCGCGACGCTGGTCCTCGCCTTCGGTCGGCGTGTCACCAAGCTGTTCACAACGTCGGTCGCCCTTGGACCCGGCGTGGTGTTGGCCGGCCAGTTCGTGCTGGCGCTGTACGGCGGCTACTTCGGTGGTGCCGTGGGGATGCTGATGGTGGCGTTCTGGGCTGCCGGTCTCGGTCACGACCTCGCAGCGCTCAACCCGATGCGCGTCGCCCAACTCGCGGCCATCTATCTCACCGCGGCGGGCATCTTCCTGGTGGCGTCGGACGTCGGCGAAAGCCCAACGGTACTTGGCATTCTGCTCGTGGGTGCTGTCGCGGGCGGATTCGGTGGTGCGCATGTGGCACGTCGTCTTCCGGCGGGGGTGTTGCGTGGGCTGGTGCTGTCTTCGGCCGTTACGTCGACCACGCTGTACTTCCTGAAGGAGCTGGGGTGATGGACGACTTCAGCCCGGCGGCCCGGGCGCGGCTCGCAATGTCGTACGACGCTTGCGAACTCGCCGAAGGCGCCCGTCGCCTCGTTGGGGCCAGGGGGTTCGAGGGTGCGGGTGCTGCGGTGGAAGGTGCTGGGCGGGTGCTTGATGACGCCCACCGGTTGCTCGAGGCCGCTGTCGTGTTCGCACGAGTTGAGGGCGCCGACTGGGCGGTCGTCGGCGATTCGCTCGGGCTTTCGGCCGGCGATGCGCAGGAACGTTTCGGGCCGGCTGAAGCCCGCTTCCGGGGTGAGCTCCAGGGGCCTACAGAGAGGGCTTGGCGGCAGTATCTCGTTCGCGAGCCCCTCGAAGCGGCGCTCGATCTCGATGATTGGGTACGCCGTCACGCGGACGGCGACGATGACCCTGGTCCGGCGCCGGTCTCCGGGCCGCTGACGTCGTGACCAGGCTCAGAAGGCTCAGTAGGCTCAGTTGGTGATGGCGTAGGTGGTGTTGTCGGTCGGGTCGACCAGGGCCGGAAGCCGGGCACCTACCTCTTGGCCGGGCTTCTCCTCGGTCCGGTGCACGGTCTGGAACGGCTCGAAACCGGGGCCGGTGATCCGGAGGGTGAGGGCGACACCGTTCTCCTCGTTGACGATGCACCACTGGGAGGCGAGGATCTCGGCGCTCGCCTTGATGCCGGCCGTCGCGAGCCGGTTGGCTCGCTGCTGCTCCCGGTTGATGATGATCCACGCCACGCTGTAGTACCCGCTGATGGCGATGGTCATGGCGATACTCGCGGCCACGGCCAGGCGGCCCCAGTGGTCGATATAGGCGTAGTACGCGAGGGTGGGGGAGGCGAGGATCGCCAGCAGCAACGCGCCGTACACGAGCAGGTTGCCGACTGGCCCTCGCCGCGGCCAGGGCACCGCGTTTCCGTCGTCGACGAATCGCATCCCGGGATCCTAGTGCTCTGAAGGTCAGACGCTGCGGAGAACCGAGACGACGATGCCGAGGATGGCGGCGTTGTCGCCGTCGATGACGTCGTAGTCGGGGTTGCGGGGTTCGAGGAAGACGTGGCCGTTGCGGCGGCGATAGACCTTCACGGTGGCTTCCTCGTCGATCATGGCGGCGACGATCTGGCCGGAGTGGGCCTCGGTCTGCTGGCGTACGACGACGATGTCGCCGTCGCAGATCGCGGCGTCGACCATCGAGTCACCTCGGACGCGTAGGCCGAAGACGGTGCCGCGTCCGGTTAGGCCGCGCGGGAGCGAGAGCACATCGTCGACGTGTTCGATGGCGGAGATGGGGGTTCCGGCGGCGATGTCACCGACGACTGGGACGGAGACGGAGTCGTCGGTTGGTTCCTGTGTCGAGGGGGCGCGCAGGAACATCCGTACGTCGATCGCGCGGGACATCGAGGAACTGCGGCGGAGGAAACCCTTGTCCTCGAGATCGGCCAGGTGCTTCGACACGGATGACGATGATCGTAGGCCGACCGCCTCACCGATTTGGCGAGTGCTCGGCGAGTAGCCGTACTTGACCGCCCAGTCCCGGATCGTGACCAGGATCTTCTGCTGACGGGGCGGAAGTGCCGAAGTGTTCAGGTGCTCAAGCTCAAACTCATCGAAGGTGGTCACTGCGGAATCGTAGATGCAAACGCCCCTTCTACCCGCCCACCCACGCCAGCAGTGGCCAAGACTGCGGCGGGCGGTGTACGACGAATGGCGTCGGGTGGTGCACGAGACTGGCGTCCGGGTGGTGCACAAGACTGCGACGATCGGTCCCAATTTGCCGCTCTTCTGCTACCTGTCAGGTGCAGGCGAGCTCGCAGCGGCAAATTGGGACCGATCGTCGCAGTCTTGAGTAGGCGTGCGCCCCTGGCCTGAGAGGCGCGCGCCGGGCGAGGGTTAGGGGGCGGCTGGGCCTACGTCGGCTGGGGTGAGGGGGCGGCGTACGGGGGTGAGGGTGGAGTATTCGTCGGCGCCTACGTCGTACGGGGCGGTGCGGGTGTGGCCGTCTAGGTCGTCGGTTACGCGGGTCGAGTGGTCGAGGCTCGACTTGTTGATGGCGGCGCTGCCGCTGGCGAGGCGGTAGATGCCGTCCGTACCGGCGACCAGTTTCGGGTCGGCGCGGGTGTAGCCGGACGACGGGATGTTGCCGGTCGACGCGCCGCCCCAGACGATGTTGCCCGACCAGGTCAGACCCTGCGTGTACGGCATCGAGACCAGCGTGCCCGAATCACCCACCAGGAGGTTGTCCGAGATCTTGCAGGCCAACGGCGGCAACGTCCGCTGGCTCTCGCCGGCCAGCGCCTGCGCGTTGTTCCGCAGGGTGTTGAGCACGATCGTGACCCGGTCGGGCGCGTCGTTTCCACGCCGCGAGTCCGAGCTCTCGCCCTCGTAGTGGTCCCGGACCGTGCCGCTGCCGAGCACGATCCCGGCGCTGCCGACACCGCCGACGTAGTTGTTCACGATCAGCTGGTCGTTGCCATAGATACGGATGCCGTTGTCGCCGGAGAGAATGTAGTTGCCCTCGACCCGGTTGTTGTTGCCGTGCCGCAGGACGATGCCGCCCAGGGACGACCGGATCGTGTTGTACTGGATGGTGCTGCCGGACGCCTTCACCGAGATCGCCTCGGGGTCGCCGTTGACGCGCTCGAACAGGTTGAACTCGATGGTCGCGTCGGCATCGCCCAGCGCGCGGCTGCTGACGCCGAGCCGGATCGGCTCGCCGCCGTTCTCGCCACTGAAGCTGTGATCGCGGAAGTGGTTGCGCAGAATGTGCGTGCGCAACGCCATCTCGTTGGCCTGGTCACCACTCGGGCCGTCGATCACCAGGTAGCAGCCGACCGATGACTTGTCCCGGAACGTGTTCCGGTCGATCTTCGCGTCGTTGCCGCGGACAACGACGCAGTGTGAGGCGGCCGCGGCGAAGGCGATGTCGTTGCGGGTCAGGCGGATCCGCGAGCAGTTCGCCGGGATGTCCAGGGTGCTGCTCTGCCGGAGCGAGAACCCGCTGATGGTGATGTTGGACGAGGAGGAGAAGACGAAACTCAGAGCGCCGGTCAGTACGACGCCACCGCGGGTCTGGGCCGAGATGGTGATCGGCGAGGTGGACGTGCCATTGCGGCCGGTGATCCGGATCCCGCCGGACGGTACGGCGTACGTGCCGTTGGCCAGCACGATCTGCGCCCCGGCCGTGGCCCGGTCGATCGCCGATTGCAGGCCGGCGATCGAGGTCACCGTTTCGCTGGTCCGCGCGGCTACGTCGCTCTTTCCAGACATCTGTAGTGCGATTGCGCCAGTACCGATCACGCCGGCGGCCAGGAAGCTACGACGATCCATGGCGACCTCCTTCTCTGTGGGCGAGCTATGGGGGCAAGCTCGTTGTGGGCGGGGGTATTGCACTTGCGGGGGCACTTCACTTGCTGGGGCGGTACATCCTGCGATAGACGCTCGGGGTCACCGAGGTGATCTGGCGGAACACCTTCGAGAAGTACGACTGCTCCATCCCGACCTCCGCCGCGATCTCCTCCATCGGCCGCGTGGTGGTCGCGAGCTCGCGCTGGGCCCGTTCGATCCGGGCCCGTTTGATGTACTGCTTCGGCGACAACCCGAACTGCGACCGGAAGTACCGGACGAAGGTGTTCGGGTCGTACTCGAACTCGGCGGCCAGTTGGTCCAGCGTCAACGGCGTGGTCAGGTTCGACTCGATGTACTGGACGATCTCCGGCAGCGCGCCGTTCTTCTGCTGCGGCGTCAGCCGCACCGAACCGGGCGGCGCGCTGTCCAGGTAGTGCGCGAACAACGCGGCCAGGGCGGACCGGATTCGCAACGGCGTCGCGAGACCGGGCGGATCCCGGTCAGCCGCGCCGACCTGTTCGAACAACGCCGCCGCCTCTTCGGGAGCACGGCTGCGTACGACGTACGGCATGGTCAGCACTTCGCTGATATCCCAGTCGCCGATCAACGCGGAGAAGTGCAGCCAGTGCTTCCGGAAGGTGTCGTCGCTGATCGTCGTGTACGACACCGGGGTGTCCGCCGGCAGGTAGCAGAGGTCACCCGGCTTCGGGTAGAGCTCCTGGTCGCCGACCGCGAGCCGTCCCTCGCCCTCGAGAATCAGGTACAGCCGCGAGAACGGGTCGGGTTGCAACGGACGCGACCATTCGCGATGCACCTTGGTGATCCGGGCCGCGACCACGAGATCGAGCCGGCACCGGTCCAGGTGGCACCGGATCAACTCGGCGTCGGGCGGCGTGACCACCGCCGACCGCGCCGTGGCGGACGCCGTGGTGGAGGTCATGACGCGAACGGGCCGACGTCGGCCGCCTTCAGCGGGCGGACCCGAACCTCGTCCGCCCACGTGTGGGCTCTGCGCCTGCGGATGAACCCGTCGGCCGGGATGTTCCCGTCCGCGGCGTCACCCCAGAGGATGTTGCCGCGCCACGTGATGCCTTCCTGGAACGGCATGTCCACGTGTGTCCCGCTGTCGGCGATCAACAGGTTGTGCGCGATCGTGCAGTCCAGCGGCGGCAGTACGCGGTGACTCTCGCCGCTGATGCCCTTGCCACAGTTCAGCACGGTGTTGCGTCCGATCAGCACCCGGTCGGGCGCGTCGTTGCCGCGGCGCGACGCCGCCGATTCGCCGGGGAAGTGGTCGCGAACGTTTCCGCTACCAAGCACGATGCCCGACCCCTCGATCTCCTCGATGTAGTTGTTCGTGATTCGGTGGTCGTCGCCGTAGATCCGGACTCCGTTCGAGCCCGACAGGATGAAGTTGCCCTCGACCCGGTTGAAGTTCCCGTGCCGGAGGACGATGCCGCCGAAGCTGTCGCGGATCGTGTTGTGCCGGATCGTGTTGCCCGAAGACTTCACCGAGATCGCCTCCGGGTCACCGTTCGCGCGCTCGAACAGGTTGAAGTCGACCAGAGCGCCGGCGGTGCTCAGCGCCCGCGGGCTGACGCCGAGCCGGATCGGCTCGCCGCCGTTGTCACCGGGGAAGGTGTGGTCGCTGAAGTGGTTCCGGGTGACGTGCACGCCCTGGGCCATCTTGTCGCTGCCGGCGCCCTCGATACCGAGGTAGATGCCGAGCGTCGACTTCCCGTGGAAGGCGTTGCGGTCGATCGTGCTGTGGTCCGCGCGAACCATCAGCCAGTGCAGACCCTCGATATCGGCCAGCTGGAAGTCGTTCCGGGTGAGCCGGATCCGCTGGCAGTCCGGCGGCAGCTCCAGGGTGGTGCTCTGGCGGAAGGCGAAACCACTGATGGTGATGTCCGACGACGCGGCGAAAACGAAACTCCGCTCGCCGGTCAGCACCACGCCGGCCGGGGACTGCGCCCGTACGACGATCGGCTCCAACGCCGTACCGTGTTTGGCCGTGACCAGGATCGGCGTACCGGCCGGAACCGGATAGGTGCCATTGGCAACGGTGATGACGTCGCCCGGTACGGCGCCGTTGATCGCCTGCTGCAGTTCTTCGAGCGTGCTCACGAGCGAGTCATTGCCGCTGGCAACGGCCGGAACGGCTTCGAGAAGTCCGGTCAGTCCTACTGCAACTGTGCCAGTGACGCTGACAGCGAGAAACTTACGGCGGTCCATGTTTGCTCCGAAGTGGTTTGGGGTGTTCTCAGCCCTTGAGGGCGCCGGAGGTCAGCCCGCGGGCGAAAGAGCGTTGGAACAGCAGGAAGACCAGCACCGACGGCAGCAGCGCCAGCAGCGAGGCGGCCATCACGACACCAGGTGTGACGACCGGATCGATGCGCAGCGTCCGCAAGGCCAACGGCAGTGTGTACGCGGAGGAATTCGTTGCCACCAGCAACGGCAGCAGGTACTGGTCCCAGATCATCGTGAAGCCGAACACCCCGATGACGCCGAGGGCGGGCTTGCACAGCGGCAGGATGATCTGGGCGAAGATCCGGAACTCGCCGGCGCCGTCGATCCGCGCCGCCTCCTCGAGCTCGCGGGGCACGTCCTTCATGAACTCGGTCATCACCAGGATCGAGAAGGCCCAGGCGCCGAGCGGCACGATCATGCCGGCCAGCGTGCCCATCAGGTTGAGGTGCACCAGCGGCAGGTCCGCCAGGATCAGCGTCAGCGGCAGGGCCAGGATCTCCTCGGGCAGCATCATGGTGGCGAGGATGGCGACCATCACCAGCGTCATTCCCGGGAAGATCTTGCGGGCCAGTGCGTACCCCGCGAGCACCGAGACCGCGACCTGCAACAGCAGACCGAACCCGACCACGAAGAACGAGTTCATCAGGTAGCGCAGTACCCCGTGGTCGAACGCGATCCGGAAGTTGTCCAGCGTCGGCCGGGTCGGAATCACACTGAGCTGAGTCGGGTCGGACACGTGATTGAACGAGCTGACCAGCAGCGCGAGCAACGGTCCGGCGAACACGATGAACAGGCCGGCGTAGATGATCGCCTTGAACACTTTGGCAATGGTGCCCGTGCGCTCGGTGAGACCGAGGGCGGTCTCCGTGGCGGCGGTCATGCGGATCTCCTCCGTCGGAGCAGCTGGACGCAGATGGTCAGGACGAGGGTGGCGACGAACAGCAGTACCGCGCCGGCCGAGCCGACCCCGAGCCGGTTCTGTTCCAGGCCCAGCTTGTAGATAAGGGTCATCACGACTTCTGTCGAGCCGTTCGGCCCGCCGTTGGTCAACAGGAAGACCTCGGTGAAGCTGCGGAAACCACGCACCGCGGCGAGCACGAACAGGATCGCGAAGACCGGCCGGAGCCCGGGCAGCGTCACGTGCAGGATCCGCTGCTTGGTGGAAGCGCCGTCGACCGTGGCCGCCTCGTACAGACCGCGGTCGATACCGGCCAGGCCCGCGAGGAATATCATCATGTCGTACGGCGCACCGCGCCAGATCCCCGTCAGCATGATCGAGCCGAGCGACGTGTCCGGATGGTTGATGAACCCCGACGGACCGAGCCCGATCAGGCCGATGACCTGGTTCATCAGGCCCTCGCTGGTCGGGTGGTACATGATCCGCCACAACTCGGCGACCACGGCCATCGGTACGACGACCGGCAGGAACGCCGCCGACCGGATGAAGCTCAGCTTCCGGGTCTGGCCCTCGACCAGGAGCGCCAGCCCGAACCCGAGCGCCATCGAACCACCGGTCTGCCCGATGGCGAGCAGGATGGTGTTCCAGGTCGCGGAGCGGAAGCTCTCCGAGGTGAGGATCTCCGCGTAGTTGGCAGCGCCGACCCAGGTGTTGCCGAGGTAGGGGCGGACCTCCTGCACCGACATCGAGACGGCCTGCGCCATCGGGATGAACTTGAAGTACAGGAAGAGGATCAGCGCGGGTGCCAGGAAGAGCCAGGGCACCCACCACTGGCCGATCCGACGCCGACGGGTCCAGCCCGTCGACGCGGTCGGTGGCGGTGGAGTCTTTACCGACGCCGTCACAGGCGCCGCCTCGCGAACACTCACGACGCGCCGATGCCCTGCTGGCTAAGGGTTTCGCCCAGCTTCTGGTCGAGCTTGGTGAGCTCGGCGTTCAGGTCGAGGCCGCAGTCGGCGATCAGGGCGTTGATCGTGTCGGCGGTCGTCTGACGTACGGGCGTCCAGTTCGGGATCGACGGCGCGTAGCGGCTGCCGTCGCGGTAGGCGTCGGCGTACACCTTCCACCGCGGGTCGTTGCGAACCGTGGCGATGTCGACGGTCTTGTTCACCGGCAGCTGCACGATGAAGGCCTTTTCGCCTTCCATACCGATCTTCTGGCCCTCGGGCGAGATCGCGAAGCTGGCGAACTTGTCCTGCGCCGCCTCATTGGCCGAGCCCGCCATCAGGTAGACGCTGCCGCCCTCGGCTAGCACGGTCGCGTCCTTCGGGCCCTTCGGCGCGGGAACGACCTCGTACTTGTCCTTGCCGAGAGCCTTGTCGAAGCGCGCCAGCAGGTACGGACCGACGACGTACATGCCGGTTCGGCCGGCCTCGAACGTCTCGTTGGTCGGGGGAGTGTCCATGGTCGCCGCGCCGGGCTGGACCACCTTCGACGTACAGGCGAGGTCGCGGAACCACTTGGTGGCGGCCACCGACTCGGGGGTCGACATGGCCGGCTTGTACGAGCCGTCGGCCTGCTTGGCGATGAAGTCGCCGCCACCGGCCCAGAGGAAGTTCGAGAAGTACCAGGAGGCGTAGCCGCGCTTGGTCGAGCCCGGAACGGCCAGGCCGTACGTGTCCGGCTTGCCGTTGCCGTCAGGGTCCTCGGTGGTGAAGGCCTTCGCCAGGGTTGCCAGCTGGTCCCAGTTCGTCGGCACGGGCTGGCCGACCTTCTGCCGCCAGTCCTTGCGGATCAGCAGGGCTGCCGCCTGCGCGGAGTACGGCACGCCGTACGTCTTGCCGTCGCCCGACTTCGCCGCGTCGAGCGCGGGCTGAAGAAGTTGGTCGCTGCCCTTGATGGCGGCCAGGTTCACCTCGCGGACGATGCCCTGGGTGACCATCGTGCCGAGCTGCGAGGAGTCGTTCATGACGATGTCCGGCAGATCCTTCTGCGCGGCACGTTGCGAGAGCTTGGTCTCGAAGTCGTCGAAGATCGCGGTGACCTCGACCTTCTGGCCGGTCGCCTGCTCGAAGGCC
The DNA here is from genome assembly GCF_036226525.1 of Kribbella sp. NBC_01245. Classification (NCBI taxonomy): domain Bacteria; kingdom Bacillati; phylum Actinomycetota; class Actinomycetes; order Propionibacteriales; family Kribbellaceae; genus Kribbella; species Kribbella sp. NBC_01245. The sequence goes on from NZ_CP108487.1 coordinate 580,506, forward strand.
GCGGCGAGCTTCTTCATGCCCTTCTCACCGTCGCCACCGGGCGTGGTGCGGGCCCACAGCTCGAGCGGGGCGTTCGGATCCTGGGCGACCTTCTCGGCGCCACCCGTACTACAGCCCGCGACTAACAACGCCGTCATCCCGGCAATCGCGGCGATCAACTTGGGTGACCTAGACATCCCAGCTCTCCTATCCAAGCATCGGGATTGGTTGTTTTCCGATGCTATTTCGTCGCAAGATAGCGCTTTCCAAGCCTGAAGGTCAATGATTCGTCCGATGTCTACTTCTGGTGATCGGCGTTCATTTGTGATGCCCAGGCGACGACCGGTTGCGCTTGGCTTGCGCGTTACTGCTCGAAGGGTTGACCCGGTGAGCAGTGATGGACTAGTTATGAAGCGTCTGATCATAATCCGTCCACAGGAAAGCCGAGGTCAGCAGATGCCCCGTAGCCGAATACGTCAATGTCTCGCCGTCGGGATCGCGCTCTCACTTCTTCTACCCGTCGGCGCTGAGGCTGCGCCGACCTCAGGTTGGGACGTTGAGCCGGTCCGGGACGTGGTCGAACGGCTCTTGCCGGCCAAGCAGGCCCGGCAGATCTCGTTGCATCCGCTTTCTGGCGGCCGGGAGAGCTTCACGATCGGTGCGACCGATGGCGGGCAGGTGCGGATCTCGGCCACCGGGCCGAGCGCGATGCTGGCCGGGTTCAACGCCTACCTGGACCGGGTCGCCCGCGTCGACGTCTCCTGGAACGGCGATTCGCTGAACCGGCTCCCGGACAAGCTCCCTCTTCCGCGCCGGGAGATCCGGCAGGACGCGAGCGTCGCGAACCGGTTCGCCCTGAACGACACCGATGACGGCTACACGGGCGCTTACCGGACGTGGGCCGACTGGGAGCGCGAGATCGACGTACTCGCCTTGCATGGGATCAACCAGATGTTCGTGCCGGTCGGCACCGAGGCGGTGTACCTCGACACGTTCCGCCAGTTCGGCTACTCCGAGGCGGAGTTGCTCCAGTGGATCCCGCAGCCGAGCCACCAGCCGTGGTGGTTGTTGCAGAACATGAGCTCGTTCCCGTCCGCGGTCACGGCTGACCAGGTGCGGGAGCGGGCTGAGCTTGGCGCGAAGATCGTCCGGCGGTTGCGCGAGCTCGGGATCACGCCGGTGCTTCCGGGGTACTTCGGCACGGTTCCGCCGGGGTTCGCCGCGAAGGTGCCGGGCGCACGGATTGTGCCGCAGGGTGGTTGGGTCGGCTTCACACGGCCGGATTGGCTCGATCCGACCAGCGCGCCTTTCGCGGACGTCGCGGCCGCGTTCTACGCCAGCTCGACCCGGCTGTTGGGGTCGTCGACGCATTACAAGATGGACTTGTTGCACGAGGGAGGCAGCCCGGGCCCGGTGCCCGTTGGCGCCGCGAGCGTGGCCGTTCGGGATGCCCTCGACGCGGCACGTCCGGGCGCGATCTGGGTGTTCCTCGGCTGGCAGAACAACCCTCGGCCCGACACGCTGGCTGCGATCGACCGTCGGCGTGTGCTGATCGTCGACGGGCTCTCCGACCGGTACGCCGATACCGACCGGAACGCGACCTGGCCGGATACGACGTACGCCTTCGGGTCGATCTGGAACTTCGGCGGTCACACCACGATGGGCGCCAACACCGGCGTCTGGGAGGACCGGTTCTGGCGCTGGCGGGCCAAGGCGGGCAGCCCGCTCGACGGCATCGCGGTCATGCCCGAGGCGAGTGATAACAACCCCGCGGCGTTCGACTATCTGACCGGGTTGGCCTGGCGTTCCGGGCCGGTCGACCCCAAGGCTTGGTTTGCGGATTGGGCGGCGCGACGGTACGGGGGCACGGACGCGTTTGCGGCGAGCGCCTGGCAGACGATCGGCCGGACGGCGTACGCGATGCCGGCCGACGGGTGGAGCGAGGCCCAGGACGGGTTGTTCGCGATGGTGCCCTCGCTGACCCGGCGGACGGCCGCCAGCTGGTCGCCCGAGAGCATGCGGTACGACGCGACCGCGTTCGCTTTGGCACTCCCGGCATTGCTGCGAGTGGACCCGAAGCTGCGCGCGACGTCGTCGTACCGCTATGACCTGATGGACGTGACCCGGCAGGTGCTGTCGAACCGTAGCCGGACGTTGCTGCCGCGGATCAAGGCGGCGTACGACGGCAAGGACCGGGCTGAACTGGATCGGCTGGCCGGGATCTGGATGCGGTATCTCGGTCTGCTCGACGAGGTGACGGCGACGAACCGGCAGACCATGCTCGGCCCTTGGCTGGCGGACGCCGGCTCGGGGCACAGCGCTCGCACCTTGCTCACCGTCTGGGGCCACCGGGCCGGGTACGACGCCGGGCTTGGCGACTACGCCAACCGCGAGTGGTCTGGTCTGATCAGTGGCTACTACGCCCCGCGCTGGAAGGCGTACCTTGACGAGTTGTCGGCCGCGCTGCGGGATAACCGTGCGCCGACGAGCTTCGACTGGTACCAGCGTGGTGCCGACTGGGCGGCGAGTAGCGAATCGTTGCCGACGGCCCCTATCGGCGATATCCACGCGGTGGCGGGCCGGGTGCTCGACGTGCTGCGGTCCGAGCCGGAGCCCGTTACCGCGACTGCGACGGTCGATCCTGCAAACGTTCCCGACGGAGCGAGTGCGACCGTCTCGGTTCGGCTCCGGAATACCGATCCGTTTAGTGTTGCCAAGCAGGTGCGGGTGGCGCTCGAGGCGCCGAACGGCTCGGGTCTTACGGTTCGCGAGCCGGTGGTGGAGCTGGCAGACCTGGCGCCGAACGGAGAGGCGACCGCGACGTTCAGCGTCCAGGCGTCTGGTACGGCGACGGAGTTCTTCGCCACGCTGACGGCGTCGGTCACGTCGACGCCTGCGGGTCGGCAGACGTCCGCCGTACGGGTGATGCGGGCCGGTCCGGTCGCCGGGGCTCTCACGCGATCCACCAACGCAGCGGTCTTCGGTCAGCTCGGTGATCGCTATCTGATCGAGGGTGGCGGCAACGATCTTTGGGGTTCGACCAAGCACTTCGGTTCGATCTATCGACGTGGTGTGTTGGCGCCGGGCGCGACGGTAACTACACGAGTAGATCGCCAGGATCCGAGTGGTCCGTGGGCTCGTGCGGGTGTCATCGCGAGCACCGACCTGGCGGGGAACGACGGCCGCGGATTCCTTAACATCGCGGTGACGCCACAGAACGGCTGCGTCTTCTCGTACGACTCGAACAATGATGGGACGCTGGACCGTTTCGCCCAACTGACCGGTCTGACGGCACCACTGTGGGTCCGGCTCACTCGCGTCGGCGACACCGTCACGGGCTCCTGCAGCACCGACGGCACTACCTGGCGCGCCGCCGGTACAACGACGGTCCCGCCCGGCGCCACCCTCGACGCCGGTCTCTTCATGACCGCCGCCAACGGCGGCTCCGGCACCCGCGGCGCCGCCGAATTCACCACCTTCCACATCAGCTGAACCCGACCGACGGACGCGAACCTCCCACCTTGCGTTGATTCGTCTGCCTCCGCTCGCCCATTCCGCGGCGAGTTCGCCTAAAAGCGGACGCATGCGGGCGGATTCGGACGAATCAACGCCAAACGCCGGCCCGGCACCACCTCCGCCCCGGCAGGGCTCGTCGGCAGTTGGTCGGGCGTTCGCTTTTGAGCTGTGGACGGGGCCCGTGGAGGTGGCGTAGTTTGCGCGGAGTTGTTCGTTCTGGTGCAGATGGAGACTGTGATGAACAGATTTGCCAGGTTTGGTCTTGCGTTCGTGCTTGGGATCGGAGGCGTCGGGCTGGTCGAGCCGGCGGTGGCGGGTCGGCCCGGGGAGGAGGTTCGGGTGTTGACCTGGAACATCCTGCATGGGGGATTGGGGGAGTCGTCCGATGACGTCGTGAACAAGCGGCAGACCATCGATCAGATCGTCGCGGTCCGGCCGGATGTGTTCTTCTCGGTTGAGACCTATGGCGTGGGTCCGGCCATCGTGGACGCACTCAGCAGCAGGGCGGGCAAAGGGAAGTACTACTCGGCGCAGATCACGCCGGGAAGCGGGCAAGGCCAGGACAACCTGTGGGTTTTCAGCCGCTATCCGATCGTGCGGAAGTACCCGGCTGTCAGCGGTGGCGGGATCAGCTCGTTCAACTTCGGCGGCGTACGCGTCAAGCTGCCGAATGGCCGCGGGCTCAACCTGTTCCCGATCTGGACGACGTACACGAACCCGTGGATCGGCGACTTGATCGACGAGAACGCCAACGATGTCGTCGCCGGCCGGCCGCTTCGGCACAGCGCGACGGAGATCGAGCACGCCGAGCGGGCCCAACTGGCGCAGACGGGCGAGATCCTCAGGCAGCTCCACCGCGTACTCGACGGGAACTCCGACGCGACTCTGGTTGGCGGCGACCTCAACACGGTACCGAGTAGTGACTGGTCCGCGGCGAATGCCGGCTGCCCGAGCCACTACGGTCAGGCCTTCGACTTCCGCACCACCGAGCAGTGGACCGATGCGGGATTCACGGACACCTATCGCGCGGCCAATCCTGACGCCTGTACGGCGGCTGGCCGGACCTGGAGCCCGCACGAGCCGGCCGACCTCGTTCCGCAACGCATCGACTTCACGTTTGCCCGAGGCAACGATCTGCGAGTGGTCGGCTCCCACACCTTGGATCAGCGACTGTCGCAACACGGCCCTGGCATCTTCTACTCCGACCACGCCGCGGTAGTGACCGACCTCCGCCTCGACTAGCCGAGAGCCGCGACGGCCTTGATGACCTGGTCGACCTGCTCGGGCGTGGTGACGATACTCGTGCCGAATCGCAGCAGGGGGTTGTCGTACGGCGTGACGCTGGCGACGATCTTGTGCTCCTCGCGCAACCTCTTCACGGCCTCGCCAGGGCTGAGGTTTTTCGGGGAGCACATCACCAGGCCGGCGGACAATTCCGGGTCCTTCGGGGTGACAAGGGTGACGGTGTTGATGCCGGCCAGGCCGTTCTTGAGCCGGGTCGCCTGTTCGGTGATGCGGGCGGCGATCCGGTCACGGCCAATGGCCTGGTGAAACGCGAACGCCTCCGGCACCGCCCACCGATGCTCGAACGAGTGGTAACCACCCGGCGTGGCCATCCGTCCCGGCCCGTTCGTACCCGAAAAGCTCGGGATCAGCGGGGCGACGGCGTCCCACGCCCGGCCCCAAAGCAGACCGGTGCCGCGCGGGCCGAACAGCCACTTGTGCGTGCCAGTGGTGAAGAAGTCGCAGCTGAGCTCCGCCACCGCGAGATCCACCGCGCCGAAACCGTGCACGCCGTCGACGAACAAGAGCGCCCGGTCCTGCGCCGCTCGATTCGCGTTGACCGTGGCGAGCATGTCGGCGATCGCCTTGATGGGCAGGCGTACGCCGGTGCTGGAGTGGACCCACGTGACAACCACCAGCCGCGTTTTCGGGCCGATCGCGGCCTTCAGCCGGGCCACGATATCGCCGGAGTTCGCGGCGACGGGATCGTCGTACAACCTCGCCCGGCGTACGACGGCACCGGTGCGGGTGGTGAGTTTGGCCAGGGCGTCGTGAGTGCCGAAGAAGTCGTGCTCGGTGGTGACGACGTCCTGGCCGGGCCTGATGCGAATGCCCGCGCAAAGCAGGCCCATTCCCATCGTGGTGCTATCCGTAAGCGCGACGTCGTCCGGCCGAACGCCGTCGCCGAGATAGCCGGCCGCCGCCGTACGCGCCTTCTCCTCCAGCTCGAAGGCGTGCTCCAAGACGGAGGCGGTGTCGGTGTCGAGCGCCGTACGGTGCTGGTTGATCGCGTCCCGGACCGGCGCCGGGTGCGAGGCGAGCATGAACGCGCCGAACTGCGCGACGTCGGTACCTAGCGCGAACTGGGCCCGGACCGATTCCCAGTCCTTCGGGTCGAACGGTTTGGCCGCGTCCGGCTTGCCGTCATCCGTGCACCCAGCCAGTACGGCGCCCGCGCCGAGCGCCAGCCCTGCCCCGAGCACACTTCGTCTGCCGACCATGTCACCCCTCCTACCCAGATCCGTGCGGCCTCACGACCCCCATTGACCACGATGTACGACTTGCTCGACCCCACGCCGCCGTTCGGCCATACCGGTGTCGATGTACCAGTACGGCGCGGGCCATTTGGCCTCGGCCTTGTCCTGCCAGCCCTTGTCCGGTTGGGCATAGCGCTCGAGGAAGGCCCAGCCCTGGGCGAAACCGGCGGAGGGTGCTCGCAGCGCGCTGGCCAGGATTCGCTCCACGGCCTCGGGCGCGAGTGGGCGGTCAGCGAACTGTCGCACCATGCGCCGACGGCGGATCACCTCAGCGAACCCCACCCCCGCACTGTACGACGATCCCAGGTCTCTTCTTTATTCCGCGAGTGGTCGCATCTGGTCCGCACGGTAGACGCCTGCCGCGCCAAGGCTCGGACCAGATGCGACCACTCGCGGAATAAAGAAGTGGGTGCGCTAGCAGGTGGTGGGGTGGTTGGCAAGGGTGGTTGCGGGAGTACTGGTTGGCCAGGTAGCGGGATCGTTCGGGATGGCGCCGTTGGCGAATGCTGGACAGGTCCGAAAGTCGCCGTCCAGCAAGGAGAAAGTCCGTGTCCCAACGTCCGAATGAAACGCAGCCCACTCGCCGTCGGGTACTGGCCGCCGTCGCCGCGATGGCGGTCGCGAGCGGCCTGGTCATCGCCTCACCCGCCGCCGGCGCCGCCTCCACGGCACCCGGCGCCGCGAGGTCGGGGGATGTGGTGCAGGGGGAGTTGGACGTGCTGGTTCGCGACTTCCCGGCCGCGCTGGCCGCCGTACGGGGTCGTGATGGGCGCGTCCGGAACTACACGGCGGGCGTCGGCGATCTGACGACGAACGCGAAGGTCCCGGTCGATGGGCGGATCCGCATCGCCAGTAATACCAAGACCTTCACGGCGACCGTCGTACTGCAACTGGTCGGTGAAGGAAAGATCGACCTGGACTCGCCGATCGAGAAATACCTGCCGAGCCTCATTCGCGGGGAAGGCATCGACGGGCGCAACATCACCGTCCGGCAGCTACTGCAGCACACCAGCGGTCTGCCGGAGTACACGGACAAGCTGTTCGCCGACGGCATTCTCAAGGAACTGCACACTTATCACGAGCCGCGGGAGCTGCTCGATCTCGCGCTGACGAAGAAGGCCGACTTCGAGCCGGGGGAGCGGTGGAAGTACAGCAACACCAACTACATCGTCGCCGGGCTGCTCATCCAGAAGGTCACCGGCCGGCCGATCGGTGAGGCGATCACCGACCGAGTGATCAAGCGCGCGGATTTGCGCGACACCTACTGGCCTTCCCTCGGCGAGCAGACGATCCGGGGACGCCACCCGCGCGGCTACTACGCGGAAGGTCCCGACAGCCCGTTCGTCGATGTCACCGAGCTGGAACCGTCGATGGGCTGGGCGGCGGGCGGGATGATCTCCACACCGAGTGACCTGCTCAAGTTCTTCACGGCATTGGTCGGCGGCAGATTGCTGAAGCCCGAGCAACTCGCGCAGATGATGACCACCGTCGAGGCTCCCGACGCGAACGCGACCGGCGACGCCCGCTACGGCCTAGGGCTCGCCACTTTCCCCTTGAGCTGCGGCGGTTTCGCCTGGACGCACGGCGGCGACATCTTCGGCTACGAAACCCGCAACGCGGTAACCCCCGACGGCCGCGCCGCCGCAATCGCCGTCACAGCCCTCCCGCGCACCCTCCCCCAAGCCCAACGCGTCGAACAAGCCCTTGACACAACCCTCTGCCCCTAAACCCACGCAGTACGGCACCCCCACGTTCCCCCCGCACCGCCACCAAGCCCACGCGGCACGGCGCTCCCGCATTCCGCCGCATTGCCGCGAAGGCCATGCGGTACGGCGCTCCCCTGATCCGCCGCATTGCCGCGAAGACCATGCGGTACGGCGACTCCGCGGCCCGCCGTACCGCCTTCGCAATAGCCGCCTCCACCCTTCTGCCGCGAGTGGTCAGGTAAGGACGCGCCCCCCGCGAGTCTCCTGCCGCGAGTGGTCAGGTAAGGACGCGACCACCCGCGAGTTTCCTGCCGCGAGTGGTCGCGTCTGGTCCACTCGCGAGGTCTGGCCGCGAGTGGTCGCGTCCTGTCGGTCCAGTTGTTGGAGGTCAGATGTGACCACTCGTCGCAGAAGAATAAGAAAGGGGCTGGCCGGGCCTTCGGTGCGTGTCTCGCCGGTTCGCCGTAGGGCGCCGGCCGCGATCAGTACCACGCCGATGCCATCCAGGCCGGCCGCGGCCAAGGGCGCGGTACGCCGGCCGAGGGTGCGGTACGCCGGCCGAGGGTGCGGTACGCCGGCCGAGGGTGCGGTACGTCGGGCGCGGGTGCGGGACGCCGTACAGGGTGGGTCCCCAATTCCCAAGCCCGCGGGCGGATTTGTGGATAACCCCTCCGCGAGGTGCCTCCTTGTGTCGCGCGTGTGCAAACGCAACAAGGCACTTCGCGGGAGGGTTTTCCCCAAATTGGCCAGAACGTGTGCGCTACGGGGCCGATGGGTCCGATGAGGGCGGCGGGGCGACCGGGCGGCGGGGTGTGGGGGTTACATGCCCCAGCGGGGGGAGGGGGTGAACTGCCAGTTGGGGGGTGGGCACCAGGTTGGGTCCCAGCCGCGTTGTTGGCAGTAGGCGCGAGCGATTTCGTCCGGGGGCGGCGTCGGGAAGGGAGTTGGGCGCGGGGTGCTGGGGCGGGGTGTTGGTTCGGGCGTACGGGTTTGGGAGCGGGCGGGCTTCTCGGCCGAGACGCGGCTCGGCTTTGGCGCTGCTCGACCAGGGGACGTCTCCGACCAGGGAGGTCTCGTCGTTGGAGTGACGGTGATGGACGAACTTGGTTTTGGCGTTGGTGAAGTGATGCCGATCTTCTGTTCGGCCTGCGGATCGGACTGGTGGTTCCCGGCGATGCCGAGCATCATCAGCGCCCAGATGTTGACGCCGACGAATACCGTGGCGGCAGCGCTCCAAGAGAAGATCGCCCGCTTTGACGGGCCGCCGTAGTAACCGATCGGACCGGTTACCGGCTTACCCGCTTCGTTCACCCAGAACCGGTGATCCGTGGGCGGTTCCGGCCAAGAGGGGTGCGGACGCCAATCCCGCGTCGGTGCCCAGCCGCGATCCGGCGGCGGCCACTCCGACGGAACCACGAATCGCTTCACGCCGCTCTCTCCTCCCGACCTCACGCAGTGCGTGGACAGGATACAGATTTAATCCGCATTGGACTGCTAAGTGAAATATCAGTTGCGGACGCGAGCCGGTTGGGTGAAATCGGCCGTCACTTTTGCCGCCGTGGCGCGGGCACGCCGACTGGTGGTGACGAGACCGGTGACGAACACCACGAGACCGCAGGCGCTGATGATCCACCAGCCGGGCCGGGCGGCGTCGGCGAAGCCCACCTCGAGTGGACCGACGAGACGACTGGTCAAAACCGAACCGACTACCGCGACCCCCAAAGCGGCGCCCACCTGACGGCTGGTCGACGCGATCGCTGCGGCGACACCGGCCTGGGATTGCGGCATGCCCGACACGGCAGTGGTGTTGATCGGCGCGTTGAGCATGCCGAATCCGAGTCCGAAGTCGATGTACGCCACCAGCAGCAGGGCGGTCGGTGTGTCGGCGGTCGATCGGGACAGCAGCAGACCGCTGAGCGCGATACCGGCGCCGGCCACCAGCAGCGGCAGCCGGGGACCACGGGTGCCGACGATCCACCCGGACAGTGGCGCGAATACGACGGTCATCGCGGCCATCGGCAAGGTGAGCAATCCGGCTTGCAGGGCGGTGAGCCCCCGCGCTTGCTGCAGATAGAGCGAGTTGAGGAAGAGGAACCCACCCAGAGCGAAGAAGCCGCAGGCGGCCATCAACGCAGCGCCGGAGAACGGGGCACTGCGGAAGAACCGTGGATCGAGCAGTGGTTCCGTCCGGCGCCGTTCGTAGACCACCAGCCCGACCGCCGACACCAGAGCGACGTCGAAGCAGGCGAGGATCACGGGTGACGTCCAACCCTTCCCAGTGCCTTCGATGATCCCGAAGATGAGTCCGACCAGCAGCAGCATCATCAGCAACTGCCCGATCGGGTCGATCCGGCGCGGATGCGCTGCACGGGATTCGGGCACGAACCGGGCGGTGAGCACGAGTGCGGCGATCCCGACCGGCACGTTGATCCAGAAGATGGAGCGCCAGCCGGCCGAGTCGACCAGCGCACCGCCCACGACCGGGCCGACCGCCATGCTGAGCCCGACCACACCACCCCAGATGCCGATCGCCCGCGCTCGCTCCCTCGGTTCCGTGAACGTGTTCGTGATGATCGACAGCGCCGCCGGGTTCAGCATCGAGCCGCCGATGGCCTGAATGATCCGGAACACGATCAGCAGTTCGACGGTCGGCGCGAATCCGCTCGCCAGCGACCCAAGGCTGAAGATGACCAGTCCGGCCTGGAAGATCCGTCGGCGCCCGAACCGGTCAGCAGTCGAACCGGCCACCATCAACAGGCTGGCCAGCACCAACGTGTAGGCGTCGATGGTCCATTGCAGCCGCGAAACCGGAGCGTCGAACTCCTGCCGGATCGAGGGCAGGGCCAGGTTCACGATGCTGGTGTCCAGCCCGACGATGAACAGACTCAGGCAGCAGACGGCCAGGATCAGCCGCCGGCGGGGCGTTCGCGAGGGTGTGTTCACAAGGCCTCGATCCTGCCCGCCAGGCCCAAGGTTCAGCAAACCCTGGCGCCGAACTGCATCCGGCGCAGGGCGGCATCAGTTCCCGTGGGGCTTGGTGGACCGCCAGGTCCACACGATGGCGCGAAACACGTCCAATCGGAACGAAATCGGCCACCGTGTGGACCTGCGCGTCCGCAACACCTGACCCCGGCCACGGTCGGACATCGGTGCCCCGCGGAAACGGCAGGAGCACCCGTCAACTCGCGGCCTCCGGTGAGGGGCGGGGGCCGTGTTCGGTGATGCCGATGTGGGTGTGGAGGCGGCGGAGGGGAGTGGGCGACCACCAGGCGCGGCGGCCGAGGAGGCGCATGGCGGCGGGTACGAGGATGCCGCGGATCAGAGTGGCGTCGATCAGGATCGCCAGCCCGCTGCCGATGCCGAACAGCTGGATGAAGCTGACCGAGCCAGTGCCGAAGGCGAAGAAGCTGACGGCCAGCAGAATCGCCGCCATCGAGACGATGCGCCCGGTGCGGGCCAGTCCTTCGGTGACCGATGGGACCAGAGCCATACCGCTGTCGTGGTGTTCCTTGATCCGGCTGAGCACGAACACCTCGTAGTCCATCGACAAACCGAAGGCGATGCAGAACAACAGCACCAGCATGCTCGTATCAAGAGGCAACGCGGTGAAGCCAAGCAAACCCGAGAGATGGCCGTCCTGGAAGATCAGCACCATCGCGCCGAGCGTCGCGGAGAGCCCGATCAGATTCAGCAGCAGAGCACGGATCGGCTGGAGCACGCTACCGGTGAAGAGGAACAGCAGCAGGAAGGTAGTCAGCGCGATCAGCCCGCCGGCAAGGGGAAGCCGTGATCCGATCGCATGCTGGCTGTCCATGAACTGCGCCGTGTTGCCGCCGACAAGGAACTCGGGACCCGGCAGGGCACGGATGGCGGTGACCAGATCGCGCGCGGTGTCCGACCTGGTATCGGCATTCGTCACGACCGCCAGCCGTTGGATGCCGTCGGCAACCAATCGCGCATCGGCGGGACTCCGGCCGGCCGGCTTGCCGTTGGCGAAGGCGCCCGCGGCTGATTCCACCCGTACGACGTCCGGCAATTGCGACAACCTCACGGCGTACGACGTGATGTCAGCGGTGGCGACCGGGCTGGTGCCGATCAGGGTGATGGCCGACGTGTCGTCGCTGCGGAAGTCGTCGCGCAGGGCGTCACCGGCGATCCGGCTGGTGGCGGTGGTCGGGAGGACGCGGTCGTCCGGCGTACCGAACTCGACGTGCAGCAGGGGAGTGGCGAGTAGGAGGAGCCCGGCGACGACCGGTACCGCGGTGATGCCGGGGCGGCGCATGGCCAGTGCCGCGAGTCTGCCCCAGAACGGCGCGACGGTCTTCGGCTCACCCTTGGCCCAGGGGAGTCGCAGCGCGTTAACGCGATGCCCGAGCACGGCGAGGATCGCGGGCAGCACCACCAGCGCGCCTGCCATGGCGATCAGGATCACGCCGATCCCGGCGTACGCGAAGGAACGCAGGAAGAACAGCGGGAACACCAGCAGTGCGGCCAACGCGACGGCGACGGTGGCAGCGCTGAACACGATCGTGCGGCCAGAAGTTTCGACTGTACGGATCACCGCCGCGGCGACGTCGGACCCCTTGCCGAGCTCCTCGCGATAGCGGCTCACCATCAGCAGCGCGTAGTCGATCGCGAGCCCGAGTCCGAGCGCGGTGGTCAGGTTGACCGAGTAGATGGAGACGTCGGTCAGCGAACCCATGACCGACAGCTCGGCGAACGTGCCGAAGATCGCGATGGTGCCGATCGCCAGCGGGATCAACGCCGCGACCACGCTGCCGAAGGCGAGGATCAGCAGCACCAGGATGATCGGTACGGCGATCGCCTCGGCCAGCAGCAGATCCCGGCCGACCTGGGCGTTGACGTCGTGGTTGACGCCGGCCTCGCCCCCGATGGCGACGTTCAACCCATCGTGCGAGCCGCCGTACGTCTCCACCAGGCGTTCGACGACCTTGGTACGGTCGTCGAAGTCGCCGCCGATCGAGGCGACCAGCAGTGCCTTCGTGCCGTCCTCGGAACGCATCGCCGCCGCGCCCGTCGTCCAGTACGACGCGACGCCTTGCAGATCCGGCTCGGCGGACAGCCGCCGCGTCAGTTCCTTGCCCTGGGCAACGGCTTGGTCGACTGGGCGGCCGGCGTCGATGACGACCACCAGGTTGGCCTGGCCACCGAAGCGGTCGGCCAGGGCCTGTCTCGCGTGGGTCGATTCCGCGCCAGGGTCGTCGAAGCCGCCACCGGCCAGTTTTCCGAAGGCGCCGAAACCGGCGACGGCGGCAGCGGCCAGCAGGATCGCGGTGAGGACCAGGACGAGTTTGGCGCGACGTACGGCGAAGGTGCCGAGGCGATGCAGCATGGCGGTGCTCCGAGCGGTCTTGAAGTTTACGGGTGTAAACTTTACGTGTGTTAACTTGCCACGAATGTTCACAGCCGTCAACATCGAGTCCATGACCGATCGAACGCCCTATCACCACGGCGACCTCCGCAATGCCCTGGTCGGAGCCGCGGCCGAGCTCGCCGAGCAGGGCGGGCCCGACGCCGTCACGGTCCGGGCCGCTGCGCGTATCGCCGGGGTGACGCCGACGGCGGCGTACCGGCATTTCAGTGGTCACGAGGATCTGCTGCTGGCGGCGAAGGAGCGGTCACTCGCGTCGATGGAGACCGCCATGCGCAAGCGGCTCGCGCGGTTGCCCGACGCGCCCGATCCCGCCCAGGCGGCGGTGAACCGGCTGGAGGCGATCGGCCGCGGCTACGTCGACTTCGCCCTATCCGAACCGGGCTTGTTCCGCACGGCCTTCTGCTCCGACCCAGCCAAGCAGTCAGACCCCCAGCAGTCAGACCCCAAGCAGTCGGGAGCGCAGGACTTCGGTCCGCCAGGCGGCGCACACGGCATGCTGCGGAGCGGCATCGACGAACTGCTCGCCCTGGACTTCTTCCGGCCAGACCAGCGCGACGGCGTCGAGGTCGCGGCATGGGCACTGGTCCACGGACTGTCGTTCCTACTGCTCGACGGACCATTCTCCCGCCTGCCGGCCAAAGCCAAGGCACACATGCTGGACCAGGCCCTCGACGCTTTCCTCAGCAGTCTCTGGAACTCAAGGAAATCCCTGCTCGACGGTTGATACGACGGTACGGCGGACGCGCGGGTCCGCCGTACCGTCGCCGCTGTTACGGCTGGTCCAACCACCACCGCTGGCACGGGCCGTTCCAATAGCGCCAGGTGATCAGTCCGGCGCCGGCAGCCGGATTACACCCAGCCACATCGAGCGAATTGCCGTTGCTCTCCTGAGTGATGGACCACGTGCCGTCGAAGGCCGGTTCGACCCGCCATCGTTGGCACGAGCCCTCGTTCTCCGGCATCGTCGCCACCTGCAGGGCCAGGGCGTCAGTGCATCCGAGTACGTCGACCGCCTGTGCCGTACTGGGCTCGATGATCTTGTAAACGTCATCACCGAGCGGCAGGAACTGCCACCGCTGGCACGGACTCCCCGGCACCCACTCCCACATCCTCATCTCCGCGTCAGGCCCGCAATTCGCGACGTCGAGCGTCATGCCGCCGTGCACCGCGCGGACCCGGAACTGTCCGTCCGGCTGGCCGGGGTTGAAGCCGGCCCGCAGGATCCACTGCTGGCTCGCCTCCGCGGCACACGTCCGCTGGACGATGCTGACGGCCTCACCGGTGCTGCCCTCGGCCGGTGACGCGCACTTGTCGCTGTGCGCGAACTTCAGCCTGACCACCGTGTCGTAGCTGCTGCCCTCCAGATACTCGATCCGCAACTGCTGGTTCGACGTGCCCATGCAGGGCCACTGCAGTACGCCGACCTCGTCGCCATGCAGCTGGTTGTAGACATCGAGACAGCGCGGGCGGCCGTCGTTGATGTTGCCCTGGAAGTGCGCGGTCTGGATCTCGAACTGATCGATACCCGCTATCTGCTTGATCCGGAACCGCTGGTTCAGTCCGCCGTGGCAGGTGTGCTGGACCAGCCGCTCGCCGTCGGCCTGGTTGTTGTTCCAGACATCCAGGCACTTTCCGGTGTTCCGGGAGACCAGCTCGTAGGTCCGGTTCTCGATATCGAAACTCGGCCCGGTGCTCGCGCCGACCCGCGGCTCCCGCCACCCACTGGCGGCCGGCCCGAACGACGTACCGGTCGAGGTGAGCGTGTAGGCCTCGCGGCCACCACCATCCAGCGAGTAGATCAGACCGACATCTTCCTTGCCGTCGGCACTGAAGTCGCCAGTGGCCAGAGCTGTTCGCGCCGGGTCGAAGGTGGTCGTGTCGCGCCACCACTCGGACAAGGTGTACGCGCTGCCGGTGGACTTGAACACCTTCAGCGAGGCGTCTGTGCCGCTGTTCTCGTAGAGCGTGACGATGTCGTCCTTGCCGTCACCATCCACGTCTGCGACCTGCGGCTTACTGCGTTCCCAGCAGTACGCGCCGGCGCCGCTGTCGTGCAGGACGGTGGGTGTCGGGCTGAACGCCGTACCGCTCGACTTGAAGTACCGCGTGACCGTATGGCAGCCACCAACGTTTTGCATGTCGACGAGATCGGCGTTCTTGTCGCCGTCAACATCGGCGAGCAGGGGAGCGCTACCGGACCAAGGGCTGGTCGTCTGCAGCCATTCGGTCGGGGCGTTGAGCGTCGGCCCGAGAAAGGTGAGCGTGCGCCAGCTCGTCCCGGCGACGTTCAACTGGGCCACGATGTCGGACTTGCCGTCGCCGTTGACGTCGCCGGCGACGATCCGGGCGGTGCTCAGCGGCCAGCCGTTCGCGCCGCTGTGCCACACGGGCGCCGACTCGAAGTTGTACCGTTCGCTGTCCGACAACCCCCGGTACATACCGATCCGCCGTCCCGCCTCCTCCCGGACCAACACGGCATCCGTGCGGCCATCGCCGTCGAAATCACCGCGGACCGGCCGCGTGCGGTACATCGCGAAACCGCCGTTGGCACCGCTGTCCCAGGCCAGCTGACCGGTCTGCAGCCCACCGTCCTTGGCGACGATGTTCCAGATGGCGGTCCTGCCGTCGCCCTGATCCAGTACGGCGGACAGGTCCGCGCGGCCGTCGCCATTGACGTCACCGCGGCGTTTGGCCGGCAGCTGCGTGAGCTTGTTGGCGCTCAGCTGCCAGACGGTCGGCTCGTCACTGACGTTGTTCGCCGCATCGACCGCCTTCACGTAAAGCATCTTCGCCGGCATGGTCCCGGTCGCCGTCTGCCAGACGGTGAGCGGGATCTTCGCGGTGCCGTCCGCGCCCGCCTTGATCCGGCTGGTGATCCGCTCCGGCTTGAAGCCGTACAGGTACTCCGCCACGTCGGTATCACCGGGCGCCGGTCGCAGCGTCACCGTACCGACGGTCCGGGCCGGAATGGCCGCCTCTCCATCCGGGAAATCCGTGGATTCCAGTACCGCGCCGAGCGGCTTCTTGGCATCGACCGTGAAATAGCAACGCTCGGTCGCCGGGCCGAAGTCGATGTCGTCCGGGACGTTGTCGTTGCTGCGGGCGTAGTAGTAATACGTCTGCCCGTCCGCCAGCTTGGTGCGATCGATGGCCGGCCAGGCGAACGCTGAACCCGAGGTGGTGGTGGCCGAATCGAGCTCGTAGGTCAGCGCGTCGTTCGAGGCTTGGTGAATCGACAGCCGGGTGGTGAGGTTGTCACCGTCCTTGTCACTCGCCACCGCGGAGAACGAGTACCCCGACAGTGGCCAGCTGACCACGATCGGCGCCTCTTTCGGAGCGCAGGGCCGGGCCCGGGTGAAGTTGACCCGGCTCGGCTTGTTCGGCGCGTTGTTGTAGGTGATCACGATCTTCGCGGTGTGCCCGTGGAACCTCTTCCACTGCGAGATATCGGTCTCGCTGGGTGCCTTCAGGCCGAAGGTGATCGTGGACTGCCCGGCGTCAGCGACCTGCTGGGCCGCCCATTTGAGCCCGTCGGACGTCCAGGACATCAGCATGTCCGGCTGTCCGCCTGCTGTCCGGGCGTTACCGCTGGCGGTGGCCACATGAGCTCGCCAATGGCCGCCCGTGTTCCGCCAGGTGACGGGCTGGTTCCGGTCGATGCCGTGGGTCCACCACAGTTCGGTCGGGGTCGGTGATCCCGAGGAGCTGTGATCCAGCCAGATCTGGAACGTGCCGCTGGTCACCCGTGCGCCGGCGATGTCGCCGCCGCCGAACTGGAAGAACGAGCGGTAGGTGATGACGTTGTCGTACGACCTGCCCACCTTGGCGCCTTCACCGCGGTCGTAGTCCCAGTAGGACTGATCCTGATACTCCGCGCTGACGTGGGTCCAGAGGTAGTTGTTCACCGCCCAGGACGGGTCGATATAGACGGGGTAACGCGTTGCCGGTGCGTTGAGCAACTTCTGATCCGGCTCGATGACCAGGTCCTGGGCGGATCTGGTCGTCGGGATACTGGCGTGCTTCGCCCTGGGTTCCTGCTGCTGTACGGCGGTGGGGCTGTCCCACATCACCGCCTTGCCGGCCGTGAACAGCGCCTTGCCGCTCGCGTCGGTGGCAGTCGTCGTACCGTCCGGTTTGGTGGTCAGCTTCAGCCCCGAGCCACTGATCGGGAAGCGCAACCGCTTGAGTGCGGGGTTCTTGGCCGCTTCGCGGTTCTTCACCACCAAGACGTGCTGGAAGCCCGTGGCCTCGACCCGGACCCGCAGGTCCACGCCGGGAAAGACTTCCGGGTACGTCGCGGTGTCGCCGTCGAGCACCGGCTTCGGCAGCCGGTCCGGCCAGGCCATCCGGACCTGCTTGGTGTTCTTGCCTAGGGCAACGAGCTTCTCGTCGCCGCCACCGGACAGCCGCAGGTCGGTCACGATCAGGCCGGGCCGGACCGAGCCGTCCGGCTGGAACTTCAGTTTGGTGTCGATGGGCGCCCAGCCCGGGCCCTTTCGGGCCCGGACCGGAGTCGCGTATTGCTCCATCGTGTGCAGCCCCGAGGGCTCGCGGAACACCTGGGTCGTCTCCGACTTCAGGTGGTCCAGCTCAACCCGCTGGGCCGCTTTCGGTTCGGCGGACACCGAGCCGGACCCCACGGGCCCGGCGGCTTGTGCCGCCGAGTCCGTGGTCAGCCCGAGCGAGGGGAGGAGTAGAGCCGCCGCCGCGACACTGGTAATCGCCAGTCTCGTTCTCATCGAGAATCCTCAGCAACCGTTGTAGATATTCGAGCAGGGGTTCTCACGCCACATCTCTTCCTCGCGAAGCCGCTCCGGGGTCTTCTGCTCCGAAGCCACATCGATGGCGTGCAGGCCACGACCGCCCCAGTAGCCCGCCAGCCCGCCGGCCAAGGCGCCGACGATGCCACCGATGACCACGCCGGGCGGACCGGCGACCGTTCCGCCCGTGGCACCGAGCTGCGCACCGGCCCACGCGCCGGCCGACACACCTGCCGCCGTACCGACCGCGGCCCCGACCGCCATGCCGCTGTCGGTGTAGGTGTCGCGGCCGAGAGCCTCCTCGTCCGGGGGCGGCGGCTGCTTCGCCTTCTCCTCGTCCTTCTTCTTCTGCTCTTCGACCTGCTTGCGGTTGGCTTCCGCCGCCGCCTGTGCAGCCCTGGCCTGTTCACCGACCCGCCTGGCCACGGCGGCCAGCTGGTCCACTCTTCGATCCAGGGCCGCGACGCTCGAGTTCGTCGCCCTGGCGGCGGCCAGCGCCTTGGCCATCTCCTGGGCATCCGGGCCGGATTCCTTGATGAACCGTTTGGTGACGATCTTGATGACTTCCTTGGTGTGGTACCGAACCGTGCGGATGATCTCCTTGAAGATCGTCACCTGGCGGGCCACCTCGGCCACCAGCGCCTGGGCGAAGTCATGGAAACCGAAGGCGGTCGCGACCTTCGAAAGGAAGGTGTAGATCACGATCTTGACGTAGACCGTGATGACCTCCCGCTTCAGTTCCTTGATGCGCTTGGTGTGGTAGCGCACGATCGTCTTCAGCTCGGTGACCGTTTCGGTCCGATAGCGCTTGCCATCGGCATCAATCGAGCTGACCGGACTGTTGTTCGCGTACGCATAGGCGTTCAGCTGTTGCGGATCGCCCGGATCCACGACCGGGTCGACGGAGATGAACCGGCCGGTGGTCGGGTCGTACTCCCGCGCACCGAGATGGACCAGGCCGGTCGACGAGTCCTTCGTACCGCCGACGAAGTCCCGCTGGCTCGGCCAGGCGGTCGGTACCGCACCGCGCGCCTCGCCGTACGGGGTGATCCGGCGCCGCTGGAAGGCCTGCGTCTCCGCGTCGACCATCAGCGTCGCCGAACCGTGGTGGTCGGAGCCGAGCCAGGTCAGCTTGCCCCTCGGGTCGGCTGAGGTGGCAACGCGAACGCCGATGGTCTGCTTGCCAAACGTGTAGTGCCGCGTTCCGACCTGGGTGCCGTCCGGCTTCAGCAGCACCTCGGTGCCGCCGAGGTACAGCGTGGTTCCGGTGCTGTCCTTGCGGAGCAGCCGGTTGCCCTCGGCGTCGTAGATGTACTCGGTCTCCTGGCTGCCCTTGGTGACCTTGGTCAGTTTGCCTTCGGGATCGAAGTCGAAGGTCTCACCGACTCCGGCGACGGTCCGGCTGGTCTGGTTGCCGTTCGCGTCGTAGCCGTACTCGTTGACCTTGGTGCCTTCCGGCCCGGTCGTGGTGATCTTCTGTACGGCGTGCGGCCGCGGCTGGCCGGTGGCCGGGTACTCGTAGGTGCTGGTCGTCGCACCCGCCGCGGTGTTGCGGGTTTCGGTCTTGCGGTTGCCGATCTTGTCGAACGTCCACGAGTGCCAGTACGGCGCAGGTCCGCCGAGTTGGCTCGCGACCATCGGTTGCACGGCGCAGTTGCCGTCGCCCGGTGTCCAGGCCTTGGTCAGTCGCTTCAGCTCGTCGTAGTTGAAGCACTGGGTGTCCTTCGGCTCCGTGCTGCCGGTCGCGGGCGCGTCGACGATCTTCGTGACGTTCCCCGCGAGGTCGTAGCTGTAGCTCTGGTCCAGAACACGTTGCGGACCAGGCGTTTCCCGTTGGCTGATCGCCCGGGTCAGGCGGCGGGTGGCCTCGTCGTACACGTAGGAGTGACGCAGCCACTTGCCGTCGGTCGGCTTGACCTCGAGCAGCGTCAGATCGCCGTACGAGTTGAACTCCGAGCCCGTGACGTAGCTGCCGAGCTCACTCGACATACCGGTCGGCAGGTCGTTGCTGTCGTAAGTGGTCGTCAGGGTTTCCGCCGGCAGGCCACCGACCGCCGGTAGCTCGGTGGTCTTCAGCAGGCCATTGTCGGTATAGGTCTGGCTGGTCGAGTAGGTCTTGGCCAGACCGCCTTGGGCCGCGGGAATCGTGACCTCCGTGCCGGTCGGCTGGCCGGCGGCCGTGTACCCGGTGACCCGGGTGGTGTAGGCCTGGCCGTTCACATAGCGGGTCGACGTACTCGCCGAGCCCTTGGCGATCGTGTCGTAACTGCGCTCGACCCGTATCGGCCCGTCGACCGAACCTTCGCGCGAGGATGTCGGACGGCCGATCAGGTCGTAGGTGTAGAACAACTTGGTGCCCTTGGCGTCGGTGGTCGACGTCAACTGGTCCAGTTCGTTGTAGGTGAAGCTGGTGGTACCGCGGTCCGGCTCCTCGACCTTTGTCCGACGACCCTGTACGTCGTACGTGTAGCGCCACACATTGCCGGCCGGGTCGGTGACCGAGGCCAGCTGTCCCGCCTTGGTGTAGGTGTAACTCGTCTTGTCGTAGTCGCCACTCGGGTCCGGGGTGTTGTAGGTCCGCAATTCGGTCTGGCGGCCCTGGACATCGGTGATCTTCGTGGTCGCCTGCTCACCGGTCGGCGGGTTGGTGGTCTGCCGATCCGGTTCGTGGCTGTGCGTGGTGGCCCACTTCTCCTCGTTGTACGACCAGAACGACTCCTTGCCCGGCCGGTCGAGTGCGTCGTACGTCGTCGACTTGCGCGCCGGCAGTTCTTCCTCGATGGGGTCGAAGACCACGTTTCCGGGCGGTGCGTCGTTGTAGTATGGAGTGTTCTCGATCACCTGCAGACCGCGTGAGTCGTACTCGATATCGGTGATGACGCGCCCGATACCGTCGGCGGATGCCTTCTGGATCTGCCGCTTCCGCTGCAGGCCATCGAGGATTTCGTACGTCGTCTCGACGGATCCATCGGCTTGCAGGCTCTTGGTCTGCACGACGCCGGGCTCGTCGACGCCACCGAAGTAGGTGTGCTCGACGTTGGGCGTCGCCGACTCCGCGCGGCCGGGCAGCCAGACCTTCGCGATCCGGCCGAGACCGTCCCGCTTCGATACGGTCTCGCGACCGGCGACGTCGATGACCTTCTTCGCCTGACCCCACGCCGGGTCGAGCTCGGTGCTCGTCGTGTGCCCGTTGGGCAGGGTCACCGTGGTCTTGGTGACCGGCCCGTCGGCCGGGAAGTAGTCGTACCGCGTGGTCCGGCCCTTCGCATCGGTCTCGGATTCCTTCCGGCCGTGCTCGTCGTACGTCGTGGTGCCCAGCGTTTCGTACGTCGGTTCGCCGGCGCTGGTGAAACCGGACAGCCGCTGGGACGCGATCGGCTTGGGTTCGGTCGGCGTGGCGCCGCCTTCGTACTGGACCTTCTCGTCGGAGATGACGTCGTCCTTGGTCCACGGCTGGTCACAGGCCTTGGCGACCGTCTGGGTGCGCGACGGCAGTTCCGTGATGCCCTGGGCCGCGTTGCTCACGTATTCGAACCGCGTGCAGGTGTCGTCAGCCGTCGTGGTCAGGTCGTTGGCATTGGTCGCCTCGGTGAGCAGACCGGTGCTGCTGTACTCGTTCTTGGCCGAGGTCTCGCGGAAACCGCCGCCGGGCTTGGCCTCCCAGCCGCGGACGGACTTCTGCTCGACCTTGAACGCACTCGTGGTGCCCCAGTCGCGGGTCCGCGTCGAGGTCGCCTGCGATACCCACGGCTCGGTGATGGTGCGTTCGGCGATCGCGCCGTTCAGCAGCTTGCTGCTCTCCCGCTCCTGGCCGGCCAGCACGTTGGCGTCCTCGATCGTCGCGCCGGTGGAGTCGACCAGCTTGACGTCCTTGACGGCGCCGTTCATGAGCTTGTCGCCGTCCATGCCCTGGAAGTAGCGGTGCTCGGTGACCGACTGCGGTCCGGACGGGTTGCCCTTGGTCACGATGACCCGCTTGTAACCACGCCACTGCGACCAGGTCTTGCGGCCGATCTCGACCAAACCGTCCTCGTCATCGTGGCGCCAGGCCGGGCCCTCGGGATAGGTGACCCTGGTCTCCACGGGCACCATGCCGCTGACGCGGTCGGACTCGGTCACCGACGTGACGACGTACTTGTGGAACCAGTCCTCCCGCTCGTCGGTGGCACCGGGCGGGGTCCACTTCATCGGGTGGCAACGGCGGTTGTTGTTGTCCACGGCCGGGACGTTGCCCGGCAGGCTGCAGTCCTTCTCCGAGTAGGAGATGGCGAGAGAACCGCCGGAGCCGTAGTGGATCGCACGAATGCGGAACCAGTCCAGCAGGGGCTGGCCGGTGCCGTCGTCGACCCGGTTGTTCATCGCGACCTTGTCGAAGTTGACCTCGGGCGTGTTGACCGCAGCGCCGACCTCGCCGATGTGGGTGAGGGCTTCTAGCCACAGTCGCGGCCCGGTGTTGTCGCCGGGGTTCGGGAAGCTGTGCCGCAGCGTCCAGCTGTCGACCGGTGAGAACGCGGTGCCGCGCCAGACCTCGGTGCGGACCTTGCTGAGCTTCTTCTTGGTCCAGAAGGTCGGCCCGAACCGGGTGCAGCGGGTGGTGCTGGTGCACTCCTGGTCGAGCGGGGTGTCGAAGTAGTCCGCGGGAGCGCAGTTGGCGCCCGTGACGCACCGTTCGGCGGTGTCGAAGTGGACCCGCGCGACCGGCTTCTCGGCGAATACCTCGCCGGCGGTCTGGCCGTAGTCGATCCGCTTGATGTTGCCGGCCCGGTCGTAGGTGCTGACCGTGGTCTCGGTGCCGTTGCGGGCGTAGTTGTTCTTCTCGACGTCGTAGAACAGCGACATGGTGTTGCCGTGCGGGTCGACGACGTAGTCGAGGTTCCAGCGGTAGACCTGCTGGCAGAACGAGTCGGCAAAGGCCGCCTTGTTGCACTGCTCACCGCCGTGGTTGCCCGCGACCGGGACGGTCCACGCCGAGTTGGTCGCCTGAGCGTTGGGGCTCGGGATCTTGTTCAGCCCGAAGTAGAACTTGGTGCCGTCCTTGGTCGTGATGAGCCAGTGCTCACCCTTCTCGGCGTCGGTGCCGCCCTGGTCGCCGTTGTCGGCGCCGGACAGCCGCTCCACCTTGGTGCCGTCGTCGGCCTTCGGGCGCCACTGGCCGGTGACGTCGTCCTTCACCAGCTCACCGCCCTTGCCGTTCAGGGTGAAGGTCGCGTTGTCGGTCGCGAAGCACAGGTCGCCGACGGCCCTGGTTCCGTTGTTGCCGGTCTGCTCGCTCTTGGACGAGCAGGAAGCGTAGCGACGTTCGATCGAGCCGCCCGGTGACAGCTCGAAGCCCTCACCGACCCAGGACGACTGGTTGTTGGTGCCCGAGGTCCGGCCGTCCACGCTGCCCGAGGAGTAGCCCAGGCTGATCTGCGCGGTGGGGCCGCCGGTACCGGGTGGCGTGCGCATCGGGTACTGCCAGTTGAAGTCGCCCGACGAGCCGCCGACCGACCAGGAGGCGGTGGGGGAGAGGTTGGTGTTGCCGAAGTCGCCGGCCGGTCCGGCCGCGGCCGCTTCCATCGCGAACAGACCATCAGCGGGTACGTCGGCGCTGAGCTTGCCTGATCCGGTGTTGCGGGTCTTCAGCGGCGTACCGGCACAACCGGCCGGAACGGGCGTCGCCGCCGCGCAAGCCGGGAGTTGGACCAGCCGTAGCCGGCTCGCCCAGTCGCCGCCGTACGCGTGCCGGAACGCCTGGTAGTCGAGTTCCAGCGCAACCTTGCCTCGAGCCTTCGCCTTATCGGTGTTCGTGAGTTTCACGAGCAGGGAGGCGCCGCGTTTGCCGAGCAGGTCCACCTTGACCTTGCTGGGCGCGCTGCCGTCGGTGGTGGCCGGCCCGATCGCGAGCGGCAGCGTGCCGGCCGCCTTCTTGGCGGGCAGTACGCCGGAGAGCCGCGCGTCCCAGGTGGTCGCGGGTAAGGCGACCTCAGCGGTGCCGGCTGACGGCCAGACCACGGCAGGCGTCTTCACGACGTCAACGTTGAGATCGGGCTGCCGTGGCTTCACCTGGTAGTCCGAGCCGCGGACGGACTTCACCTTGGCTGATTTGAACAGTGGCTCGGCTTTGGTGGGCGCCGGAACGGCCCCGGCCGGAGCATTCAGCCCGACCACCAGCGTGAGCCCGACCACCGTGGCCAGCGCACCACGCAGAACGCGTGTTGACATGGAACCTCCCCAGATTCGACCACCTGAATGTCGGCGAACGGGGGTACTACCTCAACGGTTTCGACGCTGGTGAATTAGTTCCTCAACCGGCGTGGGGTTGTGCCACGACTGGTTTCACGCTGCTGGCAGGGCGAATCGGCCCGCTACCCGCCTCCGAGCGGTGCCGGAGGCGGGTAGCAGGCTTTCGACCGAGATCGAATTCCTCAGGCGAGGCCGGATTCCAGGGCCGCGATGATCTTGGGGCGGAGGTCGGAGCCGGCGATGACCTCGTCGACCGAGCCGACGGCGACGGCGCGGTGGATGTTGTGGACCCGGTCGAACTCCGTTGCGACCTCGCCGAGCTTCTCACTGCGTACGTCTCGCCGGGTGTCGGCGAGTTGCGTGGCGAGGGAGGCGCGTTCCGCCCCGGACGCCTCGGCGAGCTGGTGTTCGATCGAGCTGACGCGCGGGTCCTTCGCCGTACGGCCGTCGACGTCACGCGTGAAGACGACGGCTGCCGCGGGGGCACCACCGATGACCGAGGCGTACGAGCCTTCAACCGCGAGCACCGTCATGCGCGGGTTGAGCGCCTTGGAGAAGACGACGAACGCGCCACCGTGGTACCGGGAGACGACGCAGAAGACGATCGGCCCGTCGAAGTTGACGATGGCCCGGCCGATCTCCGCGCCGTACTCGAGTTGCAGGTTGCGCATCGACTCGGGCGATCCGTCGAAGCCGGACAGGTTCGCGATCACGACGACCGGCCGGTTCCCGCTGGCGGCGTTGATCGCGCGGGCCGTCTTCTTCGACGACTTCGGGAAGAGCGTGCCCGCGGTGTAGAGGTCCGGCCCGTCGGTGGGCGGGAATCCGCGTCGTGCGACGGATTTCGACTCGATGCCGATCAGCGCGACCGGGATACCGCCGACGTGTGCGTCGTACACGACTGAGGTCTCCGCGTCGGCCATACCGGACCAGCGCTCGAGTGTCGCGTGGTCCTGGTCGGCGACGGCCGCCATCACCGTGCGGATGTCGAACGCCTTCTTGCGGTCCGGGTTCGTTTCGGCGGAGAAGATGTCGCCGATCGTCGTGAACCCCGAGTCGGCCGGGTTGTGCGGGTAGACGGTGACGTCGCGATCGAACGGGTCGCTAGTCACCGCACGACGCGGGCCGGTGTCGCCGGGGGCGACGTACGTGTGGTCGTAATGCGTCATAAGGATGCCGATCGCACGGGCCAGGTCCGGCGCCCAGTACTGCGCTTGCCCGTTCGGCCCCATCACCCGGTCGTATCCACCGATGCCGAAGTTGTCCTCGGCGGAGACGCCACCGGAGAAGTCGAGCGACTGCTTGCCGGTGAGCACCATCGCGCTGTCCGGCGTCATGACGAGAATGCCCTTGGTGTGCATGAGCATCGTCGCCTCGGCGTTCCAGTACGGCTGGGCGCCGACGTTGATCCCGGCAACGACGATGTTGATCTCACCGCCCGCCTGGGTGAACTCGACGATCCGCTTGAGCGCCTTCGCGACCCAGTCCATGTTCTCGGTGCCGGAGTCCATCGAGATCCGGGCGCCCGCGGAGACCGCGAACCACTCGACCGGTACGTCCATCGACTCCGCGAGATCGAGCGCGGCGATGATCCGCGCGCACTCCGCCTCGGACACGGCGCCGAGCGCGCGCAACGGGTCGCCGCAGAGCAGCACGCGCTTGACGCCCTCGGGATAGCGCTCGGTCGGGGTCGAGATGACGCCCGCGATGATGCCCGCCTTGTTGTGACCGTACGGACGGTCGACGGGCGCGAGCTTGCCGGTGTCGTCGAGGTCGTACTCGGTCGCCGTACCGCCTGGGCCGGCGATCATCGCCTGCAGCTCGTACGGGTAGACGACGCCACGACGCCGGGCCAGCACGACCTTCTGCCGGTAGTCGTCTAGCGGCTTGAGGTGCTCGGTCGGGGGACCCTCGATCGACGTGACGACACCGGAACCGGGCTGGTAGTGGAACCGCGCGGCCATCGGCACCTCGGCGCCGTCGGGGAAGGCGATCGTGCCGGCGACGAGAACTTCCTCGATACCGGCTCCCGCGGTGACGGGCGCGATCTTGTCCTTGAGCGACGTCAACTGCTGTACGTCGGCGTCGATGGCGGGCCAGATGTGAACCCACACGTAGTTCATGTCGAGCCGCGCGCCGGCCGCACCACTCGCGGACCGGGCCCGGCGGATCGCCTCGAGGCAGTTCGCGATCGCACGCTCAGCGTGGGGGAGCCCGGCCACCCGGCCTTCCTCATCCCGTACGACGGCGAGCTGGCGGATCTGCGCGAGCGCGACGAGTCGCTGGTCAGACTCGTTGCCCGGGGCAACACAACGGTACAGCAGTACGTCCTCGGGCGCCTCGAGCCGGGTGACGTCGAACTCGCGCAGCCGCCACAGGTTGAGCCGCCGGCCCACCATCGGGTGCACGCCGCGAACGAGCGCGTCCTCGGCCATCGTCTTGTCCGGCTGGGGCCGGAACGTGAAGTACCCGACGGGCCGATCGCCGCCCGGGCACACGGCTACGGCGACGCGTCGTACGTCATGGGCGAAGCCGATTTGGGCGATCCGGTCCGCGAGCGCGGCCGACGCCTCCTCGGGCGATTCGGGTGCGTCGGACCACGCGAGGTAGAGGTCGACGACGCCCTGATGGCCTTCCGGCGCGGTCGCGAGCTGGGCCTCGACGGCCTCGACGAGCTCGCTGCCCGGAGTCAGCTCGTCGACCCGGCCGATGGTCGTGACCAGGTGCCTGGGCCGGTCGTCGAGGGTGTACGCGGCGACGGCGAACGGCCGCCCGTCCACGCCGACCTCGCGCAGGTCGCGGAGGGAGTGCTCGCGGTAGTGCCGCTTGATGAGCACCGCGAGCATCGGCTCCCAGGCCGGCAGCACGCCGCCTTCGATCCGCTCGGCAAGGAACCGGACGATCTGCTCGGGAATCGCCGCGAGCGCGTCGATATGGGTGTCGCGGTCGGGCCCGGCCGGCATCCCGGCGATGGCGACGAGCTGGTCCCGGACGCCACCGAGCACGCTCTCGCGCTCCGCGTCGACGAGCGGCTGGTCGAACCACCGGAACCGCACGCTGCGCGCGAGATCGCCGACGACGGGGAAGCGGAGCTGCGTCGCGGTGACCAGACGATCGAGTACGTCGTGCGCGATCCCCTCGAGCGGCGCCGGCTCGCTGATCCACCGCTGGAGCAGGGCCGTGACGAGCTGGACCTCGGGCGCCGACCGCTGCTGGGCGAGGAAGACGCGGAACACGGCTTGTTCGAGTTCAGGCGTACGGTCGAGGTCGGTCACGCCGTAATGGCGCAGGACGCGGCCGAGTTTGGCGCGGAAGTCCTCCGGCAGTGCACCGCGCTCGGGGTCGAAGCTCTGCAGGTACGTATGGAAGTGCTCGCGCGGACTGTGCACGCGGTTCTCCAGGTGCAGGTCCTCATCCGCGGGCCGGTTGCGCGACAGCTCGGCGAAATCGGCGAACGCCTCGACGATCGCGAGCTCGGCCTGCAACGGCGAAACGCCTTCGGTGACGAGGCTGTCGCGCTCCTCCAGGTACGTCCGCAGGGTGCGGCCCTCGTCGCGCGGGTCGACGTCGTACCCGAGCAGCATCGCGGTCAGGTCGCCGCGGTTGCGGGCAGCACGGCCGGCCAGGTCGCGGGGGAGCGAGCTGCCGTTCGGAAGGTCGAGGTCGACCGGCTCCTCCTCGACCACGGCGGCCAGCTGCGTGCCGTCGCCGACGGGCTCGAGCCGGACCAGCGGGGCGCCGGTCTCGACCTGGCTGCCGATCGAGACGAGCAGTTCCTTGACGCGGGCGGCGAACGGCGCGGAGAGGGCCGTCTCCATCTTCATCGACTCGAGCACGAGCACGGGCGAACCGGCCGCGACCTCATCGCCGACGGCGGCGGGCGTCGCCACGACGAGCGCCGGCGACGGCGAACGCAGCACGCCGCCCTCGTCGAGGCTGACGCGATGGGTCACCCCGTCGACCTCGACCAGCTGGATCGACCCGTGGGTCGCGGTGACGAGCCGGAGAGTACGTCCGCCGATGGTGATGCGGCTCTTGTACTGGTCGATGCGGTCGATCTCGGCGTCGACGGTCTGCTCCGTCGTACCCGCGGCAATGACGACGCGGAACCGGTGCGAGCCGATCCGGGAGACGGTCAGCTTGTACGCCGTACCGCGCAGTTTGAGGTCGACGGCGCGACCGGTGCGGTGCTGCACCTGCGGACGGCCGCCGCGTGCGGTCTCGATCAGGCGCGTCCGCTCGACGGCCTCCTCGGTCTCGTACTCCTCGATGCCCGCGGCAACCAAGGCGACGCCGGAGTGCCGGTGCGCGACGAGGCGGCCCTGGGTGCGGACGCGGTCGATCCAGCCGGTGTCGGCGCTGCCGTCGATGACCTCCGGCGAGTCGAGCAGGTCGAGCACGAAGCTCTTGTTGGTCGAACCGCCCTCGATCACGACCGTCGTCTCGGTCATGGCCCGGCGCAGGCGCGCGAGAGCCTCGTCGCGGTCGCGGCCGAAGGCGATGATCTTGGCGATCATCGAGTCGAAGTCGGCGGGGATCGAGTCACCCTCACCGACGCCGGTGTCGACCCGGATGCCCGGGCCGGACGGCAGATCGAGCAGGGCGATACGGCCCGCCGAGGGCGCGAAGTCGCGGTCCGGGTCCTCGGCGTTGAGCCGGGCCTCGACGGCGTGGCCGATCTCGACCGGCTTCTCGCCCTCCAGCCGGCCGCCTGACGCCACATGGATCTGGAGCTTGACCAGGTCGGTGCCGGTCGTCGCCTCGGTGATCGGGTGCTCGACCTGGAGCCGGGTGTTGACCTCGAGGAACGCGAACAACCGCTCGGCAGGGTGGTAGAGGAACTCGACCGTGCCCGCGCCGGCGTAACCCACGGCGATGGCGAGCCGCTCGGCGCTGGCCTTGACCTCTTCCGTCTGCGCGTGGTCGAGAACCGGTGACGCGGACTCCTCGATGACCTTCTGGTTGCGTCGCTGGATCGAACAGTCCCGTACGCCGATCGCCCACGCGGTGCCCTGGCCGTCGGCGATGACCTGGACCTCGACATGGCGGGCGCCGGTGACGAGCCGTTCGAGGAAGACGATCCCGGAGCCGAAGGCGCGCTCGGCCTCGGCGCGAGTCCGCTCGTACGCGTCGGTAAGGTCGGCGTCGGACGCGACCATCCGGATCCCGCGACCGCCACCGCCGGCCGTTGCCTTGAGCATCAGCGGGTAGCCGATCCGCGCGGCCGCCGCCTTGGCGTCCTCCAGGGTGTCGACGCCACCGCGGCTCCACGGTGCGACGGGCACGCCAACTTCCTCGGCGATCAGCTTGGAGCCGATCTTGTCGCCGAGTTTCCGCATCGCCTCGGGGCTCGGGCCGATGAAGGTCACGCCGATCCGGGCGCACAACTCGGCGAAGTTCGGGTCTTCGGCGACGAATCCCCAGCCGACCCACGCCGCGTCGGCCTTGGTCTCTAGCAGGGCCTTCTCGAGTACGGCGTAGTCGAGGTAGGGCCGGTTGACGGCCGGGCCGAGGTCGTACGCGTGGTCCGCCTCGCGCACGAACATCGCCCGCCGCTCGCCCTCGGTGTGCAGCGCGATCGTCTCGATTCGGTGCCCGCCGGGACCCGCCTGAGCGTTGAGGTCGCGGACAGCGTGGATGAGCCGCATGGCGGCCTCACCCCGGTTGACGATGGCAATGCGCGAGAACACGGGTGTTTCAACCTCCGAAAGGCGTCGACTACGAGACCCCGGGCATGGGCGTCGGTGGGTAGCCTGCCATCTTTCGTTGCCAACTGGCGAGTACGGCCCCTCCTGCGACAGAGGGGCCGAATCCGTGTCAGGTAGACCCAGGTTGCCCCTTCGTCGCAAAGAAGGGGGGAGGGGCGGGAGCTAGGCGGGTGGGCGGAGGCGGCGGCGCATGGTGGGGGTGCTGGCGGGGCTGGCTAGGCCGAGGCGGCCGAGGAATTGCTCCAGGGTGAACGCCGCCATGCCGAGGGCGACCGCGTTGCCGGGCACCTTCGACGCCTCGACGGTCAGGCCTTGCATCGACCCCGGCAGCACGTGGTCGGGTAGTTCTTCGAGCAAAGCCGGGATGAGCCACTCGCTGAGGGCGGCCGACGTCCAGCCGGTGAGGGTGACGTACGGGATGTTGAGCAGGTTGACGAGATCGCCGAGCCCGGCCGCGAGGTAGTGCGACGTACGGCGCGCGAGCTCCGTCAGCGCGGGATCGCCGGCCACGAGCCCTTCGGCAACCGCGTCGACGAAGCCGCGTTGCAGGGGCTGCTGGAGCGCCGGATGGGCCGGGTCGATCTCGGCGAGCGACATCTCCAGACCGTGTACGCCGAGGTAGGCCTCGACGCACCCACGCCGACCACATCGGCACAACCGGCCATCCAGTTGCAGCAGGGTGTGACCCCATTCGCCCGCGTTGTTGGTCGCACCGCGGATCAACGCGCCGTCAACGGCGATCCCCGCGCCGACGCCGGTGCCGAGATTGACGACCGCCATGCTCCCGGCGACCCGGCCGACGCCGAACCACATCTCGGCCAACGCGACCGCCTTCAGCGGGTTGTCGACGTACACCGAACTCCCGAGGCGCTTCTCCAGCAGTTCCTCGATGCGTACGTCGTGCCAGTCCCAGTTCGGCGCGAAGACGGAGACGCCCGCGTCCGGCCGGACCTGGCCCGGCATGCTCACACCGACGCCGATGATCCGGTCGCGCTCGGTGCCAGTGGTCTCGACGGCCGAGTCGATCGCGCGGATGATGCCGTCGACGACGTACGCCGGGTCGTTCTCGTGCTCGTCCAGCGCGACCTCGCCGTGGCCGAGTGGGCCGAGGGCGAGGTCGAAGACGGTGGCATCGACGTACGTCTCGGCGACGTCGATGCCGATGATGCGGCCGCGATCGGGGTTGATGGTGAGTCGCTCGTACGGGCGGCCGACGGTGCTGCGCTCGACCGTCGCGATCCGCAGCACGCCCTCGGCCAGGAACTCGGTGACCAGGGTCGCGACCGTCGCCGGGCTGAGGCCCGTGTGCCGGACGATCTCCTGACGAGTGGACGGCCCGATCTCGAAGAGCGCATGCAGAACCTCGAAACGACTCTCGTTCCGAAGGTCCCGGGACGTCTGCCGCGGCACTGTTTCCCCCTTGGTTGTTCTGGTCTAGCCCGTCAGGGCCAGCCTACGTAGTTGCGGCTCATCCGGCCCGTCGACGCCCCTGACCAGCAGGGTCAATCCTGACCAGCCCCGCGGGATCCACAGCGCATCGGGATCACCACCCGAGAACGCCGGCCGATCGCCGACCCAGACCCGCCCGAGGCATTCCCCGGACGCCCACCCGGTCACGCGCAATTGCGATCCCTCTACCCGCAACAGCATGCCTGTCTCGGCCACGGGCAGGTCGACGTCGAGCCAGACTTCCTGCCCTGGTTCCAGGGTCAGCGGCAGCTCGAGCTCCGTCGCGGGACCGCCGGCCGAGGCGTACGCCGTTAGCAGGGCGTCGTCTTGCGTGGTGCACGACCAGCCGGTGACCGGGGCGAGCGTCAGCAGCTCCGCGCGAAGGCCTCCGCCGCTGGGGTTGTGCGGCAGCGTCACCGAGACCTGCCCGGTTCCGGCCGGCAGCATCACCCAGGGGTTCTCGGTGTGGACGGTGATCGGGTCACCGCCGTCCACGGTCACGTGCACCGGTTCGTCCACGCCGTCTAGACGCAGGGCTGATGCGGTCGGCAAGTCGACGCGACGCGTATAGGTGATCGGCACGCCGACCCGGGTGCTGCTCCAGCCACCAAGATCTCGGACGGGCGTACCTGCCCAATGACCGTCGACCGTCCAAAGCGCCGACAAGTCCTGCGCGCTCTGGACCGTCCAGACCGTGCCGAGTCCGCGCAGCGCACCGAGGCACAGGGCCGGCAGCCGTACGTCGTCGAAGTTCGCGTGTCCCCAGATCTCAACGGTCGCGTGGATCTTCGTAAGGCCCGTCCGAGCGCGTACGTCGATCCGCTGTGTCGCCCCGAAACCCGCGATCGTCGGGTGAACGCGACCCGCGATGGACAGGTCGACGATATCGCTCGCACCCACCACGAGCAGCTCGTCAACCCCGGTCAGATCCACTGACGCCGCGTAGGTTCCACGCCCGCGATATACGCCGAGCGACTCCAACGTCGGCGGCACCTCATGCGTGCCGGCCTCCTTCGCCGGGGCAACACCCGCCCGCCGCCGCACCGCCCGTACGACAGGCAACGCCTCCTCGGTGCTGTCTCCGTTGAGGTGAACCGGCGCCAGCACAACCAGCTCGAACCCATCGACCGTAAGACGCTCCGCCACCGGGATCTCGACGCGAGTCTCGCCAAGCACCACCGTCACCGGCACCGCCGACGAGAACACCAACTCGCCCTCCGACACGGCGACCAAATCCGCGGACGCCAGCGTCAAAACCACGTCCTGCAAGGGCAAATCGACCAGCATGAGCGGACACGAGTCTGCCGCGACAGCAACCCGGACACCACCAACCACCGCGTGACCGTCCAACTCGCCCAGATTCGGTACGGCGATCAGCTGCCCACCGCCGTACAAGTCGAGCGCCGACACCGACGAGCTGGTCGGGAAATCGGCCACCACCTCCACCCTCGAAACCCCCGATGTCGCTTGCGCCAGCCGTGGTCCCAGTGCGTCGACCACCCGCGCGAGCACCTGCGCCTCGGCGTACTCAGGTCGTTCTACACCAGTAGATGAGACGTAACCACCGAAGTCGTAGCCGTGGCTCATGAAATTGCCGGGCTGTCCCCAGTTCCCGGTGGACGGCGTGTAGCCGAAATTCCACCCGGACGACTGGAGGTAAGGCGCGATCAACGATGCCCCACTCGCCAGCATTCGTCGCAGCGTCCGATGCCGCCGATTCGTCTCCATGATGAGCAGCGGCAGCTCGCGATCCGCCAGCAGCCCGGCATAACGCCGTACCTCTGCCTCGATCTGCGGCGAGTCGTCGTTCGGATAGAAGTTGCACGCCGGTACGACGCCGGCGACGTCTCCCGTGGCGCCGGAGATATCGCCCTGCCCGGCACAAGCGATCAGCGGTACGTCGATGCCGTGGCCGATCGCCTGATCGCGAAGCGCAGTGAGGTAGCCCGCGCGGTCATCGCAGTCGAAGAAGTCCAACTCGTTCTCCAGCTGCACCATGATGACCGGGCCACCCGCCGAGTGCTGGCGATCGGCCAGGAGCGGCAGCACCTGGTCGAACCAGGCCGCCACTTGCGCCAGAAAGCGCGGCTCGTTCTGGCGTACGCGCAAGTCGGGATCGAGGCCGAGCCAGGCCGGCAGCGCGCCGCCGTCCCACTCGGAGCAGATGTACGGCCCAGGTCGCGCGACGACGTACAGCCCGGCCTCCTGCGCGAGATCGAGGAAGGCCGCGACATCACGCCTGCCGTCGAACGACCACTGGCCGGGCGCGACCTCGTGGAAGTTCCACGGCAGGTAGACGTCGACGCACGTATACCCCGACGCGCGCACCTGCTCGAGCCGCGCCTGCCACTGCTCCCGCGGAAGACGGAAGTAGAACAACGACGCGCACAGTACGACGAGAGGCTTGCCGTCGATCCGGATGCCGCGGGCATCGAGCTCAATCGTGGTCACTTGACCCCCGCGCTTCCGCCGCCGATATCCATTTCGTACAGATATCGCTGACCTAGGTAGTAGACGACGATCATCGGCAGGGTGAGCAGGATCGAGCCGACCATCACCAGGTTCCACGGCGGCGATTGCAACGCCTGCGAGGTGCTGGTGATGTACTGCACTCCCAACGCGAGCGGGATCTTCGACTCGTCGTTCAGATAGATCAGCGGTCCCATGAAGTCACCCCAGGTGGCGGTCAGGGTGAAGATGCCGATCGCGATCAGCACCGGCGTGAGCATCGGCAACATGATCCGCCGGTAGATGCCGAAGAAGCCGAGCCCGTCCACCATCGCGGCCTCGTCGATCTCGCTCGGCAGCCGGGCCACGAACTGCCGGACCAGGAAGACGTTGAACGCGTTCGAGAAGAAGTTAGGCACGATCAACGGCAGGAACGTGTTCACCCAGCCGAGCTCCTTGAACAGGATGAACTGCGGGATCATCGTGATCTGCGCCGGGATCATCATCGTCGCGATGACGATCAGGAACAGCACGTTCTTGCCCGGCGCCCGCAAGCGCGCGAACGCGTAGCCGACCAGGCCGCTGGACAGCACCTGACCGATCACCGCGCCGACCGAGATGATGATCGAGTTCAGCAGGAACCGCTGCATCGGCAGATCGGTGCCGAACACCCGGGTGAAGTTCTCCCAGTGGAACTCGCGCGGGATGATCGTGAAGGCGTTCGCGGTCACGCTCTGATCGCTCGACAAAGCGATCGAGACGACGAAGACCAACGGCACCGACAGGATCGCCGAGACGACGATCAACGTCGCGTACGTGAACGGTGTCGCCCGGAACGCCCGCACGGTCCGGGTCGTACTGCGGACCCGTTCCGGCGGCGGCGGCGTGGTGGTGGAAGGCGGCGGTGCGATGGGGGAGACGGCGACGGCCATCACTTCACCTCGGTCTCGTAGAACACCCAGCGTCGGGTGGAACGGAAAGCGATCAACGTGAACAGCAGGATCACGGCGAACAAGATCCACGAGATCGCCGACGCGTAACCCATGTGGTAAAAGGAAAACGCCTCGTCGAACAGCAACGGCACCATCATCTGGCTCGCGTTGTTCGGCCCGCCCTGATTCGGCGCGGTGAGGATGTACACCTGGGAGAACACCTGGAACGAGCCGATCAACCCCATCACGAGATTGAAGAAGATGATCGGCGTCAGCTGCGGAACGGTGATGCTCCAGAACTGCCGGACCGGTCCCGCGCCGTCCACCTCAGCCGCCTCGTACAACTCCCGCGGAATACCCTTCATTGCCGCGAGCAACAGAACCGTCGCGCTACCGGCGCCCCAGACCGACAGCAGGATCAACGCGGGTTTCACCCACGCTTCCTCGAGCAGCCAGGCCGGTCCGGTAATCCCGAACACGCCGAGACCATCGTTGAGCGGACCTGACGGTGCGAGCACCATCTTGAAGATCATCGCCGTCGCGACCAGCGGCACGAGCGTCGGCAGATAGATCAGCGTGCGGAAGACCTTGCGGATGCGAACCTGCTTGTTCAGCAGGTTCGCGAGCCACAACCCGATGACGATGCCGAGTGGAACAGAGATCGCCGAGTAGTAGACCGTGTTCCACAACGCCTTCCAGAAGATGGGATCCTCGGTCAGCAGCCGCGTGTAGTTCTCCAGACCGACCCACTTCGGCGCGGTGAAGGAGTCCCAGTCCGTCAGCGAGATGTAGATCGACGCGATCATCGGTCCCAGCAGGAAGACGATGAAGCCGATGATCCACGGCGAGGCGAACAGGTAGAACCACAGCGCTTCCCGGCGCCGGAGCGTCGACATCGCCTAGCCCGCCGGCTTGACGATCGACTCGAGCCGCTGCTGAATCGCGGTCAGCGCGGTGCGAGCGTCCTGCTTACCGAGCCAGAAGTTGGCCAGCCCGTCGTCGAAGGCCTTCTGCAGCTCGTTCCACTCGGGGATGAACGGCGCCCGGTAGACGAACGCGCTCGACTCGGCGAAGACGTTCATGTTCACCGGCGTCTTCATCCAGGCGGGCTTGAGGAATGCCTCACTCTTCTGTACGTCGATGCTGGCCGGCACGTCCTGTCCGCTGGCGATGACCTGCTCCTGCGCCTCGGGGGCGGTGAGGAAGTCGATCGCCTTGAACGCGGCCTCGGGGTTCTTCGCGGTGCGGGAGATGGCGAGGCCGCTGCCGAAGGCGGTCACGGCCTGTTCCTTACCGCGCCACATCGGTGCGACGTCCCACTCGATCTTGCTCTCCGCGAGGCCGCTGATACCCCAGAACCCGGTCGTGTTGACCCCGAGCTTGCCGGAGGCGAAGGCCTGGTCGCCGCCGACGTCCGCGCCCATATCGGCGTACTGCTTGGGGTTCGGTACGACGTTGTGCTTGTGGACGAGGTCACCGGCCCATTGCAGTGCCGTGATGACCTCGTCGGAGGCGACGGCCGGCTTGCCGCTGTCGTCGATGATCCGGCCGCCGTTCTGGTAGACGAAGCTCCACCACTGGGCCCACCAGCCCGAGCCCGCGTAACCCCACTGCTTGCCGGGAACGGTCAGCTCCTTGAACGCGCTCAACGCGTCGTCCCAGGTCCACTCCGCCGCGGGCGCCTTGATGCCCTTGGCGTCGAACAATCCCTTGTTGTAGTAGACGATCATCGCGCCGGACCGGTCCGGGATCGCGTAGATCTTGTCCTCGTAGGAGTAGATCTTGCCGATCGTGCCGAACCGCTTCTCGACGTCGAGGCCGGCCTTCTTCGCCAGCTCGTCCAGCGGCATGATCTGGCTCTTGCTCGAGTACACGTTGACGTTCTCGGCGACCTGCATGATGTCCGGGCCCTTGCCGCCCGCGATCATCGTCTGCACCTTCTGCGCATAACCGTCATTGGGGATCAGCTGGAGGGTGATCTTGATCTCGGGGAACTTCTTGACCAGCAGGTCGATGCGCTGCTGGTAGGCCTTCTTATCGGGCTCTCCACCCCAGACCGTCATCACCAGGTTGGCGGCCTCGGAGTTTCCCGTTCCTTTGTCACTGTCGGCTCCGCAGGCGGTGATCGTGATGACGCCGGCGGCCAGGCTGATGCCGAGAAATCCGCGACGCGATAGCTGCGACAAGTCTTTTGCCATGGCACTTTCCTCCAAGCTGGGTGAACCGCGCCTCTGGGCGGCCGACGGGTCGCAGCGGGTTCGAGTGACGGTTAAACTAACCATCAGAAAAATGCTTGACAAGACCTCGCAGGGGGTCAATGCGCGCCGTTTCAAACCGTGACCTGCCCGGTCGAACCTGTTCGATCAGATGTTCGGCGCAGCTCTTGACGTCTGTAATGTTAGCGGTAACACTCTCAAAAGCCAGCGGCCCTGAGAGGGCTTTCGACAGGAGAGACACGATGAGATTCAGACGTTCGGCCACCCTCTTGGTGGCGGCGACATTCACGGCCGTGGTGGCGGCCTGCGGTTCTTCGGCGAAGACGGTCGATCAACCGGCTGCTGATACCGCCGGTGGCGGGCTGGTCGGTGTAACGATGCCGACGAAGTCGTCCGAGCGCTGGATCAGCGACGGCCAGAACATCAAGGCGGCGCTGGAGAAATCGGGGTATCAGGTCGACCTGCAGTACGCGGAAAACGATATCCCGACCCAGGCCAACCAGATCGAGAACCAGATCACCAAGGGCGCCAAGCTGCTGATCGTCGCGTCGATCGACGGCACCGCGCTGACCACCCAGTTGCAGCAGGCGGCGGACAGCAAGATCCCGGTCATCTCGTACGACCGGTTGATCCGCAACAGCCCGAACGTCGACTACTACGCGTCGTTCGACAACTTCAAGGTCGGCGTCCAGCAGGCGACCTCGCTGCTGGTCGGGCTGAAGCTGAAGAACGCCGACGGGACCGAGGGTTCGGCCAAGGGCCCGTTCAACGTCGAGCTCTTCGCCGGTTCGCCCGACGACAACAACGCGACCTTCTTCTTCAACGGCGCGATGTCGGTGCTCAAGCCGTACCTCGACAAGGGCACGCTTGTGGTCCGCAGCAAGCAGACCGACTTCAAGACCGTCGCCATTCTCCGTTGGGACGCCGCCACCGCGCAGAAGCGGATGGAGGACGTGCTCACCGCCTCGTACGGCGGTGGGGCGAAGGTGGCCGGCGTGCTCTCGCCGTACGACGGGTTGTCGATCGGCATCCTGTCCGCCCTGAAGAGCAACGGGTACGGCACGGCCGGGCAGCCCTATCCGGTGGTCACCGGTCAGGACGCCGAGGTCGCGTCGGTGAAGTCGATCATCGGCGCCGAGCAGTACTCGACCATCTTCAAGGACACCCGCGAGCTCGCCGCCGTGACCGCGAAAATGGCCGACGCCGTGCTCAAGGGTGACAAGCCGGAGATCAACAACGACAAGGACTACGAGAACGGCGTGAAGGTCGTGCCGTCGTACCTCCTGCAGCCGGTGATCGTCGACAAGACCAACTACGAGAAGGTCTTGGTCGACTCCGGGTTCTACAAGCCGGCGCAGCTCGGGTAGCTATGACTGACCAGATTCTCCGGATGGGCGGGATCACGAAGTCGTTCCCGGGCGTGAAAGCGCTCGACGACGTGAACCTGTCCGTCCGCCGGGGCGAGATCCACGCCATCTGTGGGGAGAACGGTGCCGGCAAGTCCACCCTGATGAAGGTTCTGTCGGGCGTCTACCCGCATGGATCGTTCGAGGGGGAGATCCGTTTCGACGGTGAGCCTTGCGAGTTCTCCAGTATTCGCGACAGCGAGCACCGGGGCATCGTGATCATTCACCAGGAGCTGGCGTTGTGCCCGCAACTGTCGATCGCGGAGAACCTCTTCCTCGGCAACGAGCAGTCCCGGAAGGGCTGGATCGACTGGAACCGGACCAACTACGCGGCGGCCGAGTTGATGCGCCGGGTCGGCCTCCGCGAGAACCCGACCACGCCGGTCCTCGATATCGGGGTCGGCAAGCAGCAACTGGTCGAGATCGCGAAGGCGCTTTCCAAGCAGGTCAAACTGCTGATCCTCGATGAGCCGACCGCGGCCCTGAACGACGAGGACTCGGCGCACCTGCTCGATCTGCTGCGCGGTTTGCGCGACGAAGGCATCACCTCGGTGATCATCTCGCACAAGCTGAACGAGATCGTGGCGATCGCGGACCGGGTCACGATCCTGCGCGACGGCAGCACGGTCGAGACGCTGGACCTTCAGGCGGGGCCGGTGAGCGAGGATCGGATCATCTCCGGCATGGTCGGCCGGGACCTGTCCCACCGGTTCCCACCTCGCGAGCCGGTGATCGGTGACGAGGTGCTGCGGCTCGAGAACTGGACGGTGCACAGCCCGGCTCAACGCGGCCGCGTCGTGGTGTCCGACGCCTCCTTGTCCGTACGACGCGGCGAGATCGTCGGACTCGCCGGACTGATGGGCGCGGGCCGGACCGAGCTGGCGATGAGCGTGTTCGGCCGGTCGTACGGAACGAACATCTCGGGACGGATCGTCAAGAACGGCTCGCAGATCCAGGTTCGCTCGGTGCGAGAGGCAATTGGACACGGCCTCGCTTATGTCACCGAGGATCGCAAGCGCTACGGCCTCAACTTGATCGAGGACGTCAAGCGCAACGTGTCCGCCGCCGGGCTGTCGCGATTCGCCCGACGGGGATGGGTGAACGACAACGAGGAGTACAAGACGGCCGAAGGCTTCCGGCGCAG